>NZ_JALQEK010000002.1:0-640221 GCF_023630765.1 Caballeronia sp. ATUFL_F2_KS9A | reverse complement strand
TCCGTAGACGTCGCGCTCGTCCGCGAAAAGCTCGGTCTCGTGCAGACTCTCGCGCAACATGAGCGGCTCGGCCGCGGGGGGGGGGGGGGGGGGGGGGGGGGGGGGGGGGGGGGGGGCCGGCCCCCCCCCCCCCCCCCCCCCCCCCGCTCTTCGTGCGAACCGGATCGCTGAATTCTTGCGGCGGGACGATCCGCCGCGGTACTGCGGGCCCGACGCGCGGCCGCGCCATGACAGCACACGCGTCTTAAACGAGCCTTAGCGTGCCTTAGGACTGCTTGGCCGCCGCGACTTGCGCCGCCACTTCGGCCGCGAAGTCGTCCTGACGCTTCTCGATGCCCTCGCCAACCACGAACAGCGCGAACTTCTGCACCGATGCGCCGGCCGCCTTCAGGTACTGCTCGATCGTCTGCTTGTCGTTCTTCACGAACGGCTGGTTCAGCAGCGACACTTCCTTCAGGTACTTCTGGATCGAGCCCTCGACCATCTTCGCGACGATCTCGGCCGGCTTGCCCGACTCGGCAGCCTTCTGCTCGGCGATGCTGCGCTCCTTGGCGATCAGATCGGCCGGCACTTCGTCCGACGACAGCGAAACCGGCTTCATCGCGGCGACGTGCATCGCGACGTCCTTGCCGACTTGCTCGTCAGCGCCCGTGAATTCGACCAGAACGCCGATGCGCGTGCCGTGCAGGTACGACGCAACCTTGTTCGCGGAGTCGAAGCGCACGAAGCGGCGGATCGACAAGTTTTCGCCGATCTTGCCGACGAGCGCCAGACGCACTGCGTCGACCGTCGAGCTTTCGAGCGGCAGCGCCGACAGCGCGGCCACGTCGGCCGGGTTGTTCTTCGCGACCAGTTCAGCAATCGTCTTGCCGAAAGCCAGGAAGTCGTCGTTCTTCGCGACAAAGTCGGTTTCGCAGTTCAGCTCGACGAGCGCGCCCACGCCGCCTTCGACGTGCGCCGTCACGATGCCTTCAGCCGTCACGCGCGATGCCGCCTTGCTCGCCTTGTTGCCGAGCTTCACGCGCAGCAACTCTTCCGCGCGCGCCATGTCGCCGTCGGCTTCCGTCAGCGCCTTCTTGCATTCCATCATCGGCGCATCGGTCTTCGCGCGCAGTTCTGCCACCATGCTTGCGGTAATTGCCGCCATCATTCGCTCCTTGAGTCTGTTTGATACGTGCCGCCGGCTTTACAGCCCGCCCACGGCAGGAAAATTGGCATGTCTATCGCGCCGACTAAAAAAAAGGGGCCTTTCGCAAAGCCCCCTTTTTTGTCGGCCACAGGGCTCGATTACGCCTCTGCGTTGACCTCGACGAACTCGTCGCCTTCGCCGTTACGGACAGCTTGCACAACGTCGTTCACCGCGTTCGCGCGGCCTTCGAGGATCGCGTCAGCGACGCCCTGAGCGTACAGCGCGACGGCCTTGGATGCGTCGTCGTTACCCGGGATCACGTAGTCGATGCCTTCCGGCGAGTGGTTCGTGTCGACCACGGCGATGACCGGAATGCCGAGCTTCTTCGCTTCGGTGACAGCAATCTTGTGGTAGCCGACGTCGATGACGAACATCGCGTCCGGAATGCCGCCCATGTCCTTGACGCCGCCGATCGACTTCTGCAGCTTGACCATTTCGCGCTCGAACAGAAGCGCTTCCTTCTTGCTCATCCGCTCGGTTTCACCCGATTCCAGCGCTGCTTCCATGTCCTTCAGGCGCTTGATCGAAACCTTCAGCGTCTTGAAGTTGGTCATCATGCCGCCGAGCCAGCGGGCGTTGACGAAAGGCATGCCGGCGCGCGCCGCTTCCTGCGCGATCGTGTCGCGCGACTGACGCTTCGTGCCGACGAAAAGGATCGTGCCGCGATTGGCTGCCAACTGGCGCACGTACTTCAGCGCGTCGTTGTAGAGCGGCAGGGTCTTTTCGAGGTTGATGATGTGAATCTTGTTGCGATGACCGAAGATGTACGGGGCCATCTTCGGATTCCAGAAGCGGGTTTGGTGACCGAAGTGGACACCGGCTTCCAGCATTTGACGCATCGTGACTGCCATGAAAATTCTCCGCGAGGGTTGGGTCTTAAGCCGGCTGCCGCATCCCGCGCCCGGTTATCTTTGCTTTCCGGACGCCGGACACCCTGGGTGCGCCGGCTTGCGTATCGACTTGAACAGACTGGAACAACTAACACTAAGTCGCGTTTCACACCTGCAGACACGATTGTCTTATGAAATCGTGACGACAATATGGATTACGACTTAGCCTGCGAGTATAGCATGTGAGGATTGGTCGGCTCAAGCAGCACGACCGATCCGAATTGCGCGCGCGTTTCGTGTTTCGCGGCCGCCCGCCTCGAACTATCCGGGTGCGGCGCATTTCCTAAGGTGCGATAATGCCGCTTTCGCGGCTCACTGCCGCATTGACGCATTCCGGGCCAAGTCATGTCCATTACGCTGAAAAACGAACACGATATCGCACAGATGCGCGTCGCCTGCCGGCTCGCCAGCGAAGTGCTCGATTTCATCACGCCGCATATCGTTCCCGGCGTGACCACCGAAGAACTCGATCGCCTTTGCCACGAATATATGGTGAAGGAACAAGGCACCGTTCCCGCACCGCTCAATTATCAGCCGCCCGGCTATCCGCCGTACCCGAAGGCCACGTGCATTTCCGTGAACGACGTGATCTGTCACGGCATCCCCGGCGAGAAAGTGCTGAAGAACGGCGACGCGCTCAATATCGACATCACCGTCATCAAGAACGGATATTTCGGCGACACGAGCCGCATGTTCATCGTCGGCGAGGGCTCGATTCTGGCGAAGCGCCTCGTGCAGACCACGTTCGACTGCATGTGGCTCGGCATCGATCAGGTGCGCCCTGGCGCGCATCTCGGCGATATCGGCGCGGCGATCCAGAAGCACGCGGAGTCGCAAGGCTACAGCGTCGTGCGCGAATATTGCGGCCACGGCATCGGCCAGGTGTTCCACGAGGAGCCGCAGGTGCTGCATTACGGCCGCGCGGGCACGGGCATCGAACTGCAGGCGGGCATGATCTTCACCGTCGAACCGATGATCAACGCCGGCCGCCGCGAAATCCGCACCATGCCGGATCAGTGGACCGTCAAGACGCGCGACCGCAGCCTCTCGGCGCAATGGGAGCACACGGTGCTCGTCACGCCGACGGGCTACGAAGTGCTGACCGTCTCGGCGGGCACGCAGGCGCCGTCGCAGCTGATCGCGGCAACGGCCTGATTCTCCGTCTCCCCGCGCGCCCGCTTTCCCGCCGGCGCGCCCCCACCTCCTTTTTGGTCGATCCATGAGCGTCACCGCCGCTGTCGCCACGCCCTGTGAATCGTTGCGCGCCGCCTACAAGGTGGCGAAGGCGGCGCTCATCGAACGCTTTCAGTCCGGCTCGAACGTCGAACCGCTGATGCGCGCGCTCGCCCGCGCCACCGACGACGCCCTCAAAGGCGCGTGGTCCGCCTGCGACATGCCGGACAGCGCGGCGCTCGTTGCGGTCGGCGGCTACGGACGCGGCGAGCTCGCGCCCTACTCCGACGTCGACATTCTCGTCCTGCTGCCCGACGCATCGCCGCACGGCAGCGACGCGGAGCTCAACGGCCGCGTCGAGCGCTTCATCGGCATGGCGTGGGATCTCGGGCTCGATATCGGCAGCAGCGTGCGCTCGGTGGAGCAATGCATCGCCGAGGCGGGCAACGACATCACCGTGCAGACGTCGTTGCTCGAAGCGCGGCGCATCTGCGGCGATACGCAACTTTTTCAGCGCTTCTCGGCGCGCTACCACGAGACGCTCGATCCGCGCGCGTTTTTCCAGGCGAAGGTGCTGGAAATGCGCCAGCGGCACGCGAAGTTTCAGGACACGCCCTACAGCCTCGAGCCGAACATCAAGGAAAGTCCCGGCGGCCTGCGCGATCTGCAACTGATTCTCTGGATTGCGCGCGGAGCGGGTTTCGGCAGCAGCTGGCGCGAACTCGACACGCGCGGGCTCATCACCGAACGCGAAGCGCGCGAACTGCGCCGCAACGAAGGCTTCCTGAAGGCGCTGCGCGCGCGGTTGCACGTCATCGCGAAGCGCCGTCAGGACATTCTCGTCTTCGACTTGCAGACGCCGCTCGCGGAAAGCTTCGGCTTCAAGGCGACCGCCGCCAAGCGCGCGAGCGAGCAGTTGATGCGCCGTTATTACTGGGCGGCGAAAGCCGTCACGCAGCTCGCGACCATCCTGATCCAGAACGTCGAAGCGCAGCTTTTTCCGTCGACGAGCGGCATCACGCGCGTCGTCAACGGGCGTTTCGTCGAGAAGCAAGGCATGCTGGAAATCGCCCGCGACGATGTCTTCGAGCGCGAGCCGCACGCCATTCTCGAAGCGTTTCTGCTGTACGAACAAACGCGCGGCATCAAGGGATTTTCGGCGCGGACGCTGCGGGCGATCTACAACGCGCGCGATCTGATGAACCGCGACTGGCGGCGCGACCCGGAAAATCGCCGGCTGTTCATGGAGATTCTCAAGCAGCCCGAAGGCATCACGCACGCGTTTCGCCTGATGAACCAGACGAGCGTGCTCGGGCGCTATCTGCTGAACTTCCGGCGCATCGTCGGACAGATGCAGCACGATCTCTATCACGTCTACACGGTCGATCAGCACATCCTGATGGTGCTGCGCAATCTGCGGCGCTTCGCGATCGCCGAGCACGCGCACGAATATCCGTTCTGCAGCCAGCTGATGGGCAATTTCGAGCGCCCGTGGGTGCTGTACGTCGCGGCGCTCTTTCACGATATCGCGAAAGGCCGCGGCGGCGATCATTCGACGCTCGGCATGGCCGATGCCCGGCGCTTCTGCCGCGAACACGACATCGGCGAGGAAGACACCGAGCTCGTCGTGTGGCTCGTGCAGCAGCATCTGACGATGAGTCAGGTCGCGCAGAAGCAGGACACGAGCGATCCGGACGTCATCAAGCAGTTCGCCTCCGTCGTGAAGACGGAACGCCGGCTCACGGCGCTGTATCTGCTGACCGTCGCCGATATCCGCGGCACGAGTCCGAAAGTCTGGAACAACTGGAAGGGCAAGCTGCTGGAAGATCTCTTCCGCGCGACGCAAGCCGTGCTCGGCGGTGCGCAGACCGACGCGCATTCGGAACTCAAATCGCGGCAGGAAGCGGCGCTCGCGCTGCTGCGGCTCGAAACGGTTCCCGAAGGCGCGCAGAAGCGGCTTTGGGATCAGCTCGACGTCGGCTATTTCCTGCGTCACGATCCGGCCGACATCGCGTGGCAGACGCGCGTGCTCTATCGGCACGTCGCGAGCGAGGAGCCGATCGTGCGGGCGCGGCCCTCGCCCATCGGCGCCGCGCTGCAGGTGCTCGTCTATCTGAAGGATCGGCCGGATCTTTTCGCCGGCATCTGCGCGTATTTCGACAAGAACGGGCTTTCCGTGCTCGATGCGCGCGTGACGACGACCCGCCACGGCTATGCGCTCGACAACTTCCTCGTGGCCCATCCGGATCACGACGGCAGTTATCGCGACATCGCCAATCTCGTCGAGCAGCAACTGGCCACGCTGCTCACGGACGAGCGTATTCTCCCGGAACCGTCGAAGGGCCGCGTGTCGCGGCTCGTGCGTACGTTTCCGATCACGCCGCGCGTGGACCTGCGTCCCGACGATCGCGGCCAGTACTACATCCTATCCGTGTCGGCGAACGACCGGCAGGGCCTTCTTTATTCGATCGCGCGCGTTCTGGCGCAACACCGGATCGGCGTGCAGGCGGCACGGATCAACACGCTCGGCGAACGCGTCGAAGACGTGTTTCTGCTCGACGGCAAGAGCCTGTCGAACAACCGCACCCAGATCCAGGTGGAAACCGAACTGCTGCGCGCGATCGCAGCCTGAGACTTTATGCGCGTCAAACTGACAGCCAAACATCCGCGTCCGACCTCGGCAACGCGTTCGCCGGTTCGAGCCGGCACGACCACCGGGCGCAAGCCCGTTCGCGCACCGTCGCCGGACGAGGCGCGTCCGAAGCGCTCGGGCCAGCCGGCCGACAAGCGCAGCGATGCGCCGCGTGAGCCGCGTGCTTTCAAGCCGCGTGGTGACGATTCGCGTCCGGCGTTCGGTGAACGCGGTCCGCGCAAGTCGTTCGAAGGTCGTCCGCCTGCGCGTGGCGAGCGTTCATCGGGTGGCGATGAACGTCGTCCGTTCAAACCGCGTGGCGATGATTCGCGTCCCGCGTTCGGTGAACGTGGTCCGCGCAAGTCGTTCGAGGGTCGTCCGCCTGCGCGTGGCGAGCGTCCGTCGGGTGGCGATGAACGTCGTCCGTTCAAACCGCGTGGTGACGATTCGCGTCCCGCCTTCGGTGAACGTGGTCCGCGCAAGTCGTTCGACGACAGGCCGCCGCGTGGCGAACGCACGTCGGGCGGCGATGAACGTCGTCCGTTCAAACCGCGTGGCGATGATTCGCGTCCGGCGTTTGGCGAGCGTGGTCCGCGCAAGTCGTTCGACGACAGGCCGCCGCGTGGCGAACGCACATCGGGTAGCGATGAACGTCGCCCGTTCAAACCGCGTGGTGACGATTCGCGTCCGGCGTTTGGCGAGCGTGGTCCGCGCAGGTCGTTCGACGACAGGCCGCCGCGTGGCGAACGCGCGTCGGGCGCCGATGAACGTCGTCCCTTCAAACCGCGCGGCGACGATTCGCGTCCCGCTTTCGGTGAACGTGGTCCGCGCAAGTCGTTCGACGACAGGCCGCCGCGTGGCGAACGCGCATCGGGCGCCGATGAACGTCGTCCCTTCAAACCGCGCGGCGACGATTCGCGTCCCGCTTTCAACGAACGCGATCCGCGCAAGTCACGCGACGATCGCGCGCCCGGAGCGCGTCCCGCACGCCGCGATGAGAACGACCGTCCGTACGCCAGACGCGACGATCGCGGCGATACGCGCAAGCCAGCGGCGAAACCTGCGACGAAGCCCGCCGCGCCCGTCGCGGAGTCCGCGCCGAAGCATCGCGATCACCACGACGGCCTCGTGCGCCTGTCGAAAGTGATGTCGGAGCTCGGCCTCTGCTCGCGCCGTGAAGCCGACGAATGGATCGAGAAAGGCTGGGTGCTCGTCGACGGCGAAGTCATCGACACGCTCGGCACGCGCATCCGTCCGACGCAGAACATCGAAATCCTGCCCGCGGCGCATTCCGCGCAGGCGCGCCTCGTCACGATCCTGCTGCACAAGCCGGTCGGCTACGTCTCGGGTCAGGCGGAAGACGGCTACGAGCCCGCGGTCACGCTCATCAACCCGGCCAATCACTGGAACGAGGACCACTCGGGTGTGCGCTTCGCGCCGAGCCATCTGCGCACGCTCGCGCCGGCGGGCCGCCTGGACATCGACTCGACGGGACTTCTCGTGCTCACGCAGGACGGCCGCATCGCGAAACAACTGATCGGCGGCCACTCGGAAGTCGACAAGGAATACCTCGTGCGCGTGCGCTTCGGCGAGCATACGGTCGACGTCGATCAGCATTTCCCCGCCGAAAAACTCGCGCTCCTGCGTCACGGCCTCGAACTCGACGGCGTGCCGCTCAAAACCGCGCAGGTGAGCTGGCAAAACGGCGAACAACTGCGCTTCGTGCTCCGCGAAGGCAAGAAGCGGCAGATCCGCCGCATGTGCGAGCTCGTCGGACTGGAAGTGGTCGGTCTGAAGCGCATTCGCATGGGCTACGTGACGCTCGGCGCGCTGCCCCCCGGCCAGTGGCGCTATCTCGGCCCGAACGAGACCTTCTGAGCAAACCGAGCAGTTCGCGCGCACGTCGATCGAACGTTCGCGCGGCGTCGTATTGCGTCGCAAAAATGCGACGTTCCAGCAGAAAAACGGCACGACGCAATTCCGGTCGTGCCGTTTCATTTTTGGCGGCTTTTTGGCTAAAGAAAATAAGTCATCGATCCGATAAACCAGACAGCAG
This sequence comes from Caballeronia sp. ATUFL_F2_KS9A, assembly GCF_023630765.1. Classification (NCBI taxonomy): domain Bacteria; kingdom Pseudomonadati; phylum Pseudomonadota; class Betaproteobacteria; order Burkholderiales; family Burkholderiaceae; genus Caballeronia; species Caballeronia sp. ATUFL_F2_KS9A. The sequence continues at coordinate 632,281 of NZ_JALQEK010000002.1, read as the reverse complement.
GATCAGCAGCATTGAACGGCATTGATGGAGAATCGCCATGTCAGTTGAGATCATCGTTCGTGAGACGGGAACCGGTCTGGAGATCGTGAGTGGCCGGCGACGGCTCGAAGCCCTCCTCGCCCTGCGCGACGAAGTCGTCGTGACGAGCCCCGGCGTGGGTGAAATGGTGATCGCCCGTCTGCCCGACGGACGCCTGCAGGCATCCGCGAATCCGGAGCATGTCGCGCTGTTTCGTCAACCCGACGTCAGCGGCAATCCGAAAACGTTGGCGTAAAGAAAAAGCCGCTTCTCGCGAAAGCGGCTCTCCGTATTCAGGCTGATTCGTTGCGATTCCAACCGCGCGGCGTCAGTCGTCGCGCGCGGGATCGAGACCCGGAAACAGCACTTCGGTGAAGCCGAACTTCGAAAAGTCGGTGATACGCATCGGATAGAGCTTGCCGATCAGATGGTCGCACTCGTGCTGCACGACGCGCGCGTGAAAGCCCTCGGCGAGGCGTTCGATGGCTTTGCCGTACTGATCGAAACCCTGATAGCGGATCATCGAGAAACGCTGCACCGCGCCGCGCAAACCCGGCACGGACAGACAGCCTTCCCAACCCTCCTCCATGTCGTGTCCGTTCGGCGTGATGATCGGATTGATGAGCACCGTCTCCGGCACCGACGGCGCGTCCGGATAACGCTCGTTCTGCCCGAAGCCGAAGATCACCACCTGCAGATCGACGCCGATCTGCGGCGCGGCCAGCCCCGCGCCGTTGGCGTCGCGCATCGTATCGAACATATCCTGCACGAGCGCGTGCAGTTCGGGCGTGTCGAAATGCTCGACCGGCTGCGCGATACGCAAAAGCCGCGGATCGCCCATCTTCAGGATTTCGCGAATCATGGAGTGACTCCTTCCAAAAGCTTACGCATGGCCTCTTCGTCGAGAACAGGAACCCCGAGTTCCTCCGCCTTGGCGAGCTTGCTGCCCGCTTCCGCGCCCGCCACGACGTAGTCGGTCTTTTTCGATACGGAACCGGCAACCTTCGCACCCGCCGACTCCAGCATTTCCTTCGCTTCCTCGCGCGATAGCGTGGGCAGCGTGCCCGTCAGCACGACGGTCTTGCCGGCCAGCACGCCCTGCGGCGCTTTCGGCGCGGGCGGCCCTTCCGGCCACGACACCTTGACGCGCAACTGCTCGATCACATGCTTGTTGTGTTCTTCGCTGAAGAAATTGTGGATGGCCTCGGCGACGATCGGCCCGACATCGTTGACTTCGAGCAGCTCTTCGACCGAAGCAGCCATGATCGGATCGAGCGAGCCGAAATGCTTCGCGAGATCCTTCGCCGTCGATTCGCCCACGTGCCGGATGCCGAGCGCATAGATGAAGCGCGCGAGCGTCGTCTTCCTCGCTTTTTCGAGCGAATCGATCAGGTTCTGCGCGGATTTGTCGGCGAAACGGTCGAGCGCCGCGAGCGTCGAAAAGCCGAGATTAAACAGATCCGCGGGCGTACGCACGAGATTCTGCTCGACGAGTTGATCGATGATCTTCTCACCCAGCCCGTCGATATCGAGCGCGCGGCGCTGCGCGAAGTGCCACAGTGCCTGCTTGCGCTGAGCGGGACAGAACAACCCGCCCGTGCAGCGCGCGATCGCCTCGTCCGGCAGGCGCTCGATCTTCGAGCCGCAGACGGGGCACTCCGTCGGCATGACGAATTCGCGCGCGTCGGCGGGACGGCGCTCAAGAATGGCGCCGACGACTTCGGGGATCACGTCGCCCGCGCGGCGCACCGTGACGGTATCGCCGATGCGGATGTCCTTGCGCCGCACTTCGTCCTCGTTGTGCAACGTCGCGTTCGTGACCGTCGCACCGCCGACGAACACCGGCGCGAGACGCGCGACCGGCGTGATCGCGCCCGTCCGACCGACCTGCACGTCGATGGCGAGCAGTTGCGTCAGCGCTTCCTGCGCCGGGAATTTGTGCGCGAGCGCGAAACGCGGCGCGCGCGACACGAAGCCGAGCTTATCCTGCTCGTCGCGGCGGTCGACCTTGTAGACGACGCCGTCAATGTCGTACGGCAGCTTCTCGCGCTTCTCGCCGATCCGGTGGAAGAAGGCGAGCAAACCGTCGGCGCCTTCGACCACGGCGCGCTCCGCGTTCACCGGCAAGCCCATTTCCTTGTACCAGTCGAGCAACGCGGCGTGCGTCGCGGGCATCTCCGCGCCTTCGAGCACGCCGATGCCATAAGCGAAGAACGACAGCGAACGCTGCGCGGTCATTTTCGGATCGAGCTGACGCAAGCCGCCCGCCGCCGCGTTGCGCGGATTCGCGAACTCGCGCTGGCCCGCTTCGCGCTGACGCGCATTCAGGCGCTCGAAATCGCGCTTGAACATCAGCACTTCGCCGCGCACGTCGAGCCGTTTCGGCACGTTCTTGCCCTTCAGCGTGAGCGGAATCGAGCGGATGGTGCGTACGTTCGCCGTCACGTCCTCGCCCGTCGCGCCGTCGCCGCGCGTCGCGGCCTGCACGAAATGGCCGTCCTCGTAACGCAGGGAAATGGCGAGACCATCGAACTTGAGCTCGCACGCATATTCGACGCTCGCGTGGCCCAGCGCGTCGGACACGCGCTTGTCGAATGCGGCGATGTCCTCGTCCGCGAAGCCGTTGTTGAGCGAAAGCATCGGCACGTCATGGACGACCGGCGTGAATCCTTCGGCGACTTCGCCGCCCACGCGCTGCGTCGGCGAATCCGGCGTGATCAGATCCGGATGCTCGGTCTCGATGCCCTGAAGTTCCTTGAAGAGCGTGTCGTACTCGGCGTCGGGCAGATCCGGCTGATCCAGTACGTAATACGCGTAGTTCGCGCGTTCCAGTTCCGAACGCAGCCACGCCGCGCGCTCGGCCGGACGAGCGGCGCTGGGCACGGCGGCGCCCGACTTCGCGGTCGCGGCGGATTCGGCTTTTGATTTTGCGGACATGCGGCTTCGAGAAAGTAGGTAAGTCAGTCAACCGACCGTTCGATTGTCTCAGAAGATCGGTAAATCGTGGCCTAGGCCAAACGGCCTAAGTGCGGGCGTCGGTGCGGCGGCGCGCACGCAAAGAAAAGCGCCCCGGCTGGGGCGCGATTCTCCTGGCAAGCGAGCGCCTTGCCGACTGCGCGCAGCAAAAAGTTACTGGCTGAAAAGACGCCGCGTCGCGGGCGAGCCGGCCGGAATGCCCGCCTGCTCCAGCTTCGCGTAGAGCGTCATCAACTGCTTCTCGATGGCGAGCAGCGCGGACTCCGGCAAGGGCCGGCGCTGGTCGTCGACGACACGCGCGCCGATACGCTCCGACAGCGACTTCGCGTAATCGCACATCAGGCGGAACGGCAGGATGTCTTCGTCGGCGACGGGCACGTCGAGCACCAGCGTGATCATCTGGCCGCCCTTGTAGGTGAGGTCGTCGCGCAGGAAGTTCGTGTCGCCGAACTGGAGCATGAAGACCGGATTCTGCTTCGCGTCGAGTTTGACGAAGCGTGTGCCGTCGCGCGAGAGCAAAAGGCCGTCTTGCGACGCCACCGCCTGCACGTAGTTCGCGGACCACGGCGCGCCGTCGGAGAGGATGTTGATCGAGAGCTGCGCGTCGCATTGCGCGGCGAACGCGTCCAGCTCGCGCGCCATGCCGACGGTTTCCATCATGTCGGGGAATTCGGGCGCGCCGTCGATGGCGTCGGCAAGCCGCTGCACGCCGGTCACGAACTCCGAGAATTCGAGTTCGTTGAGCGGGCCGCCGCGGTTCGCGAGCTGGGCGGCCGCGCGCAACTCCTCGTAGCGCACGCCGTTTCGCGGCAACTCCCACGCGCTGTCGCCTTCGGCCTTGCCTTCGATCGTCACGGGCTTCGTGCCCGCGCGGCGCAGGCGCTGCGCAAGCGGGATCACGCGATCGCCCGCAACCGGCGCGGCGAGGCGAATCGGCACGACACAATCGATGCGGCGATCGACGACCGCCGGCGGCGCCTGCGAAATCGTCGTCGCGGCGGGCATCACCGGTTCGGTGCGCTCGTCTTCGGTGGCACTTGGCGCTTCCTCGGACGCGCCATTGGCGGACGTCGCCTCGGCCTGGAGATCGACGGCGGTATCGGCAGGCGCGACGGGAGCCGCCGCCGTCGACTCGTTCGCCGTGCCGAAGCTCGGCTCGACACGCGTATCGCGCGGTTCGGCATCGGCGCCATCGGCGCCGCCCGCTACGGGCTCGCGCCGCGACTGACGCACGGGCTCGATGAACGGCTGCTCGTCGTCCGCTTCCTGGCGCGCGAGCGCATCCGCCGCTTCGTCCGGCATCGGACGCGGCATCTTGCGACGCACCTTCGCGCTCTGCCACGCGTTGTACACGACCACGCCGCCCACCACCACGGCTCCGGCTCCAATCAAACCGAGTGTCAACTCGTCCATGCAGGCTCCATCATTCTTTTAAGTTACGAAGCGCCGCGCGATCTGTCGCGCGCATCGCCGCGTTCCGGCTTCTCGCCGCCGCCTGGCCGATGCGCGCCACTCCGCGCCTTGACGCACGCTGCCGGAAACCTCGTCCGGCCCTTTCACTCAATCAAACTCTCGCGAGCGCGATGCTTCAGCCGTTCTGCGCGAAGCCCGCCGCCGCTTCCATGTCCACCGCGACGATGCGCGACACGCCCTGCTCCTGCATCGTCACGCCGATCAGTTGCTGCGCCATTTCCATCGCGATCTTGTTGTGCGAGATGAACAGGAACTGCGTCTTGGCCGACATCGCGCGCACGAGGTTCGCGAAGCGCTCGGTGTTGGCGTCGTCGAGCGGCGCGTCGACTTCGTCGAGCAGACAGAACGGCGCAGGGTTCAACTGGAACATCGCGAACACGAGCGCGGTCGCGGTCAGCGCCTTTTCGCCGCCCGAAAGCAGGTGAATCGTCGAATTCTTCTTGCCGGGCGGCTGCGCCATGACCTGCACGCCGGCGTCGAGGATTTCATCGCCGGTCATGATGAGCTTCGCCTGACCGCCGCCGAAAAGGCGCGGGAACAGTTCGCCGAAGTGACGGTTCACTTCGTCGAAGGTGCCTTGCAGCAGCGCGCGCGTTTCCTGATCGATCTTCTGGATCGCGTCTTCCAGCGTGCCGATGGCGTCGTTCAGATCCGCGGACTGCGCGTCGAGGAAATGCTTGCGCTGGGTCGCTGCTGCGAGTTCCTCGAGCGCGGCCATGTTGACCGGGCCGAGCGCGTTGATCGCGTTGTTCAGCCGCGTGACTTCGCCCTGCAGATACGACGGCTTCATGTCCGGCGTGAGCTTTTCTGCGAGCTCGGCTTCATCGACGCCGGCTGCCTGCAACTGCTCGACGAACTGCTCGCCGCTGATGCGCGCCGCCTGCTCCTTCAGTTGCAACTCGTTGATCTTGTCGCGCAGCGGCTGCAGCGAACGTTCGGCCATGAGGCGCTGCTCGTCGGCCTGACGCAGACGCGCGGTCAGATCGTCCAGTTCGACGCGCGCCGCATGCAGCGCTTCCTCGCGCGCCGCGCGCACTTCGAGCGCGTCCTGCAGGCCGGTCTGCGCGGTCTGTTCGTTGATGGTTTCGAGTTCGGCGCGCGCGTCTTCCAGCGTGCCCGCGATGCGCTCGCTCTGATCGTGCGCCGTCTCGATATTGCGCTTGTATTCGTCGATCTTCGCGGCGAGGCCGCGCACGGCGAAGCTGGCATCGCTCTCGGCGCGTTCCAGTTCGCGCAGTTCGTGGCGCGCGTTCGTGAGTTCCTCGTCGAGCGACTCGAACGCAAGCTGGTTGTCTTCGAAACGCGCCTGCAATTGCGCGATTTCGCCATCGTGACGTTCGAACGCGGCTTCCGATTCGGCGCGCAAGGCACGCTGCTCGTCGACCTGCGCGGCGATCTCTTCGAGCTCCTCGCCGATCTGCGTGTTGCGCTGCGTATAGCGTTCGTGCGCCTGCGCGAGCTTGAGCACGTCCATCTGCAACGCGTGCACGCGCTGCGTCGCGCGTTCAGCGGCGGCGCGCGCTTCCGCGAGCGTCTGCGAGCCTTGCGTGTGGGCGGCATCGGCACGCACGGCGTTGGCCTTGGCTTCATCGGACAGCAAAGCCTGCGCGCGCACCTGCTTCGTCAGATTCTCGATTTCCTGCGCACGCGCGAGCATGCCCGACTGCTCGGAATCCGACGCGTAAAGCTGCACGCCCACGCGCGTCACGATATGCCCCGCCTTCACGACGAACGCGGCGCCATCCGGCAACTGATTGCGCGAAGCGAGCGCCTGCGCGAGATCGTCGGCGACGAAAGTCGTGGCGAGCCATTCGTTGAGCACGGCGCGCAGGCCCGGATCGTCGATGCGCACGAGCGACAGCAGCGAGCGCAAGCCTTGCGGCGCGTCGACCGGCTTGCCCGCGACGGGCGGCGAGTAGAACGCGAGCTTGGCGGGCGGCGCATCCGTGGCGAACGCCTTGACCCAATCCAGATTCGATACTTCCAGCGCGGCGAGACGCTCCCGCAGCACGGATTCGAGCGCCGCTTCCCAGCCGGTCTCGACGTGCAGCTTCTTCCACAGACGCGGCAGCGCGCCGAGCTCGTGCTTGTCGAGCCACGGCTGGACCTTGCCTTCCGTCTGCACGCTTTCCTGAAGCTGCTTCAACGCGGCGAGACGCGCTTCGAGCTGATGGATCTGCGCGCTTTCCTTCTGCACGCGTTCCTGCGCGGCGCGGCGCTCGGCGTCCAGACGCGGCACGGTTTCCTGCGCATCGGCGAGACGCGCTTGTGCTTCGGCGAGAATCTCTTCGTTTTCCGCGAGCTGCATGCGCAACTCTTCGAGATGCGCTTCGTCGGGCGCATCCAGACCGCTCGCCTCGCTCTTCAGACGCTCCTGACGCTGCTGCAATTGCTGAAGCTGCTGATCCGCGTTGCGCTGATGCGCCGCTTCGAGCTTGAGCGCCTGTTCCGCGCGCGCGATGCCCGCGCGCTCTTCGTTCAATTGCGCTTGTGCGTCGCGCCAGCGCGCTTCGAGCGCGGGCAGCGCGTCGTGTTTCGCGGCGGCATTTTCCTGCGCGATCGCGGCCTTTTCTTCGCCTTCGGCGAGCGCTTCGGTCGCGGTATCGATTTCGTCGCGCGCCTTTTGCGCCTGCACCTGCCATTGCTCGCGCTGCGCGGTGAGCGCGGCGATCTGCGCCTGCACGCGATTGCGCGACTCGACGATGAAGCGGATCTCCGCTTCGAGCCTGCTCACTTCGGCATTGGCTTCGTAGAGCGAGCCTTGCGCGCCTTGCATCGCGTCGCTCGCGCTGTAGTGCGCGACGCGCAGCGTTTCCAGTTGCGCTTCGACTTCACGCAGACGCGCCGTCTGCGCTTCGAGCTCGACCTGGGCCTCGCGAATCGCGCGCTGCTGACGCTCGGCTTCGTTGCCCGCTTCCTTCTTGCGCAAGAGCCACAGAAGGCGTTGCTTCTCTTCGCCTTCGGCCTGCAGTTCCTTGTACTTCGTCGCGACGACCGCCTGCGCTTCGAGCTTTTCGAGGTTCGTCGACAGCTCGCGGATGATGTCTTCGACGCGCGTCAGGTTCTCGCGCGTGTCATGCAGACGGTTCTCCGTCTCGCGGCGGCGCTCCTTGTACTTCGACACGCCCGCGGCTTCTTCGAGGAACACGCGCAGCTCTTCGGGCTTCGCCTCGATGATGCGCGCGATCATGCCCTGCCCGATGATCGCGTAGGCGCGCGGGCCGAGACCCGTGCCGAGGAAGATGTCCTGTATGTCGCGACGGCGCGCGGGCAGATTGTTGATGTAGTAGCTGGAAGTGCCGTCGCGCGTGAGCACGCGCTTCACGGCGATTTCGCCGTAGGCGCTCCATTGACCGGCGGCGCGGCCGTCGCCGTTATCGAAAATGAGTTCGACGCTAGCCCGGCTGCCGGGTTTGCGCGCCGTCGATCCGTTGAAGATCACGTCCTGCATCGATTCGCCGCGCAACTCGGAGGCGCGCGATTCGCCGAGCACCCAGCGCACGGCATCGATGATATTGGACTTGCCACAGCCGTTCGGCCCGACGACGCCGACCAGTTGGCCGGGGACCTGGAAATGCGTGGGATCGACGAAGGACTTGAAGCCAGCGAGTTTTATCGAGGTCAGACGCACGGCGATATCGCTGTTTTGAATGAGTGACGGAGGATATATGGCGGACAGGCCGCAGCACGGCCCGTCGTTTCCCGGCCGCGCGGCAGTGAAGCACCATCAACTGGCCCGGCGAAAGCGGACTCCATCATACCATCGCGCGAGTCGATTTCTTTTTGCTTTCCGGCACTTCTATCGCGATGTCGGACGCTGCGGACGAAGGCGAGCGCGCTGCCCGCGGCCGATGCACCCACGCCGACAGCACGCATGCAACGACGATGCACGCGCCGCCCGCCCATTCTCGCGCGCCGGGGACTTCGCCTGCGAAGAGCCACGCCGACAGCGCCGTGACGACGAGTTCGAACAGCATGATGATCGACGCACGATTGGCCGGCACGCGCGCGAGGCCGAGTTGCACGATCATGTTGTTGCCGGCGAGCACGACGCCCAGCCCGATCACGATCAGGCTCACGGTCGGCAAGAGAGCGGCTGCGGGCGGCGCGGGCATCGGCTCGAACAGCGTGACGATGGACGCGATGAGCGCCGCGCCGCCGAAGATCACCGCCGTGCGCATCTCGGGCTTCATCGCGGGCAGCGTACGGGTGACTTTCACGACGAGCACGTTGCTCATCGCGAAGCCCATGCCGCCCATCAGACCCGACCATTCGGCGAGATCGGCCGGCAGCGGCATGCCGAGTTCGGGCGACCAGAGCATGGTGACCGCGCCCGCGAGCGAGAGGAGCGAGAGCGCGGCGTCGGCGCGCGTGAGACGCTCTTTCAGGATGAAGTGCGCGAAGATCGCGGTCCACGCGGGCGTCAGATAGAAGAGCAGCAGCACGCGCATCACCTGACCGTGGATCGCGCCCCACACGAAACCGATATTAGTCACGCCTGCGGCCACGCCGAGCCCGACGAGCAGCCAGTGCCACGACAGCGTACTGATCGAGCGGCGTTTCGCGACGAGCACGAAGACGCACGCGGCGGCGCTCGTCGTCGCGCTCGCGGCCGTGCCGGAGAGGCCCATGGCGGCAAGCATCCGCATTGGATACCAGACAAGGCCCCACACCGACGCGCCGAGCATGATTGCGAGCGTCGGCCATGCATTGCGCACGCTGCTCGTCATCGAGATGGTCCTTGCATTGCGTCCGGCATCACTCGTGTTTTCGTCCTTCGTGGCGCGCGCCGCCCGCCGTTTCCGGCGCGACGCCACGCGCTATAATCGTGAGTTCGTTTCACGTCCGTTCGATTCTTCCGATTGCCGCGCTCGCAGGCGCTTCTCGCCTCGCGCGCATCGCTCACTGCTTACCGGTCACGCCGTGAATCCACTTCTCGAGAAACTTCAGTCTTATCCATTCGAAAAGCTTCGTCTGCTCTTCAAGGGCATCGAGCCGCGCGCGGGATTCACGCCGATCAGCTTCGGCATCGGCGAGCCGAAGCATCCGACGCCCGCGCTGATCCGCGATGCGGTGATCGATTCGCTCGACGGCCTCGCGAGCTACCCGGCGACGCTCGGCAGCGAGCCGTTGCGCCGTGCGATCGCGGCATGGGTGATGCAGCGTTACGGCCTCGAATCGATCGATCCGGCAACCGAAGTGCTGCCTGTCTCCGGCTCGCGCGAGGCGCTTTTCGCGCTCGCGCAGACCGTGATCGACAGCCGCACGAACAAGGCCGCAGAACCGCCCATCGTACTCTGTCCGAACCCGTTCTATCAAATCTACGAAGGCGCGGCCCTGCTCGCGGGCGCCGAGCCGTACTTCGTCAACAGCGATCCGGCGCGCAACTTCGCGTGCGATTACTCGGCGGTGCCCGAAGAGATCTGGGCGCGCACGCAACTGCTCTACGTCTGCTCGCCGGGCAACCCGACGGGCGCCGTGCTCACGCTCGAAAACTGGCGCGAACTCTTCGCGCTGTCGGACAGGCACGGCTTCGTGATCGCATCGGACGAGTGTTATTCGGAGATCTATTTCGACGAGAGCAATCCGCCGCTCGGCGGCCTCGAAGCCGCGCGGCTGCTCAATCGCAACTTCGACCGTCTCGTGATGCTGTCGAGCCTGTCCAAGCGCTCGAACGTGCCGGGCATGCGTTCGGGCTTCGTCGCGGGCGATGCGTCGATCCTGAAGGACTTCCTGCTCTATCGCACGTATCACGGCGCGGCGCTGTCGACGGTGTTTCAGCGCGCGAGCATCGTCGCGTGGCAGGATGAAACGCACGTGCGCGACAACCGCGCGCAGTATCTGAAAAAATTCCAGACGGTCACGCCGATGCTCGCGGACGTCCTCGACGTGCGTTTGCCCGACGCCGCGTTCTACCTCTGGGCGAACGTTTCGGGCACCGGGCTCACCGATACCCAGTTCGCTGCACGCCTTTACGCCGACTATAATGTGACGGTTCTGCCGGGCTCCTTTCTCGCTCGCACGGCGCACGGCGCGAATCCCGGCGAAGGTTTCGTGCGCATCGCGCTCGTCGCTGAAACCGGGGAATGTGTCGAAGGCGCTCGCCGCATCGTCGAATTCTGCCGCACGCTCAGTTCCTGACAAACGGTTCTGAAACGTAGCCGGCCCAACTACCCATCCTTGATACCAACTATGTCGCAACAACTTCAGAGCATCATCGATACCGCCTGGGAAAACCGCGCCGAGCTGTCGCCCAAGGCCGCGCCCGCCGAAGTCCGCGAAGCCGTCGCGCATGCGATCGAGCAGCTCGACAAAGGCCAGATGCGCGTCGCCGAAAAGCGCGATGGCGACTGGGTCGTGAATCAGTGGCTCAAGAAGGCCGTGCTGCTGTCGTTCCGACTGGAAGACAACGCGCCGATGCCTGCCGGTGGCGGGTCTTACAACTACACGCAGTTCTACGACAAGGTGCCCTCGAAGTTCGCGAACTACACGGCCGAAGACTTCGCGGCGGGCGGTTTCCGCGTCGTGCCGCCGGCCATCGCGCGCCGCGGCTCGTTCATCGCGAAGAACGTCGTGCTGATGCCGTCTTACACCAACATCGGCGCATATGTCGACGAAGGCACGATGGTCGATACGTGGGCGACCGTCGGCTCGTGCGCGCAGATCGGCAAGAACGTGCACCTGTCGGGCGGCGTGGGCATCGGCGGCGTGCTGGAGCCGCTGCAGGCGAACCCGGTCATCATCGAGGACAACTGCTTCATCGGCGCGCGTTCGGAAGTCGTGGAAGGCGTGATCGTCGAAGAGAATTCCGTCATCTCGATGGGCGTGTATCTCGGCCAGTCGACGAAGATCTACGATCGCGAAACCGGCGAAGTCACGTACGGCCGCATTCCGGCGGGCTCGGTCGTCGTCGCGGGCAACCTGCCGTCGAAGGACGGCTCGCACAGCCTGTACTGCGCGGTCATCGTGAAGAAGGTCGACGCCAAGACGCGCGCGAAAGTCGGCCTGAACGAACTGCTGCGAGGCGACTGATTTTGGCACGCGGATCCACCCCGACGACTGTCGTCTACGGCATTCCGAACTGCGACACGGTGAAGAAGGCGCGCGTGTGGCTGGAAGAGCACGGCGTGCCGTTCGAGTTTCACGACTTCAAGAAAGCCGGCGTGAACGAGAAGCTGGTTCAGGACTGGCTGAAGGACGTATCGCTCGATCAGCTCATCAACAAGCGCGGCACGACGTGGCGCGGCCTGTCGGACGTGCACAAGGCCGAAGCCGACACGACCAACGGCGCGATCGCGCTGATGATCCACAAGCCGTCGATCATCAAGCGGCCGGTCGTGGTGGTGAACGGACGCGTGAAGACGCTCGGATTTTCCGCCGAGCAGTACGAAACGCTCTTTGCCTGAGCCGATGCGATGACTGTGAATCCGACGGTCATCGCGAGCTTGCTACGAGTGCCGGCCCGCGCGCCGGCATTTTTTATCGCTGTGGAAAAAGAACCATGTCCGGCACCCTTTCCCTTACCGAAGCGCTGATCGAACGCGCATCCGTCACGCCCGACGACAAGGCTTGCCAGGCGCTCATAATCGAGCGGCTCGCGGCGATCGGCTTCGAATGCGAAACGATCGAATCGGGCGGCGTCACGAACCTGTGGGCCGTCAGGCGCGGCACGGACGCAAGCGGCAAGCTGCTCGCCTTCGCCGGCCATACCGACGTCGTGCCGACCGGCCCGCTCGAACAGTGGAGCTCGCCGCCCTTCACCCCGACGCATCGCGACGGCAAGCTGTACGGTCGCGGCGCGGCGGACATGAAGGCGTCGCTCGCGGCGTTCGTCGTGTCGAGCGAGGAATTCGTCGCGCAGCATCCGGAACATCGCGGCACGCTCGCGTTTCTCATCACGAGCGATGAAGAAGGCCCCGCGACCGACGGCACGATCAAGGTCGTTGAAGCGCTGAAGGCGCGCGGCACGCGGCTCGATTACTGCATCGTCGGCGAGCCGACTTCGAACGCCACGCTCGGCGACATGGTCAAGAACGGCCGGCGCGGCTCGATGACGGGCAAGCTCGTCGTCAAGGGCGTGCAGGGGCATATCGCGTATCCGCATCTCGCGAAGAATCCGGTGCATCTGCTCGCGCCCGCGCTCGCCGAGCTCGTCGCCGAAAAATGGGACGACGGCAACGAATATTTCCCGCCGACAACCTGGCAAGTGTCGAACCTGCATTCGGGCACCGGCGCGACCAACATCATTCCCGGTCATGCCGACCTGATGTTCAACTTCCGCTTCTCGACCGCGAGCACGGTCGAGAGCCTGCAAAGCCGCGTCCACGCGATCCTTGACAAGCACGGCCTCGAATACGACCTGCAGTGGATCGTGAGCGGCCTGCCGTTTCTCACCCCGCGCGGTGCGCTGTCCGACGCGCTCGAAAAAGCCATCGCCGATGAAACCGGCGTGCGCACCGAGCTGTCTACCACGGGCGGCACGTCCGACGGACGCTTCATCGCGCAAATCTGCGATCAGGTCGTCGAATTCGGCCCGCCGAACGGCACGATCCACAAGATCGACGAGCATGTCGAAGTGCGCTTCATCGAACCGTTGAAGAACGTGTACCGCCGCGTGCTCGAAGCACTGATCGCCTAATTCAAATCCGACAATAAAAAGGAGCCTTCGATGGCGCTGCCCTTCACCACCGTGCGCGACCTGCTGCGCTTCGGCGTCTCGCGTTTCACCGAAGCGGGCTTGTCCTTCGGCCACGGCTCGTCCAATGCCTACGACGAAGCCGCGTATCTGATCCTGCATACGCTGCATCTGCCGCTCGACACGCTCGATCCGTTCCTCGACGCGCGCCTGCTCGACCACGAGATCGACGCGGTCATGAAAGTCATCGAGCGCCGCGCGAAGGAACGCATTCCCGCCGCGTACATCACGCAGGAAGCGTGGATGCACGGCCGCCGCTTTTACGTCGATGAACGCGTGATCGTGCCGCGCTCGTTCATCGGCGAGTTGCTGCAGGACGGCTTGCAGCCGTATGTGGCCGATCCGGATCAGGTCACGCGCGTGCTCGAACTGTGCACCGGCTCGGGCTGCCTCGCGATTCTCGCGGCGCAGGCCTTCGAAAACGCCGATGTCGACGCCGTCGACATTTCCGCCGATGCGCTCGCGGTCGCGCGCCGCAACGTCGACGATTACGGTCTGGAAGAGCGCGTGAGCCTCTACGAAGGCGACCTGTACGCGCCGCTTCCCGAGGCGCGCTACGAGGTCATCATCACGAATCCGCCGTACGTCAACGCGGACGCGATGCAGGCGCTGCCGGCAGAGTACCGCCACGAACCCGAGCTCGCGCTCGCGGGCGGCGCGGACGGCATGGACGTGGTACGGCGCATCGTGCGCGACGCGGGCAAGTGGCTGACCGAGGACGGCGTGCTCGTCGTCGAGATCGGCAATGAGCGCCCGAATGTCGAAGCCGCGCTCGGCGGCCTCGATCTCGTCTGGCTCTCGACGAGCGCCGGCGACGACAACGTGTTCCTCATCCAGGCCGCCGACCTTCCGGCCTGAGCGTCCGCTTCTCCGTGAGCGGTCGTTGCGGCGGCGCAAGCGCTGCAACGATCGCTGACACTTCGCGTGGAAGGGTTGGGTAATATGGCAAATCGCCATTAGCCAAGCCCTTAGCTCCTTCCCGCGTCTATGCAAGCATCCGACTGGCTTCACCTCGGCACGCTGGTGATGGCCGCGCATGTGCTCGGCGTGATCGCCGCGATCCATGCCGTCATCAACACACGCACGTCGCAAGGCGCGGTCGCGTGGGCCGTGTCGCTCGTCGCGATGCCCTACTTCACGCTGATCCCGTATCTCTTCCTCGGCCGCAGCAAGTTCGCCGGCTATATCGACGAACGGCGGCTGGAAATCGAGATCCTGCGCAGCCGTTCGAAGCCTGCCGAATGGGATTCCGGCGCCCGCAGCGATGCGCCCGAAGCCGCTCCGCTCGTCGATTCCACCGGCGCGCGCGGCGAAATCGCGCCGGGGCCTGCCGCTTATCTCGGCAATCCGACGATCCGCACGCTGCAGCGCCTGTCCGGCATGCCGTTCTTGCGCGGCAACTCGGCCCGCGTGCTCATCAACGGCGACGCGACGTTCGCCGCGATTCTCGAAGCGATCGCCGGCGCCGAACGCTATGTGGTCGTGCAATTCTTCATCGTGCGCGCCGATGCGCTCGGCGAAATGCTCAAGGACGCGCTCATCAAGAAAGCTCAGGCCGGCGTGCGCGTGTACTTCCTCTATGACAGCATCGGCAGCTTCGACCTGCCGCATCGCTACGTCAATGCGCTGCGGGCGGGCGGCGTCGAGGCGCATCCGTTCGCGGCCACCCGCAAGTTCGTGCACCGTTTCCAGATCAACTTCCGCAATCATCGGAAGATCGTCGTGGTGGACGGCAAATGCGCGTTCGTCGGCGGGCACAACGTGGGCGTCGAATATCTCGGCGGCAATCCGCGGCTTTCGCCGTGGCGCGACACGCATATCGAAGTGCGCGGCCCGGCGGTCGCGAGCATTCAGTTCGTGTTCACCGAAGACTGGTACTGGGCGACGCAACGCCTGCCGGAACTCGGCCCCGCGCCGCATTCCGGCGAGAACATGCACTGCATGGTGCTGTCGAGCGGCCCGGCGGACAAACAGGAAACCTGTTCGCTTTTCTTTGTCGAGGCGATCAACGCGGCGCGCGAGCGCATCTGGATCACATCGCCCTATCTGATTCCCGACGAAGCCGTGTTCTCGGCGCTGCGGCTCGCCGTGATGCGTGGCGTCGACGTACGCATCCTGATTCCGAGCCGGCGCGATCATCGCGTGGTGTTCGCGGCGTCGCGGCTTTATGCGTACGACCTCGTGCAGGCGGGCGTTCGCATCTTCCGCTACAAGCCGGGATTTCTGCATCAGAAGGTCGTGCTCGTCGACGGCATCGCCGCGTCGATCGGCAGCGCGAATCTCGACAATCGCTCGTTTCGCCTGAACTTCGAGATCACGGTGCTGACCGTCGATCGCGCGTTCGCGAGCGAAGTGGAAACCATGCTGCTCGCCGACTTCGCGCATTCGTTCGAGATCGACGCCAATGACTATCGCGGCAAGGCCTTCTGGCGGCGCATGGCGATGCACGTCGCGCGGCTTTTCTCGCCGATTCTCTGAGCGGCGTCAGAGCAGCTTTTCGATGTCGTCGGTGATCGATTCCGGCTTGGTCTGCGGCGCATAGCGCTTGATGACCTTGCCACTGCGATCGACGAGAAACTTCGTGAAATTCCACTTGATCGCTTCGATGCCGAGCAGGCCCGGTTCCTTGTCCTTCAGATACTTGTAGAGCGGATGCGCGTTGGAGCCGTTCACCTCGATCTTCGCGAACATCGGAAACGTGACGCCGTAGTTTTGCTCGCAGAAAGCGCCGATTTGCCCGGCATCGCCCGGTTCCTGCTTGCCGAACTGGTTGCACGGAAAGCCGAGCACCTCGAAACCGCGCGCCGCGTACTGTTGATAAACCTCCTGCAAACCCTTGTACTGCGGTGTGAATCCGCATTCGCTCGCCGTATTCACGATGAGCAGAACCTTGCCGCGGTACTTGTCGAGGCTGACGGTCGCGCCGTCGAGTGTTTCGGCCGAGAAGCCGTAGATGCCTTCGCTGGCTGTGCTCATGGCGTGCTCCGGAAAAATTCGATGAAAGTCACGCGATGCTAACCCGTCGCGCGTTCGCCCGCCATTAGCCGAACGGCCGACCCCTGCCGCGCAATCGGTCCGGTCTAAAATAGCGCTTTCCCTCAAAGCCGCGCCCTTTTCGCCGCCATTCCGACGTGATCCGCTTCAACCAGTTCAGCCTCTCCCGCGGCACCAAGCCGCTTTTCGAAGACACGAGCTTCACGCTCAATCCGGGCGAGAAGGCCGGTCTCGTCGGCGCAAACGGCGCGGGCAAGTCGACGCTCTTTTCCGTGCTGCGCGGCGAATTGCACGCGGACGGCGGCGATTTCTCGATGCCGCCGTCGTGGCGCATCGCGCACGTCGCGCAGGAAACGCCCGCCGTGGATCGCAGCGCACTCGACTACACGCTCGACGGCGACACGCATCTGCGTGCGATCGAGGCGCGCATCGTGGCCGCGTCCGCCGCGCATGACGGCGCGGCCGAAGCGGAAGCCCACGCCGCCTTCGCCGATGCCGACGGCTACACGGCGCCCGCGCGCGCCGAAACGCTGCTGCTCGGTCTCGGCTTCACGCTCGAGCAGACGCGCGAGCCGGTGTCGAGCTTCTCGGGCGGCTGGCGCATGCGCCTGAATCTCGCGCAGGCGCTGATGTGTCCGTCCGATCTGCTGCTGCTCGACGAACCGACCAACCACCTGGACCTCGACGCCATCGTCTGGCTGGAAGACTGGCTCGGGCGCTATGCGGGCACGCTCGTCGTGATCTCGCACGACCGTGAGTTCCTCGATTCGGTCTGCAACGTCACGCTGCATCTGGAAAATCGTCAGGTGAAGCGCTACGGCGGCAACTACAGCCAGTTCGAAGTGCTGCGCGCGCAGCAGATCGCGCTGCAACAAAGCGCGTACGAGAAGCAGCAAAGGACAGTCGCGCATCTGCAGAGTTTCATCGACCGATTCAAGGCCAAGGCGACCAAAGCCAAGCAGGCGCAAAGCCGCGTGAAGGCGCTGGAGAAGATGGAGCTGATCGCGCCCGCGCACGCAACCTCGCCCTTCACGTTCGAATTCCGCGAGCCCGACGCCGCGCCGAATCCGATGATGGTCATGGAGAGCGTGCGTTGCGGCTATCTCAACGACGCGGGCGGCGAGATTCCAATCGTCGAAGGCGTGACGCTGTCGATCCAGAACGGCCAGCGCATCGGCTTGCTCGGCGCGAACGGTCAGGGGAAATCGACGCTCATCAAGACGCTCGCGCAGACGCTCGAACCGCTTTCCGGCGACGTCCGGCAGGGCAAAGGCTTGCAGATCGGCTATTTCGCGCAGCATCAACTGGAAACGCTGCGCCCGGACGATTCCCCGCTCCAGCATCTCGCGCGCCTCGCACCCGACACGCGCGAGCAGGAACTGCGCGACTTTCTCGGCAGCTTCAACTTCTCCGGCGACATGGCGACCGCGAAGATCGCGCCCTTTTCCGGCGGCGAGAAGGCGCGGCTCGCGCTGGCGCTCATCATCTGGCAAAAGCCGAATCTGCTGCTGCTCGACGAGCCGACCAACCACCTCGACCTCGAAACGCGCCACGCGCTGACCATGGCGCTCGCGCAGTTCGAAGGCACGCTCATACTCGTGTCGCACGACCGGCACTTGCTGCGCGCGACGACCGACACGTTCATGCTCGTCGCGAAGCATCGCCTGAGTCCGTTCGACGGCGATCTCGACGACTACCGCGACTGGCTTCTGCAGCACGCCGCCGAAACGCGCGCGGCGGCGAAGGAAGCGAGCGCCGCGGCCTCGGGCGAGGCGTCCGACAGCGCGCTTAATCGCAAGGAACAGCGCCGGCAGGAAGCTCAGGAACGGCAAAAGCTTGCGCATCTGACGAAGCCGCTCAAGTCGCGCATCGCCAAGATCGAGAAAGAGATGGAAAAGCTCAACGCGGAAAAATCGGCACTCGATGCGTTCGTCGCCGATCCGGCGAGCTACGAAGCGCCGATGAAAGCGAAACTCACTGAGACGATCCGACGCCAGGGCGAAGTGAATGCGCGCCTCGAAACGCTCGAAATGGAGTGGCTCGAAGCGCACGAGGAACTGGAGCAGATCGGCTCATAACCGGAGATCGACAACTTGACGACGCCTTCCCTCACCGGCCTGCGCGTGCTGGATCTGACGCGGCTTCTACCCGGCCCCATCGCCACGCTACGGCTCGCGGAACTCGGCGCCGATGTGCTCAAGATCGAGCCGCCGGGCGAAGGCGACTACACGCGCACGATGCTGCAAAGCGAAGCCGATCGGCAAAGCGGCACGCCGAGCGCGTTTTATCGCATCGTCAATCGCGGAAAGCGGCAGCTCACGCTCGATCTCAAAACGGACGAAGGCCGCGCGAAATTGATCGAACTTGCGCGCGATGCAGACGTGCTCGTCGAGAGCTTTCGACCTTCGGTGATGGCGCGGCTGGGCGTCGGCTACGACGTGCTGCGCGAGGCAAATCCGAAGCTCGTCTATTGCGCGATCACCGGTTTCGGCAGCGAGGGACCGTTCGCGCAGAAGGCCGGACACGATCTGAACTACATCGCGTATGCGGGCGTGCTGGATCAGCTCGCGGCGCGCGACGGCACCCCCATCGCGCCGAATTTCCAGTTGGCGGATCTGCTCGGCGGCGCGCTTTCGGCGGTCATGGAAATACTGGCGGCGGCGTGGCACGTCGCGCGCGGCGGCGAAGGACGTTGCCTGAATGTGTCGATGACGCACGCGGCGCACGCGCACAACGTGATGGCGCATATCGCGCTCGCCAATGCCGACGAAGCCACGACGCGCGCGGGCGCTGGCCTGCTGAACGGCGGCGCGCCCTGCTATGACGTGTATCGCACGCGCGATGACCGTTTCGTCGCGGTCGGCGCGCTGGAGCTGAAGTTCTGGCAGACCTTGTGCGAAGCGCTCGGCCGTCCCGATTGGGCGACGCGGCACTGGAGCCTCGGACAGGCGATCGGCGGTGCGGACGCGGCAGACTTGTCCGCGCAGCTTGCCGCGATTTTCCGCGAACGCACGCGCGACGAATGGATGACGTTGCTGGAGCCGCTCGATTGCTGCGTCGCGCCCGTGCTGACGCCTGCCGAAGCGGCGGCACACCCGCTTTTCAGAAGCGCCTAACGCCGCGGCAAGACCTGACGCGGCTGACGTTCGTCGTCGACGAGCACATGCTTGCGGCCCGTCACATGCTCGCGAATGGTCGCGACGACTTGATCCTCGGTGACATCGGCCGCGACGACGCGACGCGAGATCTGGCCTTGCTCGTCGATCCATTCGACGATCCGGCAGCCGCTGCCCCAAGGCTGCTGAAGCGGCGCGGAGACGCGGCATCCGCGCAGGTGGAAAGCGGGCTTCGGCCGGGCTGAATTAGCGTGTTTCAATGCGTGGTCCTCTCGATCCTTCCGGTCACTTCGCGTGTTGAAATGCCCTTGGCGAAGTTGGCCGGGTCCGTAGCCCTGTAAGGATAGGAAAACCGCGCGTCCGTTGGGTTACATTGCGCAACGGGATTTTTACACGCCGTTACGAAGGGTCCGATCGCGAAATCATTCGAGGTCGCGAACGCGGTCGATCGCTTCCTCGATGCGGTCCACGGCGATCACCTTCAGACCGTCGATGGCCTGCTTGGGCGCGTTCGCCTTCGGAATCAGCGCGACGGAAAAGCCTAGCTTCGCCGCTTCCTTCAGGCGATCCTGCCCGCGCGGAGACGGCCGGATTTCACCCGCCAAGCCCACCTCACCGAACGTAATGAGACCCTTCGGCAGCGGCTTGTTGCGCATCGACGAGTGGATCGCGAGCAGCACGGCGAGATCGGCGGCGGGCTCGGTGATCTTCACGCCGCCGACCGCGTTCAGGAACACGTCCTGATCGAAACACGCAATTCCCGCGTGCCGATGCAGCACCGCCAGCAACAGCGCCAGCCGGTTTTGTTCCAGCCCGACCGCGAGCCGGCGCGGATTGGGCACGTGCGCGGTATCGACGAGCGCCTGCACTTCGACGAGCAGCGGCCGCGAACCTTCCTGCGTCACGAGCACGCACGAACCCGCGACGCTCTGCTCGTGCTGCGACAAAAATAGCGCCGACGGATTGGCGACGCCGCGCAAGCCCTTTTCCGTCATGGCGAAGACGCCGAGCTCGTTGACGGCGCCGAAGCGATTCTTGAACGCGCGCACGAGCCTGAACGACGAGTGCGTGTCGCCTTCGAAATACAGCACGGTATCGACGATGTGCTCCAGCACGCGCGGTCCCGCGAGGCTGCCCTCTTTTGTCACGTGGCCGACCATGATGATCGACGTGCCCGTCTGCTTCGCGATGCGCGTGAGTTGCGCCGCGCACTCGCGCACTTGCGCGACGGAGCCGGGCGCGGACGTCAGCGCTTCCGAGTAGATCGTCTGAATCGAGTCGATGACGGCGACTTCAGGCCGTTGCTCATCGATGGTCGCCTGGATCTTTTCGAGCTGAATTTCCGCGAGCAGCGCGAGATCGCCCGCGGCGCTCGCGCCGCCGATCAGTCCGAGCCGCTGCGCGCGCAGCGCGATCTGCGCGCCGGATTCCTCACCGCTCACGTAGAGCGCCGGCCGCTCGCGCGCGATTTCGGCGAGCGATTGCAGTAGCAATGTCGATTTGCCGATGCCCGGATCGCCGCCGATCAGCACGACGCCGCCCGGCACGAGCCCGCCGCCCAGCACGCGATCGAATTCGCCGACGCCCGTCGTGAAGCGCGGCACGTCCGACGCCTCGATTTCCGCGAGCTTGCGCACCGGCGAACTCTTCGCGAGCGCCTGGAAGCGATGGTTCGACGCCGTCTGCGCCACCGATTCGGTCAGCGTGTTCCACGCGTTGCATGCGGCGCACTGGCCGGTCCACTTCGGCGATTCCCCGCCGCATTCGCTGCACACATACAGCGTTTTTGCCTTCGCTACTTTTGCCACTCGAAGCCTTGCCTGATTTCTTGTTGTTGATTTCGTGTTGTTATTCCGCGCGCACCGGCACGCGTTGCGCGATCGCGCACATGAGTTCGTAGCCGATCGTGCCGGCCGAGCTCGCGACATCGTCGATCGGCAGATTCGCGCCCCACAGTTCCACGCGCGAACCGATGCCGGCGTTCGGGCACGGCGTCAGATCGACGGTCAGCATGTCCATCGACACGCGGCCGACGAGCCGCGTTCTCACGCCGTCGACGATCACGGGCGTGCCTTCGGGCGCCACGCGCGGATAGCCGTCCGCGTAGCCGCACGCGACCACGCCGATGCGCATCGGCGTTCCCGCTGTATACGTCGAGCCATAACCGATGCTGCTCCCCGCGTCGACCGTCTGCACGGCGATCAGCTCGGACTGGAGCGTCATCGCGGGCTTGAGGCCGGTATCGGCGATATCCGCGGTCACGCCCGACGGCGATGCGCCGTACAGCATGATGCCGGGCCGCACCCAGTCGAAGTGCGCGCCCGGGTGCCACAAGAGCGCCGCCGAGTTTGCGAGACTGCGCGCGCCCGCGATGCCTTCCGCGCCGCGTTCGAACGCTTCCAGTTGATGCGCGATGCCGCGCGGGCCATCGGCATCGGAAAAATGGGTCATGAGCGTGATCTGGCCGACGCCCTGCACGGCGCGCGCGCGCTCCCACGCGGCGCGGAACTTCTCGGGCGTATAGCCGAGCCGGTTCATGCCGCTGTTCATCTTCAACTGAATGTTGACCGGTTTCGACAGCCGCGCCATTTCCAGCATCCGCAACTGCTCGTCGCAGTGCACGGCCGTGGTGAGGCTATAGCGGTCGATCACGTCGATGTCGGTCGGCCGGAAAAAGCCCTCGAGCAAAAGAATTGGCCCGGCCCACCCCAATTCACGCAACTTCGCGGCTTCTTCGAGGTCGAGAAGGCCAAAGCCGTCCGTTGCGCGCAAACCGGGGAACGCCCGGGCGAGACCGTGGCCATATGCATTGGCCTTGACGACGGCCCAGATCTTGGATTTCGGGGCGTACTTGCGTGCAACGGCCAGGTTGTTGGCGAGCGCGGCGGTGTGAATTGTTGCTGAAAGGGGGCGCGGCATGAGCGTTTGGTGGAATTGCAACGAGTGCGGTCTAAAAGGCCAGCATACGCGAGCGGGACGCGTCCTGCTGCGCCGACCGGGACGCCTTGCGAATCAGTATGTTATGAGGAATCACGAACACAGGCGCGTCATTTCTGGCGCGATCGAGATTACTGCTAGTCAGAATGCGCCTATTTTCGTGTTATAAAGCCGTGCACACAACCCATTTCGAAAGGCATAAGCCCGAGTGCACGACCGGTGCCCGGGGCGGATCACCCGCAGTGAGGAAAGCTTCGGATCAGATGAAAAAAGGTTTTTACACCATCATGGCCGCGCAGTTTTTCTCATCGCTGGCCGATAACGCTCTACTGATCGCTGCCATTGCACTGCTGAAAGACCTTCACGCCCCGAACTGGATGACGCCGCTGCTCAAGCTGTTCTTCGTCCTGTCGTATGTGATTCTCGCGGCTTTCGTCGGCGCTTTCGCGGATTCCCGGCCCAAGGGCCACGTCATGTTCGTGACCAATTCGATCAAGGTCGTGGGCTGCGTGACGATGCTCTTCGGCGCGCATCCGTTGCTCGCGTATGGCATCGTCGGGTTCGGCGCGGCGGCCTATTCGCCCGCGAAATACGGCATTCTGACCGAGCTCCTGCCAGCCGATCGGCTCGTCGCCGCGAACGGCTGGATCGAAGGCACGACGGTCGGCTCGATCATCCTCGGCACGGTCATGGGCGGCGCGCTCATCAGTCCGCATATCGCCAGTCATCTGCTGTCGCTGCACATTCCGCGCATCAACACGCCCGCCGAAGCCGCAATGCTCGTCATCATGCTGATGTACGTGATCGCCGCGATCTTCAATCTGCGCATTCCCGACACCGGCGCGCGCTATCCGAAGCAGGAGACGCGGCCGCTCAAGCTCATCACCGATTTCGCCGACTGCTTTCTCGTGCTCTGGCGCGACAAGCTCGGCCAGATCTCGCTCGCCGTCACGACGCTCTTCTGGGGCGCAGGCGCGACGCTGCAGTTCATCGTGCTGAAATGGGCCGAAGTGTCGCTCGGCATGACGCTCTCGCAGGCAGCGATCCTGCAGGCGGTGATCGCGGTCGGCGTCGCGGCGGGCGCGGTGCTCGCGGCCGCGCGCGTGCCGCTCAAGCGCTCGCTCAGCGTGCTGCCGGTAGGCATCGTCATGGGACTCGCCGTCATGCTGATGGCCTTCTACACGCGCCATCTCTTTCCCGCGCACTGGGGCATCTACTTCGGCAAGATGCACTTCCCCGGCTACCTGCTGATCGCATATGTGTTCCTGATGATCGTCGGCGGACTGTCGGGCTTCTTCGTCGTGCCGATGAACGCGCTGCTCCAGCATCGCGGGCACGTTCTGCTTTCCGCCGGGCATTCCATCGCCGTGCAGAATTTCAACGAGAACCTGTCGGTGCTCGTCATGCTGTGCCTCTACGCCGTGCTCGTGTGGCTCGACGTGCCGATCCAGTTCGTCATCGTGCTGTTCGGCTCGTTCGTGTGTCTCATGATGTACTTCGTGATGCGACGGCATCAGGCCAATCAGCGCGCGTTCGATTCGGTCGCGCTGATCGGCGAAGCGCGGCACTGACCCTCTTCGCATCATGCTTGCCGCCGATCTCTTTTCCTTCGTCACCCGCGTGCGCGAACGCGCGCCGCTCGTGCATTGCCTCACGAATCTCGTCGTCACCAACTTCACCGCGAACGTGCTGCTCGCGATCGGCGCCGCGCCCGCGATGGTCGTCGCGCGCGAGGAAGTCGGCGAATTCGCGGCCGTCGCCAATGCGCTGTCGGTCAATCTCGGCACGCTCGACGTGCCGCAGAGCCGCGCGATCCGCGCCGCCGTCGAGGCCGCCAACAGCGCGGGCACGCCGTGGGTGCTCGATCCGGTCGCGGTCGGGCCGCTCGCGTTTCGCACGGAATTTGCGTTCGATCTGCTCGATGCGAAGCCTGCGGTGATCCGCGGCAACGCGTCGGAGATCATCAGCTTGTCGGGGGGCGCATCAAGCGGACGCGGCGTCGACAGCACCGCCGCCACCGATGCCGCGCTCGACGCCGCGCAGGTGCTCGCGCTGAAGACGCAGGCCGTCGTCGCGGTCACGGGCGAGACCGATTACGTGACCGATGGCCGCCGCGTCATCGCGATGTCGAACGGCTCGCCCTTGATGACGCGCGTGACGGGCGTCGGCTGCGCGTTGTCCGCGACGGTGGCCGCGTTCGTCGGCGCGGCGCCGGATCGCGACGCGTTCTGGTCCGCGACCGTCGCCGCCATCGCCTATTCGACCATCGCGGGGGAACTCGCCGCGCGCGACGCCGCGCTGCCCGGCAGCTTCGCCGTCGCGTATCTGGACCGGCTCGCATCGCTCGATGAAGCCGCGTTCGGCAAGACGCTCGTGCAGCGCGACATCGTTGCCGGCTGACATGCGCGCTTCGTTCGATCTCTCGCTTTATCTCGTGCTCGATCCCGTGCAGTGCGGCGGTCATGACGCGGCGGTTCGTGTCGCGCGCGCCGCGCTCGAAGGCGGCGCGACCATCGTGCAACTGCGCGCGCCCGAGTGGCACAAGCGCGCGTGGTTCGAACTCGCGCGCGATCTGCTGCCGATCACGCGCGCGCACGGCGTGCCGTTCGTCGTCAACGATCATGTCGATGTCGCGCTGGCTGTCGGCGCGGATGGCGTGCATATCGGCCAGCGCGATCTGCCCGCCGATGTCGCGCGCCGACTGCTCGGGCCGGACGCGCTGATCGGCCTGTCGGTATCGAATCTCGATGAAACCGCCGACGCGGCGAAACGCGCGGACGTCGTCGATTATCTCGGCGCGGGTCCGGTGTACGCGACGCCGACCAAGACCGACGCCTCCACGCCCTGCGGCATCGAGGGTCTCGCTGAAATCTGCGCGGCCGCGCATGTGCCGACCGTCGCGATCGGCGGCATTCAGGCGCATAACGCCGCAGACGTCATGCGCGCGAAGCCGGCCGGTCTCGCGGTGGTGTCGGCGATCTGCAAGGCGGCCGATCCGCGCACGGCGGCCTCGGCGCTTGCCGCGACCATCGCACAGTCACGCATCTAAGCTCATGGCAATCACGAAAACCATTCCGAACGTCCTCACGATCGCCGGCTCCGACTCGGGCGGCGGCGCGGGCATTCAGGCTGATCTGAAGGCGTTCTCCGCGCTCGGCGCGTACGGCGCGAGCGTCATCACGGCGCTCACCGCGCAAAACACGCGCGGCGTGACAGCCGTTCACGCGCCGGAGCCCGCGTTCATCGCGGCGCAGCTCGACGCCGTGTTCGACGACATCCGCATCGATGCCGTGAAGATCGGCATGCTGGCGAACGCGGGCATCGTGCGCGCGGTCGCCGAGGCGCTCAAGCGCCATCGGCCGAAACATGTTGTGCTCGACACCGTGATGATCTCGAAGAGCAATCACGCGCTGCTCGCGCCGGAAGCCGTTGCCGCGTTGCGCGACGAATTGCTGCCGCTCGCGACGCTCGTCACGCCGAATCTGCCGGAAGCGGCGGCGCTGTTAGGCGACGAAAGCGCCGCCGACGAAGACGCGATGGTCCGTCAGGGCGAAGCCTTGCGCGCGCTCGGCGCGCGGGCCGTGCTGATGAAAGGCGGCCACCTTGCATCGAACGACAGTCCCGACTGGCTGATCGAGGCGGCGGGCGCACTGAGGCTCGGCGGCGCGCGCGTGCCGCTCAAGAACACGCACGGCACGGGCTGCACGCTGTCGTCGGCGATCGCGGCGCTGATTGCGCAAACCGAGGATCTTGCGAGCGCGACCGCCGAGGCGAAGCGCTATCTGACCGGCGCGATCGAAGCGAGCGTGCGGCTCGACGTCGGTCATGGCGTCGGTCCGGTGCATCATTTTTTCCGCTGGTGGTGATCAGCCGGTGATCAGTCCGCCGACGCGGCGAACGCCCGCGCGCGCTCCGGCCAGTCGTCCGGCACGATGAAGCCTCGCGATTCCTCCACGAAATTTCCCGCTTCGTCGCGCGCGTAGGCGGCAACCATCGTCGGCGCGATCGTGCCTTCGAGACGCGCGCGAATCGCATCCGATTCCGCCATCAGCGTTTCGGCGGAATCCGCATCGAGCCGCCGCGACGCGAGCCACGCCATGCGCGGCTGCACGACCCACGCGCGCTCATCGTCCGACGCATTCGAGCGCGCGTCGCGCCATTCCGACGCCGTCAGCCACCATCCGCGCAGATGGTGCTCCCCTATTTCGCGCGCGGGCACGACCTCGTCGCCGCCGAGCCCGTGATAGAAAAGCCGGCCTTTGATGAACAACTGCGCCTGCCACGGACCGTCGAAGCCGAGCAACGCGAACTCGGCGCGCCGCGTCAGCGCCAGTTGATGCGTGAGAAGCCGCTCGTGCTTGATATCGAAGCGATCCTGCAGATTCGGCCCGACGTAGTTCGACAGACGCGCCGCGCGCGCCGCATCGCCGTCGCTATCGTCGATATGCAGGTAGAACTTCACCGCCAGCTCCCAGTGCAGCCGCGCGCCATCCGCCGATTCGAGCAGGAAATCGCATTCGCCGATGGTGCGCCGCTGTTGCCGCAACGGCACGTTCGCCGCGATGAGGCGCGCCGCCGGACCGTGCGCGAGAAAAAAGCGGATGAGGCTCTCGGCGTAGATGCCGAGGCGCGTGAACTTCGGATCGCGCGCGTGATCGTGCAGCGGCTGCGGCGCGGCATCGAGCGCCTTCAGCCACACGAGCGTCGCGTCGCGCTCCGCTGTCGACGCGAACGGATGCGCGAGCGCGGCGTCGCCTTCGCGCAGCAGATCGGGAGCGAACAGAAGCCAGGCGAGATCGCGAACCGTGACGTCGCCGAAACGATCGACGAGACGCGTGAGATCGCTCGCCCGGGCCGTCATCAGACGCCGCCCTTCTCTGCTCCTTGCTCGACGCCGAGCGCGGCGAGCGCCTCGCGATACGTATTGCGCGCGAGGCAGAGATCGGCCCACGCCTTCGACTTGTCCTGCAGGCTGCGCAGCAGATAAGCCGGGTGATACGTGACGACCACCGGCACGCCACGATACTCGTGCACGCGTCCGCGCATCGATGCGATGCTCGCCTCGTTCTTCAGCAGACTCTGCGCGGCGAAGCGTCCCATCGCGACGATGACCTTCGGCTTCACGAGTTCGACCTGCCGTTGCAGATACGGCTCGCAGCGCGCGACTTCGTCGAGCTCGGGATTGCGGTTGCCGGGCGGCCGGCACTTGATGACATTCGCGATATAGACGTTCGTCTGCCGCGACAGCGTGAGCGCGCGCAGCATGTTGTCGAGCAGCTTGCCCGCCTGGCCGACGAACGGCTCGCCTTGCTTGTCCTCGTTCTCGCCCGGCGCTTCGCCGATCAGCATCCAGTCGGCTTCGCGATCGCCGACGCCGAAGACCGTGTTCGTGCGGCGCTCGCACAGACGGCAGCGCTCGCAGGTCGCGACGCGTTCGGCGAGCGCATCCCAGCCGAGCGTGTGGATGTCGCTCGGGGCTTCCGCGGTGGCGGGCTCGACATGGAGCGGCGTTTCGTCGGTCCAGGGGAGATCGTCGTAGGCGTCGAGCGGCGGCGCGTCGGATTCGGGCTGTGCGGACTGGAGCGGCTTCGGCTCCGGCCGCATGTCGACGACGACGGGCGCGGGTGCTTCCGCCATCGTGGCGATCGCTTCAGGCGTGCGCTCTTCCTCGACCTTCGGCGCGGGCGCAAGCCCACGCCGTACCCAGACCGGCCCGATTCCCAACTCTTCGATCAGCATTTCATCGAGCGCCATGCGCAGTCTCCTCCGTAAACGACAGACGCATGACGATTGCGTCCTCGCGCGAGCGATGCCGCGCGGGGTAATAGTTCTTGCGGCGTCCGATGGCCGCGAAGCCGAAACGCTCGTAGAGCTGGATCGCGCGCGGATTGGACGGCCGCACTTCGAGCAGCACGCCTTCGAGCTTCTCCGCGCGCGTGATGCGGACCGCTTCGCGCAGAAGCGTCAGACCCGCCCCCGCCCGCTGCGCAGACGGTGCGACGCACAGATTGAGCAGATGCATCTCGTCGACGACGGGCATCAGCACGCAATAGCCGATCAGCGTGCCGGTCACATGGCGCAGACACACGCCGAAATAGCCATTGCGCAGCGAATCCTGAAAATTGCCGCGGCTCCACGGAAACTCGTAGGCGAGCTTTTCGACCGCGGCGACTTCGTCGAGGTCCGCTTCCGTCATCGGTGTGAGATACCGATCGGCCAGCAGCACGCCGCTCACCGAAGCGCCTCCTCGCGAGCCTGCATGCGTTCGGCCGTCGTCTGGGCGACCTTGTCGCGCACATATTCGGGCGCGGCGTGTTCGGGTGCGACCGCGCGCCCAGCCCGCCAGTCCCGCAACCCGATGAGCGCGACCGGCAACGCGTGCGGCAGCGCCTCGCGATCGACACGCGCGGCGGCGGCGAGCGCCGGCAGACGATCGCCGAATGCGGACGCGGCGTTGCCCGCGAGCGCGAACGGCACGTCGGGCAGAGGCAGCGCGCCGGGCGCATCGAGCGCGGCCGGATGCAGCGTGCGCCAGTCGCCGGCGGCGGCATCGAATTCGAAATCGGCCCAGTACGCTTCATCCATGCGGGCGTCCAGCGCCGCTAGCACGCGCGCCGGGATCGACGGATCGTTCAGGCGCGCGTGCTCCGCGCAGGCGAGCAGCGTGCCCACCGGCACGACCGGCACGTTCAAACCGAACGCCAGGCCTTGCGCCACGCCTGTCGCCGTGCGCAAGCCGGTGAAGGAGCCCGGGCCCGCGCCGAATGCGATCGCCGCGCAGTCGGCGAGCGCGAGCCCGGCGTCGGCGAAAAGCTCGCGCACGGCCGGCAAAAGGCGCGTGCTCGACACGGCGCCGGTCGCCTCGTGGCGAAACCACACGCGCGTGTCGCCGTTCACGTATTGAGGCGCGGCGGAGTTCGGAGTGGCGGCGAAAGCGCTGTCGGCGAGCAGGAGCGCGACGGAGCAAAATTCCGTCGAGGTGTCGAGGGCGAGCAAAACGGTGCGTGTCATAGCCGGTATTGTAATGCGGGACATGCGCCGGATTCGCGTGATCGGCGATACGCGGTCGACCCAATTCGCGTCCGCAAGGCGTCTGGAAGGCGTCCTCGGTTGGAGGAAAGCCTCGACCGGGCTCGCGCGTCTCGCTTGCTAAGATCGTCCGGTCCATCTCGATAACAACGGAGAACGCATGACCGACATCGATCAGCAATTCGCCCAAGCGCAGTCCGACGTGACTCAACTGCCCGAGCGTCCCGGCAATCTCACGCTGTTGCGCCTTTATGCGCTTTTCAAGCAGGCGAGCATCGGCGACGTGCAAGGCGAAAAGCCGGGCTTCACGGATATCGCCGGCAAATACAAATACGAAGCGTGGGCCGCGCTGCAAGGCACGCCCGCCGACGACGCCAAGGCACGCTACGTCGAACTCGTCGAATCGCTCAAGCGGGGCGAGGCGGCCTGAAGTTCCGGCCGGCGTCGGCCAGTTCCAGCGGACCGGCCGCGCCGTCCGATGCCCGAAGATGGCGCGGCGATGCGTCAAAATGTGGCGCAGTGCAGCAAATTCCGATATACTAGCGGTCAGCGCTCGATTGCGGGTGGCGAGCCTTCCGGCAAGTCCCACGCAGCAAGGCGCTTCGTAGCGTTTCGCTCCAATCCAGTTTAGAAACTGTCCCCTTCCTGCCAGGCCTTTGCGTCGCATTTGCGCGCAGCACGTTTCTCGGCCCGTCATGCATCAGGCTGACGTCAGCGCCCGTCGTTCTCTTCGGAACGATCGAGCCTGCCGTATCCGATACAGCTTCTAACAAAGATACTCGCCGCACGTTCGCGCGAGTAGCCTACGTTTTTCGATTTGCTCGCTGTTTCTTCGCTCGCTGAATCCAACGACCTGGGTATGCCGATTGGCGCCGACGCCTTATTCCTCGTTTCAAGGATCGACATGACTTCGAGCTTCACCGCTAGCCCGTTGGACAATCTCGCAGCAAACATTGGCATCACCCCCTCGGCCGATACCCCGACCACCGACGCACCCGCCGACAAGCCCGCCGGCCCCACTTTCGAATCGCTCGGCCTTTCCGCCGATATCGTGTCCGCGCTGACCGCTGCGGGCTACGAATCCCCGACGCCCGTGCAGCAGCGCGCGATTCCCGCCGCGCTCGCCGGCCGCGATCTGCTCGTCTCCAGCCCGACCGGTTCGGGCAAGACGGCCGCGTTCATGCTGCCCGCCATCGAAAAATTCGCGCAACTGCAAAAGCTGGAAGCGCAACAGCCGCGCGCGCCGCGCGACCCGAACGCAGCGCGTGGCCGCCGTCCGCAGCCGATCGCGCGCCCGAAGCTGCTCGTGCTCACGCCGACGCGCGAACTCGCGATGCAGGTTTCCACCGCCGCGACCACGTACGGCAAGCATCTGCGCCGCCTGCGCACCGTCAGCATTCTGGGCGGTGTCGCGTACGGCCAGCAGCTCATGCTCCTCGCGAAGAACCCTGAGATTCTCGTCGCGACGCCGGGCCGCCTGATCGACCATCTGGAACGCGGCCGCATCGACCTGTCGGAACTCAACATGCTCGTGCTCGACGAAGCCGATCGCATGCTCGACATGGGCTTCATCGAAGACATCGAGACGATCGTCGACGCGACGCCCGCCTCGCGTCAGACGCTGCTCTTCTCGGCGACCATCGATAGCAAGATCACGTCGCTGACCGGCCGGCTGCTGAAGGATCCGGAGCGCATCGAGATCGTCCAGAAGCTCGAAGCGAAGAGCAACATCGCGCAGACCGTGCATTACGTCGATGACCGCGATCACAAGGACCGCTTGCTCGATCATCTGCTGCGCGGCGAAGGCCTGGATCAGGCGATCGTATTCACGGCGACGAAGAGCGACGCGGATCTCATCGCCAACCGTCTCGCCGACGCGGGCTTCGAGTCCGCCGCGCTGCACGGCGATCTGCCGCAAGGCGCGCGCAACCGGACGATCCGCGCGCTGCGCGAGCGCCGCGTGCGCGTGCTGGTCGCGACCGACGTCGCCGCGCGCGGCATCGACATTCCGGGTATCACGCACGTCTTCAACTATGACCTGCCGAAGTTCGCGGAAGACTACGTGCACCGTATCGGCCGTACCGGCCGTGCTGGCCGCAGCGGCACGGCGGTGAGCCTCGTGCACTACGCCGAAATGGGCGCGTTGAAGCGCATCGAGCGTTTCGTGCGCGCGCCGCTGCCGGTGAACGTCGTCGCAGGCTTCGAACCGCGCAAGGCGCCGCCGAAGGGTGGTTTCGGCGGCGGCCGTGGCCGTCCGGGCGGTAACGGCGGTGGCCGTCGCTTCGGTGGCAATGGCGGCGGCAGCAGCAGTGGCCGTGGTTACGGTCCGGGCAACGCCGGCGGTTATGGCAACAAGTCGAATGCAGGTTCTCGCGAAGGCGGTTATCGCGATGGCGGCGGTTATCGCGGCGGCAACAGCGATGGCGGCTACCGTGGCGGCAACAGCGACGGCGGCTATCGCGGTGGCAATCGCGAAGGCGGCTACGGCTCGCGCGACGGCTACAGCGCACGCCGTAACGACGGCCCGCGCGCCCCGCGCCGCGGCAGCTAAGCTGCTTGCGGGAAGCGGTTCCTGATACCGCTTCCCCGTTGCGAAAAGAAAAACCGTTGCCTCGTGCATCGGTTTTTTTTCGCCCCGTCGCCATATTTCACCATGCGCAATGCTCTTTTGCGTCGCAAAAGCGGTGCTGCGCGGCACAAAACCGGCGGTTGCAAGATAGAAAACGCCGTTCCGCAATACGATATTGCGATCGTATCTCGTTGATTTTTAACAAGGAAAAATAAACCCGAAATCTCTGTCAGAGAGGTGTTTCGGAAAATCGCATTAGCCTAGACTCTTATATAAGAGTTGAGCAAACGCAGACGCCGATTCGGCGCCGCGCATGCGATTCAGGAACATCAGTCCAGTCTCAGGGAGATTCGCCATGACCTCACGTCAACAACAAGCCCAGCAACTCCAGCAGCAATGGGAAACCGATCCGCGCTGGAAGGGCATCAAGCGCGGCTACTCGGCGGATGACGTCGTGCGTCTGCGCGGCTCGGTGCAGCCGGAGCACACGCTCGCGCGACGCGGCGCCGAACGGCTGTGGGCATCGATCAACGACGAGCCGTTCGTCAACGCGCTCGGCGCGCTGACCGGCAATCAGGCGATGCAGCAGGTCAAGGCCGGCCTCAAGGCGATCTATCTGTCGGGCTGGCAAGTGGCGGGAGATGCCAACGTCGCGGGTGAAATGTATCCCGACCAATCGCTGTATCCGGCGAATTCGGTGCCGCTCGTCGTGAAGCGCATCAACAACACGCTCACCCGCGCCGATCAGATTCAATGGTCGGAAGGCAAGAATCCAGGCGATGAAGGCTATATCGATTACTTCGCGCCGATCGTCGCCGATGCCGAAGCGGGTTTCGGCGGCGTGCTGAACGCGTTTGAACTCATGAAGGCGATGATCGAAGCCGGCGCCGCGGGCGTGCACTTCGAGGACCAACTGGCGTCGGTCAAGAAATGCGGTCACATGGGCGGCAAGGTGCTCGTGCCGACGCGCGAGAATGTGGCGAAACTGTCGGCCGCGCGGCTGGCCGCGGACGTGTGCGGCGTGCCGACGGTGCTCATCGCCCGCACGGACGCCGAAGCCGCCGATCTCGTCACGTCCGACATCGACGACAACGACAAGCCGTTCCTCACCGGCGAGCGCACGGTGGAAGGCTTCTTCCGCACGAAGCCGGGTCTCGCGCAGGCAGTTTCGCGCGGCCTCGCCTACGCGCCCTACGCCGATCTCGTCTGGTGCGAAACGGGCAAGCCGGATCTCGAATACGCGAAGAAGTTCGCCGAGGCGATCCACAAGGCATTCCCCGGCAAGATGCTGTCGTACAACTGCTCGCCGTCGTTCAACTGGAAGAAGAATCTGGACGACGCGACCATCGCCAAGTTTCAGCGTGAACTCGGCGCGATGGGCTACAAGTTCCAGTTCATCACGCTGGCGGGCTTCCACGCGCTGAACTATTCGATGTTCAACCTCGCGCACGGCTACGCCCGTTCGCAGATGAGCGCGTTCGTCGAATTGCAGCAGGCCGAATTCGCCGCCGCCGACAAGGGCTTCACGGCCGTCAAGCACCAGCGCGAAGTGGGCACCGGCTACTTCGACGCGGTCACGCAGACGGTCGAGAAGGAAGCATCGACGACCGCTCTGCACGGCTCGACCGAAGACGAGCAGTTCTTCGACAAGAAGGTCGCGTAATACGGCTTCAGCAGGCGAATCAGGGAGAGTGGTGAAAGAAGCGGCGGTCCCGGCGCGCGCAGCCACGCGCCGGGGAACGCCGCTCGCTAGCGATACACGATCACCGGAATCTTCGTATGCGTCAGGACGCGCTGCGTTTCGCTGCCGATCAGCAGACTGCCGAGACCGCGCCGTCCGTGCGACGCCATCAGGATCACGTCGCAACCGTTTTGCTCCGCCGCCTCGATGATGCCGATATACGGCGCGGCATCGATGCTCGTCACGCTCGTGCAGGGCACGCCGGCGCTTTCCGCGGCGCGCTCGACCGCGCGCAGATGTTCGCGGGCTTCGTTCTCGGCGCGGGCGTGAAAATCGTCGGGCGGCTCGACGGCGACATCGGCGAATGGCGAATACGGATACTGAGGCAGGCACGCGTAAGCCGTGATGCGCGCACCGACGGATTGCGCAAGATCGATCGCGCCGTCGATGGCCTTTTGCGATAGCTCCGAGCCGTCGGTCGGCACGAGGATGTGTTTGAACATGGCGTCCTCCCCCGTCAGTTGATGGTGCGTGATTCCATTGTAGTAACGGGCGCCGGCGCAGAGCAATTTCGATGTACCCGCGCGGCGATGCGACGCCGCGCATAGGATTCCGAAGCTTTCACCGGCTCGCAGTCAACCCCAATATCCCGTCGCGTTATAGGTATGTTTGAGCAAATCGAGAAACAATCGCACGCGCAACGGCAGATGCCGCCTCTGCGGAAACACCGCGTGAATGCCGATCGGCGGCGCGGCGTACGCATCGAGCACGCTGACGAGGCGGCCAGCGTCGATGTCATCGCCGACTTCCCACCACGAGCGCCACGCGAGACCGCGGCCTTCGAGACACCATTCGTGCAGCACGGCGCCGTCGGAGCATTCCATCGTGCCGGAAACCTTGATCGTGACAACCTTGCCGTCCTGCTCGAACACCCAGCCACGCTGCTGATTCGCCGACGCGCCGAGTGCCAGGCAATTGTGATGCGCGAGCGCGGCGAGATCGGCGGGCTCGCCACGTTTTTCCAGATACTCCGGCGACGCGACGCACACGCGCCGGTTCTCCCCGAGCTTCAAGGAGACCAGCGACGAATCCGGCAACTCGCCGAGACGCACGGCGCAATCGAAGCCTTCGTTGACGAGATCGACCATGCGGTCGGTCAGATCGAGACTCACGGAAACGTCCGGATGCAAGGTCGTGAACTTCGGCACGAGCGGCGCGACGTGACGCCGTCCGAAGCCCGCCGGCGCCGAGACGCGCAAATGCCCGCTCGCCTTCACGCCGCCCGCCGACACGCTCGCCTCCGCGTTCTGCATGTCGTTGATGATGCGCTGGCAGTCCTCGAGAAACGCGGAGCCTTCGAAGGTCAGCGTGATTCGGCGCGTCGTACGCACGAGCAGCTTCACGCCGAGCCGCTCTTCGAGCGCATCCAGCCTGCGTCCGATGACGGCCGGCGCGATGCCCTCCGCCTGTGCCGCCGCCGACAGGCTGCCCTTCGCCGCGACCGAAGCGAAGGTTTCTATCTGCTTGAATCGATCCATGCGCGTTCGTCGTCAATATCGGTGTTGAACCACAGATTAGGTAAGTAAAAGTAAAAGATCAAGTGATGCTGCGGTGCTTTTTCCATCACTTAGATCACGAATACAATCGATTCCGACTCTAAACGGAGCGCAAGGCTATGTCGGCCATAACGACACACGCATCGTCCAGCGAATTTTCCCGCGAGTTGTCCAAGCTCCCCCGCGCAGTCATCTTCGACGCTTACGGCACGCTTTTCGACGTCCACTCGGTCGTCGCGGCGGCCGAGCAGCTCTTTCCCGGCCACGGCGACGCACTCTCGAAGCTCTGGCGCCGCAAGCAGATCGAGTACACGCAACTGCGCACGCTCGCCGATCCGTCGGGCGCGCACTACGAGCCGTTCTGGACAATCACGATCGATGCGCTGCGCCACGCGGCTGCACGCCTGAACCTCGCCGATGCGCTCACGAGCGCCGCCGAAAAGCGCCTGATGGACGAATACGCGTGCCTTTCCGCGTTCCCCGACACGCTGCCCGCGCTCAGATCGTTGCGCGACGGCCTCGCCATTCCGCTCGCGATTTTGTCGAACGGCAATCCGCCGATGCTCGACATCGCCGTGAAAAGCGCCGGCATGAGCGGCCTCTTCGATTACGTTCTGTCGGTCGATGCAGCGCGCGCCTACCAGCCCGCGCCCGCCGCCTACGCGCTCGGCACCCGAGCCTTCGACGCCAGCGCGCGCGACATCGTATTCGCGTCGAGCAACGGCTGGAATGTCGCCGGCGCAACATGGTTCGGCTACACGACTTTCTGGATCAACCGCGCCGCGCTGCCGCCCGAGGAACTGGGCGTCGCGCCGCACGGCAGCGGCCGCGGCATGGCCGATCTCATCGCTTTCATCGAAGGCGGCGCGGTGCGCGCCGTCGCCAACTCTCGCCGGATCACGCAGCCGAAAAGCAGGCAGCGCAACGCTTCACGCACAACCACTAGCAAAACCGTCTGACCGACCAAGGAGAAAACCATGACGCATCCATCGAATCCGCTTTCGCTTCCGAAAGGCATGGCCATCTCAGCCGATATCAAGCCCGGCTACGAGACCATCCTGACGCCCGAAGCGCTCGCGTTCGTCGCGTCGCTGCATCGCCAGTTCGAGCCGCGCCGCCAGCAATTGCTCGCGGCGCGCGTCGAGCGCACGAAGCGTCTCGATGCGGGCGAGCGCCCGAGCTTCCTCGAAGAAACGAAATCGATCCGCGAAGGCGACTGGAAGGTCGCGCCGCTGCCGGCAGATCTTCAATGCCGTCGCGTCGAGATCACCGGTCCGGTCGAGCGCAAGATGATCATCAACGCGCTCAACTCCGGCGCGGATTCCTACATGACCGACTTCGAGGATTCGAATGCGCCGAACTGGGACAACCAGATCGTCGGCCAGGTCAATCTGAAGGAAGCCGTGCGCCGTACGATTTCGCTCGAACAGAACGGCAAGTCGTACAAGCTCAACGACAAGATCGCGACGCTGATCGTGCGTCCGCGCGGCTGGCATCTCGACGAAAAGCACGTCACCGTCGATGGCGAGCGCGTGTCGGGCGGCATCTTCGATTTCGCGCTCTTCCTGTTTCACAACGCGAAGGAGTTGATCGCGCGCGGCAGCGGTCCGTACTTCTATCTGCCGAAGATGGAAAGCCATCTCGAAGCGCGTCTGTGGAACGACATTTTCGTCGCGGCGCAGGAGGCCATCGGCATCCCGCGCGGCACGATTCGCGCGACGGTGCTCGTCGAAACGATTCTCGCCGCGTTCGAGATGGACGAAATCCTGTACGAGCTGCGCGAGCATAGCTCGGGGCTCAACGCGGGCCGCTGGGATTACATCTTCTCGGCGATCAAGAAGTTCAAGAACGACACGGACTTCTGCCTCGCCGACCGCGCGAAGATCACGATGACGTCGCCCTTCATGCGCGCCTATGCGCTCGAACTTTTGAAGACATGCCACAAACGCAATGCGCCGGCGATCGGCGGCATGTCGGCGCTGATTCCGATCAAGAACGATCCGGCCGCGAACGACAAAGCGATGGGCGGCGTGCGCTCCGACAAGGCGCGCGACGCCTCCGACGGCTACGACGGTGGCTGGGTCGCGCATCCGGGCCTTGTGCCGGTCGCGATGGAAGAGTTCGTGAAGGTGCTCGGCGACAAGCCCAACCAGATCGATAAGCAGCGCACCGACGTGCAGGTGACGGCGCACGATCTGCTCGACTTCCGTCCGGAAGAGCCGATCACCGAAGCGGGCTTGCGCAACAACGTGAACGTCGGCGTCCACTATCTCGGTTCGTGGCTCGCGGGCAATGGCTGCGTGCCGATCCACAATCTGATGGAAGACGCCGCGACCGCCGAAATCTCGCGCTCGCAGGTGTGGCAATGGATCCGCTCGCCGAAGGGCAAGCTCGACGACGGCCGCAAGGTCACGGCATCGATGGTGCGCGAGATCACCATCGACGAACTGGAGAAGGTGAAGCAGGCGGTCAGCGCGTCGGGCGCGGACACGAAGCCCTACGAACGCGCGGCGAAAATCTTCGAGGAAATGTCGACTTCGGCGCACTTCACCGAGTTTCTGACGCTGCCGCTGTACGAGGAAATTTGAGCATTTCGTGCCGTCTCGCGCACGAACGGAAAACGGCCTTCGGGCCGTTTTTTCGTCTGGCACGCCGCATGGATCGCGCACGGCGTGTGCTACATTGCGCATCGTCTTTTCAACGATTCAACCGTGGAGCGCACTCATCGTGCGAACGACAGCATGAGCAATATCCAGCTCGATATCGAATGGACCGAAGCGGCATCGCGCAAGATCGAAAAACTGATGCCGCGCAACGCGAACAAGGACTCGTATCTGGCGCTGCCGCCCGTCGAATGCCTGCCGATGGAAGGCGACGTGCTGTTCCTCGGACCGTCCGGCAAGCAGCAGCCGTTCATCGTCGCGGAGCGCCAGTATCATCACGACGGCGACGCCGACTGGACCATCATCCTGATCCTCGACGTCCCACAAGAAACGCATTAAAAGCGCTGTCCGGTCCGTCAGAGAATCTTGCTCGCGACACGGACTTCGCCGTGCTCGCACAAGTCCGGCGATTTGGCGCGGAACGTCTGGATGTGCGCCGTTTCGCCGTGCTTCGCGAGCGCGGCCTCGCTCTCCCAGCGCTCGACGAAGATAAAGCGCCGCGGCTCCTTCAGGTCGCGGTGCAAGTCGTATTGCAGCGCACCCGCCTCCTTGCGCGTCGGCTCGACGTTCGCTTCCAGCACTTCCCTCAGTTCCTCTTCCTTGCCCGGTTTGGCAACAAAGATCGCGACGACGGCAACTTCCGACATGAGCTTCTCCTTTCTTACTTGAACGATGGAAGCACGAGCATAACCGCGCATCGCGCATGTCGCCGAAAACGCCCGATCTGCAAGCCAAAGAAAAAGCCCGCGTTCCAAGAGAAACGCGGGCAAAAACCGTCGCCCTACGAGGATAGGCGACGGGGCCATCGGGGTTCGCGCAGCGCGAACCAATCGTCTGTTTGTCAGGTACAACGTGCGTGATACGCGCGCTTCGTGGAACTTCCGGCGGGTGATTTACGCCACTGATGCAATGTACTGTCCGGGCGTTCATTTCTATAAGCTTTTGCGCACATTTCCCGATAGAAAGAATTGTCTGCGCAATATTTACGCGTCGCTCGCATTTCCGTGCGCGCTGAAAAAATCGTTTGCGCGCCCGGCGGCGGCATCGACGGCGTAAAAAAACCGCCTCGCGAAGGAGGCGGTTTCTGCGGATCGGTGCGGAAAACGATCAGCTGATCTGGTCGGCGAGCAGCGCCATGATCTGGCGAGCTTGCGGCGACGAATCGACTTCGCCCTTGTCGTCGACGATCGCCACGCGCGTTTGCTGCTCGGTGACGGCGCGCACGTTGACCTGATACTGCTTCGCCTTCATTTCCTTGCGGCCGTGGAACACCTGGCTCCAGAAGCCTTGTTCCGCCGACGACTTGTCCGTCGGATCGACGTAGCGCACGTAATAGACGCCCTTGCTGCGGTCGCGGTCGTCCACCGTGAAGTTGGCGCGATCGAGCGCGATGCCCACGCGCAACCACGCGCGGTCGTACGCTTCCGGCAAGGTCAGTTGCGACGATGCGGCCTCGGGCACGACTTCGTTGCGGATCGGCGAATTGCCCGCGTACGCGGCGTTCTGCGCCGCGACCGACGCCGCCTTCGCATCGCCGCCCTTCGCGGCTTGCGCGCCCGCAGCACCGGCGGCCGGGGCGTCGAGCGGCGTTGCGCCGCCGGAAGCCGCCCGCTGGTCGGCCAGCGAGAGCGAGGACATCAGGCGCTTGAGGTATTCGTTCTCGAGCGCGGGATCGTTCGGGCGGGCCTGCCACTGGCTCGTGTCATTGTTCACGCCGGTCAGCGCCTCGCGCATGCCCTTCTGGCTGATGAACACATACGTGCCGCCGTTCGGCGCCGCTTCGAGACGCGTGCGGTACTTGTTGCGCTCGGCCGTGACATACGAGTTGCCCGTTGCCTTGGCGAGCGTGTCGCGGATCAGGCCGTCGGAAATCTGCGGATGGGTTTCGTTCCAGTCCGTTTCCATCACGCCCTTGTCGCGCTGATCGACGACGAGCAGAAAGCCCTGCTCCTGCCAGAAACGGCGGACCTGCGGCCACACCTGATCGGGCGTCTTGCCATCGACGACGAGCCAGCGCTCGGTGCCGTCGCGCTGAACGCGCATGCCCGACACCGGCGGAACCACCGTGGGCGCGTTCGGTGCGACTTTCTGAATCTGCTGCAGATCGGACAGCGATGCCTGCCCGCCCTGCGGCGGCAATGAACGCTGATCGGCCGCTTCGTCGAGCAGGTTCGGCGGCACGGCGAGAGACACCTGTTTCGAACGCTGATCGCTCTTGTAGTTGAACGCGTTGGGATTGGACGAGCCACATCCCGCCACGATTCCGGCCACCGCGAAAAGCGCAGCCATCCGCTTCGTTACACGAAAATCTGTCATTTGGAGAAGTCCTTCCGCTACGCCACGGGCGTTCTTCCGTGGATCAACCCGTTATTTTACCGGTCCGCCGTGCGCCGTGACAAAAAAGAGGTCACGACGGCTTCCGGCAAGGCTGCGCAGCGCGCCCATTAAACGTTGCCTTTCAATGACGAAAGCAGACTACGCGCAGCCAAAAGGCGCGCCTCAAACTTCCATTTAAGCCGCTCCGCATCGAATTGACAATTTATGACAATCGCGAAAAACGGCAATTCGGCTTTTCGATCTGCGTAACCTTTTGATTCATAGAGACTTCTTTTTCTCCTGCGCGCATCCGCCCGTTTCGCGCGGAAAACATCGACGTGTATCAGTTTTTTCTGACTTCCTCCTAAAATCGCATCTCGAAAATAAGAAGAGTCCTAATTAACGGAGAGAACGTCATGAGAAAAATCAGAATTCCTCACTACGCGACCGCGTGCCTGACCA
This sequence comes from Caballeronia sp. ATUFL_F2_KS9A, assembly GCF_023630765.1. NCBI lineage: Bacteria > Pseudomonadati > Pseudomonadota > Betaproteobacteria > Burkholderiales > Burkholderiaceae > Caballeronia > Caballeronia sp. ATUFL_F2_KS9A. The sequence goes on along the minus strand of NZ_JALQEK010000002.1, from coordinate 591,796 downwards.
TTCTGGCGATCGGCGCGTCGGCTAATGCCCACGCGCAGCTCGGTGCCGCCGGGCGCGCGTCGAGCGCATCGCAGGGCGATGTCGTGCATCAGGCGCAGAGCGGCCTCGTGAAATTCCACGAAACGACCGATGCCGACGGCATCGTCGTGCGTGAGTATGTCGATTCGAGCGGCACGGTGTACGCGGTGTCCTGGCGCGGCCCGGCGATGCCGGACGTCCGCACGCTGCTCGGCAGCCATTTCGAGACGTTCAGGCAAGGCGCGAGCGCGTCGGTCGGCGATGCGGGCCTGCATGCGGCGCACGTCGCCGCGGGCGATCTCGTCGTCGAAAATCGTATGCGGCTGCGCGAATTCATCGGCCGCGCATGGCTTGCGAGCGCCCTGCCGCCGGGCGTCAGCGCAACGGACATTCAGTAAGAGGCCCGCCATGAACCCACGCGCCCTTCTCTCGATCGCCGCACTCGGCACTTGCGTTCTGCTTCACGCCTGCGGCGGCGGCGGAGGTTCGGACGGCGGCTCAAACGGCAGCGCCGCCGCGTCGCCTCACCAGGCCAGCGCGCCCCAGACGGCCAGCGCCGCGACGCCCGCGAGCGCGGCGTCGTCCCCATCCACCGGCACGACCGTCGCGCAATCGACGACGCCCAACGTCCAGATCATCCATGTTTCCAGCACGCCGACCAACACGCGCAACATGCTGCAAACCAGCGTGACGATCTGCGTGCCGGGCACGGACACATGCCAGACCATCGACGACATTCAGGTCGATACCGGCTCGCACGGCTTGAGAGTGCTGGCGTCCGCACTCAGTCCGTCGATCGCGTTGCCGCTCGTCGCGGGCGGCAGCCAGAGCGCGATCATCGCGGAATGCGCCGTGTTCGGCTCAGGCTATACGTGGGGCGCGGTCCGCACGGCCGATATCCGGCTCGCGAGCCAGGTCGCGCGCTCGACTTCCGTGCAACTGATCGCCGACTCCGCCGCAGGCAACGCGGCGCAGGACTGCGGCCAGTCCGGCCTGCCGATGCTCTCCGCGTCGAGCCTGCGCGGCAACGGCATCCTCGGCGTCGGACCGTTCACCGCCGACTGCGGCGCGGGATGCGCGACCTCGGCGATGCCGCGCTGGTACTACAGCTGCATCTCGGGCAACTGCACCGCGAGCAAGCTGGCGGTCGCGCAGCAGGTGACCAATCCGATCGCGAACTTCGCGTCGGACAACAACGGTGTGCTGATCGAGCTGCCCGACGTGCCGGATAGCGGCGCATCGGCGGTCACGGGGACGATGACCTTCGGCATCGGCTCGCAGTCGAACAATCTGCTCGGCTCGGCCACGGTGCTCAAGGCGAGTTCGCTGTCCGGCTACGTCACGACGGATTTCGGCGGCAGCCAGTACGGTTCGAGCTTCATCGACAGCGGATCGAACGGCGTCTTCTTCCCGTCGGCGACGCTCGCGAAGTGCGGCGCGTGGTATTGCCCGTCGACGCCGACGACGATCGCCGCGACGATCCGTTCGTCGAGCGGCGCGCAGAGCGCGGTGAGCTTCACCATCGCGCAATCGACGACCTTGTTCGGCACCGGCCACTTCGCCTTCGACAATCTCGCCGGCTCCGCGAGCGGCTTCTTCGACTGGGGCTTGCCTTTCTTCTACGGACGGCGCGTGTTCACGGCGCTCGCAGGACGCCCGACGCCCGCAGGACCGGGACCGTTCTACGCGTTCTGAGTCCGCAAACGAAAAAACCGTCTCCGGTCTCCCGGAGACGGTTTTTATCGGTTCCGCGTCGCGACTACGCCTTGCTCTCTTCGTCGAAGATTTTCTGCGCGAGGTGGAACGCCGAATTCGCCGCCGGCACGCCGCAGTAGACCGCCGTTTGCAACAGCACTTCCTTGATCTCGTCTTGCGTGACGCCGTTGTTCTTCGCGGCGCGCAAGTGCAGTGCGAGTTCTTCGCTGCGATTGAGCGCGACCATCATCGCGATCGTGATGAGGCTGCGCGTGTGACGCGGCAGGCCGTCGCGCGTCCAGATTTCGCCCCACGCATAGCGCGTGATGAAGTTCTGGAATTCGGTCGTCAGCTCGGTGCGGTTTGCAAGCGAGCGGTCGACGTGCGCGTCGGACAGCACCGCGCGGCGCACTTTCATTCCGGCTTCGTAACGTTCGTCGTCGGTCATCTTTATTCTCCGAGGAAGTCGAGGACGGCGCGCGTGTAGTCGTCGCGCTTTTCGATGTTCGACAGATGCGCCGCGTCCAGTTCGACGTAGCGCGAGCCGCCGATATAACCCGCGAGCTCGCGGCCCTGCTCGGCCGTCGTCGACAGATCGTGCGTGCCCGCAATCACAAGCACGGGCAATGCGATGGTCTTCGCTTCGTCGCGCAGGTCGGCGTCGCGGATCGCCTCGCAGTTCGACGCGTAGCCGTCGCCGTTGGTGTGGCGGAACACGTCGCGGATATTCGCGAGTTCGAGCTGCTCACGCTCGATGAAGGGCGCGGTAAACCAGCGCGCGATCACGGCGTCGGTCAGCGCGGGCATGCCGCCCGGCTCGCGCGCTTTCGCGGCGCGCGGCGTCCACACGGCGTCCGAGCCGATCAGCGCGGCGGTGTTCGACAACACCACGCGCGAGAAGCGCTCCGGATGACGCGCCGCCAGCCCGATGCCGGTCAGCCCGCCCATCGACAGGCCGCAGTAGTTCGCGCGCTCGATTTTCAGATGATCCATCAGGCCGATCACGTCGCCGATCAGCTGATCGATCGTGTACGGGCCCGGCGGCACGTCCGAATGACCGTGGCCGCGCGTGTCGTAGCGCACGACGCGATAGCGCGCGGCGAACGCCTCGATGTTCGGCGTCCACATCGAGACATCGGCGCCGAGCGAATTCGACAGCACGAGCCACGGCGCGTTGTCGCCCGCCGTCGCGTCGATGCGATAGTGAATCCGTGTTCCGTTGACTTCGGCAAGAGGCATGTTTTTACCGCTCCTGTGTGTTCCTGCTTATTTCGAGTGAGCGTTCGCGATGGCGGCATCGACGAACGCCTGCGCCTGCCCGACGTAATTCGCCGGATCGAGCAGCGATTTCAGTTGATCCTGCGAAACATGACGCGTGACGGTTTCGTTCGAGAAGAGTTCGTCGAAGAGCGACGTGCCGTTCGCCACCGACGCCTTCGACGCGCCTTCGACGAGCTTGTGCGCGTCGAGCCTGCCGATTGCGTCGCCGAGCGCGAGCATCACCGCTTCGCCGAGAATCAGTCCGTTGGTCACGTCGAGATTGCGTGCGAGCCGTTCGACATTGACTTCCATCGACGGAACGATGCCCACGATGTTCGACAACGCGCCCGCCGTCAGACGCGCGAGATCGGGCAACGCTTCCCATTCGGCCTGCCAGCCGCCGAGCGCGCGCTCGTGCTCCTGGACCATGCCCGCGAAGATCGTCGCGACGAGATTCGGCGCGCGCGTCGCGGCGGTCAGAACGGCCGCGCAGCCGACTGGATTGCGCTTGTGCGGCATCGTCGACGATCCGCCCTTGCCTGCGGCCGCCGGTTCGGCGACTTCTCCGAGCTCGGTCTGCATCATCAGCGAGACATCGCGCGCGATCTTGCCCAGCGTGCCCGTCAGCATGCCGAGAAACGACGCGGTTTCCGCGATGCGATCGCGCTGCGTGTGCCACGGCAACGCGGGAAGCGCCAGCTTCAGGTCCTGCGCAAGCGATGCCGCGACCGGCAAGGCCTTGTCGCGCAGACTCGCGAGCGTGCCCGCCGCGCCGCCGAATTGCAGCACGAGCGCGCGCGACCTCAGTTCGCCGAGGCGCTCGCGATGACGCGTCACTGCATCGAGCCATTGCGCGAACTTCAGGCCGAGCGTGATCGGCAGGGCCTGCTGAAGCCAGGTGCGGCCGATCATCGGCGTGTTTTTGTGGGCTTGCGCCTGCGTGGCGAGCGCATCGGAGAGCGAGCGCAGATCCGCATCGATCAGATCGAGAAACGCGCGCAATTGCAGCACGACGCCCGTATCGATGATGTCCTGACTCGTCGCGCCCCAATGCACGTACTTGGCTGCTTCGGCGTCGCGCGCCTTCACGACGGCCGTCAGTTGCTTGACGAGCGGAATCGCGAGATTGCCGCCCGCCGCGGCGCCGGTCATCAGCGCATCGGCGTCGATGTTATCGGCATCGCAGGCGGCGACGATCGCATCCACCGCGCCCGACGGAATCACGCCATGCAGCGCGGATGCGCGCGCGAGCGCGGCTTCGACATCGAGCATGGCCTGCACGGTCGCGCGCGGCGACCAGATCTCGTTCGCGGCGGCGTTGCCGCAAATGAGATCGGTCAAACGTCCGGTCGATGAAAACATGTGATCAGACGCGCTCGATGATCATCGCGATGCCTTGGCCGACGCCAATGCACATCGTGCAAAGCGCGTAACGTCCGCCCGTGCGATGCAACTGGTAGCTCGCGGTCGTGACGAGCCGCGCGCCGGACGCGCCCAGCGGATGGCCGAGCGCGATCGCACCGCCGTTCGGATTGACGCGGGGATCGTCATCGGCGACGCCGAGCATGCGCAGCGTCGCCAAACCTTGGGACGCGAACGCTTCGTTCAGCTCGATCACGTCCATCTGGTCGATGGTCATGCCGAGACGCGCAAGCAGCTTCTGCGAGGCCGGACCTGGACCGATGCCCATCACGCGCGGCGGCACGCCGGCCGTGGCCAAGCCCAGAATGCGCGCGCGCGGCGTGAGGCCGTTGCGCTTCGCGCTTTCCTCGTCGGCTATCAGCATCGCGACCGCGCCGTCGTTCACGCCCGACGCGTTGCCCGCCGTCACCGAGCCGTCCGGACGCACGACGCCCTTCAGTTTCGCGAGCGCTTCGAGGCTCGTTTCGCGCGGATGCTCGTCCTTGTCGACGACGAGCGCATCGCCCTTTTTCTGCGGAATCGTCACCGCGACGATTTCCTGCGCCAGCGTGCCGTCCTTTTGCGCGCGCGCCGCCTTCTGCTGCGAGCGCAGCGCGAACGCGTCCTGATCGGCGCGGCTGATCTTGTAGTCGTCCGCGACGTTTTCGGCGGTTTCCGGCATCGAATCGACGCCGTACTGCTTCTTCATCAGCGGATTGATGAAGCGCCAGCCGATGGTCGTATCGTGGATTTCTGCGGAACGCGAGAACGCGCTCGTCGCCTTGCCCATCACGAACGGCGCGCGGCTCATGCTTTCGACGCCGCCCGCGATCATCAGGCTCGTCTCGCCCGCCTTGATCGCGCGGGCCGCGACGCCGATCGCGTCCATGCCCGAGCCGCACAGGCGATTGATCGTCGAGCCCGGCGTGCCGACCGGCAAACCGGCCAGCAGCGCCGACATGCGCGCGACGTTGCGGTTGTCTTCGCCCGCCTGATTCGCGCAGCCGTAGATCACTTCGTCGATGGCTTCCCAGTCCACTTCCTTGTTGCGCTCGACCAGCGCGCGCAGCGGCACGGCGCCGAGATCGTCGGCGCGCACGGAGGACAGCGAACCGCCGTAACGGCCGATCGGCGTGCGGATGGCATCACATACGAAAGCTTGTTTCATCTTCAATGTCTCCAGAATTCTCTCAGGCTGCTTCGGTCAGCGGCGCGTATTGCAGTGGCACCTGGGCCAGCTTCTGCAACTCTTCGAACGCCAGTCCGTCGACGATTTCGCGCACGACGAAGCCTTCCGGCGTCACGTCGAACACGGCGAGATCCGTGTACACGCGATTCACGCATGCGACGCCCGTCACCGGATACGTGCAGGCGTCGACCAGCTTGCTCTCGCCCTGCTTGGTGAGCAGTTCCATCATCACGTAGACCTGCTTCGCGCCGATCGCGAGATCCATCGCGCCGCCGACAGCCGGAATCGCGTCGGGCGCGCCGGTGTGCCAGTTCGCGAGATCGCCCGTCGCGGAAACCTGGAAGGCGCCGAGCACGCAGAAGTCGAGATGGCCGCCGCGCATCATCGCGAACGAATCGGCGTGATGGAAAAACGCGCCGCCGGTCAGCAACGTGACGTGCTGCTTGCCTGCGTTGATGAGTTCGTCGTCTTCCTCGCCTTTGGCGGGCGCCGGGCCCATGCCGAGCAGGCCGTTTTCGCTGTGCAGGAAGATCTCGCGGTCCGCCGCGAGATGATTGGCGACGAGCGTCGGCACGCCGATGCCCAGGTTCACGTACGCGCCTTCGGGAATGTCCGCGGCCACGCGCTTGGCCATTTCGTCACGAGTGAGTTTCTTCATGGCTTTTCGTCCTTCCTTAAGCGGCGAGTTCGGCTTGATGCACGGCTTGCGGTACTTCGACGACGCGCTGCACGAAAATGCCCGGCGTCACGATGTTTTCGGGGTCCAGCTCGCCGAGCGCGACGACCTTCGAGACCTGCACGATGGCCGTTTTCGCGGCGCTCGCCATGATCGGACCGAAGTTGCGCGCAGTTTTACGATAGACCAGATTGCCCCAGCGATCGCCCTTATATGCCTTCACGAGCGCGAAATCCGCGTGCAGCGGCGCTTCGAGCACGTAGTGCCGGCCGTCGATCACGCGCGTTTCCTTGCCTTCGGCGAGCTTCGTGCCGTAGCCCGTCGGCGTGAAAAATCCGCCGATGCCCGCGCCCGCCGCGCGGATGCGTTCCGCCAGATTGCCCTGCGGCACGAGTTCCAGCTCGATTTCGCCCGCGCGATAGAGCGCGTCGAACACATGCGAGTCCGTCTGACGCGGGAACGAGCAGATGATCTTGCGCACGCGCTTCGCCTTCAGCAGCGCGGCCAGTCCCGTGTCGCCGTTGCCGGCGTTGTTATTGACGATCGTGAGCTCGCGCGCGCCCTGCTCGATGAGCGCGTCGATCAGCTCGGACGGCATGCCCGCCGTGCCGAAACCGCCGATCATGATGGTCGCGCCGTCGTGGACGTCGGCGACGGCCGAGGCGAGCGAATCGAAAATCTTGTTGATCATTGCCGTTCCTGTCTGTCTCGAACTGGGGTTTACCTGCTCGTCAGCACACTTGCGCTGAAATGTTCGTCATGCGAACATGGATTCGTTTAGCGAACATCGGCATGTTAGTCCCGCATTCGTTGTCGTGTCAACGAAGCATGCGCGAAGTGGGGGTTTTCACCGAGCTCGAACTTCGCCTCGACCGCCCGTTCGCGCTTTCATCACAGGCCTTATGAAGAATTCAGCCACGCTCAATCCGGATGCCGAGCCGCAAGACGCGCAGGCGCGCCCCGGCGATGCCTACGTGCAGTCGTTCGCGCGCGGGCTCGCTGTCATCCGCTCGTTCGATGCGAACCGCCCCGCGCAGACGCTGACGGATGTCGCGGCGGCCACCGGCCTTACGCGCGCCGGCGCGCGCCGCATCCTTCTGACGCTGCAGGCGCTCGGGTATGTCGAGGCCGACGGGCGTCTCTTTCAGTTGACGCCGAAGATTCTCGACCTCGGCTTCGCCTATCTGACGTCGATGCCCTTCTGGAACCTGGCCGAACCGGTAATGGAAGGCCTCGTCGAACAAGTGCACGAAAGCTGCTCGGCGGCCGTGCTGAACGGCGCGGAAATCGTCTATGTGCTGCGCGTGCCGACGCACAAGATCATCACGCAGAATCTGTCGATCGGCAGCCGTCTGCCTGCGTTCTGCACGTCGATGGGCCGCGTCCTGCTCGCCGCGCTCGACGAAGTGCGCCTCGACGAAGCGCTCGATGCGAGTTCGCTCGTCGCGCGCACGCCGCGCACGATCGTCGACAAGGGCGCGCTCAAGGAAGCCATCGCCGCGGTGCGCCGCCAGGGCTGGGCAATCGTCGATCAGGAACTGGAGGAAGGACTGATTTCGATGTCCGCGCCGATCCGCGACCGGCAAGGCCGCGTGATCGCGGCGCTGAACATCAGCGGCAACGCGCAGCGCAAGAACGCAAAGCAGATGGTGAAGGCGTTTCTCGAACCGCTGCAGGAAGCGGCGCAGCGCGTGTCGGACATGGTCGCGCGGCGCGGATGACGCCGTATCGACGCGAGGAGACGGCGGTTCCGAAATGAACGATCTCGATCTCAACCTGATTCCGTACCTCGTCGCCATCGAGGAGACGCGCAACGTGAGCCGCGCCGCCGAGCGGCTCGGGGTGAGTCAGCCGCGCGTGTCGACCGCGCTCGCACGTCTGCGCGAGTACTTCAACGATCCGCTCTTCGTGCGCACCTCGCGCGGCATGGAGCCGACGCCGCGCACCATCGCGCTCGTGCCCGCGGCGCGCGAGGCGCTGGCGCGCATCGAACGCGGCCTGCTCGACCGGCAGCACTTCGATCCTTCGACGAGCGCGGAGACGTTTTCGATCGCGCTTTCCGATGTCGGCGAGATCGTCTTTCTGCCGCGCCTCTTGCAGGCCTTCGCGAAGGAAGCGCCGAACGCGAATCTGCGATCGGTGTCGGCGTCGCATGGCGATGTGGAGCGCGGGCTCGAAGCCGGCGATATCGATCTGGCGGTCGGCTACTTTCCGGACTTGCGCGGCAACAACTTCTTTCAGCAGCGGCTTTTCTCGCACCGGTTCATCTGTCTGATGCGGCGCGATCATCCGTTCGCGAACCAGCCGCTCACGCTCGAACGCTTCATGGAATGCGGCCACGCGGTCGTGCGCGCGGAAGGCCGCAGCCAGGAAGTGCTGGAGAATTATCTCGACAAGGAACGCGTGCGCCGGCGCGCGGTGCTCGAAACGCCGCACTTCATGAGCCTGCCGTTCATCCTGTCGCGCACCGATCTGATCGCGACGGTGCCGCATGCGATCGGCTTCGCGTATGTCGCCGAGCATGCGTCGATCACGCTCGCCGAGCCGCCGCTCGCGTTGCCCCGCTTCGATCTGAAGCAGCACTGGCATCGCAAGTTTCACAACGATGCGCGCACGATGTGGCTGCGCGGCATCGTCGCTTCGCTCTTCAACGACGAGCTAGACGAGTGGCCGAAGTAATGCTCGACGTCGCCGGTCGATGCTCCACGCGCCCGGCCCCGCCGCCGCGATGAACAAATAGATGAACGACAGCAGCACGGCCGGCTCGCCCTGATTCAATAGCGGCAGCAGGAAGTTTCCTTTCGGCGCGTGCCCGATGAAGTACGCGAACGCCAGTTCGCCCGACAACACGAACGCCGCCGCCCGCGTGAACAGGCCGATCAGCACGAGCACGCCGCCGATCAATTCGATGACGCCCGCCACGCCGAGCAGCGAGACGAGCGGCAGACCGTCGAACATCGCGATGTGCGGAACATGGAACAGCTTCGCGCTCGCATGCGTGAGCAGCAGATACGAAGCGACGATGCGCAGCAGCGCGTGAGCGTAGCCGGCGAGCGCCGACGCGTTGGCCGCGGATGGTCGAGTGTGTGTCGCAGACATCGCAAAACTCCAGTGAAGGTAGGTTGCCTGCAGTTTAGGCAGACATCGTCGGTCGATAAATCCGGCTAACATTAGCGTTTTGTTTCCCGGCAGGAAATGATCGATGGATGCTCTCACCAGCTTGCGCGTGTTCCGCGAAGTCGTCGAGGCCGGCAGCTTCGTGAAGGCTGCTGAACGGCTCGACATTTCGACCGCGATGACGAGCAAGCACGTCGCCAATCTGGAGCGCCAGCTCGGCGTGCGTCTCCTGAACCGCACGACGCGTCACCTGAGTCTCACGGAAGCCGGCAACGTCTACTACGAGCAATGCAGCGAGGCGCTCGACATCCTGCAGGCCGCGCAAGCTGCCGTCGGCGTGCAGACGGCGGAGCCGCAAGGCGTGCTCAAGGTCACGGCGCCAGGCTGGTTCGCCAATCGCACCTTCGCGGATCTGCTTGTCGCGTATCAGGCGCGCTATCCGGGCGTGCTCGTCGATCTGCGGCTGGAGAATCGCTTCGTCGATCTCGTCGAGGAAGGCTACGACATGGCGATTCGCGCCACGTCGGAGCCTTCGCCCTCGCTGATCGTCAGGCCGCTGTGCAAGATGCCGTTCGTGCTCGCGGGTTCGCGCGCGTATCTCGAACAGCACGGCAAGCTGCGTCATCCGGATGATGTCGCGCGTCATCGCTTCGTGTTGCCGACCTACACGAATATCGATTCCGTCACGTTGACCGGTCCGGACGGCGCGTTTACCGTGAAGAACCAGGCGGTGCTCAAGACCAACGATACGTCGATGGCGCTACAGCTCGTGCGCGCCGGACTCGGGCTCGCATACTTTCCGGCGTGGATCGTCGAGCCGGAATTGGCGTCGGGCTCGCTCGTGCGCGTGCTGCCGAGCTATTCGGCGTTCGCGCCGTCCGTGTATGCGGTGTACACGAGCCGCAAATACATGACGACGAAGGTGCGGACGTTCATCGATTTCCTGTCGGAGTCGCTGGCCGATCGGCCAATCTGATTAGGATTACTCTTATTTTTGCGTCGAGACTTGCGTGTAATCATCGCGCTCGCTTCCGGAAGCGGGCGCTCCAGACGCAACATAAATCCATCTTGCGCGCCGCCGGGATCGTCCCTTCTACCCATACGCGAGGCGCGCGACATGCATTTTCCGTGGCTTCCCTTGATTTTTATCCTGAGTTTGCTGGGCGTGACGCTCTTCGTCTGCCGCACGTTGAACGCGAGCGAACGCGCTCTGAAGTGGAACGGCGCCTTGATCTTTCTGTGTCTGTGCGGCGCGGCCATGGTGCTGGACTTCACGTTGACGATGATCTTTGCGTCCGCCGGCTTCGATGAGCGCACGCCGTACGACAGTTTCGGATCGCGCATCGCGTGGACGGAGCGCATCGCCACCTATCTGATTCCATGCGCGATTTCGTTGCTTCTGGCTTTGAGGTTCCGCAGGCGTCAGCGCTTCCCGCTGGAAGTCTCGCCTGAGCGGGCGTCGGCCGAGCGCGAGGATTCGGTGAAGATCCAGACGTCGCCGTACACGCAGTCGGAACTGACGCTCTGACGCATTGCGAGTGAATTTTGTGAGTGCAACAGCGAAATTGTTGGAAGCAGTTCTACTATTCGTTTCTCTCTGATATACTTTCGCTCTTTCGGGGCGTAGCGCAGCCTGGTAGCGTACCTGCATGGGGTGCAGGTGGTCGGAGGTTCAAATCCTCTCGCCCCGACCAGAAATTGAAGGCTCTCCGGCTTCTGCCGGAGAGCCTTTTTTCTTGGCCCCTCGCGGGTCATCGATGACGCATCGCCCGCGTTTCTCCAAGGGCGTGCGCAGCTCGACTACCACCTCGCCGATGCAATGCTTAAAGTCGGCGCCGATGAAGAAGCGCTGACCAGAACGGCCGCGGCGATGGGCATGACCGTCTGAAGCCGTTCGTCATGGACGACACGCGCGCAAAAACGCGGCGCCGTCCGCCAATATTCAGACGTAAAAGCCTAAAAAACACTTGTGTGTCAGTAATTTAAGCCCTAATCTTAAGGTGACACATAAGGAACGGCGCCCCATGCCTTTGTCTGTCCCAGCGTCCGCCAGAGCGCGGCGCAGCCGATGCGGCCAAACCTGCTCCGCCCTGCGCGCGGAAGTCGCGAGATGGTTCGGTCCGGGAAGCGGCGCGCGCGTCACGCGCTTCGGGCGCATCTATCCCGGCGGCAGCCGCTATGTCTCCGTTCGCGCGTCGAGACCAGGCCGATGCTTCGCGCTTTACTTCTTCCACCATGGCGTCGATGACTGGCGCATCTATCCGCCATGGGGCGTCGGACCGAGCATCGTCTATTGGTCGGTCAAGACCAAGTTGCCGGCCACGCAAGCAGCCGGTCCGAAAAAACGCTTCCGCGTAGGCGTCAAGCCTTAACCGCGGGCAGGGCCTGTCCGGTCACCGACTCCTCGACGGCGGCTGGTACACCTTCGCTACATCGGCGGCCACGATGCCTTGCGACGCATCCGGTAATTACAGTGTGGGACGGACAAAAAAAATGCCGCGAGAATTCGCGGCATCGGGACTTTGAATCGGACGGCGTTCATCCGCCGAGAAGATCGATCACCTGAAGAATATCCTTGCGCAACTGCTCGACATCGACGCCCGGTTGAGCCTGCGTCGATACTTGCGTCTCGGCCATGTCCGCATCGTCGTCGATTGCACGTCCCTGCGAATCGAGCCGGTTACGCGCCCCGTTGATCGTGAAGCCCTGCTCGTACAGCAACTCGCGGATGCGCCGAATCAACAAGACTTCGTGATGCTGATAGTAGCGGCGATTGCCACGCCGCTTCACCGGCCTCAGCTGCGTGAACTCCTGCTCCCAATAGCGCAGCACGTGAGGCTTGACGCCGCACAACTCGCTGACTTCGCCAATCGTGAAGTATCGCTTGGCGGGGATCGGAGGCAAGACGACTTTTTCCATCGTCGATCAACCATCGTTATAAGTGATGTCGATTGAAGCGCGGTGGCCAAGCAACGCGACGCGCGAGTCATTCGCGCGCCACCGGGAAATCAGCGAGTGAGATCGGTCTCCGCTCCCGTTTCGACCAGCGCCTTCAGCTTCTGACTTGCATGAAACGTGACGACCCGCCGCGCGGCGATAGGAATGGCCTCGCCCGTCTTCGGATTGCGGCCGGGACGCTGAGGCTTGTCGCGCAACTGGAAATTGCCGAAGCCGGAAAGCTTGACGCTCTCGCCGCTCTCCAGCGCATCGCGGATGACCTCGAAGAAGGCTTCGACCATGTCCTTGGCTTCGCGCTTGTTCAGACCGACATGGTCGAACAGCATCTCCGCCAACTCGGCTTTGGTGAGCGTCGGCGTATCGCCGGGCGCGCTCGAGGTCGGAATATCTCGGGTCATGGCGCTACGCTGCGCCGAAAGAAGGGCTTCGAAATCACTCGAGTTCATTTGGTTCATATCGGTAAAACGGCGCTTGCCATATTTAAGACTTGGCGATTAAGACGGAAAGGGCCAACTGAAGGCTATCCGCGCAACCGCGCGCCGTGTACTCGAGCCAGGCGATCCACCAGCGTTTTGATAGCCGTATCGACCGTTTCGTCCTGAAGCGTGCCGCCAGTATCTTGCAACGTTACACGGAAGGCAAGACTTTTCTCATGCGCTCCCAAGCCACCGGAAGTATTTGATTTTGGACGAAATTCATCGAAAAGGGCAACCTTCGTGACGTACCTGCACGCCGCTTCCGCGCGCGCGCTTTCGAGCTCGTCGAGCAGCGCCTGAACCGCCACGTTTTGATCCACGACAATCGCGATATCGCGACGCACCGGCGGAAATTTCGACACTTCGGACGGCGCCGGCAATGCGCGATCCATCAACGCGTCGGCGTCGATTTCGAAGAGGATCGGCGCGTTCGGCAGGTCGTACTTTTGCAGCCAGCGCGGATGCAGTTCGCCGATCCAGCCGACCGCGCGCCCCGCCACCTCGATGCGCGCGCTGCGTCCCGGATGCAACGCCGGATGCTCCGCCTTAACGAAGCGCGGCACGACGGGCGCGAAGAGCGCTTCGACATCGCCCTTCACGTCGAAGAAGTCGACGTTGCGCGTGGCCACGCCCCACTGTTCCTCGACCACCGGACCATACGCGAGCCCGCCGATCATCTTAGGTTGCGCGAAGCCTTCGACCGTCAGTTCGCCCGCTTTAACCGTTGCGTCGCGATGGAACACGCGCCCCGCTTCGAACACGCGCACGCGGTCTGCGCGGCGATTCAGGTTATGACGCAGCACTTCGATCAGGCTGCCGAACATGGTCGAACGCATGACCGAGAGCTGGCTCGCGATCGGGTTCAGCAGCTTGATCGGATTATCGTTGCCGGCGAAGTCCTTCTCCCACTCGGCGTCGACGAAGCTGAAGTTCACCGTCTCCGAGTAGTCGCGCGCGGCGACTTCGTGGCGCAGCGTATGGATCGAGCGCTTCGTTTCGTTCGTGATGCGCATCTCGCTGCGCGCGACCGGCGGGCGCGCCGGAATCTTCTCGAAACCGTAGATGCGCGCGACTTCCTCGATCAGGTCTTCCTCGATCTCGATATCGAAGCGATACGGCGGCGGCGTGACCTTGAAGGTGTCGCCGTCGCGCTCGAACGCGAGGTTCAGACGCGTGAAGATCTGCGCGATCTCTTCCGCGCCGATCTCGACGCCGATGATCCGATGCGCGCGCGACACGCGCATCGACACCGGATTGCGATCCGGCACGTTGACGATCTGATCGTCGACCGGACCCGCTTCGCCGCCGCAGATGTCGAGGATCAGGCGCGAGATGCGTTCGATATGCTCGACGGTCGTCGAATAATCGACGCCGCGCTCGAAGCGATGCGCCGCATCGGTCGAGAAGTTGTACTTGCGCGCGCGGCCGCGGATCGCGTCCGGCCACCAGAACGCGGCTTCGAGATAGATGTTGGTGGTGTCGAGCGAGACGGCCGTGCTGTCGCCGCCCATGATGCCCGCGAGACTTTCGACGTGGCGATCGTCGGCGATCACGCCGACGGTTTCATCGAGCTCGACGGTGTTGCCGTTCAGGAGCTTCAGCGACTCACCCTTCTTGCCCCAGCGCACTTCGATCCCGCCGTGAATCTTGTCGAGATCGAACACGTGCGTCGGACGGCCGAGTTCGAGCATCACGTAATTGGAGATGTCGACGAGCGCGGAGATGCTGCGCTGGCCCGCACGTTCCAGACGCTCGACCATCCATTGCGGCGTCTTCGCGCGGGCGTTCACGCCGCGAATCACGCGGCCCGAGAAGCGCCCGCACAGATCGGGCGCGAGCACCTTGACCGGCAGCTTTTCGTCGAGCTTCGTTTCGACGGCCGGCATGTCCGGTTGCTTGAGCGGCGCGCCGGTGATCGCGGCCGTCTCGCGCGCAACGCCGAACACCGACAGGCAGTCTGCCTTGTTCGGCGTGAGCTTGATTTCGAAGACGGTGTCGTCGAGATTGAGCGCCTCGCGGATGTCCTGGCCGACCTTCGCATCGGTCGGCAGGATCAAGAGACCGCTGTGATCTTCCGACAGCTTGAGCTCACGTGCGGAGCACAGCATGCCTTGACTGTCGACGCCGCGCAGCTTCGTCGGCTTGATCGCGAAGGGCTCGCCGCCCGCTTCGGCCGGCGGCAGCACGGCGCCGATCAGCGCGACCGGCACCTTGATGCCCGGCGACACGTTCGGCGCGCCGCACACGATATTGAGCGTCTCGCCCGTGCCCGCATCGACCTGACAGACGTTGAGCTTGTCGGCGTTCGGATGCTTGGCGACTTCGAGCACTTGGCCCACGACGATCTTCGTGGTCGGCGGCGCGACCGGGCGCAGGTCTTCGACTTCGAGGCCGGCCATCGTCAGCGCGTGCGCGAGTTCGTCGGTGGAGAGCTTGGGATCGACGAAACTGCGGAGCCAGGATTCTGGGAATTGCATGTGTGTCTACGTTCGAAATGTTTGGAGTCTCACGATCGCCGCTTATCGAGAAGCGATCGCCGCGGGCGCTAAGTGCTTTACGCGAACTGACGCAGGAAACGCAGATCGTTCTCGAAGAACAGACGCAGATCCTGCACGCCGTAGCGCAGCATCGTCAGGCGCTCGAGGCCGCTGCCGAACGCGAAGCCGATATAGCGCTCCGGATCGAGGCCCATGTTGCGGATGACGGTCGGATGCACCTGCCCCGAGCCTGAGATTTCCAGCCATTTGCCCGCGTTCTTGCCGTGTTCGAACATCATGTCGATCTCGGCGGACGGCTCCGTGAACGGAAAATACGACGGACGGAAGCGCACGAGAATGTCGTCGCGCTCGAAGAACTTCTTCAGAAAATCGGTGTAGACGCCCTTCAGATCCGCAAAGCTGATGTTCTCTTCGATCCACAGGCCTTCGACCTGGTTGAACATCGGCGAATGAGTGGCGTCGCTGTCCACGCGATACGTGCGGCCCGGCACGATCACCTTGATCGGCGGCTTGTTCATGCGCGCGTAGCGCACCTGCATCGGGCTCGTATGCGTGCGAAGCAAAAGCGGACGGCCATCCGCGTCCTTGCCGTCGACGTAGAACGTGTCCTGCATCGAGCGCGCCGGATGGTTCTCCGGGCTGTTCAGCGCCGTGAAGTTGTACCAGTCGGTCTCGATTTCCGGACCGTCGGCGACATCGAAACCGATCGTGCGGAAGATTTGTTCGACGCGCTCCCACGTACGCATCACCGGATGCAGCGTGCCCGCACCCGCGCCGCGTCCCGGTAGCGTGACGTCGATGGCTTCCGACGCGAGACGCTGATTCAGCAGCGCGTCGGCCAGCGCCTGACGGCGCGCGTTCAGCGCGGCTTCAACCTGCTGCTTTGCCTGATTGATGCGCGCGCCTTCTGTCTTCTTCGCTTCCGGATCGAGCTTGCCCAATCCCTTCAGCAATTCGGTCAGCGCGCCGGACTTGCCCAGGAACCGTGCCTTCTCGTTTTCGAGCGTGGTGGTATCGGCGGCGTGTTCAAAGGCGCTTTTCGCGTCGGCGACAATCTGGTCCAGATCCATTGATCCCATCTTTTAGCGTCGAAATTCAATCTGAGGTTCGGTTTTGCTCATCCACGCTCCACGATGGGCATGAGATGCGCAAAACCGTCCGACCAACAAAAACGGGGCTCGGTGAGAGCCCCGTTTTCTGCCTTCGCGCCGCCGTCAACGTATTTCTACGATGCGGCGACGAGGAGGCGAACCACGCAGTACTAATTTCGCAATTAGGCTGCAACGGCGGCTTTCACCTGCTTCACGATCGCAGCAAAAGCAGCCTTGTCGAACACAGCCATGTCAGCCAGAACCTTGCGGTCGAGTTCGATCGAAGCCTTCTTCAGGCCGTTGATGAACACGCTGTAGGTCATGTCGTGCTGACGCACCGCCGCGTTGATACGCGTGATCCACAGTGCGCGGAACACACGCTTCTTGTTGCGGCGATCGCGGTAGGCGTACTGGCCTGCGCGCATGACCGCCTGCTTGGCGATGCGATAGACGTTATTGCGACGGCCGCGGTAACCCTTGGCCAGACGGATGATCTTCTTGTGACGGGCCCGTGCGGTAACCCCACGTTTTACTCGAGGCATGTTGCTCTCCTTAAGTTAGATGAGGTTAGGCGAACGGCAGCATTGCGCGGACGGAGTTCAGATCGGAATCATGAACGGCCGTGGCGCCACGCAGATGGCGTTTGTTCTTGGTGGTTTTCTTGGTAAGAATGTGGCGCTTGAAGGCCTGACCGCGCTTGACGGTACCGCCCGGACGCACCACGAAGCGCTTTGCAGCACTCTTCTTGGTCTTCATCTTCGGCATGAAACAACTCCAGTTTATTAGATGGTCATGGGTGTGCGGATGATCCGCCGATACTGCCCGCGAACCCCTTCCCGCCCTTCGAAACCCACGCTCCACTTGTGTGCGAACGGTTCGGTGAAGAACCGCCGCTTTTCATGACCGGCGTCACCGAAATGACGCCGGCCTGAAACCGCCGGCAATGCCGCGCCGACCGCCTTTCGACGGCGCGCGATCCATCGCCCTACTGCTGTTCGGTTACTTGCCCTTCTTCTTCGGGGCAAGCACCATGATCATCTGACGCCCTTCCATCTTCGGCATCTGCTCGACCTGGCCATATTCGTCCAGATCGGACTTCAGGCGCTCGAGCATACGCATGCCGATTTCCTGGTGCGCCATTTCGCGACCGCGGAAACGCAACGTGATTTTCGTCTTGTCGCCGTCTTCGAGGAAGCGCGTGAGGTTGCGCAGCTTGACGTTGTAGTCACCGTCATCCGTGCCGGGGCGGAATTTGACTTCCTTCACCTGCACGATCTTCTGCTTCAACTTCGCTTCGTGCTGCTTCTTCGCTTCCGAATACTTGAACTTGCCGTAATCCATCAAACGGCAGACAGGCGGCGAAGCCTGCGGCGCGATTTCGACGAGATCCACGTCGAGTTGCTCCGATTGACGGAACGCCTCGGCCAGTTTCACGATTCCGAGCGGCTCGTTGTCCACTCCGACCAAACGCACTTCCGGCGCGGTAATCTCACCATTGATGCGATGTGACGACTTATCAGTAGCGATGTTACGTTTCCTCTAAAAATGAAAAAACAAGCCGCGCTGCGAGTGACTTACTTGAACGCCCGCACTTCCTGCTGCAGACGTTCGAGGAATGCGTCGACCGGCATCACGCCCAGATCGACACCGCCACGAGCACGCACGGCTACGGTTTGTGCATCACGCTCCTTGTCGCCGACGACCAGCAAATACGGCACCTTTTGCAGCGTGTGCTCGCGTATTTTATAGCTAATCTTCTCATTGCGCAAATCGGACTCTACTCTAAGCCCTTGTTTTTGCAACGATTGAGCCAGATTTCCGGCATATTCGGCCTGACTTTCAGCAATATTCAGCACAACGGCCTGGATCGGCGCGAGCCACGGCGGCATTGCGCCGGCATGATGCTCGATCAGAATGCCGAGGAAACGCTCCATTGATCCGACGATTGCGCGATGAAGCATCACCGGACGGCGGCGGCTGTTGTCTTCCGCCACGTACTCCGCGCCGAGACGCTCCGGCAGCACCATGTCGAGCTGCAGCGTGCCGCATTGCCACGAGCGGCCGAGCGCATCCTTGATGTGATACTCGATCTTCGGACCGTAAAACGCGCCCTCGCCCGCGAGCTCTTCCCACTGCAGGCCGCACGCGATCAGCGCTTCGCGCAGGCCCTGCTCCGCGCGATCCCAGGTTTCATCGGTGCCGGCGCGCTGTTCCGGACGCAGCGACAGCTTGATGTCGATGTGATCGAAGCCGAAATCCTTATACACGCTCATCGCGAGCGTGTTGAACGCGATCGATTCCGCGATGAACTGATCTTCGGTACAGAAGATATGTGCATCGTCCTGAACGAAGCCCCGCACGCGCATCAGACCGTGCAGCGCGCCCGACGGCTCGTTGCGATGGCACGAACCGAACTCCGCGTAACGCAGCGGCAAGTCGCGGTACGAGCGCAAGCCGTGATTGAACACCTGGACGTGGCCCGGGCAGTTCATCGGCTTGATCGCGTAGTCGCGCTTTTCCGACTCGGTCGTGAACATGTTTTCACGATAGTTCTGCCAGTGCCCCGATGCTTCCCACAGCGAACGGTCCATCACCATGGGAGTCTTGATTTCGAGATAGCCGGCTTCGTTCACGCGGCGACGCATGTACTGCTCGACCTGCTGCCATAGCGACCAGCCCTTCGGATGCCAGAACACCATGCCCGGCGCTTCGTCCTGCAGATGGAACAGGTCGAGCTGCTTGCCGAGCTTTCGGTGATCGCGCTTCTCGGCTTCTTCCAGCATGTGGAGGTACTGCTCCTGGTCTTCCTTCTTGGTCCACGCGGTGCCGTAGATGCGCTGCAGTTGCTCGTTCTTCGAATCGCCGCGCCAGTACGCGCCCGCGACTTTCATCAGCTTGAAAACCTTGAGCTTGCCGGTGGACGGCACGTGCGGGCCTCGGCACAGGTCGATGAAATTGCCGTGCGCGTAAAGCCGGATCTCGTCGCTTTCCGGAATCGATTCGATGATCTCGGCCTTGTACGCCTCGCCGATGCTCTTGAAGTACTCGACGGCCTCGTTGCGCGAGACGACGCGGCGCGACACCGGCTCGTCCTTCTTCGCGAGCTCCTGCATGCGCTTCTCGATCTTTTCGAGATCTTCGGGCGTGAACGGACGGCTGTACGAGAAATCGTAGTAGAAGCCGTTGTCGATGACCGGCCCGATGGTTACTTGCGCCTCGGGGAACAGATCCTTCACGGCATAGGCCAGCAAGTGCGCGGTCGAGTGACGCACGACATCGACGCCTTCCGGGTCTTTGTCGGTGACGATCGCGAGCGACGAATCCTTGTCGATCAGAAACGAAGTGTCGACGAGTTCGCCGTTGAGCTTGCCGGCGAGCGCCGCCTTGGCGAGGCCCGCGCCGATCGATGCCGCAACTTCCGCGACGGTCACCGGGTGGTCGTATTGTCGGACCGACCCATCAGGCAAACGTACCGAAACCATATCGTTCTCCAAGACGCCGGCACATGCCGGGCGATTCGATTAAGCATTGCCACGCGATTTCGTTTTGAAAATCGCAAGACAAAAAAAATGCGGCCCCGCTATCGAGGGGCCGCATTCACTTTTCACACATACCGCGAAACAATTTGGCAGAAGGCGAATATGGTCCTCGACTAGCGTCGCTCCGAAGTTGTTTCGGTCAACGTTCGACGTGCCATGTTTTTTCGCCTTTTGCGCTGCGCGCTTCTTGCGGTTTGAAACCCCGCGAACCGAAGTCCGCTGGATTTCGTTTTCGTTGGTAGGCTCGATTGGACTCGAACCAACGACCCCCACCATGTCAAGGTGGTGCTCTAACCAGCTGAGCTACGAGCCTGAAAGAAGTGAGATTATATGGAGTGTTTCAGATGTTGGCAAGTGCTTATCTTCAGAAAAATCGAAAATATTCGCCAATCCGTTCAATCCCTTCTAAATGCTACGCGCGACGCGAAGCGCGAATCACGCCCTGCACTTCGCCGAGCAGCGTGCATGCGCGTTGAATCTGCGCTGCACTCGACACTTCCACGGTGAACTGCATATACGCGACATTCCTGCGGCTCTGGCTCTTCACGCCGATCACGTTGATCTTCTCGCGCGCGAACACTTCGGAGATGTCGCGCAGCAAGCCCTGGCGATCCGCCGATTCAACCGAAAGGTCCACCGGATAAACGGACGAGCCACGACCGTTCATCACCTCGGCGGACCAAGTCGTGTGCAGCACGCGTTCGGGCGAGCGCTCGGCCATGCGCTTGAACGTTTCGCAATCGGTGCGGTGGACCGACATGCCTTTGCCGCGCGTGACGAATCCCGCGATCGGATCGGGTGGCGCCGGGCGGCAGCAACGCGCGAGTTGCGTGAGCAGCGCATCGACACCGACGACGAGCACGCCCGTCGACGCTCCGTGCGCCACGCTTTGCCCGCTGCTGCGCTTCTCGAACTGCTCGGGCGCTTCGGGTTCGGGCTCGGGCGGCGGCGCATCGGAGAGCGCCTGCTCGATGTTGCGCAGACTGAACTCGTCCTTCGCGACGAGTGCGTAAAGCTCCTCGGGCGCCTTGAAGCCGAGTTTGGCCGCGAGTTGTTCGAGACTGACCGACGTCTTTCCCTCGCGCTGCAAGGTCTTCTCGACGATGCTCCGTCCGGCCGCGATGTTCTCCGCCGCATCCGCCGCGAGGAACCACGAGCGCACTTTCTGCCGCGCGCGGGCGCTATGCAGATAGCCGAGCTGCGGATTGAGCCAGTCGCGCGACGGACCGCCCTCCTTCACCGCGACGATCTCGACCGTCTGTCCGTTTTGCAGCGGCGTGTTGAGCGGCACCATCGCGCCATCGACGCGAGCGCCCCGACAACGATGTCCGAGCTCGCTGTGCAGGTGATATGCGAAATCGACGGCTGTCGCGCCTTGCGGCAACGCGATCACGCGCGCCTGCGGCGTCAGCACGTAGATATGGTCGTCGTCGAGCGTCGCGTCGCGCAGATGCTGCCAGCCGGGATGCTCGCCTTCGACGTCGTCCTTCCACGCGAGAAGCTGACGCAACCATGCGATCTTCTCGTCGTATTTCTCGCTCGCGGTCACCTGCCCCGCATAGCCACGCGCACCCGCTTCCTTGTACCGCCAGTGCGCGGCCACGCCGTACTCGGCGAACTGATGCATCTCGTACGTGCGAATCTGGACTTCGAATGCGCGCCCGTCGTCGCCGATCACGACCGTATGCAGCGACTTGTAGCCGTTGGGCTTGGGACGCGAGATGTAATCGTCGAACTCACGCGGCACCGGCTGCCACAGGTTGTGCACGATGCCGAGCACGGTGTAGCAATCCTTGATGTCGCCGACGATCACGCGAAATGCGCGCACGTCGTTCAGTTCGGCGAAATCCAGCTGCTTGCCGCGCATCTTCTTCCAAATGCTGTAGATGTGCTTCGGCCGTCCGCTGACGTCCGCCTTGATGTGCGCGGTTTCCAGTTCCTTCTGCAGACGAGCGATGGCCTCGGTCACATAGGTCTCGCGCTCGACGCGCTTCTCGTCGAGCAGCTTCGCGATGCGTTTGTACGTGACCGGATCTTCGAAGCGAAACGACAGGTCTTCGAGTTCCCACTTCAGTTGCCAGATGCCGAGCCGGTTGGCGAGCGGCGCGTAAATCTCCAGCGTCTCGCGCGGCACGTCGGGCGACGGTTCGATCTTGTGCGCGGCGTAGTAGCGCAGCGTCTGCACGCGCGAGGCGAGCCGGATCAGCACCACGCGAATGTCCTGCGCGAACGCAAGCAACATCTTGCGCAACGCTTCGACCTGCGCACGGCGCGCGGCCTGCGCGTCGCGCGTGTTTTCAGGCAGTTCCGCGAGCGTCGCGCGCGAGCTGACCGAACCAAGCCGCAACAGCTTGCGCACATCGCCGACGAGCCGCTGCACTTCCGGGCCGAAGCGCTCCGCGATCACCTTCTCCGGATCGTCGAGATGCGGCGCCAGCACGAAGAGCGCCGCGGCGGCGACCGCGTGCGAATCGACGTTGAGCGTCTGCATGATGCGCGCGGTGCCGGCAGCGTGGTCCGCGAGCAGTTCGCCCGTCGAGACGCGCGCGTCCTTCGCGTGCTCGCGCACGAACGCGAGCGCGTCGTCGATGGACGGCTCGGGCAACGTTTCGGTGGGGACGGCGGTCTCGGTCATTCGGGCGATGCCAATACTTCAGACGACTCGATTCAGTTGCGCTGTGCGGCGATCACGACGATTTCCACGAGGCACGCCGGATTGGCGAGCTTCGCCTCGACGGTGGCGCGGGGCGGCGTGTTGCCTTCCGCGACCCACGAGTCCCACACGGCGTTCATGCCGGGGAAATGGATCATGTCCGAGATATAGATCTGCACCGACAGCAAGTGCGACTTGTCGCTGTTCGCCTCTTCGAGCAGGCGGTCGATGTGACCGAGCACTTCGCGCGTCTGACCGGTGATGTCCTGGTCCGTGTCCTCGGCGATCTGGCCGGCGAGATACACCGTGCCGTTGTGGATCGCGGTTTCGGAAAGGCGCGGCCCGACGTGATGACGAATGACTGCCATTGTTTGTTCCTGATCGGTGATGGTGAGAAAAGAAGCGCAAGCGGCGCGCAAGCACCTTATGTTCAGCCCAATATTATGCCCCGCTCGCGTCATCGCCGAGAAAGAACCCCCTGGCGATGGCGATTTGATCTTCGACAAGAAACGCCGGCGCGTGACCCGCGCCCGGGATCTCGGCGCTCGTCACGGCCTGACCTTTCTCGACCATTTGCGCGACCGTCTCGCGCGACAGCAAATCCGAGCTCTCGCCGCGCACGACGAGCACCGGCGTCCTGATCGACGCGAGCGAGCGCCAAAGAAACGCCTCGCCGGCCGCATTCTGCTCATCGGTGGCCGACGTGAACGGCGTCGCGATGCCCGGGTCGTAGCGAAAGCCCCACGCACCGTCGCGCTCGTGCAGGAGCGGCGTGTTGATGCCCGCCCACTCCTCGTCGGTCAGCGGCCCGAACGACGACGCGAGCGCCGCCGCGTGCCGCACGCCTTCGTCGAGCGATGCGAAACGCGCCGGCTTGCCGAGATACTCGCCGATACGCTGCAGCGCGACCGGTTCGATATGCGGCCCGACATCGTTGAGCAGCATCTTTCGGATCGGCGTGTTCGGCAAGCCGCCGAGCGCCATGCCGATGAGACCGCCCATCGACGTGCCGAACCAGTCCACCGTCTCGACGTTCAACCGCGCGATCAGCGTGACCACGTCCGCGACATACTGCGGCACGCCGTAGTAACGCGGATCCGCGAGCCAGTCGGACAGTCCTCGCCCGACCACGTCCGGACACACCACGCGATAGTCCCGCGCGAACGCTTGCGCGAGCTTGTCGAAGTCGCGTCCCGAGCGCGTCAGGCCGTGCACGCACAGCAGCACGCGCGGATTGGCCGGATCGCCCCACTCCGTATAGGCGACGCGATGCAGACCCGCCGGGCTCGCGCATTGCACGAAGCGCTGGCGCGGCTCGCTCAGATCGGAATGCACGGCTTCGGCGACGATGGATGCGGTCATGGAGAGGTCCTCGTGGAAGTGTCGAAACGATTGTAAAGCGCATCTCACCGGATCGAGCGGGCCTATGCCGAACGGACGACCCCTTCCCGCGTGCACAGATGCGGGCGAAACCCGCAAAAGCAAAGCGGGCGAAGCTCCGAAAGCTTCGCCCGCCCGTGTTCGCGCTCACGCCGAGAGAACCGGCGGTCGTGTCACGCCGCTATCACTTCACGCTCGTGACATCGAGCGGCGCGCCCGTCTTCTTCTGAATTTCCTCGACCGTCACGCCGTCGGCCAGCTCGACGAGCTTGAGGCCATTGTCGGTGACGTCGATCACGCCGAGATCGGTGATGATGCGATCCACGACGCCCACGCCCGTCAGCGGCAGCGAGCACTCTTCGAGGATCTTGTGCTGGTCGCCCTTCGCGACGTGTTCCATCAGCACGACGACTTTCTTCACGCCGGCGACGAGGTCCATCGCGCCGCCCATGCCCTTGATCATCTTGCCGGGGATCATCCAGTTGGCCAGATCGCCCTTCTTGCTGATCTGCATTGCGCCGAGGATCGCCAGGTTGATGTGGCCGCCGCGGATCATCGCGAACGAATCCGCCGACGAAAAGATCGACGAGCCCGGCAGCGTCGTCACGGTCTGCTTGCCGGCGTTGATGAGATCGGCGTCGACTTCGTCTTCATACGGCGACGGCCCGATGCCGAGCAGACCGTTTTCCGACTGCAGCCACACTTCCATGCCGTCCGGAACGTGATTGGCGACGAGCGTCGGCAAGCCGATACCCAGGTTCACGTAGAAGCCGTCCTGCAGTTCCTGCGCCGCGCGCGCGGCCATCTGGTCACGAGTCCAAGCCATGATTACTCTCCTTTCGCGCGGACGATGCGCTGTTCGATGCGCTTTTCCGGCTGCGCATTCAGCACGAGGCGCTGCACGTAGATGCCGGGCAGATGGATCGCGTCCGGATCGAGTTCGCCCGTCTCGACGATTTCTTCCACTTCGGCCACGGTGATCTTGCCGGCCATCGCGCACATCGGGTTGAAGTTGCGCGCGGTGCGCCGGAAGATCAGGTTGCCGGATTTATCGGCCTTCCATGCCTTGACGAGACCGACGTCTGCCGTGAGCGAATGCTCGAGCACGTAATGGTTCTCGCCGAACTGGCGCGTTTCCTTGCCTTCCGCGATCACCGTGCCGAAACCGGTGTTCGTGAAGAACGCCGGAATGCCCGCGCCGCCCGCGCGCAGCTTCTCGGCGAGCGTGCCCTGCGGCGTAAATTCGAGCTCGAGTTCGCCGGCGAGGTATTGGCGCTCGAACTCCTTGTTTTCGCCGACGTACGACGAAATCATCTTCTTGATCTGGCGCGTCTCGAGCAAGAGACCGAGGCCAAAGCCGTCGACGCCCGCGTTATTGCTGATGCAGGTGATGCCCTTGACGCCCGTATCGCGCAGCGCGGCGATGAGCGCTTCGGGAATGCCGCACAGCCCGAAACCGCCGACGGCGAACGTCTGCCCGTCCTTGACGATGTCCTCGAGCGCGGCTTTCGCGCTGGGATAGACCTTGTTCATCTGTGTGTCCCTTCCATGTTGAAACCAACTGAAAATCGGTTTTTTGATGCCGCCGATGCACTGTTCGAGCGCATCGCGCGGCCTTTTGACGTGGCACAAGCGTACTTTGTGCCGATGATCCGGCACAATACGCAAAAATACATAAGTCTTTGCCCGCGCGCGTTGGTTCCCGGCGCTTTTCGCCGCGATACGCAAGGCGCCGCGCGCCCGATCTCACATGCGTGCACTGGATTATCAAACCGCGTTTCAACTTGCGCCCGTCGGGCTCGTGCTTTCGCGCGAGCGCACCATCGAAGACTGCAACGAGCAGCTTTGCGCGATCTTCGGTTCCACGCGCGAGGCGCTCATCGGCAAGTCGTTCGAGGTGCTGTATCCCTCGCCGGACGAGTTCGCGCGCATCGGCGAGCGCATCGCCGCGCATATCAGCAAGGAAGGCACGTACAGCGACGACCGCATCATGAAGCGCAAGAACGGCGAACTGTTCTGGTGTCACGTCACCGGCCGCGCGCTCGACCGGACCGCGCCTCACGCGGCGGGCGTCTGGACATTCGAGGACTTGAGCGCGACGCGGCGGGTCGCGATCGAATTGACGCCGCGCGAGCGCGAGATCGCCGCGCAGCTCGTGACGGGCAAGACGAGCAAGCAGATCGGCCGCGTGCTCGATATCAGCCCGCGGACGGTTGATATCTACCGCGCGCGGCTCATGAGAAAGTACGACACGGGCAATGCGACCGAACTGCTGCAACGGCTGCTCGGCACCTGACCTGCGCGCTTTACGGCGCGACGGGCGCGGCGGTCTCGATGATCTGCCGCAACATGTCCGGCAGCGGCACGGACTTGCCCGCCGCGTAGTCGATCCAGACGATTTTCGCCGCGCCGCGCGCATACAGTGCGGCGGGTTCATCGGCGCGATACAGCTCGAAGCGCGTATCGAGACTGCTGCGCCCCGGCTTGCCGACGGACATGCGCCCGATCACGTCGCCGGGATACTGAAGCTGCTTCAGAAACTCCATCGACGCGTTTACGATCACCGGCCCTTGCCCGTCGCCATTGCCGCCGACGAGACCGATCTCTTCGAACCACGAGATACGCACCTGCTCCATGTAGCGGAAATAGACGGTGTTATTGACATGCCCGAAGGCGTCCATGTCGCCCCAGCGGATCGGCATGGAAAGTTCGAAGACGGTGTGGAAATCGTTATGCGTGGTCATTGCGTGCGCTAAAAAGTTCAAAGCGAAAAACCGTCGTCCGCCGAGATGACCGAGCCGTTCATGAACTGCGATTCGTCGGCGGCGAGCAGCAGCAAAAGACCGTCGAGATCGTTTGGCGAGCCCACGCGGCGGCGCGGCAGCAACGAAATGAGCTTTTGCCCCTGCTCGGTCTTCCAGTGGTGGTGGTTGATCTCGGTATCGATATAACCCGGGCAGATCGCGTTGACGTTGATGCCGTGTCGGCCCCATTCGAGCGCCATCGCCTTTGTCATCTGCACGACGGCGGCCTTGCTCATCGAGTAGAGGCCGATCTGCGGAAACACCCGCAAGCCTGCCACCGACGCCACGTTGATGATGCGATAGGCCGGCTTGGCCGCGCTGTTGCTATTGCCGCGCATGATCATGCGCTTGGCGACCTCTTGCGCGACGAAAAACGCGCCGCGCACGTTCGTGCCGAACACGAATTCGTAGTCCGCGGGCGTGACCTCCGTCAGCTTTTGCGTGGTCGACACGCCCGAGTTATTCACGAGGATGTCGATGGTACCCGCTTCGGTCTCCGCATGCGCGATCGCCGCTTTGATGCTCTGGTAATCGGTGACGTCGAGCGAAACGACGTGCGCGGCGCCGCCCGACGCCTCGATTTCGGCGCGCAGCTCCTTCAGGCGCTCCGTGCGCCGGCTGGCGAGCACCACTTTGGCGCCCGCCTGCGACAGCACTTGCGCGAAACGCTTGCCCAAACCGCTGGACGCGCCGGTAATCAGCGCGACCTTGCCTTCCAGGTTGATCGAACGGCCCATTGTGCTTCCCTTTTTATGGTTGGCTCAGCCCGGGCAGGCACGCGGCGCGCCGATGCGGGCAATAAGCGTCAACACCGATAGCGCGGGTGTCGTGAATAATAGTACGATCGTGCTAAATTAGCGAGCTTTGGTTGCGGCCCGCTTCACCTTCCCTGAAAATACGCGATCCCGAAAGGGCATTCTAACGGCACATAGGAGCATTGATGACCCCGGCGAGCCTCATCGAGCAATACGGTCCCCGCGAATCGATGGAATACGACGTCGTGATCGTCGGCGGCGGACCAGCCGGTTTGTCGGCGGCCATCCGGTTGAAGCAACTGGCGGAAGAAAAAGGCGTCGAGATCGGCGTGTGCGTCCTGGAGAAAGGCTCCGAGATCGGCGCGCACATCCTGTCCGGCGCGGTCATGGATCCGCGCGGCCTGTCCGAGCTCATTCCCGACTGGAAGGAAAAAGGCGCGCCGCTCGACGTCGAAGTGACCGAAGACCGGTTCCTGTTCCTGTCGCAAAACGACGCGAAGCAGGTGCCGAACTGGCTTCTCCCCGACAATTTCAAGAATCACGGCAATTACGTCATATCGCTCGCCAACGTCACGCGCTGGCTCGGCCAGCAGGCCGAGGCCGTGGGCGTCGAGATCTTCCCGGGCTTTCCGGCCGCCGAAGTCTTGTATGCGGACGACGGCTCGGTGCGCGGCGTCGTCACCGGCAACATGGGTGTCGGCAAGGACGGCGAGCCGACGGAGAATTTTCAGCTCGGCATGGAACTGCACGCGAAATACACGCTTTTCTGCGAAGGCGCGCGCGGGCATCTGGGCCGTCAGCTCATCGAGAAATTCAAGCTCAACAAGAATGCCGATCCGCAGGTGTACGGCATCGGCATCAAGGAATTGTGGGAAATCGACCCGGTCAAGCACAAGCCCGGTCTCGTGATCCACACGGCCGGCTGGCCGCTGGAACCCGACACCTACGGCGGTTCGTTCCTCTACCACATGGACAACAATCAGGTGGTGGTCGGCTTCGTCGTCGGGCTCGGGTATTCGAATCCGTATCTGTCGCCATTCGAGGAATTCCAGCGCTACAAGACGCATCCGTCGATCCGCGCGTTCCTCGAAGGCGGCAAGCGCATTTCCTACGGCGCGCGCGCGATCACAGCCGGCGGCCTGATGTCGCTGCCGAAGCTCGCGTTTCCGGGCGGCGCGCTTGCCGGCGACGACGCGGGTTTCCTCAACGCATCGCGCATCAAGGGCAGCCACGCGGCGATCAAGTCCGGCAAGATGGCCGCCGAAGCCGCGTTCGAAGCCGTTCAGGCGGGCCGCCAGAACGACGAACTCACGGCCTATCCCGAAGCGTTCGACAGCTCGTGGCTCAAGACCGAACTCTACCGCGCGCGCAACTTCAAGCAGTGGATGAGCAAGGGTCTGTACCTCGGCACGTTCATGGTCGGTCTGGAGCAAAAGGTGATGGGCGGCAACGTGCCGTGGACGCTGCATCATCAGCACTGGGATCACGAGATGCTGAAGCCGGCGTCGCAATGCAAGCCGATCGTCTATCCGAAGCCGGACGGCAAGCTCACATTCGACCGTCTCTCGTCGGTGTTCATCTCGAACACGAACCACGAAGAGAATCAGCCCCCGCATCTGACGCTCAAGGATCCGAGCGTGCCGGTCAACGTGAACCTGCGCACGTATGCCGGTCCTGAAAGCCGCTACTGCCCCGCCGCCGTGTACGAGTTCGTCAAGTCGGACGACGGCAACGAGCGCCTGCAGATCAACGCGCAGAACTGCGTGCATTGCAAGACCTGCGACATCAAGGATCCGACGCAGAACATCGTCTGGGTTACGCCGGAAGGCGGCGGCGGGCCGAACTATCCGAACATGTGAGGTCTGAAACGACAAAGGGCGCCAAATCGGCGCCCTTTTCTTTTATTTCGACGGCGCTTGAGCCGCGATCTTCGGCGTTCCGACGACCACATCGCCGCATTGCGCACGATGCCGCAGCGCGTGATCCATCAGCACCAGCGCGAGCAGCGCTTCGGCGATCGGCGTCGCGCGGATGCCGACGCACGGATCGTGACGGCCGAAGGTCTCGACCGTCGCACTGGCGCCGTCCTTGTCGATCGACTGACGCGGCGTGCGGATGCTCGACGTCGGCTTGATGGCGATCGACACCGTGATGTCCTGCCCGCTCGAAATGCCGCCGAGGATGCCGCCCGCATTGTTCGTCGCGAAGCCTTCGGGCGTCATTTCGTCGCCGTGCTGCGAGCCGCGTTGCGCGACGCTCGCGAAGCCCGCGCCGATCTCGACGGCCTTCACGGCGTTCAGGCCCATCATCGCGTGGGCGATATCGGCGTCCAGGCGATCGTAAAGCGGCTCGCCGAGACCGACCGGCACGCCCGTCGCGACGACTTCGATGCGCGCACCGACCGAATCGCCGTCGCGACGCAGGTTGTCCATGTATTCCTCGAGCTGCGGCACGATTGCTTCGTTCGCCGAGAAAAACGGATTCTCGGGCACGTGGCGCCAGTCGACGAACGGAATGTCGATTTCCCCGAGCGCGCTCATGCGGCCGTGCGTTTCGAGACCGAACTTCTCACGCAACCACTTCTTCGCAACCGCGCCGGCGGCGACGGTCGGCGCGGTCAGACGCGCCGATGACCGGCCACCGCCGCGATAGTCGCGCACGCCGTACTTCTGCCAATAGGTGTAGTCCGCGTGACCAGGACGGAAGGTCTGCGCGATGTTGCCGTAGTCCTTGCTGCGCTGATCGGTATTGCGGATCAGGAGCGCGATCGGCGTGCCGGTCGTCACGCCCTCGAACACGCCGGAAAGAATCTCGACCTGATCCGCTTCCTGCCGCTGCGTGACGTGACGCGACGTGCCGGGGCGGCGCCGGTCGAGTTCGATCTGAATATCGGCTTCGCTGAGCGCCATGCCCGGCGGGCAACCATCGATCACGCAGCCGATCGCCGGACCGTGCGACTCGCCGAAATTCGTGACGGTGAAGAGCGTGCCAAGGGTATTGCCGGACATGAGCGTCGACCTGAGAAAAGTGTCGGGGAAACCGCTATTATGCCAGCGCCGTCTACCGCCGCGCGCCGCGCAAGACCGACACGGCTTCCTGCAGATGCGCGGGCGTCGCGTCCTCTGGCGCGATCGGTTCGCCGACCGCGAGCGTCAGCCGCGTCATCGCCCCACGCTGGATCGGACGCGGCCATTGCGCATCTTCGTGGCGCGAGAACACGCTGCCCCACAGACCGCGCAGCGCCATCGGCACGACGGGCGCCGGATGGCGCCGCAGAATCTCCGAGATGCCGTGCCGGAACGGATTGATATCCCCCGTGCGCGTCAGCTTGCCTTCGGGAAAGATGCAGACGAGATCGCCGTCATCCAAAGCCCGCGTGCAGGCGGCGTACGCGCGTTCGAGCATGTCGGCGTCCTCGTGTGCGGGCGCGATCGGAATCGCCTTCACATGCCGGAACATCCAGCCGACGAACGGCGTGCGAAAGATGCGGTGATCCATCACGAAGCGAATCGGCCGCGGACTTTCGGCCATGATGACGACCGCATCGACGAAGCTCACGTGATTGCACACGAGCACGGCCGCGCCATGCGCCGGGATGCGCTCGGCGTCGACGAGACGGATCCGATAGAACGTGTGCACCAGAATCCACGCGATGAAGCGCAGCAAGAACTCCGGCACCAGCGAATAGATATAGACCGCGACGACGACATTGAGCAGCGCGGTCGTCAGAAAGAGTCCCGGAATGCCGACGCCCAACGACGTAAGCGCAAGCGCCATCAGCGCCGACACGAT
This sequence comes from Caballeronia sp. ATUFL_F2_KS9A, assembly GCF_023630765.1. NCBI lineage: Bacteria > Pseudomonadati > Pseudomonadota > Betaproteobacteria > Burkholderiales > Burkholderiaceae > Caballeronia > Caballeronia sp. ATUFL_F2_KS9A. The sequence goes on along the minus strand of NZ_JALQEK010000002.1, from coordinate 560,494 downwards.
CATGAAAAACGAATTGAGGATGTTGTTCGCCGCGATGATGCGCGCGCGATGAGTCGGCTGACTGCGCGCCTGGATCAGCGCGTAGAGCGGCACGCTGTAGAAGCCGCCGAACATGGCGAGCAGAAAGAGATCCGCGAGAATGCGCCAGTGCGACAGCGTCATCAGGAATTCGCCGACGTTGAGCAGATGCCCGGCCGGCGCGATGCGATGGCTCGCGAAGAACAAATCGATCGCGAACACGCTGATGCCGATCGAGCCGAGCGGCACGAGCCCGATCTCGACGCGCCGCTTCGAAAGCCGCTCGCACAGTAGCGATCCCGTGCCGATGCCGATGGAAAACGTCGCGAGAAGGATGGTCACGACGTCGGGATCGGCGGAAAGCACGTCCTTCGCGAAATTGAAGAACGATGTGAGAAAGGTTGCGCCGACGAACCACAGCCACGAAATGCCGAGCAGGCTCAGAAACACCGTGCGGTCCTGCTTCGCGAGCTTCAGATTGCGCCATGTCTCCGAGACCGGATTCCAGTTGATGCGCAAGTCCGGCTGCGATGCATCCGACTTCGGCACGAACGCCGACGCTACGCGCCCGACGATCGCGAACGCGATGCACGCGATCGCGAGGAGCATCGCGCCGTGTTCCGACGCGCCCGCCGCCGCCCCGCCGATGATCGTGCCGATCAGGATCGCGACGAAGGTGCCCATCTCGACGAGTCCGTTGCCGCCGACGAGTTCATGCGAATCGAGATGCTGCGGCAGATACGCGTATTTGACGGGGCCGAAGACGGTCGAATGCACGCCCATCAAAAACGTGCACGCGTAAAGCAGCGGCGCGCTGTGCAGCAGAAAACCCGCGCCGCCGATCAGCATCACGACGATCTCGAAGCTCTTCACGAGCCGCGCGAGCACGGCCTTGTCGTACTTGTCGGCGATCTGGCCGGACGTCGCGGAGAACAGCAAGAACGGCACGATGAAAATCGCGGAAATGAGAAACGCGGCGGTCTTCGGATCGACGCCGGAGAAGCGCGCGGCCTGAAACGTCACGAGCGACGTGAAGCCGACCTTGAAGACGTTGTCGTTCATTGCGCCGAGGAACTGCGTCCAGAAGAACGGCGCGAAACGGCGCTCGCGCAACAGGCGAAACTGCCCGTCGCCTTCGGCTTGGGAACGTCGGGAAGCGCGCGGCGAGGCGCGCAGCGGTTTGTCACTCATGTCTTGCGCAATAGTTGAGTTCGGCGTTGATCGCGCAATGTCCGCGGTCGAATCCGAATGGAAGGGAAACCGGGCGAAATGCTAACCCTCCCACTTGGGCCAGACGTAAAAAAGCGCGCCATGAGGGCGCGCTTCGGTGGGTCCGATGCACGCGAAGCGCGACGCCTCGCGACATCGACATGCTCAGCGTGCTTCTTCCTGCTGCTCCGGCCAGTCGCGGATATACGCCTTCAGCATGCGATTTTCGAAACCCTGCTCTTCGACGACCGCCTTGGCGACGTCATAAAACGAGATGACGCCCATCAACTGACGCTTTTCCATGACCGGCAGATAGCGCACGTGATGTTCGAGCATCATGCGGCGCACTTCGTTTACGTCCGTTTCGGGCGTGCAGGTGAGCGGATGGTCGTCCATGACCTTGCGGATGGTCGTCGCGCCGACCGAGCCGCCATTGTTGTGCAACGTCAGGATGATTTCGCGGAAAGTCAGCATGCCGACCAGATCGCCGTACTCCATGACGACGAGCGAGCCGATATCGTGCGCGGCCATCGTGTCGATTGCGTCGGAGAGCGGCGTGTCCGGTGTCACGGTGAACAGCGTGTTGCCCTTAACTTTCAGAATGTCGCTGACTCGCATGACTGTCTCCTAGCGAAATGCCTGTTCGATTGGCCGAACGATGATGAAACCATAGGCCGATGCTATCGGAAAGGCCCGCAAAAGGAAAGCGAACGGGACGACGGTTCGCCCGCATTGGCCGAACGGACAAGGCTTTGCGCGATCGAAGGCCGCGCGTTCGCCCTAGGTTTGGGCGCGCGCATCCGATGTTAGGATGATTGACCCTCATTTTCGCCGCACGCCGGCCGTCTCGCGCGCCGGCCGCCTATGATGCCAGCCAACCGTTTCGACACGCTCGCGCTGCACGCGGGCGCCGCGCCCGATCCCGTCACCGGCGCGCGCGCGACGCCGATTTATCAGACGACGTCGTTCACCTTTCGCGACAGCGATCACGCCGCCGCGCTCTTCAACATGGAGCGCTCGGGGCACGTGTACTCGCGCATCTCGAATCCGACCGTCGCGGTGTTCGAGGAGCGCGTCGCGGCGCTCGAAGGCGGCGTCGGCGCCATCGGCACGGCGAGCGGCCAGGCCGCGCTGCATCTCGCGATCGCGACGCTGATGGGCGCGGGCTCGCACATCGTCGCGTCCAGCGCGCTCTACGGCGGCTCGCACAATCTGCTGCATTACACGCTGCGGCGCTTCGGCATCGAGACGACATTCGTGAAGCCGCACGATCTCGATGCATGGCGCGCGGCGGCACGGCCGAACACGCGGCTTTTCTTCGGCGAAACGCTCGGCAATCCGGGGCTCGACGTGCTCGACATTGCGGGCGTCGCGGAAATCGCGCACGAGCACGCCGTGCCGCTGCTCGTCGATTCCACGTTCACGACGCCGTATCTGCTGCGTCCGTTCGAGCACGGCGCGGATCTCGTCTATCACTCCGCGACCAAGTTTCTCGGCGGACATGGGACGACGATCGGCGGCGTGCTCGTCGACGGCGGCACGTTCGATTTCACCGCGAGCGGACGCTTCCCCGAGTTCACCGAGCCTTACGACGGCTTTCACGGCATGGTGTTCGCCGAAGAGAGCACCGTCGCGCCGTTCCTGTTGCGCGCGCGGCGCGAAGGCTTGCGCGATTTCGGCGCGTGTCTGCATCCGCAGGCGGCGTGGCAACTGCTACAAGGCATCGAAACCTTGCCGCTACGCATGGATCGGCATGTCGCGAACACGCGCAAGGTGATCGAGTTCCTGCTGAGTTCGCCGGCAGTGGAAGGCGTGGCCTATCCCGAACTGCCGACGCATCGCGATCACGCGCTCGCCGGACGTCTCTTGCCGCGCGGCGCCGGCGCGGTCTTCAGCTTCGATCTGAAGGGCGGCGTGCCGGCGGCGCGCAAGTTCATCGAAACGCTCACGCTGTTTTCGCATCTCGCGAACGTCGGCGATGCGCGCTCGCTCGTGATTCATCCAGCATCGACGACGCACTTCCGCATGGATGCCGCCGCGCTCGAAGCTGCGGGCATCGGGCCGGGGCGCATCCGTCTGTCGATCGGACTGGAAGATCCCGACGATCTCATCGACGATCTCAAGCGCGCGCTGAAAGCCGCGCAGAAAGCGGCAGAAAGCGCTCCGGACGCGAGCGCCGCCGCGCCGCTCGGGAGCCGCGCATGATCCTCGACGTCCACGGCCGCGCGGCCTATGCCTACACCGGCGGCAAGCCTTTCGACGCGACGCGCCCCGCCGTGGTGTTCATTCACGGCGCGGAACACGATCACAGCGTCTGGGCCTTGCAGACGCGCTATTTCGCGCATCACGGTTTCGGCGTGCTGGCGCTCGATCTGCCAAGTCACGGAAGAAGCGCCGGTCCCGCGCTTTCGACCATCGGCGAGTTCGCCGACTGGGTCATCGCCGTGCTCGACGCGGCCGGCGTGCAGCAAGCGCTCTTCGTCGGCCACAGCATGGGCTCGCTGATCGCACTCGATGCCGCTGGCCGCTATCCCGACCGCGCGGCGGGTCTCGCCCTGCTCGCGACGGCCGCGCCGATGGCCGTCTCCGATACGCTGCTCGACGCCGCACGCGAGCACGAGCCCGAAGCCATCGCGATGGTCAACCAATGGTCGCATTCGACGATCGCCGCGAAGCCGTCGAGTCCCGCGCCGGGCTTCTGGCTGCAAGGCGTGAATCAGCGGCTCATGGAACGCGTGAGCCTGCGCGGCGAAGCGCTGCTTTTTCACACCGATTTCAGCGCCTGCAACACCTACGCCGACGCGCTCGAACGCGCGGCCGCCGTGCGTTGCCCGGTGTGCATCGTGAGCGGCAAGCGCGACCTGATGACGCCGCCGCGCGCTGCCCGTCCGCTCGTCGATGCCTTCAGGAAAGCCGGCGCGTCCTTGAAGACCGTGGAACTCGATGCGGGCCACGCGATCATGACCGAGCAGCCCGACGCGACGCTCGATGCGCTGTTCGCTTTCGCGCTCGCGTGCGCCAGCGCGAAAGCGCCGTCGGCCTGAAAACGCGCGTGCGGCGGGCCGCGCAAGCCCGCCGTGGCTGCTTGCATGGCGCGACTGGCAGTCGCAGAATGATTCTTGCTGGCTAATCTTCAGACACCGGCACGCATCATCAGGGAGGCCGTCATGGCGCACACCGCACATGGTGAACATTTCGCGAATTTCGCCGAGTTTTATCCCTATTACCTCGAAGAGCATCGCAACCTGGTGTCGCGCAGGCTGCACTTCATCGGATCGCTGGGCGTGATCGGCTGCCTCGCGATGGCGATCGCAACCGGCGACTGGCTCTGGCTGCCCGCGGCCGTCGTCTGCGGTTACGGCTTCGCGTGGATCGGCCATTTCTTTTTCGAGAAGAACCGCCCCGCGACGTTTCGCCACCCGATCTACAGCCTGATGGGCGACTGGGTGATGTTCAAGGACATCTGCGTCGGCAGAATCTCGCTTTGATATGCGTCGAACGAAGGCTCAGGCCGGCTGCTCCGGCATGGACGAGCGCGGCACCTCGCGCAGACGCGCGCTCGTCAGCGCAGACGCGCGTGCCGCGATCAGCGAGCCGAGCGTGATTTCCAGCTTCTCGTTATCCAGCGCGTTCATCAGCGCGCCGCAGTCGACCTGCGCCGCATCCAGCTTCAGTTGATATTCGAGTTCCGCGCGATCGATCACGAACTGCTCGAAGAGCATCGTCACCGTGATCTGATTCGGATTGGCGATCAGCACATAACGCGGCATGCGCGAATCCTCCAGCCTGCCGATCCAGCCGAGCGCGTCGAGCCGCGCGATCAGCCTCGTCGACGTATCGAGATCGCAGCGCGCCAGGGTCGAAAGCTGCAAGGACGTGTAGCCGGGCTTGCCCTCGTCCCGCGCCTCGACGAGCCGCGCGAGGATCTCGAGTGCATCGAGCAGATCGCTACCCGGAAAATCGCGCCGATGATATTGCCCCGTGCGAATCGCAGGCAGCGCGGATGTGACCATCGCGCCGATGAGCGCGAACATCCAGCACAGATACACCCACAGCAGAAAGACCGGCAGCGCCGCGAACGCGCCGTAGACGGCGGTGTAGGTCGGAATGCGCCGTACGTAATAGCCGAAGCCGCGCTTGCCGAGTTCGAACGCGACGGCCGCGATCAGCCCGCCGACGATCGCATCGCGCCATTCGACCTTGCAGTTCGGCATATAGACGTAGATGAACGTGAAGGCGAGCGCCGTCAGCGGCAGCGAGACGCCTGTGAGCGCCCATTCGACGATCGGCGGCATCAGGTTGTGCGAGCCCGCGAACGCGACCGAATGCGCGAACACGTACGAGGAGATCGACAGGCTGCAGCCGAAGAGAATCGGCCCGAGCGTGATGATCGACCAGTAGACGAGCACGCGCTGCGCGATCGGGCGCGCCTTCTTCACGCGCCAGATCACGTTGAACGCGGACTCGACCGTCATCATCGTCATGACGGAGGTCACGAACAGAATGATCATGCCGACGGTCGTCAGCCCCTTCGCCTTCGACGCGAACTGGTTCAGATACTTGAAGATCTGATCGTTGATCTGCGGCGGCATCAGGTGCACCGCGAGGAAGTCCTGAAGCGACGCCTGGAAGGAGCCAAAGATCGGGAACGCGGTGAAGAGCGCGAACGCGACCGTGGCGAGTGGCACGAGCGACAACACGCTCGTGAACGTGAGGCTGCCCGCCACTTGCGCGACGCGGTCTTCGCCGATGCGCCGCGCGACAAAACTGGCGAGACGCCTGACCGCCGCGAGATCGATAAAAACGTGCTGCAAACGCGTTCTCCCGTCATGGCGTCCCGCGTGCAAAGCCGCTTCTCGCCACGAAAATCACCCAATACCTATAATAGCCGTTCACTAAAAAAGCCTTATGAACGACATCCTCGTGCTTTACTACAGCCGCCACGGCGCGACGCGCGAGCTCGCACTCGCAATCGCCCAGGGCGTCGATAGCGTGGCCGGCATGCAGTCGCGTGTGCGAACCGTGCCGCCGGTTTCCGCGGTCTGCGAAGCGACCCAGCCCGACATTCCCGCCGACGGACCGCCCTACGCCGAATTGCGCGATCTCGAAGAATGCGCCGGCCTCGCGCTCGGCTCGCCTACGCGCTTCGGCAACATGGCCGCGCCGCTCAAGTACTTCCTCGACGGCACCACGCCGCAATGGCTGTCCGGCGCGCTTTCGGGCAAGCCTGCCAGCGTGTTCACGTCCACCGGCAGCCTGCACGGCGGCCAGGAAAGCACGCTTCTTTCGATGATGCTGCCGCTGCTGCACCACGGCATGATGATCGTCGGCATCCCGTACACCGAATCGCGGCTCACCACGACGCAAAGCGGCGGCACGCCCTACGGCGCGTCTCATCACGCCCGCGCGGGCGGCGACGAAAATCAGCGGCACGGCATTTCCGCCGACGAGAAGGCGCTCGCAATCGCGCTCGGCGCACGGCTCTCACGCACCGCGCTCAATCTCGTGCGCGGCGCCCGTTCCGCATGACCACGCCGATCTCCACAGCACGTCCCAACGGCGCGCTCGCATCGGGCGCGCTTGCGAGCCTCGTGGCGCTCGTCGTGCTCGCGCTCGTCTGGGAGCTCTGGCTCGCGCCGCTGCGTCCGGGCGCATGGGCGCTCGCGCTGAAGGCGCTGCCGCTCGCGTGCGCGCTGCCGGGCGTCGCGCGCAAAAATCTCTACACGCTGCAATGGGCGTCGATGCTCGTGCTGCTGTATTTCGCCGAAGGCATCGTGCGCGGCATGACCGATGCGCGCCTCCCCGCGTCGCTCGCCTGGCTGGAAGCAGCGCTCGCCCTCGCGTTCTTCGTCTGCGCGCTCGCGTACGTCGCACCCTTCAAACGCGCGGCCCGGTTGAACGCTCGTGCGGAAAAAAGCTGAAACGTTCGCTTTTTTCGCCCGCGTTCTGCCCGGACGTGATGCTTTGTAGCATGAAACCTCGCCCTGCGCGCGTGCCTATGCCATTCGGACGAGGGTCGCGCGCCGCTCGCCTGCGCGATACTGTGCACTACGCTCTACCGGATCCTTTGCCCATCTGCCCATGACCGCCACTCAAGCTTTCATCGCCGCGTGCGCCGACGCTCTCGGTGCATCGCATGTCCTGACCGACGCCTACGATACCGAGCCGTACCTCGTCGACTGGCGCAAGCGCTATCGCGGCACTGCGTGCGCCGTGCTGCTGCCCGCCGATACCGCGCAGGTCGCGGCCGTGGTCCGGATCGCTCGCGAGCATCGCGTCGCGATCGTGCCGCAGGGCGGCAACACCGGTCTCGCAGGCGGCGCAACGCCAGATTCGAGCGGGGCGCAAGCCGTCATCAGCCTGAAGCGGCTCAATCGCGTGCGCGGCGTCGATCCGCATAACAACACGATCACCGTCGAAGCGGGCGTCGTGCTCGCCGAAATCCAGGCGCGCGCCGAAGAAGCGCAACGGCTGTTCCCGTTGAGTCTCGCCGCCGAAGGCAGCTGCACCATCGGCGGCAATCTCTCGACGAACGCGGGCGGCACCGGCGTGCTGCGCTATGGCAACACGCGCGAGCTGTGTCTCGGCCTCGAAGTCGTGACGCCGCAGGGCGAAATCTGGGACGGCCTGCGCGGGCTGCGCAAGGACAACACCGGCTACGATCTGCGCGATCTCTTCATCGGGGCGGAAGGCACGCTAGGCATCATCACGGCGGCGGTCATGAAGCTGCATCCCGCGCCGGTCGCGAAGGTCACGGCGCTGGCCGGGCTCGCTTCGCCGCATGCCGCGCTCGACTTTCTCTCGCTGGCGCAGCATCACGCGGGCGCGCTTCTGACCGGCTTCGAGCTGATGTCCGATTTCTCGATGCGGCTCGTCGGCAAGCATTTCCCGCAACTGCGCTATCCGTTCGGCGAACCGCACGCGCAAACCGTGCTGCTCGAACTTTCCGACAGCGAAAGCGACGAGCACGCCCGCGCCCTCTTCGAGCGGCTGATGGAAGAAGCGCTCGAGAAGGGCATCGTGGAAGATGCCGTCGTCGCGGAAAACCTCGCGCAGTCGCAGGCTTTCTGGGATCTGCGCGAGCATATTCCGCTCGCGCAGGCCGAGGAAGGTCTGAACATCAAACATGACATCGCCGTGCCCATTTCGAGCATCGGGCGGTTCATCGAGGAAACCGATGCGATCATCGCGAAGACAGTGCCCGGCGTGCGCATGGTGACGTTCGGCCATCTCGGCGACGGCAACCTGCACTACAACGTGCAGGCGCCCGAAGGCGTCGACCCAAAGCGCTTCCTCGGCGAATTCCAGACGCCGATCAACGCGCTCGTGTATGACCAGGTGCACCGGCACCGCGGCAGCATCAGCGCGGAGCACGGCATCGGCCAGTTGAAGGTGGATGAAGCGATGCACTACAAGTCGCCGGTCGAAGTCCGTCTCATGCAGACGATCAAGGCCGCGCTCGATCCGGACAACCTGATGAATCCCGGCAAGGTCGTGCGCTGGAACGCGACGCTCGCGAAGGAGAACATCGCATGAAGATTCGCGTGCTGTCGGACCTGCATCTCGAATGCGACGAGCCGCTGGCGATTCCGTATGCAGAGGCCGATCTCGTCGTGCTGGCTGGCGACATTCACAACCACGCCGAAGGTTTGCGCTGGGCCGCGGAAAATTTCGATTCCGACGTGCCCGTCGTCTACGTGCCCGGCAATCACGAATACTACGACGCCGAGTTCGGCGCGATGGAAGCGGCAATGCAGGACGCCGCGCGCAGCGTCGACAACGTGCACTATCTGAACAACGCGTCGCTGGTGGATCGGCGCGGCGCGTGGCGCGTGCTTGGCACGACGCTGTGGACCGACTTCGCGCTGTTCGGCTCCGGCGATGCGCAAATCGAAAACGCCAAGGCCGCGTGCACGAAAGTGATGCTCGACTATAAGGGCCTCATTCAACTCGCGTGGCCCGAGCCGGACGGCGAACCGCGCGAATTCGCACCGGACGATTCCCTCGCGCTGCACGAACAGTCGCGCGCATGGCTCGAGAGCGAACTCGCGAAGCCGTTCGCAGGGCAAACGATCGTCGTCACGCACCACGCGCCGATGCGCCAGAGCCTCGCGCCGCGTTACGCGGAAGATCTCGTGTCCGCGGGCTTCGTTAATCATCTGCCGTCGCTCGCGCGCGCGCCCGCGTCGTTGTGGATTCACGGCCACACGCATACGTCGTTCGATTACGAAGTGGACGGCACGCGCGTCGTGTGCAATCCGCGCGGCTACTTCAGCCGCCGCGAGCAACGGTGGGAGAATCCGGATTTCGCGTGGGACAAGGTCGTCGAAATTTGAAACGTCGCGGACTTTGCGGAGGAACGCCATGTGCGGCCGAATCAGCCAGTACCGACTGCCGATGCATTACGCGCAGCGTCTGCATCTGAGAAATCCGTTCGTGCTGGTCGATGCCGCCGACAGGCGTCCCGGCTATAACCTGTCGCCCGGCACGCATCCGCTCGCCGTCTATCCCGACGAAACCATCCGCGCGGTGCATTGGGGCTATTGCCCGCCGTGGGCGATTCAGAAGAAGCTGCCGCAGACCATCAACGCGCGCGTCGAGACGGCGGCGACGAGCGCGTATTTCAAGCATCTATGGAAGAAGGCGCGCATTCTCGTGCCGGCCGATGGCTGGTTCGAATGGCGTATCGAGCCACGCCCGGGAGACCCCGCCGCGAAGCCTTTCAAGCAGCCCTACTTCATTCAGCGCGCGGACGGCGAGCCGATGTACCTCGCCGCGCTGACGAGCATCATGCGCGACGACGACGCTGCCGCGCCCGGCGCGGGCTTCGTCATCGTGACGGCGGCGGCGGACGAAGGACTCGTCGACGTGCATGACCGGCGTCCGCTCGTGTTCGCGCCGGCAAACGCGCGCCGCTGGCTCGATCCGGACGCGTCGCCCGACGATCTCGCGGCGCTCGTCGAGTCGGACGGCGTGCCGGCGTCGCACTTCGTCTGGCACCGCGTATCGGCCGATGTGAATCGCGCGACCAATGATGAGCCGCGACTCATCGAGCCGCTCGAAGCCTCGCTGTGAAGGCTGTGTGAAGTTCGTTTAGCGCCGCGGCCGATCGTCGTCGATACGGATCGGCACCAGGCGCCGCTTCGCCTCGCGCTCCGACTGCGCGCGCATGGCGTTGAACAGATCGCGCGACGCCGGAACGGCGATCAGGACGAGAAGCGCGGCGAGTGCGAGCAAAAGAGGCGTACTCATGTGACTTATCCCGGTCAAAGATGCGTGAGAACCAGTGCAGAAAGTATCAAGCTGCGGACAAATCGTGAGTAAGCAAGTGTTGCGCCGCGGCTTTTTTCGTAACTGAACGCAGCTTCATCCGGTGTTCAGGCGACGACGAATTCCTTGAGCGATTCCGCGTCGGCCGCGAGCGTGTCGGGCAGCGCCTCGCGCAGGAACTCGACCCACGTGCGGATCTTGGCATCGAGATACTGCCGCGACGGATAGAGCGCGTACACGTTCAACTCCTGCATCGTGTATTGCGGCAGCACGCGCACGAGCGTGCCCGCGCGCAAGCCCGGCAGCGCGGACGACGTCGGCAGCACGCCAATGCCCATGCTTTCGCGGATCGCGGCGACCATCGCCTCGGCGACGTTGACCGTGAACGTGGACGGCCCGAGACTCACCGTCTCCTGACCGTTCGGGCCGTCGAAAACCCAGCGGTCGGCCGGAAACACCGGCGTCATCAGATGCAGGCAGGTATGGCGCACGAGATCGGAGAGCACGTGCGGCGCGCCGTTCTTCTCGATGTACGCCGGCGACGCGCACGCGATGCTGTACACCGAGCCGAGACGCGCCGACACGAGACCCGAATCCGGCAGATCGGAAGCGAGCACGATCGACACGTCGTAGCCTTCGTCGAGCAGATCGGGCACGCGCTGCGCGAGCGTCAGATCGACCTGCACCGAAGGATGCCGCTGCTGATAGCGCGAAATCATCGGCACGACGTAGTGCTGGCCGAAGCTCGTCATCGAATGGACCTTGAGCTTGCCGGACGGACGCGCGTGCGCATCGCCGGCCTCGGCTTCCGCCTGATCGACATAGGCGAGGATTTGCTCGCAGCGTTGCAGATAGCGCTCGCCCGCTTCGGTGAGCGCGATGCGCCGCGTTGTCCGGTTCAGCAAGCGCGCGCGCAAGTGCGCCTCGAGGTCGGATACGGCGCGCGATGCGTAAGCCGTCGTCGTGTTCAGATGCTGCGCGGCCGCGGTGAAGCTGCCCGCTTCCACGACCCGCACAAATACGCGCATGTTCTGGAGCGTGTCCATGCCGCTAATTCCGTCTTAAAAATCGTTCGTGACTCGGATTGTTACACGCGTAACAACAACGATTATCACATCCCTCGTAAAAATGCTTTGCATCCTTACGGGTTATTCGACAATCTGCGCAAAAATATAATCGCTTCTTGGCATCTAATTCATTTTAGGAGTGAATCGTGCGGGGACGACTGTCCAGAAGCGCTGCAGGCGCGGCCGTTCTTGCAGCACTATTAACAATCGGTGGATGCGCAAGCAGGGGCAAAATCGCGCCGCAGGATTCCCTCACGGACGCGGCGACGCTCGATGCCGGCAGCGCCATTCGCGCCGCCAACGCAGACGCCCAATGGCCCGCCGAGCAATGGTGGCGCGCCTATCGCGACCCGCAACTCGACGCGTGGATCGCACGCGCGACCGCCGGCAGCCCCACGCTCGCGATGGCCGCGGCGCGCGTGCGCGAAGCGCAGCAACAGGCGGGCGTCGCGCACTCCGAGTTGCTGCCGCACGTCGACGGCTCGATGAGCATCGCTCGCAAGAACTGGCCCAACAACGATTTCTACGGCCCGGGCACGTACGCCGACACGACCACCTGGGACAACACCGCGGGCCTGTCGCTGTCGTACAACCTCGATCTCTGGCATCGCGACGACAACAACGCCGAGCGCGCACTGGACGTCGCACACGTTCGCGCCGCCGATGCCCGCGCCGCGCAACTCGAACTCGAAACGAACGTCGTGCGCGCGTATATCGGCTTTTCGCAGTCGTTCGCGCTGCTCGATATCGCGGAGCAGACGCTCGCGCAGCAGGAGCGCATCGCGGATCTCGCGCGGCGACGTTTGAAAGGCGGGCTCGGCACGCAGCTCGAAGTCAGCCAGGCCGAAGCGCCCTTGCCCGAGTACGAACGTCAGGTCGATGTCTACAAGGAAGAGATCCAACTGGCGCGCAACCAGTTGGCGGCGCTCGCCGGCGACGGCCCCGGCGCGGGCGAAGCGCTCACGCGTCCCGACCTGTCGCTCGCCACGCCGCTCCCCCTGCCCTCCGCGCTGCCGGCGGAACTCGTCGGACATCGGCCGGATATCGTCGCGGCGCGCTGGATGGTGGCCGCGCAAGCGCGTGGCATCGATGTCGCGAAGGCCGGGTTCTATCCGAACATCAATCTCGCTGCGTCGCTGACGCAGGCGTTCGCGGGCGGCGCGCTGCTCTCGTTCCTGACGCGCGACGCATCCGGCTACAGCTTCGGCCCCGCGATCTCGCTGCCGATCTTCGAAGGCGGACGCCTGCGCGCGCAGCTCGGCGCGGCATCGGCGCAATACGATCAGGCCGTCGATCATTACAACGCGACGCTCGTCGCCGCGCTCAAGGACATCGCCGATCAGGTCGTGCGCGTGCATTCGCTCGATACGCAGCTCGAAGCGTCGGGCCGCTCCGTCGCCGCCGCGCGCAAGAACTACGATCTCGCGAACGAAGGCTACAAGCGCGGCCTCACCGATTATCTGAACGTGCTGATCGCGCAGACGCAATTGCTCAAGGCGCAGGACGGCGAGGCGCGCGTGCGCGCGCAACGCCTCGCGTCCTACGCGACGTTGACGTCGGCGCTCGGCGGCGGCATCGACGATCCGTCGAACGGGCCGCAGCAGACCGCGCTCGCGCCGTCGAAGCATATCGGGCCGTTCAGCAAGGCACGGGATTGAGCATGTCGACGCCCGCTTCTCTCATCGGACGACAGCCGCTCAAGGAGGTCGTGCTCGACTGGGCGCGCACCGACGGCCTCGCGTGGATCTACATCTTCAAGGCGGTGCTCGCTGCGCTGCTGTCGCTGTGGATCGCGATGCGCCTCGACATGGCGCAGCCGCGCACCGCGATGACCACCGTGTTCGTCGTGATGCAGCCGCAAAGCGGCATGGTGCTCGCAAAGAGCTTCTATCGTTTCTGCGGAACGATGGTCGGTCTCGTCGTGATGATGATCCTCATCAGCCTGTTCTCTCAGCAGCCGGTGCTGTTCCTCTCGGCGACGGCGCTGTGGGTCGGCGTCTGCACGGCGGGCGCGGCGCGCAATCACAACTTCCGCTCGTACGGCTTCGTGCTCGCCGGTTACACGGCCGCGCTGATCGGCATTCCGGCGGCGCAGCATCCGGAGGCCGCGTATCTGTCGGCGCTCACGCGCGTCGGCGAAGTGACGCTCGGCATCGTGTGTTCCGGCGCGGTGAGCGCGCTCGTCTTTCCGCAGCACGCGGGCGAGCAGGTTCGCACGACGGTGCGCCGCCGCTTCGCGCAGTTCGTCGATTACGTGTGCCGCGCGCTGTCGGGCAACATGGAACGCGCGCAGATCGAGCGAACCAATCTCGCGTTCGTGTCGGATATCGTCGGCTTCGAGGCCGCGCGCAGCGTCGCCGTGTTCGAGAATCCCGAATCGCGGATGCGCGGCGGGCGGCTCGCGCGTCTCAACAGCGAGTTCATGAGCGCGTCGACGCGCTTTCACGCGCTGCATCAGTTGATGAACCGGCTGCGCGAGAACGCATCGGCAACGACGATCGCCGCGCTGGAGCCATTCTTTCGCGAAGTGCCGCCGCTCTTCTCGGTATCGGGCGAACCGGTGAAAAACGCCGCCGATGCCGCGCACGCCGCCGCGCAACTGCGCGACTACAAGGCCGCATTGCCCCGGCGCGTGCGCGCGACGCGTGCCGCGCTCGAAGCGGATCCGGACTTCGCGCAACTGGAGTTCGATACCGCGACGGAACTGCTGTATCGCTTCGTCGACGACATGCTCGCCTATGCCGAAACGTATGCGTCGCTGAGCTCGCCGTCGCACGAACGCGAGCGCTGGATCGCGCGCTACGTGCCGAAGACGAACCTGCTCGCCGCGGCGATTTCGGGCCTGCGCGGCGCGATCGTGATGTTCGTCCTGTCCGCGTTCTGGATAGCGACGGCGTGGCCGAGCGGCGGCACGATGGTGCTCAACGCGGCGGCCGTGTGCGCGCTCGCGTCGTCGTCGCCGCGTCCGACGCTCATGTCCGCGCAAATGGCGCTCGGCACGATGCTCGCGGCCGTCGCCGGGATGATCGTCGTGTTCGGCGTGTTTCCGCATATCGAGGGCTTCGCGATGATGTGCGCCGCGCTCGCGCCCGCGCTTTTGCTCGGCGCCTATCTGAGCACGCGGCGCGCGCTCGCCGGCGTGGGCATCGGCTATTGCATCTTCTTCTGCTTTCTCGCGGGGCCGGACAATCTCGTGCACTACGATCCGACCGGCTATATGAACGATGCCCTCGCGCTCGTGCTGTCGATGATCGTCGCGGCGGTCGCCTTCGCCGTCCTGCTGCCGACCGATGCGCCGTGGCTGCGGCGTCTCCTGCTCGGCGATCTGCGGCGCGAAGTCGTGAGCGCGCGCCATGGACGTCTCACGCGTCTCACGACGCACTTCGAAAGCCGCACGCGCGATCTGCTCGCGCAAATCAACGCGCTCGCGACCGGACGTCCCGACTTGCAGCGCGATGCGTTGCAATGGCTCTTCGCCGTGCTCGAATTCGGCAACGCGGTGATCGATCTGCGACGCGAGATCGCAGGGCTGTCGAACGCGCCGCAGTACGCGGCGTCGATGCCGTGGCGCCGCTCGATCGACGCGACGCTCGACGCCATCGCGCGCCTTTTCGATCGCCCGAATGCGCAGCGCTTCGACGCCACGCTCGCCGCGACCGAACGCGCGATCGACGATACGCGGGATGTGCTCGCGCGGTTCGATCTGCCGCGCGAGGAAAAGCATCGGCTGCAGCGCATCGCCAGTCATCTTCATTTTGTCCGGACCGCGCTGCTCGATCACGAATCGCCGTTCGCGCCCTTCGTGCACGGTGCGCCGGTTCGGAAACACACGCCAGAAGGAGCGGACCATGTTCCCGCGTAACGTCGCGATCCTCGAAGCCTATGTGCCGACGATCCTGCTGCTCTTCATCGCCGGCGCGATGATCACGTGGGTCGTTGACCGCGCGCTCGCGCTGACGGGCCTTTATCGCGTGGTCTGGCATCCGGCGCTGTTTCGCGCGAGCATGCTCGTCTGCATTTGCGGGACGCTCGGGCTCATCGCGTATCGCTGAATCGACATCACCTTCATACAAGCTGAAAAAGAGTTCGCATCATGATTCTCAGGAAAATCATCGGGCTGGTTTTGACGATCGCCATTTTCGCGGTCGCGCTCGTCATCGGGCGCGTGCTGTGGGTGCATTACATGGACGAGCCGTGGACGCGCGATGGCCGCGTGCGCGCGGATGTCGTCAACGTGGCGCCGGACGTGTCGGGCGCGGTCGTGCAGTTGCCGGTTCGTGACAATCAGTTCGTGAAGAAGGGCGATCTGCTGATGGAGATCGATCCGTCGCATTACCGGATCGCGGTCGAGCAGGCGCAGGCGAACGTCACCGCGCGCGCGGCCGAATTGCGCATGCGCCGTGCGGACGCCGCGCGCCGCGCCGACATGGACAGCCTCGTCGTATCGAAGGAAGCGCGCGAAAACGCGATGCAGACCGCATCGACCGCCGAAGCGCAGTTGCAGCAGGCGCAGGCCGCGCTCGATGCCGCGAAGCTCAATCTCGAACGCACCAAAGTGTTCTCGCCGGTCGACGGCTACGTCACCAACCTGAACGTGTTTCGCGGCGACTACGCGACGGCGGGCGCCGCCAAGCTCGCGATCGTCGACAGTCATTCATTCTGGGTCTATGGATACTTCGAGGAAACGAAGCTGCCGCATGTGCGTATCGGCGACAAGGCATCGATTCGCCTGATGAGCGGCGGCGAGCTGAAGGGGCACGTCGAGAGCATTTCGCGCGGCATCTATGATCGCGACAATCCGCAAAGCCGCGAGCTGCTCGCCGACGTGAACCCGACGTTCAACTGGGTGCGGCTCGCGCAGCGCGTGCCGGTGCGCGTGCATATCGATGAAGTGCCGGATGGGGTGCTGCTGAGTGCGGGGACGACGGCGACGGTGATCGTCACGCCGTCGATGTGACGTAAAAAAAGCCCGCTCCCGGGACCACTCCCGAAGCGGGCTTCTCACATCCGGCAAACCGAAGCCTTACTTCAACACCACCTTTACATCGAAATACTTCTGCGCGAAGCGATCGATCGTCCCGTCGTCCTTCAGCTCCTTCAGCGCGCGATTGAGCGCATCTTTGAGCGCCTTGTCGTTCTTGCGCACGCCGAAGCCGACGCCCGAACCCAGCAGCTTGTCATCCGCCACGGCCGGGCCAGCGAACGCAAAGCCCGCGCCCTGCGGCTGCTTCAGAAAGCCCTTCGACGCCGCTTCGGCATCCTGGAACGCCGCATCGAGACGGCCCGACGCCAGATCGGCATAAATCTGGTCCTGCGCCTGATACGACTCGACATCGATGCCCGCCGTCGCCCACTTCGCCTTCGCGTAGGTTTCCTGGATCGAGCCCTGCAGCACGCCGACGCGTTTGCCCTTCAAACCCTCGACCGTGGGCTGAATCGCGCTGCCCTTCTTCGCGATCAGCTGATTCGGGATCGTGTAGATCGGATCGGTGAAGTCGATGGCGAGCTTGCGCTTGTCGGTGATCGTCATGTCCGAGTTGATGCCGTCGAACTTGCGCGCCTGCAACGCGGGAATGAGACCGTCGAACGAATTCTCGACCCACACGCACTTCATCTTCAGCTTCGCGCACACCGCGTTGCCGATGTCGATATCGAAGCCCTGCAGCTCGCCGCTCGGCGACTTCGATTCGAACGGGGCGTAAGACGCTTCGACGCCGAAGCGCAGTTGCTTCATGTCATCGGCCGCTTGCGCGTTCGACGCGACGACGGCGGCGCCCAGCACCGCCAGCGCGGCGAGCTTGCGACCGATCAGATGCGATTTCTTCAACTTCCATCTCCTTCCATTGCGGTTCGATACAGGTGTGATGATCCGACACCGGGGCGCGATTGTAGCGCGCACCCGCGGTGCGTCGGATAACAGCGGGAAGTGAATCGATGAACCGTTGCCGGTCAATCGAGAGAGGCGAGCGTCGAATCGGTCGTATCGACGACCATCAAGCCGGCGCGCAGGCCCGGCTTGACCTTCGGATTCGGAAACACGATGCGCTCTTCGTCGTGCGACACGCGATAACGATAATCGCCGTCGCGCGCGAGCTCGGTGCCGGCGGCGAACGCGGTGAAGTTGGGCACGTCGCTCGCCACGTTCAGCACGAATCGCTCGCTCTGCTTGTCGATTTGCGCGACGACCGTGAACACGCGCAGCGGCGCGCTTTCCTTCGCCGCCTCGCCCGCAATCAGGCGACGCAACGCCGCATCCGATGCGGCAAAACGCGCGAGATCGTTCTGACCGAACGGGCGCACCTTGCCGAGTTCGAGCGTGCAGGCGAGCGCGCCCGCGTGCTGCGCCGTGAAGTGCGTGAACGTGTTGCCCTTCTCGCGATGCAGGAGCACCGCCTGCAGACGCGCATCGCGCAGCCAGTCGAACATCGCGCGGGCGAGCGGCGCGCCGGTGTGCGGCAGTAACGCGAACTGCTCGAACACCGACGCGCGAATCGCCGTATGCATGTCGATGTGCCATTTCCGATGCGTGACGCCATCGAAGAACTTCAACGCGGCGTCTTCCAGTTCAGCGGCGCGCGGTGCTTCGCGGCTGTCGCGCAAATCCGCATGACGGCCGCTGAACAGGCGATTCAGGTCGTCGTCGAGATAGCGGTCGGCGGCACGCATCGCGTCGATGTTGCCGAGGATCACCAGCATGCGCGCGACGAGCGGCGCGCGGCCGTTCGCGATATCCGCGACAAGCGAGCACAGCATTTCGATCGGCGCGGTTTCGTCGCCGTGAATGCCCGCCGACGCGAGCACGCTATGCGTCGGTTCTGTCGCGGGTTCCAGCAGCAACACGCCCTCGCCCTGCCAGGTCCAGCGCACGCCCGAAGGCGCGACGCCCTGTGCGACGGAAGGGCGCCCGCCGTTGAGCGTGAAGGCGAGGAAGTCTTCGAGCAAGGACGAATCAGCGCTGAAAGTCATAGACGGCACCGAGTCCGAGGATGGTCGTCAGTTCGTCGAGCGCGCCGCGCGATTCGGCGAGCAGTTTCGGATCGGCGAGATCGGCGGGCGCGAGGCGATCGCGGTAATGCCTGTCGATCCACGCGTCGAGTTGCGTGAAAAGCGCGTCGTTCATCCACACGCGCGGGTTCACCGCGGCGCGCTCGGCGTCGTTCAGCACGACGCGCAGACGCAAACAAGCCGGCCCGCCGCCGTTCTTCATGCTTTCGCGCAGATCGAAGACGAGCACTTCGTCGATCGGCGTCTTGCGGCCGCCGAGGGAATCGAGATACGCCGCCACGCGCGCGTTCTCGCGGCATTCCTGCGGCACGACGAGCACTTGCCTGCCGTCCTCGCGCGACAACAACTGGCTATTGAAGAGATACGACGAAACCGCATCCTCGACACTGACTTCGCTGTCCGGCACTTCGAGCGCGTGAAACGGCGTGCCTTGCGCGCCGAGCTTCTCGCGTAGCTCGTCGTAGACCTTGTGCTGATCGACGAACGCGCGCTCATGGCAAAAGAGCGTCGTGCGATTGCCGACCGCGATGACGTCGTTGTGGAACACGCCCGCATCGATCACATCGGGCGATTGCTGCGCGAACACGGTCGCATCGGCGGATAAACCGTGCAGGCGCGCGACCGCGCGGCTCGCTTCGAGCGTCTGACGCGCGGGATAGCGCTGCGGCTGCGAACCCTGGCCGTACTCGCTGCGCCCGTACACGAAGAACTCGACGCCCTTCTCGCCGTACTCGCGCGCAAAACGCGTATGGTTCGCCGCGCCTTCGTCGCCGAGCGCGGGCGTGCCGGGCAGCGCGTGATGAATGCGAAAGCGCGCTTCGTCGGCGAAGATCGCGCCAAGCGAGCGGCGCGTTTCGCCATGCTCGATCGCGCGATGCAGCTTGGCCGCGAGATTCGCCGGCGTGAAGTGGACGCGCCCGTCTTCCGTATCCGCGGACGGACTCACGGTCGCCGCATTCGCGGTCCACATCGCCGATGCGGAGCTCGCCGCCGCCAGCAATTCCGGCGCTTCACGCGCGGCGCGGGCGATCACGCTGGCGTCGTCGCCGGAAAAGCCGACGGCGCGCAACAGCCTGATCGACGGGCGTTCGAGCGGCGGCAACACGCCCTGCCGAAAGCCGAGATCGGCGAGCCGCTTCATCTTGCGCAAGCCCTGCTTCGCGGCGGCCTTCGGATTGGCCACCGACTTCTCGTTGTTGCGCGACGCGACGTTGCCGAACGAGAGTCCCGCGTAGTTGTGCGTCGGGCCGACGAGCCCGTCGAAATTCGCTTCGGTTGCAAGCATGTTCATTTCCGCCGCTTAGAACGTGAGTCCCGGCGATACGCTCGCCGGCATCTGCAATTGCGCGCTTTCCACCGACGCCATCGGATACGAGCAATAGTCCGCCGCGTAGTACGCGCTCGGCCGCTGATTGCCCGAACGTCCGATGCCGCCGAACGGCGCCGCCGACGATGCGCCGTTGGTCGGCCGGTTCCAGTTGACGATGCCCGCGCGGATCGTGCGCTGGAAATGCTTCCACGCGGATTCGTCGTCGGCGAGCAGGCCCGCGGACAAGCCGTAAGCGGTGTCGTTCGCGCGCTCGATGGCTTCGTCGAACGTCTTGTAGCGCGTGACCTGCACCATCGGGCCGAAGTGCTCTTCGTCGGGGACGTCGCGCGCGTTCGTCACGTCGAGAATCGCTGGCGAGACAAAGCCGAGATGCGCCGCGCGCTGCTTCATTTCGAGCGCGGGCTTCGCGCCGGCTTCGATCAGACGCGTCTGCGCATCGACGAGACGCGCCGCCGCGCGCGCCGAGATCACGGCGCCCATGTACGGCTGCGGCTCATCGTCGTATTTCCCGACGCGAATGTTCGCGCTCACTTCGATGAAGCGCTGCATGAAGCGCTCGCCGACGGCATCGTCGGGGACGAAGAGACGGCGTGCGCAGGTGCAGCGCTGGCCCGCCGACAGAAACGCCGATTGAATCGCGTGATGCACGGCGGCATCGACATCCTCGACGTTCGCGACGACGAGCGGATTGTTGCCGCCCATCTCCAGTGCGAGCACGATTTCGGGACGTCCGCCGAACTGCTTGTGCAAGAGCGTGCCGGTATCCGAGCTGCCGGTGAAGAAAAGCCCGTCGATCTGCCGATGATTCGCAAGCGCGACGCCCGTGTCCTTTTCGCCTTGCACGAGATTGAGCACGCCTTCGGGCAAGCCAGCCTGAATCCACAGCGCGACGGTTGCGGCCGCGACGCCGGGCGCGAGTTCGGACGGCTTGAACACGACCGTATTGCCCGCGATGAGCGCCGGCACGATATGTCCGTTCGGCAGATGCCCCGGAAAGTTGTACGGCCCGAACACGGCGACGACGCCATGCGGACGATGCCGCAGCACCGCGACGCCATCGGCCATCGGCGCGCGCTTTTCGCCGGTGCGCTCGTGATACGCCTGCACGGAGATATCGACCTTCGCGGCCATCGACGCCACTTCCGTGCGCGCTTCCCACAGCGGCTTGCCGGTTTCGCGGCCGATCGCGTTTGCGAGCGCTTCCTTGTTCTCGTTGAGCAAGGCGGCGAAGCGTTTGGCGACCGCGACGCGCTCGTCGAACGACAGCGCCGACCACGACGCGAACGCGCGCCGCGCCGACGACACCGCGCGATCCACGTCTTGCGCGGATGCGCTCTTGCCCTGCCACACGGTTTCATCGGTGCCGGGATTGCGCGATGCAAACGCCGCGCCCTTGCCGTCCTGCCACTCACCGCCGATATACAACTGGTTCGAAATATCCATGTCGTGTCTCATTTACTTGGCGCGCGGATGAGAAGTCAGCACGCGCACCTGATCGCCTTCCTTGACGCGCAACGCCGCGGCTTCTTCCGCCGTCAGCAGGAACGCGCCGTCCTCGACCGCGCCCGTCGTCGCGCCGCAGCGGAAATCTTCGAGCAAGGTGTTCGATACGAGGCTTCTGGCATCGCTGCCCGTGTCGCTTCGATCGCCGATACGCACGCGCGCGATCACGCTCTCGCGCACCGTGCGCAAGTCCGCGATGTGGCATTCGAGCACCGGACCGGCATCGAAGATATCGACGTGATTCTCGTAACGCAGCCCTTCCGCCTCGAGCATCTTGCGTGCGGGCGCGGTGTCCCTGTGCGTGACGCCGACCGCCTGTTGCGCGGTCTCCGGCAGCAAGTCCAGATACACCGGATAGCGCGGCATCAGTTCGGCGACGAACGACTTCTTGCCGTGCGAGCTCAGGTAATCCGCTTCGTTGAAATCGATCTGATAGAAATGCGAGCCGACCGCGTTCCAGAACGGCGACTCGCCGTTTTCGTCGAAGTGGCCGCGCAATTCCGCGCACAAACGCTGCGGAAAGCGATCCGCGAACTGCGCGATGAACATGAAGCGCGAGCGCGACAACAGGCCGCCCACGCCCGCCGTGCGATAGCGCGGGCTGAGAAAGAGCGAACAGACTTCCGCATAACCCGTCAGATCGTGCGAGATATTGAGCAGCGACATGCGTGTCCACACGCGCATGTCCTGGCTCGCGTGCACGACCGTCGATACGCGATAGTTGTAGAACGGCTGCTCCAGCCCGACTTCCGTTTCGATGCCGCACACGCCCGCGACATCGCCGGTCGCGGTGTCTTCCATCACGAAGAAATAGCCTGCTTCGAAGGCTTGCGCTTCACCGGTCAGCGTGCGGCGCGCGCGTTCGACGCGTGCCGCGAGCGCGCCGCGATCCGGCTTGAACGTGGTGAGGCCCGGGCCCGTTTCCTGGGCGAGCGCGACGAGCGCGTCGACATCGCCCGGCTGCGTGCATCGCACGACGATCATTGCAATTCTCCCGATGCCTGATGCAACGGCACGCAACGCACCGTGTCTTTGTCTTCGACGCCGAGCGCATCGCGCGCCTGTGCGGTCAATTCGGCGCCGTCCGCGCGCGTGCCCGCGAGTCCCGCGACGATGCAACGGAACGCATGCGCGCCGCCCGCCGCGACGAGATACGGCGCGCCGCTTTCGACGGCGGCATCGCGCACGGCGCGCAATTCGCCCGAACTCGCCGACGCGCTTTTGTCGACGGCGATCGTCAGCACCGGACCGGCATCGAAAATATCGACGTAACGATCCGGCTCGAAGCCTTCCTCGAGATGAATGTCGTAGGCGAGCAGCGTGCTTTCGTTCGGCTCGCCGAGCACGCGCTGCGCATCGCCGGGCAGCAGCGGCACATAGAGCGGATAGCTCGGCATCACTTCCGCGATGAACGTGCGGCTGCGTCCGCCCGATTCCGATTCGACCTGTTCGAAGTCGCGGCCGAAGAACTTGCGTCCGACCGCGTCCCAGAACGGCGACGCGCCTGATTCGTCGGTGACGCCCAGCATCAGCGAGAAGACTTCGCTGGAGAAGCGCTTGCGGTTCGCCGCGATGTAGATCATGCGTGCGCGCGACAAGAGATGCGCGGCCGCTTCGTTCGCTTCGTCGCGCAACGACGGATCGATATAAAAGCCCGTCAGACGGCTCTTGCCCGTCAGTTCGTGCGACATCGTGAGCGCGTGGATTTTTCGGTTCACCTTGAGTTCGCGCGAGGCGTGAATCAGCGCATCGTTGCGAAACGCGTAGAACGGCTCGGAATACCCCGCCGACGCGACGATGCTCGACGTGCCGAGCAACTTGCCTGTCTGCGAGTCTTCGAGCACGAAGAGATAGAACTCCTCGCCGGGAAATTCCACTTCGGCGCGAAACGAGTCTTCCGAGAGCGCGACGCGCGTTTCGAGCGCGCGCCGGTCGCGCGGCAACGAGTGCAGCACGGGCAGCGCGGCGCGCGCCATGCGTTCGAGCTCGTCGAGATCGGAGAGTCTTGCGGGGCGGACGAAGAGCATCATCGGATTCCGTTGGTCACTTGACCGCAACCGTGCCGACGACCTGCTCGATCGCCTTTTCGATGCGCGCGAAGCCTTCGTCGAGATCGGCCATCGGCATGATGAGCGACGGCGCGAAGCGCAGCACGTTCGGCCCCGCGATCAGCATGATGACACCGTTCGCGGCCGCCGCGTTGAGCACGTCCTTCGCGCGGTCTTTGTAGCTGTCGTTCAGTTCCGCGCCGATCAGCAGGCCGCGTCCGCGTATCTCGCTGAACATGCCGAAGCGCTCGTTGATGCGCGCCAGATGCGCCTTGATCGCTTTGCTGCGTTCGGCGACACCTTCGAGCAGCTTCGGATCGCTGATGAGTTCGACGACTTTCTCCGCGATCGACGCGCCGAGCGGATTGCCGCCGTAAGTCGTGCCGTGCACGCCGACCTTGAAGTGCGCGGCGATGTCGTTCGTGGTCAGCATCACGCCGATCGGAAAGCCGTTGCCCAGCGCCTTCGCGCTCGTCAGGATGTCCGGCGTCACGCCGTACTGCATGTACGCGTAAAACGTGCCGGTGCGGCCGACGCCGGTCTGCACTTCATCGAAAATCAGCAGCGCGCCGTGCTTGTCGCAGGCTTCGCGCAAGCCCTTCAAAAACGCGGGATCGGCGGGCAGCACGCCGCCTTCGCCTTGCACCGGCTCGACGATGACCGCGCACGTCTTCGGCCCGATGGCTTCCAGCGCCTTCGGCAAATCGTTGTACGGCAGATGACGGATGCCCGCCGGCTGCGGACCGAAGCCTTCCGCATACTTCGGCTGTCCGCCGACGCTCACCGTGAAGAACGTGCGCCCGTGGAACGACTGCGTGAACGAGATGATTTCGATCTTGTCGTCGCCGTGATTGTCGATTGCGTAACGGCGCGCGAGCTTCAGCGCCGCTTCGTTGGCTTCCGCCCCCGAATTCGCGAAGAACGCGCGGTCGGCGAAGGTGAGATCGGTCAGGCGTTTCGCGAGGCGCAACACCGGCGCGTTCGTGTAACCGTTGCCGATGTGCCAGAGCTTCTCGCCCTGCTCGTGCAGCACTTTCAGCAGTTCCGGATGACCGTGGCCCAGCGCCGTCACCGCGATACCGCCGGCGAAATCGACATAATCGCGGCCTTCGGTGTCCCAGACGCGCGAGCCGCGACCCCGGTCGGGCACGAAATTGGCCGGCGCGAACACCGGAACCATTACTTCGTCGAACGTACCGCGATTCACATTGATGTCGGTCATGAGCCACTCCTCGGTTTGAGCATTACGTCGATATTAGGCAATCGCCCGCGTTCCGTCTTGCGCGTTCGCGACATGCTTCGATGAGCTTTTCCGCAGATACCGTGCAGCTTCTATGCCGCGCCGGGCGGCTCGATCAGCGCGCCGCCGCGCGGTTCGTCGATCGCGCCGCCGCGCTGCTTTTCGATCCAGTTACGGCGCTCCTCGCGCGGCGTCACGCCGAATCGGTCGCGATACGCATTGGAAAAATGCGCCGCCGATGAAAACCCGCACGCGAGACTGATCTGCACCACCGATTTGCTCGTGCGCTGCAGTTGCGTGCGCGCCTTCGTGAGACGCAGATTGAGGTAATACTTCGACGGCATCGCGCCGAGATACTGACGAAAGAGCCGCTCCAGCTGCCGGCGCGAAATGCCGACGAGATTCGCGATTTCATCGGTGGCGAGCGGGTCTTCGATATTCGCTTCCATCAGTTGAAGCGCGTCGTTCAGGCGCGGATGCCGCTCGCCCGGCGCCGTGACGAACGGAATGCGCTGACGCTCCGTGCCCGCGCGCAAGGTGCCGATGCCGAGCGAATCCGCGATGCGCTCCGCGAGGTCCGGGCCGTGTTCGCGCGCGATCATCGCGAGCATGAAATCGATGGCCGCTTGCCCGCCGGAACAAGTAGCGCGATCGCGGTCGATTTCGAAAATCTGCTGGCTGACGATCGCGCGCTCGAACTGCTCGGTGAACTGCTGATACGTTTCCCAGTTCACCGCGACGCGATATTGCGAAAGCTGCCCGGCCATCGCGAGCCACCATACGCCGTGATGAATGCCGGAAACGAGCGGCGTACGCGGCGCGACGCGCGCGAGGCTCGCGAGAAAGAGCCGGTAATCGGCGAACTGCTGATAGCGCTCCGACACGACGATGAGCCAGTCGCAACGCACGGCGTCGTTGAACGCGCAATCGGCGGGAAGCTGTGCGCCGCCCGAAAGCGGCACCGGACGGCCGTCCCACGAACAGATGCGCCATTCGTAGAGACGATGCCCGTCGATTTCATTGGCGAGCGAAAGACTGTCGATGATCGGCCCAATGCCGCTCATCGACACCGGCGGCAGCGCGACGATCGCAACTTGCAGCGTCACGTTACTTGAGGCTGCCCGACAGGAACTGGCGCAGACGCTCGCTCTTCGGCGCGCTCAGCACTTCGGACGGCGCACCCTCTTCTTCCGTGCGTCCCTGATGCAGGAACATGACGTGATTCGACACGTTGCGCGCGAAGCCCATTTCATGCGTGACGACGATCATCGTGCGGCCTTCTTCGGCGAGACGCTGCATCACCTTCAGCACTTCGCCGACGAGCTCGGGATCGAGCGCGGACGTGGGTTCGTCGAAGAGCATGACATCCGGATGCATCGCGAGCGCGCGCGCAATCGCGACGCGCTGCTGCTGACCGCCCGACAGATGCGACGGATACTGCTTCTCGACGCGCGGCGGCAGGCCCACTTTCTCGAGATATTCGCGCGCACGATCCTCGGCTTCCTTCTTCGATATGCCGAGCACATGCAGCGGCGCTTCCATCACGTTCTCGATGGCCGTCATGTGCGACCACAGGTTGAAGTGCTGGAAGACCATCGCGAGCTTCGTGCGTACGCGCTGCAACTGCTTGTGATCCGCGACTTCGAGATTGCCGGATTTATCGGTCTTGGTGCGAACGGCTTCGCCATCGACGATGATCTGCCCCGCGTTCGGCCGCTCCAGGAAGTTGATGCAGCGCAGAAACGTGCTCTTGCCCGAGCCGCTCGCGCCGATGATGCTGATCACATCGCCCGCTTTGGCCGCGAGCGAGACGCCCTTCAGCACTTCGTTGTCGCCGTAGCGCTTGTGAATGTCCTCGGCGACGAGCTTGGTCGCGACGTCTTTGGCGGTTGGCTGCAACGCTTTCTCCTCGGGTGATGACAGGGTGTGACGCATGGCTTCGAATTTTACCGCTCTTTAATGACGCACAGCGCGCACCGCGCCCGCCGGCCGCAGATACGCGAGCCAGCGCCGCTCGGCGCGCCGGAATGCCGCGACGAGCGCGAACGAGATCGCGACATACAGCAGCGCCGCGATGCCGAACGATTCGAACGACTGATAGGTCGCCGAATTCGCATCGCGCGCGACCTTCAGGATGTCCGGCACGGTCGCGGTGAAGGCGACGGTCGTCGCGTGCAGCATCAGGATCACTTCGTTGCTGTACAAAGGCAAGGCGCGCCGCAGCGCGGACGGCAGGATGATGCGGCGATACATCGTGAAGGTGCTCATGCCGTAAGCGCGCGCCGCTTCCACTTCGCCGTGCGCGATGCCGCGAATCGCGCCGGCGAAGATTTCGGTGGTATAGGCGCAGGTGTTGAGCGCGAACGCGAGGATCGCGCAATTGAAGCCGCTTTTGAAAAACGCTTCGAGCAAGGACTGCGTACGCACGAATTCCAGGCTGTACATGCCGGTGTAGAGCAGCAGCAGTTGCACGTAAAGCGGCGTGCCGCGAAACACGTACGTGTAGAGGCGCACGGGCGTCGAAAGCCAGCGGTTGCGCGATACGCGCGCGCAGGCGAGCGGCACCGCCGCGCAGAAGCCGAGCGCGATCGACGCCGCGAGCAGCCACAACGTGACGACGAGGCCCGACGCCCGCATGCCGTCGGAATACAGGAACGGACGCCACCATTCGGCGAAGATCTGGATCATGGCTTTTTGCTCGCTGGCAGGAGTCAGAGTTCGGCGTGCCGCACGCCGATCGAATAGCGGCGCTCGAGCGCCATCAACACGAGGTTCGATGCGCTCGTGATCGCGAGATAGATCAGCGCCGCGATGAGGATGAAGAAGAACATGTTGAACGTGCTCTTGCCCGCGTCCTGCGCCGCCTTGACGACATCCGCGAGACCGATGATCGACACGAGCGCCGTCGCCTTCACGAGCACCTGCCAGTTGTTGCCGATGCCCGGCAGCGCGAAACGCATCATCTGCGGAAAGAGAATGCGGCCGAACACGCGCATGCCGCTCATGCCGTACGCACTGCCCGCTTCGAGTTGCCCGCGCGGCACCGCCAGAAACGCGCCGCGAAACGTCTCGGTGAAATACGCGCCGTAGATGAAGCCGAGCGTGAGCACGCCGGCCGTGAACGGATCGATGTCGAACTGACTCCAGCCGAAGGCATCGGTGACATTGTTGATCGCGATCTGAATGCTGTAGAAGAGCAGCAGCATCAACACGAGGTCGGGAACCGAGCGGATGAGCGTCGTGTATGCGGTCGCGACGGCGCGCAAAGGCGCGTGACGCGAAAGTTTCGCGGATGCGCCGGCCAAGCCGAGCAGCACCGATACCGCGAGAGACAGCACCGCGAGCGCGAGCGTCTCTTTGGCGCCCGCCCAGAGGAGCGGGCCGAAGCCGTACAGGATCAAGAGTCGCCTCCATCGTCTTCGTTGAAAGAAGCGGAGCGCGACTACGAGCGCTCCGGCGATTGGCGGCGATACTCGCAAGCGAAAATTAATCGCTCAATTGTGATGAAACGTCTTTGCTGCGATGCAGCACGACGACGCGGTGAGCCGTCACGCGGCCACGGGCCCGCCGCGCAACGCTGTTCGCACGCGACAGACAGGAAAACCCCGATGCGCGCGGAATCCGGAAATTGCGGTTTTCAGGTCGCATTTTCGATAGACCGCGCGCCCGTCGATCACGCCATTTACGCGCGCGCGACGTCCCGCACGCGTTGCGCGACCTGCCCGTTCGCCACGGCGATCTCCGGGCTGTCCTGCAGCAAAGGCAGGAATTGCTCGGCGAATGCCGGGTCGCGCGTGCCGGCGCTGAACATGTCGATGACGGCTTGCGCGTGCGCGATGCGCGCGTCGGCGGTGGCTTCCTCGTCGTCGAGGACGTCGTCGATGGCGGCGATGAGCGTCGAGAACGGCGTAAGCCAGCGATACGCCGATCCGTTGATCACGATCTGCAGGAATTCGCCCGGCGACGTCGGCCCGAACTCGGCCTCGTGGCGCGCGCGCAAATGCGCAAGCACGCTGCGATGAAGCACGAGCAGCGGATGCCGCACGTCGCGCAGGAAAGCGGTGGCGGTCGGGTCGTTCATCGGAGTGGTCATGATCGGGCCTCGTCAGGAAACATCGTAGATAAGGACGAATCGAGGCCGATCAAGCGGCGCGCGTCTTGCCCGCGTAGCGGATGAATTCCGCGGCCGTGAGCGGCGCCGAAAACAGCCAGCCCTGCCCGAACCGCGCGCCGCGCGCGAGCAGATACGCAGCCTGTTCCTCACGCTCGATGCCTTCGGCGATCACCTGCACGTCGAGCGTCGCGGCCATGTCGATGATGTGCGACGCGACGCTGCTCGACGCCGCGTCCTGCCCGACGGTATCGACGAACGACTTGTCGATCTTCAGGCCGTCGATGCGAAAGTTTTGCAAGTGCGAGAGGCTCGAATAACCGGTGCCGAAATCGTCGAGATAGACGGCATGGCCCGCTTCGCGAAACGCGCCGATGACTTCCTTGGCGGCATCGGCGTCGAGAAAGCTGCGCTCGGTGGCCTCGATGTGAATCTGCTCCGGCCGCACGCCCTGCTGCGCGATCGCGGGGCCGAGCACGTCGAGAAAGCGATGCGTGGTGAGATCCGGCGCGGACAGATTCACCGACACGTAGTACTCCGGGTAGCGCTTAAGAAAGTCGCCGAGTTCGAGCAGGATCGTGTCGAGCACCTGATCGGTGATCGCCTGGATCAGCCCCTGATGCTCCGCGAGCGGGATGAAATGATCGGGCCGCACGATGCGATCGTGATACTTCCAGCGCACGAGCGCCTCCGCGCCGACGCAGCGCCGCGTGGCGAGATCGACGATCGGCTGATACGCGACGATGAACTGGTGCCGCCGCACCGCATCGCTCAACTGGCCGCGCGGCGAGAGCCGTCGCACGAAGAAGAACGCCGCCCAGCTCGCGAGCGCGAGCCCGACCACGACGCCGCCGAGCAGCCAGCCCCACGGCAGCGTGCGCAGGCGCTGGCGCAGCGTCTGATGCGGCGCGCTCACGACGACCGCGAGCGGCATCGACACGGAACGGCGCACGACGTACGGCGAGTCGTCGCGCACGGGCGGCTCGGTGCGATAGACGGCGAGGATCGCGTTGGCGTCGGTGGCGGGCGTGGTCGCGATCACGCGGCTCACTTCCGTGTTGATGACGGCGACGCCGCTCGCGACCTCGTCGTTCGCGTCGAGCGTGTCGACGTAAAGCGATGGATCGGCGGCGACGTAGAAGCCGTTGCGCCCCATCACGAGCGAAGACTTGCCGCCCGGCAGACGCGACAGCCCGTACCACGCCATCACGCCGTCGCGCGAGCGCCAGTCGGGCGGCGGCAGCGTGAGGCCGTCGAGCACGCCCGCCGACACTGCGCCCAGGAGCGACGAACATTGCCAGCGGCCGTCGCGATCGTAAGCGCCGGCGTCGCGCACCTGCTCGTGCGTGAGCGCGATGCGTCGCAACTCCTGCAGATACGGCGTCGAACACGGCACGGCCGCCACTTTGCCGATTTCCCCGAGCGCGCCCGACAGCCGCCGCGTGACATCTTCGGCGCGAAAGAGCGCGGCGGCCGCGACCGTGTTCAGGCGCGCGGTCTCGTCATGCCGTTGACTGCGCTGCGCGAACAAAAAGCCGATCCCCGCCGGCGCCAGCGCCGCGATTCCCACGATGACGATCAGAAGCGCCGCCAGCGCCCCACGTTGAATTTTGTTCATTGCGTCTTATGGACCGCGGCGCAAAGACTGTCGCGCGCGCGTTGTGTATTTCCTGCCCGACGTGGCCGGCGTGCGTTGCGCCGCGCCCGAGTCTCGGACAAACGACTTAGTGTAGGGGTCGCGCATCGCTCGATTCAACGTTTTCTTTGCCCGAAAACGCTGCCTTTTGGTGGTCTTCCGCACGGCCCGCGCAAGCTTTTTTTGCCGCCGATGCACCGTGCGAAAATGGCCAGACCAGAAACCGCGTTTTCCTTGCATCGAACGACAGACATGGCCTCCGACGTTTCCTCCCGACCGCTCGTGCGCGACGCCGCGCAAGGCGACTTCGACGCCATCGCGCGCATTTACTCGCACTACGTCGAAAACGCGCTCGCGACTTTCGAAGAGATCGCGCCGTCGGTCGACGACATGCGCGCGCGTCACGCGGCCATCGCGGCGGCGGGCTTGCCGTATCTCGTCGCGGAGCTGGACGGACGGCTGGCGGGCTATGCGTATGCGTCGGCATACCGGCCGCGCTCGGCTTACCGGCATACGATCGAAGATTCGGTCTACGTCGCCGATGGTTTCGGTCGCCGCGGCGTCGGCCTCGCGCTGCTCACGGCGCTCATCGAACGATGCGAGCGCGGACCGTGGCGGCAGATGATCGCGGTGATCGGCAACAGCGGCAACGCCGGCTCGATCGCGCTGCATGCGCGGCTCGGGTTCGAACATGTCGGCGTGCTGCGCGACGTCGGCTTCAAGCACCGGCGATGGGTCGATACAGTGCTCATGCAGCGCGCGCTGAAAGACGGCTCGGACGTGGCGGCATGACCGGCCGCGTCGAGCGGCTATGATTCGATATTTGCCTCCCGCGCGTTTTCCGCTTTGCCAACGTACACTCTCGCCGCTTCCGTCAGCGCTGAAATCGACATCCGCAAGAGCCGCTTCATCGCGCTCGCGATACCCGTCGCGGATCGCGACGAAGCCATGCGCGAGCTCGAGCGTCTGCGCGCCGAGCATCCGGGCGCGACGCATGTCTGCTGGGCGCTGCTCGCGGGCGGCCAGTCGGGCATGTCCGACGACGGCGAGCCTTCCGGCACCGCCGGACGGCCGATTCTCGAAGTGCTGCGGCATCACGAAGTCGATGGCGTGCTGGCCGCGGTCGTGCGCTATTACGGCGGCATCAAGCTCGGCGCGGGCGGCCTCGTGCGCGCCTACACCGATGCGATCGCAAGCGCGATGCAGTCGGCCGAGCGCGTCGAGCGCATCGAGCGCGGGCTAATCGGCATCGACATCGACTATGCCGACGAAGCGCGCGTGCGCCGATGGATCGAGCAGCACGACGCCGAACTCGTGCAAAGCGAATATGGGATGACCGTGCGCCTCGTCGTGCGGATGGCCGCGATCGCGCGCGAGCCGGCCGTCGCCGAATTGCGCGATCTCACCAACGGCCGCGCGAACGTCGAGGTACAGGCGTGAATGACGACGAGCCGCGCGCCTTCGCGATGGTCATCGAGCCTGCCGGACACTTCGTCGCGGTGAAAGGCGGCGAGACGCTGCTCGAAGCCGCGCTGCGGGCGAATCTGTCGCTGCCGCGATCGTGCCGCAACGGCACCTGCCGTGCGTGCATCTGCCGGATCGTCGAAGGCGAGATCGCGTATCGCGTGGAATGGCCGGGACTCACCGCGGAGGAAAAAGCCGAACGCTGGATTCTGCCGTGCGTCGCGCTCGCCCTGTCCGACGTGACGATCGAGCAGCCGGACGCGCGCCGAGCCGAGCCCGATCGAAGGCCTCCTCGCTCGCGCGGATTCTGAGCGCGGGTATTCCGGGATTGTCGTCTCGATTCAACGACCTACGATGTGATTCCCGAGTCCGCATATGCATGCTTTCGTACAAAGTGCGTGCAGGGTCACGCTCAAAAAGTGTACAATTGCGTTTTGCCCTAAATTCTGGCAGGGCCAGATCAACCGAGATTTCAATGACTAAAGTACTGTTGAAAGAGAACGAGCCTTTCGACGTCGCCATGCGTCGTTTTCGCCGTACCGTCGAACGCACGGGCCTGATTCAAGAGCTCAAGTCGCGCATGGCTTATGAAAAGCCCACCACCGAGCGCAAGCGCAAGAAAGCTGCTGCTGTCGCTCGTCTGCGCAAGCAGATCCGTCGCGCGCAACTGCCGAAGAAGTTCTATTGATCGACGCAGGGCATCGCGCCCTCGTCTGCTTAGGCAAGATCGGCATCGCAACCTGAGATCGATCGGGTCGCGGTTTCACGCGCAGGTCGCGTGAAAGCTCGCGGATTCGCGCACTATCGTAGCGCCCCAATCGATTAAAGCTGGCAAGATCGCACAAAGCCTGCATGAGCACACAGCTCATGCAGGCTTTTCGTGCTTGGGAAGGAAATTTTCGGTCGGATGAGCGGTCGCGCTTTTTCGCTGCCGGACCTGCGCCATTGAGAACGAAGAAGAAACGAACGCACAAAAGCGAAGAGCCCGGCTGAACCGGGCTCTTCGCTTTTTGAAACTGGTTGCGGGGGTAGGATTTGAACCTACGACCTTCGGGTTATGAGCCCGACGAGCTGCCAGACTGCTCCACCCCGCGTCTGAAGAATTCAATTATAGACCGAAGCATTCCCCGAAGTCAAACGTTGTTTGTACTCAACGTTGCTGCCGGCGTCGCGCGTTCGTTCGCGGCGGCGTTGACGGCCTGCTCCACCGCCTGCTGATGCGCCCGCGACAGTCTGCCGAGCACCGGCAGGAGCGCCATGGCGACCGCCGCGCCGCCCGCGGCCAGCCAGCCGAGCCCGAAAAAGAGATGCGTATAAAGCGGCAGCGATTGCACCGGTTCGAGGTTGCCGGACGGCATGCGCGCAAAATTGGCGACGACGCTGCCGAGATACTGCGACACGCCCGTCGCGACGAAATACGCGCCCATCATGAAGCCGCTCATGCGCGCCGGGACGTAGCGCGCGATCATCGCGAGGCCGAGGCCCGACACGAGCAGTTCGCCGAGCGAATAGAGACCGTAGCCCGCCACCATGAACCACGACGACACACGCCCATCCACCGCGTAACGCCCGCTCAGACCGAACACGAAGAATCCGATCGCCACGACGACGAAGCCGAGCGCGTACTTCAAGGCCACCGACATGCCGCGGCCGCGCTGTGCCTGTCGCGTGTAAAGGAACGCGAGAATCGGGCTCAGGAGCATGATCCAGATCGGGTTGAGCGCCTGAAACTGCGCCGCGCTCCACGTGAACAGCTCTGCGTTGCCGATCGAGAACGACGGATCGACGTTGCGCAGCGCGAACAGCGTGAGCGATGTCGACATCTGCTGGTAGAACACGAAGAAGAGAATGACCTGCAGCGTGAGGATCAGCGCGGCGACGAGGCCCGCGCGCTCGCTGCGGTCGCACTTGATCAACATGTAGCCGAAGATCGCCAGAATGGCCACGCCCGCCGCGTAGACACACGCGACCGCCACGGTTTTGTGCTGCAGGATGAATACGGTCGATGCTGCCAGCGCGATGCTCCCCGCCGCCACCGCGAACGCGTGCTTCCAGCGAATCGGCTGGTCGTCCGGAGCGGAACCGATGTGCGCGAGCGTGCGGCGCATCACCGCGAAATTCAGCAGGCCGAGCACCATGCCGCCGCAGCACACGGCGAACGCCGCGTGCCAGCCCCAATGATCCTTGATCCACGGCGTCGCGAGCATCGAAAACGTCGAGCCGATATTGACGGCCATGTAATAGATCGTGAACGCGCTATCGATGCGCGCGTCATCGCCCTCGTAGATGCGGCGCACGAGATTCGCCGCGTTGGACTTGAAGAGCCCGTTGCCGACGACGATCACGCCGAGGGACGCATACATGAAGCCGAGCGTGTCGACCGGAAGCGCGAGCATCAGATAGCCGAGCGCCAGCACGAAAGCGCCCGCGGTCATGGTGCGGCGCGCGCCGAGTATCTTGTCGCCGATCCAGCCGCCGATCGACGGCGCCGAAAACACGAGCGCGGTGAACGCGCCCCAAGTGAGATTGGCCTGCTCATCGGCGAAACCGATCTTGTCGACCATGAACAGCACGAGCAGCGCAGCCATGCCGTAATAGCCGAAGCGCTCCCACATTTCGATCAGAAAGACGGTCGTGAACGAGCGCGTCTGCGAGGCGCGGGACGAGTGAGTTAGCATCGGAAAAAATCCTTCAAACGGCGTGAGCGAATCGGCGCATTTCGAGATACCGATTGCACGTAATGACGAAACGAGCGAATAGTCCGCGAAATGATCAGATGAATAGGGGCGATTATCCGCGGCAAACACGCGATTATCGCAAATCGGAGACATTCGATTGCTATCGAATCCTGAATCAGCGGCGCACGCGCGGCGTTCGCTTTCCTCGACGCGCGAGGCAAGGAAGTATCGGGTAATCGGCAAAATGCGGGCGCGCGACGTTTCGTCGCCGCTTTCTCGCATGGCGGGTAAATCAAGCGAAACGCAAAGTTCTCGGATTCTGCGATTGGCGTAATTTGTCGCGAGAATTAGTGCGCGGTTATCGACTATGACTCAATGTAATAATTCGCGCGATTAAATCGATCCCGAAAGTCGCTGAATCAGGTCGCGGGCCGCCGCACGAACGCGAGCATCACGCCGAAGCCGATCATCAGCGCCCCGCTCACGCGATTGAACCACGTGAAACCGCGCGCGCCGCGCGAAAGCGAGCCAAGGCGCGCGCCCAGCGCGGCGTAAATAAAGATCGCCACCAGTTCGAGCAGCAGGAACGTCGCGCCGAGAATGGCGAAGCTCGTCGCGTACGCGCTGCGATCGACGAATTGCGGGAAGAAGGCCGTGAAGACGAGGATCGCCTTCGGATTGCCCGCCGCGACCCAGAATTCCTGTTTGATGAGCCGCGCGAGATTCATCGGACCGCGCGCCGCGCCCTCTTCCTTGACGACGAGCGAAGG
This sequence comes from Caballeronia sp. ATUFL_F2_KS9A, assembly GCF_023630765.1. Taxonomy (NCBI): domain Bacteria; kingdom Pseudomonadati; phylum Pseudomonadota; class Betaproteobacteria; order Burkholderiales; family Burkholderiaceae; genus Caballeronia; species Caballeronia sp. ATUFL_F2_KS9A. The sequence goes on along the minus strand of NZ_JALQEK010000002.1, from coordinate 525,145 downwards.
TCCGGAGCGGATCAGCTTCACGCCGATCCACACGAGGTACGCCGCGCCGGCGAACTTGATCGCCGTGAAGAGCGTCTGCGATGCGAGCAAAAGCGCGCCGAGCCCGAGCCCGGCGATGGCGATCATGATCGCGAAAGCGACGATCCGCCCGAACGACGCCAGCACCGACGCGCGAACGCCATCGCGCGCGCCGTTCGACAGCGACAGCACGTTGTTCGGCCCGAAGGCCATGTTGATGGCGAAGCACGCGGGCAGGAACAGCGAGAAAGTCTGGAGCGACATGGGACACCTGCGGATCGGCGCAAAACAAACCGCAAAATTAGCACGCGCGCGACGCCCGCAGAATGGTCAGAAACGATGACGGATGCCCGTGCTCAACATCAGCTGATTGCGGCCGCTCGACGGATCGTTGGTGTTGATCACCGCCGGCGCGCCCGACGAAGCGCGCTGATAGATCGACTCCAGATACACGTCCGTGCGCTTGGAGAGCAGATAGTCCACCTGCAGCGCGCCCTCGTGCCAGTGCGCGCCGCCGCCGTTGGTGTACACGTACATTCCGGAGATCTGAATCGCCGGCGTCAGCTTGTAGATGCCGTTGATCTCGTAATTGTTGAGCGCGAGCGATGGCATCAGCTCGCCGGTGTCGGCATCGGTGACGCCGGAATTGATCGCGCGGGAAAATGCGCCGCCCAACGTGAATTCGCCGATCTCGTAGCTCATGCCGACGCCGAACGTGTTCTGCCGCTGCACGTTGGCGTTGAATATCGTGTTGCCCGGGCCGGGCAGCGCGAGCGAATCGTATGCGCCGCTCGTCGTGTTGCCGCGCCCGTTGTTGTGCAGATAGGCGGCGCCCGCGTTGAAGGAGCCCGCCGAATAGTTGGCCCCGACGCTGTACGCGCGATTGTCCGAAAATCCGCCCGCTTGATTCGAGAACGCGTAGAGACCGCCGAAACTCAGGCCGCCATAGTTTCCACTGGTGTATTTGACGGAGTTCGCCGCGAGGAACGAGTTGTTCGCGTTGTCGTTGTCGAGCAGATGCGCGAACGCCGTGCCGCCCGTGTTGCCGGTCAGCGTGAAGGTCTGGAAGTAATCGTGGATCGAGTCGTATTGATGGCCGAAGGTGAGCGTGCCGAGCGTATCGGTGCCGATGCCGACATACATCGGATGATCGTTCAGCCCCTCGCCCGTCGCGACGGACAAGCCGCGCTCGAGCCGGAAGATCGCGCGCGCGCCGCCACCGAGATCCTCGGTGCCTTGCAGTCCCCAGTAACTTCCGTCGATGGTGCCGCTCGTCAGGCGATATTGCGAGTGGCCGCCGACGTTGTTCGTATAAGCGATGCCCTCGTCGAGTTCACCGTAGAGCTGCACCGAGCTCTGAGCCCACGACGCCGCAGGCAAGCCGATGAAGGTCGCGCAAGCCGCGATGCAGCAAGTCAGCGAGCGATTGTTGCGCGCGGCAAGGTGATCGGACTCGGAGATCGACGACGCAGCTCGGGATGCTTTGCGGCGATTCGGCATGGCAGGCTCCGATGATTCTTGTTTGAGATCGATTGTCAATTTTGTGAAGAAGCTTGTCAGTCAAAAGAAGATGCCGGATCGCATCTGTGTCCAGGAACCAACGAACGACCGTATTCCCCGCTCGCTCCTGTTGCGGGGATGACGCGTTTTGGCGTAGCCGGCGCCCCGCCGCGCTTGTCGATAAAATCGGACGACTTCAGCCAACCCGACCACGCTCATGTCCGAACCGATTCGCGTCATCCTCACCGGCCACACCCGCGGACTCGGCGCCGCGCTCGCTTCGCTGCTGCTCGAGCAAGGCGCGCAAGTGCTCGCGATTTCCCGAAAGCGCAACGACGAACTCGCCGCGCGCCATCCCGGTCAGTTGCACGAAGTCGAGCTCGATCTCGCCGATCTCCCGAAGCTCACCGAATGGCTGTCGGGCGACGCCCTGTCCCGCTTCGTGTCCGGCGCGCAACGCGTGGTGCTCGTCAACAACGCGGGCCTGCTCGCGCCGGTCGGCAGTCTCGCGGATCAGAAGCCGGCCGACGTCGCGCGCGCGGTCAGTGTGAACGTCGCCGCACCGCTGATGCTTGCGTCGGCGGTGGCGCAGGCGGCCGGGCCATCGATCGACACGCGCATCGTGCATATTTCGAGCGGCGCGGCGCGCAACGCTTACCCCGGCTGGAGCATCTACTGCGCGACCAAGGCGGCGCTCGATCATCACGCGCGCGCGGTCGCGCTCGACGGCAATCGCGCGCTGCGCATCTGCAGCGTCGCGCCGGGCGTCGTCGACACCGACATGCAGGCCGAAATCCGCGGCACCGCGCTCGAACGCTTCCCGATGCGCGAGCGCTTCGACGCGCTCAAGCGCGACGGTCAGCTCGCAACGCCCGAGGCGTCGGCGCGCAAGGTCGTCGATTATCTCCTGAGCGACGCATTCGGCGACACCCCGACGGCGGACGTCCGCGATTTGTAACGATTCCGCAAGTCAGGCCGCTTCGACCGACGCGCGCGCCGCGTCGAGCGCCTGACGCGACAGCGCATCGGCGCGGGCGTTGCGCGCACGCGGAATCCACTGCAGACGCACATCGCCGATCTGCGCGATGAGCGAGCGCACGCGCGCGGCGTGATGCGCGAGCGAGCGGATGCCGGCGTTCTCCGATGCGCTGACGTCCTCGATGACGACGCGGCTGTCGCCGTAGATCACCACTTCCGCTGCACCTTCGCGCAGCGCCGCTTCGAGAAGCGCGATCAGCGCGAGATATTCCGCCGCGCTGCTGTCGCCGATGCCCGCGGCGATGCTGATCTCGACCGTCTCCCCGAGCGGACCGACGAGCACCCCTCCCATTCCCAGCCGCCCGGGATTCGGCAGCGCGGAGCCGTCGAACCAGCCGCGCCATCCTGTCGCTTCGGGCTCGGTCCTACGCGGCCTGCTCCGTTCGGCGCGCCGGGCGTCGCGTGAGCGCAGCGCATCGGCGTTTCGGATTTGCTCGGCGCGGCGCGCATCGACGAAATCTCGCAAGGATTGCTCGCCCGCCGCCTTCTGCAACGTCCTGACGAGCGCCGCGTGCTCGGTGAGCGCCGCGCCTTTGGCGAGACGGCGGCTCTGCATGCGCTCCTTCTTGTAGGCGACGGCCAGCAATTCCTCGAAAGCGATCATGGGCAGCGGACGGAATGAACGAATTCCGAGCTTAGCAGAGCGCGATGACACGCCATGGGTACGGCCGTTGCTCACCATAACGTGTCTCACGATGGTCAAAGGAGCGGATCATGAGTCAATCGATGGAACCGGCTTCCGCGGGCGCGAAGATCGTCGGCAAGGGCGCGGCGACGGCCGCCGGCCCCGGACCCGATGTCATGGCGGCGAGCACGCTCGACGGCAATTCGGTCAGAAGCAGCGACGGCCAGGATGTCGGATCGCTGAAGGAAATCATGCTCGACGTGACGAGCGGACGGATCGCTTATGCGGTGCTGTCGAGCGGCGGCTTTCTGGGCATCGGCGACAAACTGCTCGCTGTGCCGTGGAGCGCACTCACGCTCGATACGGACAACCACTGCTTCCGGATCGACGCGACGGCCGAGCAGGTGCGCAACTCGCCGGGCTTCGACAAGGATTCCTGGCCTTCGATGGCGGATCGCGTCTGGGCGAGCACCGTGCATCAGCACTACGGACGCGAGCCGTACTGGTCGAGCGACCGGACGAGCGACGTCGGCCCGGGCGGCGCGATCCCGCCCGGCGGCGTGGATGCGCCCGAAGCGGGCGGCGTGAAGCTATAGCAAAGGGGAAATCGCCGCCGATGGGCGGCGTTTAAGACGCGCGGCGCGCGGTCAGTCGAGCGGCCGCTCTCCGACCTGAATGTTGACGCCTTCGGTTTCGCCCATCAGCGCGCGCAGGACATCGCCTGCGAAATCCTCGATGGCGAAGTGCCATTCGAGCGAGCCGACCGGGAAGTCGTTGGGGCTGCACTTGCCTTGTGCACGGCGAATCGCACCGACCGAGAGGCTCAGCGCGCGAGCGTGCTGAAAGTGCGGATCGTCCGAGTCGAGGAACGGGAATTGGTCTTTATCCATGACATCCTTAACGGTCCCCGCCGACGAAACTTTAGGCCTGCTACGAGCGCGCAATCGTTTGCGTACGTTCGAGTTTGAAGACACCATGCAGCCTTATCGAAATATTGCCGGCAATTCGGGCGTCGAAGCATTCGACATCCTGCACGACGGCATCAAAGTGCGCTTCGTCAACGGCGGGACATACCTGTATGACTATCGCGTGCCCGGTCGCGCGCGCGTCGAGGAAATGAAGCAACTGGCCCGCGCCGGACGCGGGCTCAGCACATACATTGCGAAGTTCGGTGGGGAGTATGCCGAAAGAATCGACTAGCTGCCCGAAGGGGCGATTCTACGCGAGATCGGGAAGTTTTCTTCGGACGATTGAATGTGGCGTCATCGAACGACAGGCAGATTCGGCACGTTCTCGTTGACCGCCGTGTTGAGTTGGTGAAGCTGGCGCTGCAGTTTGTTGAGTTGCGCCTGCGCCGCGGCGCGCCGTCCTTCGAGTTGCGCCAGCTCCTTGCGAATTTCCTGCTGCTTGAGCGCAACCTCCTGATCGTGCCGCCCGCCTCGCTGCAGATCGACGCGCACGCGCTCGATCTGCGCGTCCGATTCCGCGGTGAGACGTTCGATCTGCTCGTTCTGCGCTTCGAGATGCGCGCGCCGCATTTCGGCGTCGGCAAGCCGCATCGCCTGTTCGACGAAATGACGGAACGCCGATTCCGCCGCGCCGAGGTCGCCGGCCTTGAGCACGCGCCAGACCGCATCCTCGTGATGGAGCACGGCGTAATAGATCAGATCGCGCGGATAAAACAGCAGGCTCGCGGAATAGGCGAAGCTCTGAAACGTGCGAAACGTCGAGAGCGCGCCTTGCTGAACGAGCCATTCGACTTCCGCGAGATGCGCGGCCTGCACGGCTTCCTTGCCGGATTGCTGGGTGGCGGGAACGACCCCGGGCCGCAGCGGCGTGACGCGCGTCGAAAGCTGAACCGGGACGGACTCCTCCCCGGACAGGTCTTCGGCGTGGATCTCCGGCGCGGTGAAGCCGCGTGGAATGTTGGCTTTTTGACGCACGAGAAACGATGGTGCGTTGTCGAGCAAGCTCCCTCTTCTGCTCAGCAGGCTTTTCACGATGGCTCCCTGGCCAGTCTTTTCCAGCACTGGCCGTCATGCATTGAGGTTGGTTTAAATTCGGTACCGCGACACGCGTTATTCGATTCGAATGAATACCGGCGCAACCATTCTGCATGACGAACGGAATCTGCTTTCTTTCGCTCGAATAAGCTATCGGATCAAGTATAGGCGAGACGTCCGGCGATTCAAACGATGCAGAAAATGCCGCCGACGCAGTGCGCGGATTCCGTGAGAAAGAGGATAAAAATGTAACGCGATGAAAAAATCGGAATGCGCCGAATGCAACGATCGAAAATCAAGAGTGGCGATAAAACGCTTGCGTCCCGTTCATCCTCATCCTGGCGATTTGAGCGGAGCGCGCTTTCGACATCAAGGCGACCATACGCATGATCCTGATGCCCTGAAGACCGCACGCAATGCCCGGCGTCTCAGCGACGCGCGACTCGAGCGAACCCATGACGCCATGCAGATTGACGACAGGCGTCGGCAAGTCGGGCATGCCGATCTGCGTCGCGGGCCTGTGCAGCGGCGCGTGCGTCAGTGCGGCTTCGCGCCGATCGTCCGCGAAGAAATCTGACAGAACCTCTGGCGTTTCGACATGAGGCGCGCCTTCGTTTCGATTCTGAAAAAATTCGTCAATCGATTCCAAATAACGAACCGGCGTTTCTTCGACACGCCGTGCAATCGCCGCGCAGCGTTGCAGTTTCCAGTTTTCGCGCTGACTGACTGCCGCGATCGAATCCGCGATACGCGCGCGCATTTCCGCTTCGCGACGCGCAATCAATGCGTTCAGCATGTGCGCTTCCTCGCCCGACTCCTCGGGCAATTGATCGCGCCATTTCAATAATTCGCTCAGTGCGATGATCGACATGAAGTACTCCGTGGCGTGCAGACTTTCGAACGGGAAACAGGCAATTCGATATTGTTTGGATCGCGAATTGTAATAGACCCGCGCCCTGGATCACCTGTCAAATATCCTATCCGTTTATCGGCCATTTAGCGTCGCTTAAGACATAAATAAGGACAGTCCTAATCGCGGCGCACGCGGCACGTTCGATGCTGACGGTTCTGTAAGCGGCGCGCCTGGCGCCGGCTCAAGGAGACAGATATGAAAACCACTACCGCGATCGCTGGCGCGCTCCTCGCGCTCGCCAGCACCAGCGCGCTTTCGGAGGAAATGTCGCGCGATCAGTTGATGCAGCGTCAGCAGCAGATGCAGCCGGGCAAGAATGAACCGATGCCCGCCCCGCGCACGGGCGACTCGTCGCAAGGCGGCGTGCAGTCCGGCACCTCCGGCGGCGGCACGCTGATGCAGCAGCGCGAGCAAGGGATGTCGCCGGCTCAGCCGGGTGACTCCAAATCGACCGGGACGATCAAGCAGTAGCCGCGCACTTTCGTCCACGACGCCGGCCTTGCGCCGGCGTTGTCGTTTCGGGATCGCGCGCTCGCATCGGTCGGATATGGCTCGAAGTAAAGGATCGCTTCCTTAGTCATATGAACGTCACTTGCCGCTCGTAATAATGCGCGGGCAATTCCATCGAAAGGAGACGTTCATGGTTCGAGCGCGTGCATGTGCCTTGTCGTTCGGTTTTTTAGCGTTGACCGTCGCGGGTTCGTCCGCTTGGGCGAGCGTCGATCTCATCGCGATCGGTCAGTTGAGCGGCAATGCCGTCGATCGCTCGAAGGCGACGGCCGCGCCGCTCGAAAACGGCGCGCCGGGCAATCTGCTCGGCGGGCTCGGCTCCGGACTCGCGTATGCCGGCTGCGACACGCTTCTCGCCGTGCCCGATCGCGGCCCGAACGCGATCTCGTACAACAAGGCCATCGACGACACCGCGTCGTACATCAACCGTTTCCAGACGCTGATCCTGCGCCTCCATGCCGGCGCGAAAGGCGGCACGTTGCCCTACACGCTCGATCCGACACTCGTCGACACGACGCTCCTCCATACGCGCGAGCCGCTCGTGTACGGCGACGGCGCCGCGGCAAACGTCGGCAACGGCGCGCCCGCGTTCAACGCGAAGAAGCACACGCACTACTTCACCGGCCGCTCCGACAACTTCGCGCCGACGCGGCCGTCGACGTATCCGCGCGACGCGCGCTTCGATCCGGAAAGCATCCGCGTGGCGCGCGACGGCGCGAGCGTCTTCATCTCCGACGAATACGGCCCGTACATCTATCGCTTCGACAGGCAGAGCGGCGAGCGCATCGCGGCGTACGCGGTGCCGGCGTCGTTCGCGGTGACGGCGCTCTCGCCCGTCGGCAGCGACGAGATCGGCGCGAACGCGTCGGGCCGCGTCGCGAACAAAGGCATGGAAGGCCTCGCGATCTCGCCGGACGGCGACGCGCTCTTCGGCGCGATGCAAAGTCCGCTGCTGCAGGACGGCGGCACCAATGGCGCGTACACGCGCATCCTGCGCATCGATCTGCGCACCGGCAAGTCGACGCAGTTCGCCTATCCGCTCACCAACATGGGCACGGCCGACAAACCGAACTATCCGACGATCAGCGATATCGTCGCCGTGAACGACCACGAGCTTCTGCTCGACGAGCGCGACGGCAAGGGCCTCGGCGACGATTCGAGCGCGGCCGTCAAGCGCGTGTATCACGTCGATATTTCGGGCGCGCAGGACGTGAGCCAGACGAGCGGCGCGAGCGGCCTCGCGCCTTTCGCGCTGCAGAAGACGCTGTTCCTCGATGTCGTCAAGGCGCTGAACGCGCACGGCATCGCGTCGACCGACATTCCGGCGAAGCTCGAAAGCCTCGCGTTCGGGCCGGACGTGCGCGTCGGCGGCGCGCTCAAGCACACCTTGTTCATCGCGAACGACAACGACTTCGTCGGCACCGTGACGGACACGAACCATCCGGACGGCATCGATAATCCGAACCAGTTCTTCGTCTTCGCGATCGACGATGCCGATCTGCCGGGCTATGTCGCGCAACGTCTCGACGACAAGGCTTGCCGCTCCCGCCACGACGACGATCACGGCCATCGCGGTCATGACGATTGACGCGGCCCCTTCGCGCGCTTATCCACAGTTTCGGTGGACAAGCGTGTAGATAAGTCGAGGGCCGCGCGTCTATCCCGTTGATGCGACACGCGTTTCGCGGATGCGTCCGGCGAACGCGCGCCTCCTTAAACCGTATATACTGTTTTCTCCACATACGACGGGAGAGAACGGGATGAGCACACCGCAAGTCAAGGCGCCGACGAAGAAGGCGTTTCATTTCCCCAAGGGCGCAACGGAAGCCGCGCCCGCTCCCGCGAAGCGCGGGGCCAAGGCCAGCAAGAAGACGGCTAAACCCGCAGAGCAGACCAAGGCCGCGGCCACGACGCCGAAGACCGCGAAGAAGCCGGCCGCGAAAGCGCCCGTCGCAAAGAAAGCCGGGAAGACGCCGACAGTCGAAGCCGCTGCCGCGAAGAAAACGGAGAAGACCGTCGCGAGCCAGCCGAACGCCGACGCGAAAGCCCGCCGCGTGAAGAAGGAAAAAGTCGTGCGCGACAGCTTCACGATGCCCAAGTCCGACTACGCGAAGATCGCCGCGCTCAAGGAGAAGTGCCAGAAGAACGGCGTGCGCGTGAAGAAGAGCGAACTGCTGCGGGCCGCGCTCGCGATGCTCGACGCCGCGCCCGAGAAACGCCTCGTCGAAGCGATCAAGGCGCTCGAAACGGTCAAGACCGGCCGCCCGGCGAACGCCTGAACGTCACGCACTCAGAAGAGATTTCTGAACGCCCAGTAGAGACCGGCGGCGAGCGCGATCGACGCCGGCAACGTCAGCACCCACGCGAGCACGAGGCTGCGCACGGTGTTCCATTGCAGCCCCGAGCCGTTGGCGGCCATCGTTCCGGCGACGCCCGAAGACAGCACGTGCGTCGTCGAGACCGGCAGGCCGTAGGCATCCGCCGCACCGATGGTCAGCATCGCGATCAACTCCGCCGACGCGCCCTGCCCGTACGTCAGATGCTGCTTGCCGATCTTCTCGCCCACGGTCACGACGATGCGCTTCCAGCCGACCATCGTGCCGAGCCCGAGCGCGATCGCCACCGCGACCTTCACCCACGTCGGGATAAACTTCGTCGCGTGATCGAGCTGCTTCTTGTAGTTGTCGATCACGGCGCGGTCCGCGGGCGCGAACGCGGGCGCGTTCGCCTTCTCCATCAGGCGGATCGCTTCGGACGCGAGATACATGTTGTTGCGCACGTTATCGACAAGGTTCTGTGGCACCGCCGCGAGCGATCCCGACGCGCCGACCTGGTTCGCGATGATGTCGGTCAGTTGCTTCAGCGCGGGCAGCGTCGCGGGCGAAAGCTGGCGCGTACGCACGTAGGATTGAACGTCTTCGCGTGCATCGGCGGATGGTGGCGCATCGTTCGGATATTTCGCGAAGCTCGCCGATGCCTCGTGCGCCACGGCTACGAAGTTCTGCGTTTCGGCGGGGTTCACCGCCTTGTTGAGCGCGTAGGCAGTCGGCACCGTGCCGATCAGAATCAGCATGATGAGACCCATGCCTTTCTGCCCGTCGTTCGAGCCGTGCACGAAAGATACGCCGGTGCACGTCAGAATCAGCAGTGCGCGAATCCAGAATGGTGGCGGATGATTTTTCTTCGGTTCCTTATAGAGCGCCGGCACGCGCACGAGCGCCTTCAGCAAAAGCAAGAGGAGTCCCGCGCAGATGAAGCCGACGATCGGCGAGAACAGCAGCGACTTGCCGACGCCCGCCGCCTGCGACCAGTCGACGCCGCTCGTGCCGTTCGGCCCGCGCAATAGCTGATTCATGAGACCGACGCCGATGATCGAGCCGATCAGCGTATGCGAGCTCGACGACGGCAGGCCGAAATACCATGTCGCGAGGTTCCAGATGATCGCGGCGATGAGCAACGCGAAGACCATCGCGAAGCCTGCGCTGCTGCCGACCTGAAGTATCAGCTCGACGGGCAGCAGTTGCAGGATGCCGAACGCGACCGCGCCGCTCGAAACCAGCACGCCGATGAAATTCCACGTCCCGGACCAGACCACCGCGAGGTTCGGCGTCAGCGAGTGCGTGTAGATGACGGTCGCGACCGCGTTGGCGGTGTCGTGGAAGCCGTTGACGAACTCGAATCCGAGTGCGATCAGCAGCGCGACGGCGAGCAGGAAATAAGGCAGTGCGGAACTCAGCCGGACGGATTCGAGATCGTTAGCCAGATGCAATCCGACATAACCGATACCGCCGAGAAGTATAAGACCGAAAACGATGAGACCGGTCCGGCGCGTGCGTTCGCTCACGCCGCCCTGCTGAGGAAATGCGATGTCCGGCATGGTTGCCCCGCGTTCACCGTAGCGGAGCAAAGGATACGGTCCGTCGACCTTTCCGACTGTGAATCTTTTGTGTCAACAGTTCATGTAAAACTTTCGCTGCGCGCATGCTGACGCGCGTACCCCTCCTTTCGCCCATGTCCGCATGCAAAGCGCGCTCCCCGCGTCATGCGGGTTTTGCGCTCGCGGAAGCATCGGCATCCTGAACGCATCGGAGTCGCTCACGTGACGCCGTTCGCCATCGATATCCGCAAAGGGGGCTGCCATGTACTTCGGGACACTCGTCGCTCGGTCGCGCGACGATCAGGAAAATGCGACCTGGCAGCGCGACATGGATGCATCGCGCGTCGTCACGGCCGGCCGTTGCCGCGCGTTCTGGCGCTGGCTCGCACGATGCTTCGCGTGAGCGGAAACATCCGAAAGTAAAGGATCGTCGCGCACCCGAGGTAATAGGATTCGTCCGAGCGTTTCCAAGCGCCGGAGCGGCTTAAATGCAGGCCTTCCGTTATTACAAGAGGCTTTTCAAGATGAATGACCTGCATATTTCCGTCGATCCGAACGGCCACGCGACGCTCTCGCAGTCGGTGCAGATCAGCGAACATTGCAACAATCGCGCGCGACTGCTTACGTCGCTCGTGAACATCGTCGCTGCGCCGGGTGGCTTCGAGCACTTCTGCGCTTATCCCGAAGCGATGCGGCGCGACATCCTGAATTTGCTGCGCTCGGTGGCAGAGGAGCAACTGCCGCTTATCGCCGCACTCGAGGAGCACGCGACGAAGGCCGGTTATGAGCGAGGTGCTCAGGCGGCGCGCGAAGTGCTCATTCAGGAACAGCAGGCGGCGAACTCCGCGCTGCACTACGACGCCGAGAATCACGCCGCTCAGATGATTCTCACGCACTGAGCTTGCAATGCGATGCCCCGTGTCTTACGCGGGGCGTTTCTTTCTCGGCGGATCGGCCGCCGCGCGCAACCGTCCAAAGTCCGTTGCACCGCCGCAAAGCAAGAAGGCGACGCGCGAAGCGGCGGCACAATCCGCAGTCACCACGACGGAAACGGATCGAATTGCAGCGTTTGCCGGCAAGCCGGCGCATCGTTGAACGATTGCCGCTTACATAACGCGATTAATCCGATTTCTTTCCTGGCCGCATCGTCTATCCTTCTGAATGTCGTAAGAGATGGGCTGCATGGGCCGCTGCGCCCTGCCATGTGCGAGAGTTCATCGAGCATTATTAGAGGCGCAACCGTACCAGCGCTCATGACTCTTACGACAACTCTTCTCGCTCCCCTCCACTTGTTGTCCGCATGCTCGACGCTCGATCGATTGCGCGCGGCCATGCTCAATCAGTTATCCGAATCTATGATGTCGAAGCGCGAGGAAAAGGACGAAGCTTCCTCATTTTCGATTTGAACCACTTGAGATTCGAAACAACGACGGGCCGCGTTTCGGATTTTTTCGGCATACGGGCCTTTTACAGCGCCCGCGTCAATTCTGAGAACAAAAAAGAAAAGCCCTTGAAGATCAAGGGCTTGAGGTTCTGGCGGAGAGAGGGGGATTCGAACCCCCGATAGGTTTTACCCTATACACGCTTTCCAGGCGTGCGACTTAAACCACTCATCCATCTCTCCGGAAGACCGCGATTATACCAAGTTCCCGCGCCTGCGCCAGCCCCTACGGATGGCGAATGTAATCGACGAGCGCGCGCGTGTACGCATCCGGCTTCCGATCGAACAGACTCACAACGATCGCCACCGCGAATCCGGCCGGCACCCCGAACACGCCCGAGCTGATCGGCTCGATGCCGAACCAGCGCGGCCCGGCGAAACCCGTCAACTGCACGAAGAACGGATACGTCGACACGATGTAATACACGCACACGACGAGCCCCGCGATCATGCCCGCGACGACGCCGCGCTGCGTCGTGCGCTTCCAGAACACGCCGAGTACGAGCGCCGGAAAGAGACTCGACGCTGCAAGCGAAAACGCCGCGCCGACCAGAAACAGAATGTTGCCCGCATTCAGCGACGCCACATACGACGCGAGCAGCGCCACGCCGAGCAACAGAATCTTCGAGATCGTCACGCGCCGCTGGCTCGTCGCGCGGCGATCGACCATGCAGTAATACACGTCGTGCGAGAGCGCATTCGCGATCGTCAGCAGGAGTCCGTCCGCCGTCGACAAAGCCGCCGCGAGCGCGCCGGCGGCAATCAGCCCGGAAATCACATACGGCAATCCCGCGATTTCAGGCGCCGCCAGCACGACCATGTCCGGCTGCATCTGAATGCCGGCCCAGCGCACGATGCCGTCGCCGTTCACATCGCCGATGCGGATCAGATACGGCTCCACGCGCCGCCATTGCGTGACCCACTGCGGCAGATCGGCAAAGCGATGCCCGACGAGCCCCGCCAATATTTCATGCTTGATGAGCACCGCGAGCACCGGCACCGTCAAATAGAACAACGCGACGAAGAACAGCGTCCAGCCGACCGAGCGCCGCGCCGACGACACCGACGTCGTCGTGTTGTAGCGCGTGAGGATGTGCGGCAGGCTCGCCGTGCCGATCGACAGGCACAGGAGCAGCGACAGAAAGTTGATCTGATGCACGCGCGGGCTCTCGTCACCGGCCGAGCCGGGCGCGAACGCCTCGGCCATCGGCACGGGCGCGGCGACGCGCTCGATCAACGCATCGCGTTCGCGCGACCATTTGGCGTGCGCATCGGCGGCATCGCGTGGAAAAGCCGCGAGTTCGCGCTCGCGCTCGTTGATCTCGCGCAGCGGCCCGTTGTGCCGGCGCAGTTCCGCGATCTCCGCGGCGAGGCGCGCGTGCTCGGCATGGAACGACTGCGGCAGCGCGTCGATGCGTTGCTGAATCAGCGCGGCCTGCCGCTGATAATCGGCGCGCACGCGCGCTTCGTCGGGCGACACGGCGACCGCGCGTTCGAGCGATTCGACGCGCTCCATCACGCGCCCGTAGTTGAATTGCGGGAACCACCCGAGCCCTTCGCGATGCGCGATCATCGACACGGGAATCAGCATCGCGCTGATGAGGATGATGTATTGCGCGACCTGCGTCCACGTCACCGCGCGCATGCCGCCGAGAAACGAGCACACGAGAATGCCCGCGAGACCGCAGAAGATGCCGATCGAAAACTCGATGCCGATGAACCTCGACGCGATCAGCCCGATGCCCTGGATCTGCGCGACGAGATAGACGAACGAACAGAGAATCGCCGCGAACGCCGCGAGCCCGCGCACGAGGTTGCTGGAGAAGCGCGTGCCGAGAAAATCCGGAATCGTGTAGCGCGCGAGTTTGCGCACGTACGGCGCGAGCAGGAACGCGACGAGGCAATAGCCGCCGGTCCAACCCATCACGTACGCGAGGCCGTCGTAACCACTTGCGTAGATCGACCCGGCAAGCCCGATGAACGATGCCGCCGAAAGCCAGTCGGCGGCCGTCGCCATGCCGTTGAACGCGGACGGCACGCGCCGTCCTGCCACGTAGTATTCGACGAGATCCGACGTGCGCGACAAAAGACCGATCACCGCGTACACCGCGATGGGCACGAACAGGAACACATAGCCGATCCACGTTCCCGGCCCCGTCGTGCGCTCGATGCGCTCCATCAGAAAGATGAACAGCAGGAAGCCGGCCGTATAGAGCGCGTAGGAGAGGATCAGCCGGTTCGTGAGCTTCATGCGGCGTCGCCCTGTTCGGCGCGGGCGGCGCGGGCAAGACGCGCATCGGCCATCTGCATCAGCACGATATAGATGAGGATCAGCGCGATGTAGACGAGAATCGCGCCCTGCGCGCCGAAGTAGAACGGCAGCGGAAAGCCGGCGACGCGGGCATGCTGGAAGCGTTGCGCGAAGAGCGGCAGGCCGAAGGAGACGACGAAGCCGATGGTCATCAGCACGCCGATCAGCGCGATATTGAAGCGCCAGTAGCGCCGATGCGCGCGCGCCATCGCCGCCGATACGGGCGGCGGCGAGGCAGGCGTCGGGTTGGAAGAATCGGACATGCGGTTTTTTAACAAAACCGCATGTCATCGGCAATAAGGATCGACCGCTGCCGCGCGAGGCAGCGGTCGCGGACGATCAGCGCGCTTCGCCGAGCTGATCCAGAATCGCGGGATTTTCCAGCGTGGAGACGTCCTGCGTGATCTCCTCGCCCTTCGCGAGCGAGCGCAAGAGCCGCCGCATGATCTTGCCGGAGCGCGTCTTCGGCAGGTTCTCGCCGAAACGGATGTCCTTCGGCTTCGCGATCGGACCGATCTCCTTGCCGACCCAGTTGCGCAGTTCGGTGGCGATCTGCTTCGCTTCGTCGCCTTCCGGGCGCGCGCGCTTCAGCACGACGAACGCGACCACGGCTTCACCCGTCGTATCGTCCGGACGGCCGACGACCGCGGCTTCCGCGACGATCGGATTCGCGACCAGCGCCGACTCGATTTCCATCGTGCCGAGGCGGTGGCCGGAGACATTCAGCACGTCGTCGATGCGGCCCATGATCGTGAAGTAGCCGGTTTCCTTGTCGCGCACCGCGCCGTCGCCGGCGAGATACAGCTTGCCGCCGAGTTCTTCCGGGAAATAGCTCGTCTGATAGCGCTTGGGGTCGCCCCAGACGTTGCGCAGCATCGACGGCCACGGGCGCTTCACGACCAGAATGCCGCCCTGCCCGTTCGGCACGTCCTGGCCGGTTTCATCGACGATCGCGGCCATGATGCCCGGCAGCGGCAGCGTGCAGGAACCCGGCACGAGCGGCGTCGCGCCCGGCAGCGGCGTGATCATGTGGCCGCCGGTTTCGGTCTGCCACCACGTATCGACGATCGGACATTGCCCACGGCCGACGTTCTCGTGATACCACATCCACGCTTCCGGATTGATCGGTTCGCCGACCGTGCCGAGGATGCGCAGCGTCGACAGATCGAAGCTCTTCGGATGAACCTTCGCGTCCGCTTCCGATGCCTTGATGAGCGAGCGGATCGCCGTGGGCGCCGTGTAGAAGATCGTGACCTTGTGGCGCGCGATCATCTCCCAGAAGCGGCCCGCGTGCGGATACGTCGGCACGCCTTCGAACATGACCTGCGTCGCGCCGATGGCGAGCGGCCCGTACGCGATATAGCTATGCCCCGTGATCCAGCCGATATCCGCCGTGCACCAGAAGATGTCGCCCGGCTTCATGTCGAAGGTCCACTTCATGGTCTGCGCGGCCCACAGCAGCGTGCCGGCCGTGCTGTGCTGCACGCCCTTCGGCTTGCCCGTCGAGCCGGACGTGTAAAGGATGAAAAGCGGATGCTCCGCGCTCACCCATTCCGGCTCGCACTTCGCCGATTCGTTCTCGACGATTTCATGCAGCCACGCGTCGCGGCCTTCGGTCCATGCGACCTTGCCGCCCGTGCGCCGATACACGATGACGTCCTTCACCTTCTCGCAGCCGCCCGCGGCGAGCGCTTCATCGGCGATGCTTTTCAGCGGCAGCGCCTTGCCGCCGCGCATCTGTTCGTCGGCGGTGATGAGCGCGACCGCGCCGACATCGACGAGACGTTCGTTGAGCGACTTCGACGAGAAGCCGCCGAACACGACCGAATGCGTCGCGCCGATACGCACGCACGCCTGCATCGCGACGACGCCTTCCACCGACATCGGCAGATAGATCACGACGCGGTCGCCCTTTTTCACGCCGCGCTTCTTGAGCGCATTGGCGAGACGCGAGACGCGGTCCAGCAGATCCTGATAGGTGACGTTGGTGACGGTGCCGTCGTCGGCTTCGAAGATGATCGCGTTGTCGTTGCCGCGGCCCGCTTCCACATGACGGTCGAGACAGTTGTACGACGCGTTGAGCTCGCCGTCCTCGAACCACTTGTAGAAAGGCGCCTTCGATTCGTCCAGCACCTGCGTGAAGGGCTTGTGCCACGTGAGCGTCTCGCGCGCAATGCGCGCCCAGAAGCCTTCGTAGTCACGTTCCGCTTCCGCTACAAGCGCCTTGTAGGCGTCCATGCCGGAGATTGCCGCACCCGCGCTTGCCTTGGCTGACGGCGGGAACACACGTTTTTCCTGAAGAACCGATTCGATCGCAGACATCGACAACCTCTCCTGATGGTGTTTCCGAAATCCGGCGGCGCGCGCATCGCTGAATGGGTTGCGCGCGCCGCATGTTTATGAGGTTCGAAAGCGGCGAACGCGCGGCGTTCCCGGCTTCGACCTTGTCTCCTTTCTACCGTACCGGAGCGGCACGGAACAATGTCACGGCACATTCGCATGCCGGCGACATCCTGCATTGAATTCAAGATAAGCCGCTCAACTTACCCGCTTCTTACGTGGCCGGGCCAACAGGCACGGGGTATACACGGAGTCCGCGCGGCTTCTACAATGCGTCCCCACAATCGTAACTGAACTCCCAGCGCGGTATCCAGCTTGAATCGCTACGCCCTTCTTTTGATTGCAGCGATGCTGCTCGTCGGAAGCAACGTCGGCATCGGCAAATCGATCGTCGCATTCGTTCCCGTTCCGCTCTTCGCGCTGCTGCGCTTCGTGATCGCGCTCGCGGTGCTCTGGCCGCTTCTGCGCTGGTCGAAGATGAAGCGCGTCGCGCGCGGTGAATGGCTCAACCTTTTCCTGCAGGCATTCTTCGGCACGTTCGGCTTCACCTTGCTGATGTTGAACGGCGTCGCGCGCACGAGCGCCGTCGCGGCGGGCGTCATCACGAGCACCATTCCGGCCGTGGTCGCGCTCTTCGCGTGGATCTTGCTCAAGGAGAAGCCGGGTCCGCGCGCGCTCGCGTCGATCGGACTGGCGATCGCGGGCGTGCTCGTCATCAACGTCGCGCAGGCCGGGGATGCGGGCGCGAGCTCCCTGCCCGGCAATCTGATGGTGCTCGGCGCCGTGTGCTGCGAATCGCTCTATGTGATCCTCTCGCGCCGTCTCACGCAGACGCTGCCCGCCATCGACATCTGCGCGTACACGCACGCGATCGGCCTGTTGCTCATGCTCCCGCTCGGCGCAACATCGCTCGCGCACTTCGACTGGACGAGCGTCGCCTGGAACACGTGGGCGCTCGTCCTGTGGTACGGGCTTTCGGCGAGCATCTTCTCGTTCTGGCTGTGGATGAAGGGCATCCGTCACGTGGACGGCAGTCTCGCCGGCGTCTTCTGCGCCGTGCTGCCGGTCGCGGCGGCGCTCTACGGCATCGCCTTTCTCGACGAACGTCCGACGCTCGCGCACGGCATCGCGCTCGCGTGCGTCGTGACGGGCATCGCGCTCGCAAGCTTGAAGGCGCGCGCCCGGGCTTCCGTTTCGGGCGAAACCGGCGCCTAGAACGGATTCAGCGGATTCTGAAAGCATTTGGGAAGTCCGCGCGACGACACGCTACAATAGCGGGCTTCCCGACACCGCGAATGCGCCAATACCCGCCGCTCGCCGGCGGATTGCCAACGCTCCGCACGCACTTTGCACGTTCCGGTTCGTCATATTCGCCAGTCATCATTCCGGTTCGACCCGCCCCGACTGAAAAGCCGCCCATGTCCGCTCCCAAGCATTCTCCCGCCTCGCCCAAGCAGCCCGGCTCGATGAAACTGCTGCCGAAAGTCATCTTCATGAGCCGCTGGCTCCAGGTGCCGCTCTATCTGGGCCTGATCGTCGCGCAAGCCGTGTACGTCGTCCTGTTTCTGAAGGAAGTCTGGCATCTCGTCACGCACGCGATGACGCTCGACGAAACCAATATCATGCTCGTCGTGCTCGGCCTGATCGACGTGGTGATGATCTCGAATCTGCTCATCATGGTGATCGTCGGCGGATACGAGACGTTCGTGTCGAAGCTCGGCGTGGAAGGCCATCCCGACGAGCCCGAGTGGCTCGATCACGTCAACGCGGGCGTGCTGAAGGTGAAGCTGTCGATGGCGCTCATCAGCATCTCGTCGATCCATCTGCTGAAAACCTTCATCAACCCCGACCAGCACACGTTTCACACCGTGTTGTGGCAGGTGATCATCCACGTCGCGTTCCTCGTTTCCGCGCTCATCATGGCGTATGTCGACCGGCTGACCACGCATACGCATCCGCGCCATTTCCACGACGAGTCCTTTGCGCCGCCGAAAAACGCAGTCGAGTGAAGCGTCCTTCAGAACGCCCGCAGGAAAAAATTCAGTCCCCCAGAGCCCAAAGCCATGACAGTCATCAAGCAGGAAGACCTGATTCAGAGCATCGCTGATTCGCTGCAGTACATCAGCTACTACCATCCGCTCGACTATATCCAGGCGCTCGGCCGCGCCTACGAGCTGGAAGAAAGCCCGGCCGCGAAGGACGCGATCGCGCAGATCCTGACCAACAGCCGCATGTGCGCGGAAGGCAAGCGTCCGATCTGCCAGGACACGGGCATCGTCACGGTGTTCGTGAAGGTCGGCATGGACGTGCGCTGGGACGGCGCGACGATGTCGGTCACCGACATGATCAACGAAGGCGTGCGCCGCGGTTATCTGAACCCGGACAACGTATTACGCGCATCGATCGTGAGCCCGCCCGAAGGCGGCCGCAAGAACACGAAGGACAACACGCCGGCCGTGATCCACTACGAGATCGTGCCGGGCGACAAGGTCGACGTTCAGGTCGCGGCCAAGGGCGGCGGCTCGGAAAACAAGTCGAAGTTCGCGATGCTGAATCCGTCCGATTCGATCGTCGACTGGATTCTCAAGACCGTCCCGACGATGGGCGCGGGCTGGTGTCCGCCGGGCATGCTCGGCATCGGCATCGGCGGCACGGCCGAAAAGGCGATGGTCATGGCGAAGGAATCGCTGATGGACCCGATCGACATTCAGGATGTCATCGCGCGCGGCCCGCAGGACTGGATCGAAGAACTGCGCGTGGAACTGCACGAGAAGGTGAACGCGCTCGGCATCGGCGCGCAAGGTCTCGGCGGTCTCTCGACCGTGCTCGACGTGAAAATCATGGCCGCGCCGACGCACGCGGCATCGAAGCCGGTCGCGATCATCCCGAATTGCGCGGCGACGCGCCACGCGCACTTCACGCTCGACGGCTCGGGCGCGGCGAAGCTCGAAGCCCCGCCGCTCGACGCATGGCCGAAGGTCACATGGCAGCCGAACACGGAGACGAGCAAGCGCGTCGACCTGAACACGTTGACGCCGGAAGAAGTCGCATCGTGGAAGCCGGGCCAGACGCTGCTCTTGTCGGGCAAGATGCTGACGGGCCGCGACGCCGCGCACAAGCGCATCGCCGACATGCTGGCGAAGGGCGAGAAGCTGCCGGTCGATTTCACCAATCGCGTGATCTATTACGTCGGCCCGGTCGATCCGGTTCGCGACGAAGCGGTCGGTCCGGCTGGCCCGACCACGGCCACGCGCATGGACAAGTTCACCGAGATGATGCTCGCGCAAACCGGCCTCATCTCGATGATCGGCAAGGCCGAGCGCGGCCCCGTCGCGATCGAGGCGATCAAGAACCACAAGGCGGCGTATCTGATGGCGGTCGGCGGCGCGGCGTATCTCGTGTCGAAGGCGATCCGCGAGGCGAAGGTGCTCGCGTTCGAAGACCTCGGCATGGAAGCGATCTACGAGTTCGACGTGCAGGACATGCCCGTGACGGTGGCAGTCGATTCGAGCGGCACGTCGGTTCACAAGACGGGCCCGGCCGAATGGCAGGCGAAAATCGGCAAGATTCCGGTCGCGACGGCTTGATCGCCGCTTAATGGCGGTTTATCACCGTGACCGAACGACGAGAGCCGGGCGATGCGCCCGGCTCTTTTCTTTGAACCGCCGCCAGTCGAGAAGCGTTTTCATTCTCAGTTTCGTCTGAAACAAAAAATTTCTACCTAGCCTTGGCATCGGCACACTCAAGGTTTATCTTTCCAACAGCCCCACGTTACGAACAGGAAACAAAATCATGCAAGGCGACGCGAAAGTCATCGAATATCTAAACGCGCAGTTGAAAAACGAACTGACCGCGATCAACCAATACTTCCTGCACGCGCGGATGTACCAGCACTGGGGCCTCGAAAAGCTCAACAAGCACGAATACGACGAATCCATCGGTGAGATGAAGCACGCCGACTGGCTCATTCAGCGCGTGTTCATGCTCGACGGCCTGCCGAACCTGCAAGACCTGCACAAGCTGCTGATCGGCGAAGAGACCAAGGAAATCCTCGAATGTGACCTGAAGCTCGAGCAGATTTCCCAGTCGACCTGCAAGGAAGCCATCGCGTATTGCGAGTCGGTGCGTGATTTCGTCTCGCGCGAAATCTTCGAAAAGATCCTGCACGACACCGAAGAGCACATCGACTGGCTGGAAACGCAGCTGGATCTGATCGACAAGGTCGGCATCCAGAATTACCAGCAGACCATGATGGGCGATCACGAATAATCGGATGTCCCGCGTAGCGCCCTCCCCGATGCCGAACGAGCGTGCCGCGTCTGACGCGAGCGCGCCGGTCGGCATTTTCGATTCCGGCCTCGGCGGATTGTCGGTGCTGCGCGCCGTGCGCGCGATTCTGCCGCACGAGCGTCTGATCTACGTCGCCGATTCACTGCATGCGCCCTACGGCGAACGCGACGACGATTTCATCGTCGACCGCACGATGGCAATCGGCGAGTGGCTCGTCGGTCAGGGCGCGAAGGCGCTCGTCGTCGCGTGCAACACGGCCACCGCGCAGTCGATCGCGCTCGTGCGCGAGCGTCTGCCGATTCCGCTCGTCGGCGTGGAACCGGGCGTGAAGCCGGCGGCGGCGGTCTCGAAGTCGCGCGTGGTCGGGGTGCTGGCGACCGCCGTCACGCTGCGCTCCGCGCGCTTTCAGTCGCTGCTCGACCGCTACGCCGGCGACTGCCGCTTCATTTGTCAGGCGGGACATGGGCTGGTGCAGGCTGTCGAGCGCTGCGACACCTCGTCGCCCACGCTGATGGCGCTGCTCGAAAGCTATATCGCACCGATGCTCGATGCCGGCGCCGACACGCTCGTGCTCGGCTGCACGCACTACCCTTTTCTCGATCGCGCAATCCGCGACATCGCGGGCGAGCGGCTGCAGATCGTCGACACGAGCGTCGCCATCGCGCGGCAGCTCGATCGTCTGCTCGACGCGCACGCGCTCAAAAACCTCGCCGCGCCGTCCGACGATATGCCGCACTTCTGCTCCACCGCCGACGGCGAATCGCAGCGTCAACTCGCCGCCGCGCTCCTTCAGCTCGATGCCAAAGTCGAGCACGTCGACATCCCCTCGCGCCGAACGCGCCTCGCCGAACCCGACATCGTCTGAGGGTTTCTCACGCGGGTTGGCAGTTCCATCGCGCGCTTCGCCCCGTCAGACAAGGCTCCTAGCAATAAACCCGCTAACTTTCGCCCTCTGTTACAAAAAACACGGTCCTGCGCTTGCAAAGGCGGCAATACCGAATGATAATAATTCGCATTAACGCTAACTATTGCGAACGATCATGATTGTCTGCGTCTGCAAATCAGTGTCCGACCGAAAGATTCGAAGCGCCATCGCCGAAGGGGTGGACTCCTTTGATGAACTGCAGTTCGAACTCGGCGTCGCGCTGTGCTGCGGCAAGTGTGAAGAAAGCGTTCGCGACGTAATGGCACAAAGCGGCGTCTGCGCGTCGCGATGCGGCGTTCAGCAGCGCGAGCACGTTGCGCCGCTGACGTTCTACGAGCGCCAGGCTGCCTGAAGCAATTCGCGCGGCGTCGCCGCGCTCAACCGGCGACGCCGATGCTCCGGATGCGCCGCCAGTCGTTTTATCGCCCCCAGCAAGCCAGGTTACCTTCGTATTTCCGGTCACTTTCAGCCAGCCGCGCAACCCTTACCCCTGGAGGGAAAGATGGAATTGCTGATTGGTTTCGTGACTACCCTGTTCATCTCCCTGCTGATTTTCCGAAAATGACGTCGTCTGGTTTCTTCCGCACCGTGCCTGTGCGCTCGTTGGACAGCGAACTCGAGGGCAGCGTCATCAGCAAGCATTCACGCAGCATCACAAGCAGCCAATAACGATGCAGTCCCCGACCACTTCTCCCGCCGCATTCCAGACCGCGCCGACAGCAAATGCGAATCCGCGCGTGATCGCGGCGTGCGTCGCCGTCGTCGCCATTCACGCTGCGTTGCTGGGCGTCGCGCTGACGATGAAGAACGAGCCGCCGCCCCGCCCGATCGAAGCCAAATCCATCACCGCGCAACTGATCAGCGAGACACCGCAGCCCGCGCCGCAGCCGGTCGCCGTCGAAACGCCGCCGCCGCCCAAGCCGGTGCCGCAGCCCGTTCCGAAGCCGCAGCCCAAGCCGAAGGTGAAACCGAAAGTCGAGCCGAAGCCGACGCCGATGCCGGTCACGGAAGCGCCTTCGCAGATCGCCGCGCCCGCGCCGGAACCCACGCCGCCCGCTCCGGCTCAGCCTGCGCCGCCGCCGGCCGCGCCCGCGATCGGCAAGCCGAGCATGGATCTCGCCGCGCCGAAGAACGTCGCGCACCTGAGTTGCAACATCGCGCAGCCCGACTATCCGGCGATGTCCAAGCGCCGCGGCGAAACGGGCACGGCCGTCATCCGTCTGACGGTAGGCCTGTCGGGCAAGATCGAAAATGTCACGCTGCAAAAGAGCAGCGGCTCGTCGCGCCTCGATGACGCGGCGCTCGACGCGGTGCGCGGCAGCGCGTGCAGCCCTTACAAGGAAAATGGCGAAGCGATTCGTGCTAGCGCCACGGTGCCATTCGTTTTCAGTCTGAACGACTGATCGTTTATTTTTAGATACAAGGAAGGAAACAGGAATGGAAAACTACGGGATTGCGCACGTCTGGGCGCAAGGCGACTTCGTGACGCGGGGCATCGCGCTCGCGCTCGTCATCATGTCGGTGCTTTCGTGGACGGTGATCGTCGTGAAGGCGTGGAACGTCGTGCGCCTGAAGCGCCTCACCAAGAACGCCGAACAGGCGTTCTGGCACTCCGACGACTTCAACGACGGCATCAAGAAGCTCGGCAGCCAGTCGTCGAGCCCGGCGGACAACCCGTTTCTCGCGCTCGCGCTCGCCGGCCAGGAAGCCGCCGACCATCATCACCAGACGCAGCCGCATCTGCACGACCGCATGGACGTGTCCGACTGGATCACGCGCTGCCTGAAAGA
The DNA here is from genome assembly GCF_023630765.1 of Caballeronia sp. ATUFL_F2_KS9A. Lineage (NCBI taxonomy): Bacteria > Pseudomonadati > Pseudomonadota > Betaproteobacteria > Burkholderiales > Burkholderiaceae > Caballeronia > Caballeronia sp. ATUFL_F2_KS9A. The sequence goes on along the minus strand of NZ_JALQEK010000002.1, from coordinate 501,564 downwards.
CGTCATGGACGAAGGCGTCGGCCGCATGCAGGCGGGCCTCGCGATCCTCGCGTCGATCGGTTCCACGTCGCCGTTCGTCGGCCTCTTCGGTACGGTCTGGGGCATCTATCACGCGCTCTTGACCATCGGCGCGACGGGACAGACGTCGATCGATCAGGTCGCCGGTCCGGTCGGCGAATCGCTCATCATGACCGCGTTCGGCCTGTTCGTCGCGATTCCCGCCGTGCTCGGCTATAACGCGCTGACCCGCGCGAACAAGGGCATCGTCACGAAGCTGAACCGCTTCGCGCACGGCCTGCACGCGTTCTTCGTCACGGGCTCGAAGCTCTCGTCGACCAAGCGCGCGACGAACGCCGCGTCGGACAACCTGCGTCTCGCGACGCGCGCGTCGTAAGCCGGGGAGGTCCGCATCATGGCCATGAGCCCTTTCGCCGGAGACGAAGACGACGGCATGATGAGCGAGATCAACATGACGCCGCTCGTCGACGTCATGCTGGTTCTGCTGATCATCTTCCTCGTCACGATTCCGGCCATGCATCACGCGGTCAAGATCGACCTGCCGCACGCGAGCAGCCAGCCGCAGGACGAAAAGCCCGCGCACGTGAACATCGCGATCAAGGCTGACGGCACCACGCTCTGGGACGATCAGCCGATCGACGAAGCGGCGCTCAACGCGCGCATCGCGCAGGCGGCGCAGCAGAACCCGCAGCCGGAGATTCATCTGCGCGCCGATCGTCAGGTGGCGTACGAAAAGGTCGCCGATCTGATGTCGGCGGCGCAGGCAGGCGGATTGACGAAGATCGGTTTCGTCACCGAGCCGAAGAGCGGCAAGTAACAGCCCGACGCGCCCTCTTCCGGGCGCACAAAGTAAAAGGCCTTCATCGTCGGATGAAGGCCTTTTTTCGTGCGCGCTCGGCGCATTCGGGTGAGGCGGTCACTTTGGGTTCGAATAGCCAGAACCGGAAGTTCCGTCGCATGCAGCAGCCGTGGTCGACACGGACAGTGCAATCAACCCTATCAGGCTAACTATCAGAGCAGCCGTCAGTTTTCGCATAAGGAGCTCCTTAGCGAAGGAGGCTTCAATATACCGCCACAAATTGTGACGATCAATTGAATCTGTCCATCGCAAGCGCGCGCTTCAATGCCATAAACCAATGACAAACGCCGATGCGGTCAAACTGTTTCCCGTTCCGGCTGTTCGTGAACAGGACATTCTCCCGGAAAGCGCTGGCCGCTACCGATCGACTCGACGAGAAAATCGACGAATGCGCGGACGGCCGGGACCATGCCCTGACGCGACAAAAACACCGCGTAGAGTTGCGGCGACGGAAACGTCCAGCCGGGCATCACCGGCGATAGCTGCCCGGAGCGCAGCGGCGCGCCGTACATCATCTCGGGCAGCGCCGCGATGCCGACGCCGCGCATGACGGCCTCGCGGATCATCGACAGATCGGCCGTGACGAGGCGCGGCTCGTGCTCGAACTCATGGCGCGTGCCGTCCGGCGCGATCAGACGGTAGACGTGGCGGCCGTCCGCCGACGGCGTGTCGATCGTGTCGTACTGGGCGAGTTCGGCGGGTGTCATCGGCGGCGCATTCGACTTCAGCAGCGATGGCGCCGCGACCAGCATCTGCTCCGTGCGCCACAGCGGGCGCGCGACGACGTTCGAGCTCGCGGGCGGCTCCGAGCGCACGCGCAGCGCGACATCGACGGCATCTTCGAACAGATCGACGACACGGTTCGTCACGCGCATGACGACGCGCACTTCCGGATAGCGGTGCATGAAATCCGGCATCACGGCGGACAGGAACGTCTGCGCGATCGTGACCGGAACGCTCACGCGCACCGTGCCGCGCGGCGAATCGCGCAGGCTTTGCACGACGTTGACGGCCGCCTGTGCCTCGGCGAGCATCGCCTGACAATGCTGATAGAAAAGCTGCCCGGCCTCGGTCAGCGCGAGCTTGCGCGTCGAGCGCTGCAACAGACGCACGCCGAGCGACGCTTCCAGCTCCGACACGCGCCGCGACAGCCGCGACTTCGAGATGCCGAGCACGCGCTCGGCGGCGGAAAACCCGCCGTGCTCGACGACGTGCGAGAAGTACATCAGATCGTTCAGGTCATGCGAGTCGGCTTTCATGAGTCGCCCGGTGGGACTGGAAGAGATGAACATCGACGCGGTTCGTTATCCCCAGCGGGACAATCCATTGCGCCGCGACGGCTTTTACCGCGAAATGCGGCCCATATAATAGCTCTGTGTTTCAAATTTATCGCTATTCCCCTCTTTTCCGTATTCCCGACGCGAGGCAATAATGTCCACCAGCCGCAGCATCGAACGCATCATTCCGGCGACCCGCACTGTCGAAGGCGGCGGATTCGTCGTGCATCGCCCTTTCCCGACCCGTCTTCTGATGGATTTCGATCCGTTCCTCCTTCTCGACGAGATGGGCCCAGCCGACTACGCACCCGGCGAGGCTAAAGGCGCGCCGGACCATCCGCATCGCGGCTTCGAAACCGTCACGTACATGCTCGAAGGCGAGTTCGGTCACAAGGATTCGGCCGGGCATTCCGGCACGCTGCGTCCCGGCGACGTGCAATGGATGACCGCGGGCGCGGGCGTCGTGCATAGCGAGATGCCCGCCGAGGAATTCACGCAACGCGGCGGCCGCGTGCACGGCCTGCAGCTTTGGGTCAACCTGCCGCAGCGCGACAAGATGATCGCGCCGCACTATCAGGAGATTCCGTCGGCGCAGATTCCCGTCGCGACGAGCGAGGACGGCAAGGTCAGCGTGAAGGTCATCGCGGGCGAGGCGCTCGGCGCGAAGGCCGCGATCGAGACGCGCACGCCGATTCTGTATCAGCACTTTTCGCTCAAGCCGGGCGCGAAGATCGAACTCGCGGTGCCGCGCGATTACCGCGTGTTCGCCTATCCGCTGTCGGGCACCGCGCTGTACGGTCCGCAAAGCCAGCCGGTGCGCGCGCAGCAGATGGTGATTTTCCGCGACGACAGCGATACGATCGCGCTCGCCGCCGGCGATGAGCCCGTCGAGCTGCTGCTGATCGGCGGCGTGCCGCTGAAGGAGCCGGTCGTGCGCTACGGCCCGTTCGTGATGAACACCGAGGACGAGATCCGCCAGGCCGTGATCGACTATCAGGCGGGCCGGATGGGCGCCATCGCGCATTGATCTGGTCACAGCGAAAACCGCGAAACGGTGCGGCACGAACGGACACATTGCGTCACAATGACCGTTCTTGCCGCGCCGTTTCGGCTTTGTCGTCAATCTTGCAGTCTCAACTTCAACCAGGAGCACGCATGGCCGGACCTTCCGTGACCGCCAGCATCGGCAACATCGACTATCAGGTCCGTCTCGGCGACGGGACGCATTCGTGGGTCGCGGACGAGCCGGCGGGCATCGGCGGCGGCGATACCGGACCGGAACCCGCGTCGCTGCTGCTCGCGAGCCTCGGCGCATGCACGTCGATCACGTTGAAGATGTACGCGAAGCGCAAGGAGTGGCCGCTCGAAGGCGTACACGTCGAGTTGTCGATGACAAGCACCGCCGACGGCACGAACATCGACCGGCGCATCGCGCTCACGGGCGCGCTGTCCGATGACCAGCGGGAACGGCTCTTGCAAATTGCCAATGCGTGCCCGATGCACAAGGTCCTGTCCGGCGCGATTCACATCGAATCCGGACTCGCGCCGCAGTGACGCATCGCGGGCACCACGAACGTCCAAGGGAAACGTCGTCTTGAATTTCGAACACCTGATCCAGATCAACGATCCGCTCAATCCGCTTCTCGAATCGCTGACGCGCGAGCAGCTCTGGGAAGGCCTCGTGCTGCGCGCCGAGCAGCCGCAACTATTCGTGATCGGCCTGGATAGCTGCGACATCCTCGCGCGCGATGGCGACACGATGGAACGCGAACTCCACTACGGCCAGGCGACCGTGCGCGACCGCGTGACGCTCACGCCCGGCACCAGCGTGCGCTACGACATTCTGCCGACCGCCGATTACGTCGGCGGCTCGCTCACGATGGCGATCGAGCAGCCCGATGCGGTCCAGCTCTTCCTGCGCTTCACTTACGCCACGACGCTGCCCGAGAACGAAAACGCCACGCCCGATGAGCGTCAGACGCAGGAAATCGTGAAGTCGGCGTACCGCGAGTCGGACATCGACACCGTGCGGCTCATTCGCCAGTTCGCGCACGGCCGCAGGGACGAGAGTCCGCTGCATTGAGCCTCTGACGGATGCGGTGGCGAATGTTTCGCGGCCGCATCGAGACTGGCTATCGAAAGAGGCGCTTCAATCGGAAAGTCTAGTTGCAAATAGGAATAGTTATCATTTACTATAGACCCATCGAATCAACGAACGCACATTTTCCGACATGACCGATACGCCGCGATCCTCCACGCTCAGGCTGCGCCGCCCGGCTGTCCGCGACGCCGCGATCACCCGCCCGAAGGCGACGACCGTGACAACGGTTCATGTCGCGCACGCGGGGGACAGCACCGGCGAGCGATCGCTGAAAAGCGACGCGCTGCTGCAGGGACGCAGTCACGTGAGCATCGTGCATAACGGAGAGACGTACCAGTTGCGTGCGACGCGTTTGGGCAAACTGATCCTGACGAAATGACGCGCAGGCAAGAACAGCCGTAGTACCGGGTATTGTGGGGACCACCTCGCCAAGAGGTGTTTGGCCTTAGCCAGCGAGGACGACTTGCACGCGAGAAATTAGACCCCTTCGTGCAAACACCAGCCAGTCGTCGATAGCAAGCGAAGCCGCTTTTTTTTGGTTCCTGCTTGGGTCACGATGCGCGCCGACGAGCGCTGCATCCGAAAACAGAATGGCACGTCTTCGTTACGAGGACGTGCCATTTTTATTGCGCGAATGCTTCAGACGTTCTCGATGCCGAGCGCCGCGATGCCCGCCTTCGCGATCTGCGCATCCTGATCCGATTTCACGCCCGACACGCCGACGGCACCGACGATGTCCGTGCCCACGAAGATCGGCACGCCGCCTTCGAGCATTGCGGTCATCGGCGCGGAGAGGAACGCCGTGCGGCCCTGCTTGATGGTGTCTTCGTAGACCTTGGTTTCGCGACGGCCGAGCACGGCGGTGCGCGCCTTGCCCGTCGCCATTTCGGCGGTGCTCGCGCCTGCGCCGTCGAGACGATGCAGATGCAGCAGATGTCCGCCATCGTCGACGATCGCAATCGTCACGTTCCAGTTGTGTTCTCTCGCATGCGTCTCGGCGGCCGCGGCCATCGCCTTGACGTCTTCGTCGGTCAGTACGGGTTTGGTTCTCACTTCTCGCTCTCGTTGCCGCGCTTGACGGCGTGGACGGTTTATCGGCTGAAGCCCCAGAACATCAGGTACCACGCGCTGTCCGCAACGGCCAGCGCAGCGACAAACCATACCATCGCAAGAAGGCGCGGAACAAGTGACGATGCATGGCGCCCCGTCACGCGCCACGCAAGCCACGCGCTCCAGAGATTCGCGGCCGCGAGCAAGCCGAGCCGCAGACCCGGCACCCACCACAACGGCAGATGCTCGGCGCGCAGCAGCGATACCGTCGTCGCGGACAGGCCCAGGAACACGCCGACGCCCGCAATCGGGATCAGGGCGAGCGTCAGGTGATGCAGGCGCGTCGCGTTCATCTTGCCGAGCATGCGCGTGCCGATGGCGAGCAGCCCGAGCAGCGCCGTGCCGTACACGAACCCAGTGGCGACGATATAGCCGATGACCATGGTGCCGTCGAGCCACGAGAAGACGTCGTTCTGTTCCGGGTAATGCGTGAACAGGAACCACGGCGCGTTGGTGTCGAGCGGCCAGAGGATGTCGTGATCGATCAGCCAGGCGGCGAGAAATTGCTTCAGATCGACGAACCAGGTGCTCACGGTCCAGTGGAACGCGCCGATCGCGATGCCGAGCAGGCCGTACAGAATGAGCGCGGTGTCCCACGGATTCGCGGCCTTGTCGCCGAGCTTCACGACTTCCTCGGACGGCGAGCGCCACGTGAGCGCGATGGCGTCGCGATGGCCGCTGCATCGGCCACACATGTGGCAGTCCTGTGCGCCCTTCATGTTGCGCAGCGGGACGAGCGGCGCGCAGTTGATCGGAATCACGCGATGGCCGTGCTCGCCCTTCGTGTACGAACGGCGCCACGCTTCTTCGTCGACCTTGTAGTGAAACGGCGCGAGGCGCGCGAGCAGCGAGAACACGCCGTTGACCGGGCACAGATACTTGCACCACACGCGCTTCTCGCGGCCATACAGCACGCCGATGATCATCGCGCCGACGGTCGAGCCGCCGAGCACGAGCAGCACCGCCTTCGGATACTGATAGACGCTGACCATCTGCCCGTAGATCGTCGTGAGCCCGAATGCGACGAACGGCCAGCCGCCCCAGCGCATCCAGCGCGGAATCGCCCAGCCGCGGCCGAACTTGCTCGCGAACTCCGACAGCGCGCCTTCGGGACACAACACGCCGCACCAGACGCGCCCGAGCATGACCATCGACAGCAGCACGAACGGCCACCAGATGCCCCAGAACACGAACTGCGCGGCGAGCGTGAGATTGCTCCACAGATGCGCGGCGCCGTCCGGCAGCGGCATCACGGCGGGAACGATGATCAGAAATGCATACACGGCAACGACGACCCACTGAATCATGCGGATCGTGCTGCCGTGACGTTGCATCCAGTGGCCGGCTTGTTGAAGCCGGCCCGGTCTACGCATTACGGAACTCATGCTGGACGGCTTGCCGCCTTTTGTTTTTGCGCCATCTGGGTGTTCGAACGGCGCAGCAGAAGATAGATGACGACCCAGTACACCGCATACGCGACGAGATTCATGCCCGCGGGATGCGCGCGATAACCGGTGAGCGTAGTAACGAGCGATCCGAACGTACTCGAATCATCGAGCAGCCACGACGTGTTCCACACCTGATTGACGATGACCGGCAGCACTTCCATGTCGATCAGCTTGTCGACGCCCGTTTCGAAGAGGCCGGCCGCCAGGAACAGCAGCATGATTTCGGTGACGCGAAAGAACGAGCGCCACGAGAAGATCTTGCCGCCGAGTTGCAGGATATAGAACGTCAGCAGCGCGAGACCGAAGCCGAGAATGATCGCGATGTACTGCGACGCGTCGACGTGCCCCGACTGACCGAAGCCGACGCCGTAGAGAAACACGGCCGTCTCGCTGCCTTCGCGCGCGATCGCCAGCGCGACGAGCACCGCGATGCCCCACCAGTGCCCGTCCTGCGTGCTCTTTTGCAGCGATGTTTCCATGTCGCGCTTGAGCGTGCGTCCGTGGCGCTTCATCCACAGGACCATCTGCACGATCAGCACGCAGGCGATCAGCACCATCGCGGTCTGGAAGTAATCCTGTGCATCGCCCGACAGCACTTCGGTGAAGCCGATGAGCGCGGCGCCCAGCGCCACCGCCGCGAGCAGGCCGATGACAACGCCGGCCCACAGATAAGGCAGGCCCCGGCGCGCCTGATGATCGCCGTTCTTCAGCCACGCGTAGAGAATGCCGACGACGAGCAACGCCTCGACGCTCTCTCGCCACACGATGAAAAGTACCTGCCCCATACCCGACCTCCAGCAATTTCACTTCAAGCGGCCGCGCGCGGTGCGAACATCGCGCGGCACATTCCGTTACTTCGCGACGATCACGCCTTGCGCGGACTGATGAAAATCGTCGAAGAACTTGTATTCACCCGGATCCAGCGGTGCGATCACCACGAACGAATCCGCCCCCGGCGCGAGCACTTTTTCCTTGCGCAACTGCACGCTTTCGAACTCGGCGGCGCCCTTGCCGACGTTATGCACTTCGATCTTGATGCGCTGCCCCGCCGGCACTTCGATGCGCGCCGGATTGAGCTTGCCGTCGTTCATTTCGAGCTTGAACGTCGGCAGGTCGGCGGCGTGCGCCATGTTCATCCCGGCAAAGGCAAACGCGGACATCGCGAGCGCGGCCACCTGATTTTTCAGCTTCATGCGTACTTCCTGAGAGTGAATGCGCCCGGTCCGGGATGCCGGGCGCCACGGACGATCAGTAACCGCCCTTCTTTCCGATGCCCGCGAACGGGAAGTCGTACTCGATCGTGAACGGCTTGAACCACGGACCGACGCCCGTTTCCTTGTCGGTGTGACGGCCGAACGCCATGTGGCCTTCCTGCGACGGCGGCGAAATATGCAGCTTCAGGTGATACTTGCCCGGCCCGAAGAGCTTGACGTTGTCGCCGTAGTGCGGGCCGTCGCTCGCGACCATCGGCATCAGGTCGCCCTTGATGGTCTGCGTCGTGCCGACCTTCGTGAGTTCATACGTGACTTGCAGATACGGCATCCAGTCGCCTTCGGCGAAACCGGTCGGGTTGTTCTTGACCGCGTGGATATCCGCCTCCAGGTGGATATCCGAATCCGACGCCTTGCGCATCATGCCTTCCGGCGACATCGTGATCGGCTGCAGATACACGGCGCCCGTTTCCATGCCCGCCTCGATGTGCTGCTTGCCGATCGGATATTCGGCTGCCGACGCTGCCATCATCGCCGTGAGACCTGCGGCGGCGACAAGGCCGCGCATCAACGTTGAACCCATCAGAAAACTCCTTGTTGTTATCGATTGGCACGCGTGCCACGCGAGCCTTGCCACTGAGATACCGGAGCGCCGCTCGGTCGGCGGCGTTAGCACAACTCTGTGAACGTTAATACGAACCATTCTCAATGTTCGTCAGTTTAGCATCGTTCGATTCCCGCAACAATTTGAGCGAGCTTACAGACCTAGGCGCAGTAAGGCTTTTCGCCGACTCGCACGATCGCGGCGGGCATAAAAAAGGCGCGGCGAACCGTCCGATTCGCCGCGCCTTTCGAATTAAGCCTTGAAAATCACTTACATATTGCTTACTTACCGCCGATTCCGCTCACGTGATCGCCCACGTTCGCCCCGAACACGCGCTGCCGCAGGAGCGCCAATTGGTCGCGGGTCTGCGCCGCTTTTTCGAATTCGAGATTCTTGGCGTGATCCATCATCTGCTTCTCGAGGCGCTTGATTTCCTTCGCGATCTGCTTCTCGGACATGTCTTCGAACTTCGCGCGCGCCTGCGCTTCCTTCAGCTCGGCGCGGGCGTCGTCGGCGTTGTAGACGCCATCGATGATGTCCTTGATGCGCTTCTCCACCCCGCGCGGCGTGATGCCCATCTTCTCGTTGTGCGCCATCTGCTTGGCGCGGCGCCGCTCGGTTTCGCCGATGGCGCGCTTCATCGAATCGGTCATGTTGTCGGCGTAGAGAATCGCCTTGCCGTTCACATTACGCGCCGCGCGCCCGATGGTCTGGATCAGCGAGCGCTCGGCGCGCAGGAAGCCTTCCTTGTCGGCGTCGAGAATCGCGACGAGCGAGACTTCGGGAATATCGAGACCCTCGCGCAGCAAGTTGATGCCGACGAGCACGTCGAATGTGCCGAGCCGCAGATCGCGGATGATTTCCACGCGCTCGACCGTGTCGATATCGCTGTGCAGATAACGCACCTTCACGCCGTGATCGGCGAGAAACTCGGTCAGCTGCTCGGCCATGCGCTTGGTCAGCGTCGTGACGAGCACGCGCTCCTGCACCGCCACGCGCGCGTTGATTTCCGAGAGCACGTCGTCGACCTGCGAGCGCGCCGGACGCACTTCGATTTCCGGATCGACGAGACCCGTCGGCCGCACGAGCTGCTCGGCCACCTGCCCTGCCTTCTGCTGCTCGTAGTCGGCGGGCGTCGCGGAAACGAAGATCGCCTGGCGCATCTTGCGCTCGAACTCGTTGAACTTGAGCGGCCGGTTATCGAGCGCGGACGGCATCCGGAAACCGTAGTCGACGAGATTTTCCTTGCGCGCGCGGTCGCCGTTGTACATGCCGTTCAACTGGCCGATCAATACGTGCGACTCGTCGAGCAACATCAGCGCATCGGGCGGCAGATAGTCGACGAGCGTCGGCGGCGGCTCGCCAGGCGCCGCGCCCGAGAAGTGCCGCGAGTAGTTCTCGATGCCCTTGCAGAAACCGAGCTCCTGCAGCATTTCCAGATCGAAGCGCGTGCGCTGCTCCAGCCGCTGTGCTTCGACGAGCTTGCCCTCGCTGTGGAAGAATTCGAGCCGCTCGCGCAATTCGAGCTTGATGGTTTCGATCGCGCGCATGACGGTGTCGCGCGGCGTCACGTAATGCGACGACGGGTACACGGTGAAGCGCGGAATCTTGTTGCGCACGCGTCCGGTGAGCGGATCGAAGAGCATCATCGATTCGATTTCGTCGTCGAAGAGCTCGACGCGCACCGCCATTTCCGCGTGCTCGGCCGGAAAGATATCGATGGTGTCGCCGCGCACGCGAAACGAACCGCGCTGGAAATCGGCTTCGTTGCGCGTGTACTGCATCGCGATCAGGCGCGCGATGACGTCGCGCTGGCCGAGCTTGTCACCCGTGCGCAGCGTGAGAATCATCTTGTGATATTCGGACGGATTGCCGATACCGTAAATCGCGGACACCGTCGCGACGATCACCACGTCGCGCCGTTCGAGCAGGCTTTTCGTGGCCGAAAGCCGCATCTGCTCGATGTGCTCGTTGATCGACGAGTCCTTCTCGATGAAGAGATCGCGCTGCGGGACGTACGCTTCCGGCTGGTAATAGTCGTAGTACGAGACGAAATACTCGACGGCGTTGCGCGGAAAGAACTCGCGGAATTCCGCGTAGAGCTGCGCGGCGAGCGTCTTGTTCGGCGCGAAGACGATCGCCGGACGGCCGAGCCGCGCGATGACGTTCGCCATCGTGAAGGTCTTGCCCGAGCCGGTCACGCCGAGCAGCGTCTGAAACGAGAGACCGTCCTCGACGCCTTCGACGAGCTTCGCGATGGCGTCGGGCTGATCGCCCGCGGGCGGATACGGCTGATACAACTGAAACGGCGAGCCTTCGAACGTGACGAACTTCGATTCGTCCAGTTCTTCCGGGGATGCGATGAGAGTGTCGGACATGAGAAATCGAGAAAGTCAGCGCCTGAGGCAAACAATCATTCTAGCGTCGTACGCAATGCGCGCGCTCGCCTGGACGTGACCGGGATGTGGAAGCGTAGTCTCCATCAGATTGGGCATGGTTCGCCGATCTCAAGCGCACCGGCTCACGCCCTTTTTTATCGCGCGCTTTTGGCGTGTTCGCGGAATTAAGGGCCAAAAAGCGCGCGCATTCGCGCCATATTCGGCCGAAAAGCCGCGCCGGATTCGCTACAATGTGCGACTGGGCTCGACGGCATGATGCCGTCGTCGCCACGCTTCCCCGCCGCACGTCTTTCCTCCACTGCCGATAGATCATGTCTCTTTTCTCTGCCGTCGAACTCGCTCCCCGCGACCCGATCCTGGGCCTCAACGAAGCCTTCAACGCCGATACGCGCACGACCAAAGTCAATCTGGGCGTCGGTGTGTACACGAACGAAGAAGGCAAGATTCCGCTCCTGCGCGCCGTGCGCGAAGCCGAGAAAGCGCGCGTCGATGCCGCGCTGCCGCGCGGTTATCTGCCGATCGACGGCATCGCCGCCTACGACGCCGCCGTGCAGAAGCTGCTTCTCGGCAACGATTCGCCGCTGATCGCCGCGGGCCGCGTCGTGACGGCGCAGGCGCTTGGCGGCACGGGCGCGCTCAAGATCGGCGCGGACTTTTTGAAGCGCCTGAACCCGAACGCAGTCGTCGCGATCAGCGATCCGAGCTGGGAAAACCATCGCGCGCTCTTCGAAGGCGCCGGTTTCGAAGTGGTCCACTACCCGTACTACGAAGCCTCCACGCACGGCGTGAACTTCGACGGCATGCTCGCCGCGCTGAACAGCTACGCGGCGGGCACCGTCGTCGTGCTGCACGCGTGCTGCCATAACCCGACGGGCGTCGATCTGTCGGACGAGCAGTGGAAGCAGATCGTCGAAGTCGTGAAGGCGAAGAACCTCGTGCCGTTCCTCGATATGGCGTATCAAGGCTTCGCGGAGAACATCGACGCGGACTCCGCCGCCGTGCGTCTCTTCGCGGCATCGGAACTGAACGTGTTCGTGTCGTCGTCGTTCTCGAAGTCGTTCTCGCTGTACGGCGAGCGCGTCGGCGCACTGTCGATCATCACGACGAGCAAGGAAGAATCGGCACGCGTGCTCTCGCAACTGAAGCGCGTGATCCGCACGAACTATTCGAACCCGCCGACGCACGGCGGCTCGATCGTCGCGGCCGTGCTGGCGTCGCCGGAACTGCGCGCGACCTGGGAGCAGGAGCTGGGCGAAATGCGCGATCGTATCCGCGCAATGCGCAACGGTCTCGTCGAGCGACTGAAGGCGAGCGGCGTCGATCGGGACTTCTCGTTCGTCAACAAGCAGCGCGGCATGTTCTCGTACTCGGGTCTGACGGCTGCGCAAGTCGATCGTCTGCGTGAAGAATTCGGCATCTACGCCGTGAGCACGGGCCGCATCTGCGTGGCCGCGCTGAACACGCGCAACCTCGACGCCGTCGCGAACGCGGTCGCCGCCGTGCTCAAGTAAGCAGTTCGGCCGCGTCCAAATGAAAATGGCGCCCTTTGCGGGCGCCATTTTTTGTGTGCGTCGAAAACCGGCGGATCAGAGCGTCTTTTCCGCCGAGACGGCAGCGGGTTGTGCGTCTTCGTCGTCGACGAAGCCGAGCGAAATCGCGCGCGCCAGTTCTGCGCTCACGCCCGCGACGCTGGTTTCTTCATGGCGCATTGCCGCGTCGCTGCCCTCGCCGGCGTGCATGCAGAACGCGAGCGCGATCGGAAACAGGATGGCGACGGGCCAGTAGGTCGATATTGTCTTTCTCATGGGACTGCCTTTGGTCGATGTGTCGCAGTGGGCATCGGATCAAGGGAACCCACTGATGGACATTTCGAATTTTACGGACTTGTCCCGACCTTAAAAAGCCGTTGAAAAGCAAAGGATTGTTGCGCCCGGGACAACAAGCCGTTTTGATGAACGTCGCGCCCGCTCGCGCCTTTATGACAGCTTGCCGTCATAAAGGCTTACAAAGTTGTTCGCGACATCCACGCGCCGATGATGTCTTATTCAGTAATGGTTCTACAGAATTTCCCACGATCATGAAATCCGCAGTCGCTGGTGTCTTGCTTGCTTCGTCTGCCGCACTTCTCGGTGGTTGCGCGGCGTATCCCGATGCGTCGGCCTATGGCGGCGGCTACCCTGCTGTCTACGACGACCCGGGCTACGGATACTACGGTGGCCCGCCGCCGGGCGTCGTCGTAGGCGGCGGTTACTACTCCGGGCCGGGCCCGATTTACTACGGTCCGCCTAACCGATATTGGGACGATGGTCCCGGCTGGCGTCGTCCGCCGCCGGGCGGATGGCGCGGCGGGCATCCGCCGCGCGACCGGGGTCCGGGCGGCCCGCCTCCGCAGGCGGGCGGCGGACATCCGAACGGTCCGCCACCGCAAGCAGGCGGCGGCCGTCCTCCGGCAGCGCAGCCCCCGCAAGCAGGCAACTCGCCGGCGCCTCAGTCCGTGGGCGGTCGGCCGCCGGGACCGAATCGCGCCCCGCCACCATCCGCGAATGGCGGTGGGGGCAATTCGCAGGGCGGCAATTCGCGCGGCTTCCTGGGACGGTACGGCGGATAAAAGCGCTTCGACGACAAAGGCCGCGCCCGATCGAAAGATCCGGCGCGGCCTTGTTTTATCCGAGATGCGAATGCTGCGCCTTGTACAGCTCCCGGAATGTGCGCCCGACTGGCGCGGGCATGTCACGCGTGTCGGTCCATCCGGCGCCGAACGGCAGTCGTGAAATCGTCTTCTTGTTGCCGCCGATGCGTTCGAGCACGCGCACCGCGAGCTTCGTGAAAAGGGCATAGGCGAGCGGCCGCTTCGCGAGATAGCCCCACGCCGCGAGCGCGGCGCGCTCGTTCCACGGACGCAGCCGACGCTCCATCTGCTTCTCGCGCAGCTTGCGCAGCAGATCCGACAACGGAATGCCGACCGGACAAACACTGTTGCACTCGCCGCAAAGCGTTGCGGCTTGCGGCAGATCGAGCGCCTTGTCGATGCCGACATAAGCCGGCGTCAGCACCGAGCCCATCGGTCCCGGATACACCCATCCATACGCATGTCCGCCGATCTTCTGATAGACCGGGCAATGATTCATGCACGCGCCGCAGCGGATACAGCGCAGCATCTCCTGAAACTCGCCGCCGATAAGCCCGGTGCGGCCGCCATCGACGAGCACGAAGTACATATGATCGGGCCCGTCCGTCTCGTCGGCCGAGCGCGGTCCGGTCAAGAGCGAAAAGTAATTCGAGATCGTCTGGCCGGTCGCCGAGCGCGGCAGGAGGCGCATCGCGGTCGCGAGATCTTCGAGCGTCGGCAGCACTTTTTCGATGCCCGTCACCGCGACATGCACGCGGGGCATCACGGTGCACATGCCTTCGTTGCCCTCGTTCGTGACGACCGCCACCGACCCCGTCTCCGCGATCAGGAAATTACCGCCCGTCACGCCCATGTCCGCCGACATGAAATGCGGCCGCAACACTTCCCGCGCCTCGCGCGTCATCTCCGGGATGTCGGTGAGGCGTGGCTTGTTGTGCGTCTTCGCGAAGAGATCCGCGATCTGCTCCTTATCCTTATGCACGACCGGCGCGATGATATGGCTCGGCGGCTCGTTGTCGTTGATCTGCAGAATGTATTCGCCGAGATCGGTCTCGATCGACTGCACGCCCATCTCGCCGAGCACGCGATTCAGCTGCATCTCTTCCGAGACCATCGACTTGGTCTTGATGACCTTCTTCACATCGTGTTTGCGCGCGATGTCCGCGACGAGCTTCGCCGCGTCCTGCGTCGTTTCGGCGTAAAGCACGGTCGCGCCGCGACGCGTCGCCTCGCGCTCGAAGGTTTCGAGCCACACGTCGAGATTCTCGAGCGCGCGATTGCGGCGCTCCTTCAACGCGGCGCGCGTTGCCTCGAAGTCGATGTCGCGCACCGCGCTCGCACGCGCGCTGACGAACTTGGTCGAGAGCTTGGTGAGATTCTGCTGCAGGCGCTCGTCGGCGAGCTTGCTTCCCGCGCGCGCCTTAAAGTGCATCGTCTGGACTTGCATCCGTTTGTCTCCTTCAGGCGCGACGCGCCGCGTCGCCCGCGAGCACTTGCGCGATATGCAGCACGCGCGTCGAGGTATCGCCGGTGCGGCGCAGGCGCCCTTCGATGTTCAGCATGCAGCCGAGGTCGCCGAGCACGACGGTATCCGCGCCGCTCGCCTTGATGTTCGCGCATTTCTCATCGACGATCGCCGTCGAAATGTCGCCGTACTTCACCGCGAAGGTGCCGCCGAAGCCGCAGCAATGCTCGCATCCGGCCATCTCGGTCACGGGCACGCCTGCCTGGGCGAGCAGCTCGCGCGGCTGCGATTTCACGCCGAGTTCGCGAAGACCCGAGCAGGAATCGTGATACGTCACCATGCCGTCGAACACGCCCGGCTCCATGCGCGCCTTCGCGACGTTCACGAGAAAATCGGTCAGTTCGAACACGCGAGGCTGAAGGCGCGCGAAGCGGCTCATCAATTGCGGATCGTCGCGAAAGAGATCGCCGTAGTGCGCGCGGATCATGCCGCCGCACGAACCGGACGGCACCACGACATAGTCGAACTGCTCGAATTCACGCAGCGTTTTTTCGGCGAGATCGCGGGCGAGCGGCCGATCGCCCGAGTTGTAGGCAGGCTGGCCGCAACAGGTCTGCGACGGCGGCACGACGACTTCGAAACCCGCCTGCTCGATCAGCTTGACGACCGAGAAGCCGATTTCCGGGCGCATCATGTCGATGAGACATGTCACGAATAATCCGACTCGCATTGGGGCGTTTCCTGTTTGTGGAGTGATGTGAACGCAGCGCCGATTATCCTTGATAAGTCCCGCGCGACGGGCTTCTCGCTGGCCATCGATGTCATCGACGAGCGCATTGTTTTGGCGAAGCGTTCGCTTTTTTCACATTATGAGATACAATCCCCATTCCGCTGTTTGACGCATCAACCGATTTTTCACGATGAGCGATACGAACCCGGAATCCAAAACCTCCATTCAGGTGATCGAGCGCATGATGCGTCTTCTCGACGCCCTCGCCGATCACACTGACCCCGTCAGCCTGAAAGAACTCGCCCAGAGCACCGATCTGCACCCATCCACGGCGCATCGCATTCTGAACGACATGGTGCTATGCCGGCTCGTGGACCGGTCGGACCCCGGCACGTATCGCCTCGGCATGCGCTTGCTGGAGCTCGGCAATCTCGTCAAGGCGCGTCTTTCGGTGCGTGAAGCCGCGATGCCGCCGATGCGCGAGTTGCATCGGCAGACCGGGCAGACCGTCAATCTTTCCGTGCGGCAAGGCGACGAGATCGTCTATATCGAGCGCGCGTACTCGGAGCGCTCGGGCATGCAGGTCGTGCGTGCGATCGGCGGCCGCGCGCCGTTGCATCTGACGTCGGTCGGAAAGCTGTTTCTCGCCGCCGACGAAGCCGCGCGCGTACGCGCGTATGCGATGCGAACCGGTCTCTCCGGCCACACGCAGAACAGCATCACCGATCTCTCGAAACTCGAGCGCGAACTGTCGCTGGTGCGCCAGCAGGCGTGCGCGCGCGACAACGAGGAACTCGAACTCGGCGTGCGCTGTATCGCGGCGGGCATTTACGACGATACGGGACGCCTCGTCGCCGGCTTGTCGCTGTCCGCGCCCGCCGATCGTCTGCAGGACGCCTGGCTGAAACAATTGAGCCACACGGCGCTCGAGATCTCGCAATCGCTGGGATATCACCCGGAAGAGGCAGCTTCCGACGCGCAACAACACGCGCATCGCTGATTTCTTCGCCGCATGTCAAAACGGGATTCGTCTTTCGACGAATCCCGTTTGCTTTTGCATCAGCGAAGATCAGGCGCTCAAGGATTTGCGCCGCTGCCCATGTCCGCGCTCATGATATGCGGCTCGCCGAGCGTGTCGAGATACGAACGCAGACGGCCCGCGTCGGCGAAGCGCGAATACTTGCCGTACGAATCGAGCAGCACGATGACGACCGGACGGCCGTTGACGGTTGCCTGCATCACGAGGCACTCGCCCGCTTCGTTGATGAAGCCCGTCTTCTGCAAGCCGATGTCCCACGACGCATTGCGGATCAGCGCGTTCGTGCTGTTGTAGGCGAGATTGCGCTTGCCGGTGAAGACGTCGTAGCTGCGGTCGGTCGAGAACTTGCGGATCAGCGGATATTGATACGCCGCGTTGACCATCTTCACGAGGTCGCGCGCGCTCGACACGTTCTGGCTCGTGAGTCCCGTGGAATTCTCGAAGTGCGTGTCGACCATGCCGAGCGACTTGGCCTTCGCGTTCATCGCGGCGATGAACGCCGGACGGCCGCCCGGGTAATAGCGCGAGAGTGCCGCCGCCGCGCGATTTTCCGACGCCATCAGCGCGATGTGCAGCATGTCTTCGCGATTCAGTTGAGATCCGACCGCGAGGCGCGAACCCGTGAACTTCTCGTAGTCGCGGTCTTCGTCGGTGACGGTGATTTCATCGGTCAGCGGCATGTGCGAATCGAGCACGACCATCGCGGTCATCAGCTTCGTGATCGATGCGATCGGCACAACGGCGCGCGAGTTCTTGTCGAAGAGCGTCTCGGACGTGTTCTGGTCGACGACGTAAGCCACGCTCGAACGCAGCGCGAGGCTGTCGGGGGTATCGTGCAGCCCGAACGCCTGACCAACCGACGTCGCGCGCGGCTGGAACGCAACCGCGTGCACCGCGGCGCGTCGCGAATGCGCTTCCATGCGATACGACGCGCGACGCTTACGCGATGCGCGCGGCGCGTCATCGTCGTCATTGGCCGCGGCGACTTTCGCCGCTTTCGCGGGCTTCGGCGCTTTCAGCGTGGTCTTGGCGACGCGCGCGGGCTTTTCAGCCTTGGCGGTGGATTTCTTTGCGGTTTTGGTTTGGGTGGCGGTCTTCGCGAGGGCTTCAGCCGGAGCCGCTGCGAAGGACGTCGCTACTGCGATGGAGACGGCGATGGACAATGCCGAGCGCACTGCCACGCCATGCACCACCTTCAACGACGAAAACATTTCGGTTTTCATTAGTGTTCTGTTGGGCGGCTGGAGGGTACCGCCAAGTGTAGTGAAGCTACGAAATTTAAGCAATATTAAGCACTTATCGGCACTCGTTAAACCGAGTTGTAAGCCGTGATTGCGTATTGCTGAACAAAAAACCGCCTCGATCGGAAAAAACGATCGGCCCGGCGAAATAGTGCTGCCCAAAATGCGCTTTGCTACACCGCGACAAACGCACTATCGGCAAAACTTTCCACGACTTTAGTGAAACGTGAGGATCGGATCAGACAAAACGCAGAGATACGAACGGGAGTCAGCACCAACGGAGGGCACAGACGATCACGAGACAGCTCGGACAGCCGAAATGTTAACGTTTCTTCAACAATTTGGTGTACGGCGACATCCTAAAAATAAGACGAGCTTCAGAAATATCTCGCTTCCGCATCGCCGCAGAACCCGCGCTGTCCGCGTCGCCGGAACATCAAAGTTTCATCGAGCCGTGCTTTGATCGTGTTGAACATGCGGCCCGATGCGTGTCGGAAGCCATGCCCAGCTTGAGTGCATAGGGTTTCCACGGACGTTTATTTCGACCACGCAATCGGCATGTAAGTTGTTGTTTAACATACGGTTTCTGCCTATTGTGCGGCGCACAAAAAGTGCTTGACATCCATCGGAATATCTCTAAAATGGGTCTCATGTTGCGACGCACCAATCGCAGTTGCACCTAGCCGGCAGGTATATCGCGCCGGATCTACCCAAACCACGACCCGCGTTGATGGGTCTGCCATCAGGAGCCTGAGATGACGCTGTTGACCCCCGAGCAAATCGCCGCTGCACAGAAAGCCAACTTCGACACGCTGTTCGGCCTCACGAACAAGGCGTTCGAAGGCGTTGAGAAGCTCGTCGAACTGAACCTGCAAGTTGTGAAGTCCACGCTGGCCGAAAGCCAGGAAAACGCACAGCGCGCGCTGTCGGTGAAGGACGCGCAGGAACTGCTCGCCCTGCAAGCCAGCCTGACCCAGCCGGTCGCGGAAAAGGTGCTGTCGTACGGCCGTCACCTGTATGAAATCGCGTCGGCCACGCAAGCCGAATTCGCCCGCGTCGCGGAAGCGCAGTACGAAGAGCAGAACCGCAAGGTCCAAACGCTCGTCGACAACGTCGCGAAGAACGCACCGGCCGGTTCGGAAACCGCCGTCGCCGTCATGAAGTCGGCCATCACCGCCGCCAACACGACGTACGAAACGGTTCACAAGGCAACGAAGCAAGCTGTCGAAATTGCTGAAAGCAACTTCAACGCTGCCGCTACGGCTGCGACGAAGGCCGCTACGCAAGCGACCGAGCAAGCTGCCCGCGCCACCAAGAAGTCGGTTGCGTAAGTTTGCCGCCGGGCCCCTGCCCGGCCGATGCAGCAAGAATCACGAAGAACCCGGCCATCGCGCCGGGTTTTTTGTCGTCTATTGCTCGTGAATCCCACAAACAAAAAGGCGCGCTCCGGTCAAGGAGCGCGCCTTTCTTCTGTAACCGCGGACGCTTACTTCTTGCGCTGCGGCGGCAAGTCCGTGCACACGCCTTCGTACAACTCGGCGGCCATGCCGACCGATTCGCCGAGCGTCGGGTGCGGGTGGATCGTCTTGCCGATGTCGGTCGCATCCGCGCCCATCTCGATCGCGAGACACACTTCGCTGATGAGATCGCCCGCATTCAGACCGACGATGCCGCCGCCGATCACCCGATGCGTCTCTTCATCGAAGATGAGCTTGGTGAAACCTTCGTCGCGGCCGTTGGCGATCGCGCGGCCCGACGCGGCCCACGGGAACACCGCCTTGCCGAACTTGATGCCTTCGGCCTTGCACTGCTCTTCCGTCTTGCCGGCCCACGCCACTTCCGGATCCGTATAAGCGACGGACGGAATCTGCAGCGCGTCGAAATACGCCTTCTCGCCGTGCGCCGCTTCCGCCGCGACGTGGCCTTCGTGCACGGCCTTGTGCGCGAGCATCGGCTGGCCGACGAGATCGCCGATCGCGAAGATGTGCGGCACGTTGGTACGCATCTGCTTGTCGACGTTGATGAAGCCGCGATCCGTCACCGCGACGCCCGCCTTGTCCGCGCCGATCTTGCCGCCGTTCGGGCTGCGGCCGACCGCGAGCAGCACGAGGTCGTAGCGCTGCGGCTCGGCCGGCGCCTTCTCGCCTTCGAACGTCACATAGATGCCGTCTTCCTTGGCTTCCGCCTTGGTCGTCTTGGTCTTGAGCATCACGTTCGTGAAGCGCTTGGAATTGAACTTCTCCCAGACTTTCACGAGATCGCGGTCCGCGCCGAGCATCAGGCCGTCGAGCATTTCGACGACGTCGATGTCCGCGCCGAGCGTCGAATACACCGTCGCCATTTCCAGCCCGATGATGCCGCCGCCCACCACCAGCATGCGCTTCGGAAGCTGGCGCAGTTCGAGCGCGCCGGTCGAATCGACGACACGCGGATCGTCCGGGAAGAACGGCAGCTTCACCGCCTGCGAACCCGCCGCGATGATCGCCTGCTTGAACTTGACGACCTTCTTGCCGTCCGCGCCGTTCACTTCCATGTGATTCGGATCGACGAACGCGCCGACGCCCGTCACGACCTGGACCTTTCGCGCCTTCGCCATGCCCGCGAGACCGCCGGTCAGCTTCTTGACGACGCCTTCCTTGAAGCCGCGAAGTTTGTCGAGATCGACCTTCGGCTCGCCGAAGCTGATGCCGTGCGCCGCGAGCTCGGCCGCTTCGTCGATGACGAGCGCCGTGTGCAGCAACGCCTTCGACGGAATGCAGCCGACGTTCAGACACACGCCGCCGAGCGTCGAATAACGCTCGACGAGCACGGTCTTCATCCCGAGATCGGCGGAACGGAATGCCGCCGAATAACCGCCGGGACCGGCGCCGAGCACGAGCATGTCGCATTCGACATCGGCCGCGCCGGCGTAGCTGCCTGCTTGCGGCGCGGGCGTCGGCGCGGCTGCCGGCGCCGCTTTCTGGGGCGCGGGAGCAGGCGCCGCAGCGGACGCGCCGCCTTCGAGCGTCAGAACCAGCGTGCCTTCCGACACGTTGTCGCCGACCTTCACCTTCACTTCCTTGACCGTGCCGGCGGCAGGCGACGGCACGTCCATCGTCGCCTTGTCGGATTCGAGCGTGATGAGCGACTGCTCCTTCTCGACCGTATCGCCCGGCTTCACATGCACTTCGATGACGGGAATGTCCTTGAAGTCGCCGATATCCGGCACCTTCACGTCCTGCACGCCGCCGCCCGAAGCCGCAGCCGGTGCGGGCGCAGCGGCGGGAGCCGGAGCCGGCGATGGCGCGGCCGCAGCGCCGGCGGTTTCGATCATCGCGATGACCGAGCCCTGGCTCACCTTGTCGCCCTGCTTGACCTTCACTTCCTTGATAGTCCCCGCGACATCCGCGGGCACTTCCATCGTGGCCTTGTCGGTTTCGAGCGTGATGACGCCCTGTTCCTTTTCGATGACGTCGCCGGCTTTGATATTGACTTCGATGACATCGACATCGGAGAAGTCGCCGATGTCGGGTACTTTTAGTTCGACGAGACTCATGTTGTCCCCTAAGAGATATGCGGATGGAACCTCGGACGAACGTCCGAGGTTCCGCCGTCGGCCAGATCAGCAGATCAGAGAATGACGCGACGGAAATCGCCCAGAATCGCCGACAGATAAGCGTTGAAGCGCGCCGCGGCCGCGCCGTCGATGACGCGATGGTCATACGACAGCGACATCGGCAGCGTGAGGCGCGGCACGAACTGCTTGCCGTCCCACACGGGCTTCTGATAGCCGCGCGACAGACCGAGGATCGCGACTTCGGGCGCGTTGATGATCGGCGTGAAGTGCGTCCCGCCGATGCCGCCCAGCGACGAGATCGAGAAGCAGCCGCCCTGCATCTGATCGGGCTTCAGCTTGCCGTCGCGCGCGAGCTTCGACAGTTCCGCCATTTCCTTGGCGATATCGACGAGGCCCTTCTTGTCCGCGTCGCGGATCACCGGAACGACGAGGCCGTTCGGCGTATCGGCCGCGAAACCGATGTGGTAGTACTGCTTGAAGACGAGGTTGTCGCCGTCGAGGCTCGCGTTGAAGTCCGGGAACTTCTTCAGCGCCGAGACCACGGCCTTGATGACGAACGCGAGCATCGTGAACTTCACGCCCGCTTTCTCGTGCTCCTTGTTGAGCTTCACGCGCAATTCTTCGAGCTCGGTGATGTCGGCTTCGTCGTTGTTCGTGACGTGCGGGATCATCACCCAGTTGCGATGCAGGTTCGCGCCCGAGATCTTCTTGATGCGCGAGAGCGGCTTCGGCTCGACCGGACCGAACTTCGTGAAGTCGATCTTCGGCCACGGCAACAGGCCGAGTTCGCCGCCGCCACCGCCAGCCGGCGCCGCAGCCGCAGGCGCCGCGCCCTGTCCCGACATCACGCCCTTCACGAACGCGGTGATGTCCTGCTGCGTGATGCGGTTCTTCGGCCCGGTGCCGCGCACGCGCGACACATCGACGCCCAGTTCGCGCGCGAACTTGCGCACCGACGGCGACGCGTGGCTCGACGTGCGCGAGCCGTCGCCGGCGGGAATGACAGGCGCCTGCGCGAGCGCGGACGGCGCTTCCTTCGGCGCGGGCGCGGGCTTCGCGGGCGCATCCGAGGGCACTTCCTTCGGTGCCGCCGGCGCGGGCGCGGGCGCCGGTGCGGCCGCGCCGCCTGCGCCGCCTTCCAGCACGACGATGAGCGAGCCTTCCGACACGTTATCGCCGACCTTGACCTTCACTTCCTTCACGACGCCCGCTGCCGAGCTCGGCACGTCCATCGTGGCCTTGTCGGATTCGAGCGTGACGAGCGACTG
The DNA here is from genome assembly GCF_023630765.1 of Caballeronia sp. ATUFL_F2_KS9A. NCBI lineage: Bacteria > Pseudomonadati > Pseudomonadota > Betaproteobacteria > Burkholderiales > Burkholderiaceae > Caballeronia > Caballeronia sp. ATUFL_F2_KS9A. The sequence continues at coordinate 478,609 of NZ_JALQEK010000002.1, read as the reverse complement.
CTCGGGTTCGACCGTATCACCCACCTTGACCAGCACCTCGATCACGGGGATGTCCTTGAAGTCGCCGATGTCCGGCACTTTCACTTCGATCGCTTGACTCATTATTAGTGTCTCCTGGGTCGCACGCGGGCCTCCTTCCGCTTCGGAAAGAGGCCGCGTCACAACGCACGGGGGCGATGCCTTTAGACGGTCATCGGGTTGGGTTTGGACGGGTCGAGGTTGTACTTCTTGATCGCCTCGGCGACGACCTTGCGCTCGATCGTGCCTTCGTCGGCCAGCGCGTTGAGCGCAGCCAGCGTCACCCAGTAGCGGTCGACTTCGAAGAAGTGGCGCAGCGCTTCGCGCGTATCCGAGCGGCCATAGCCGTCGGTGCCGAGCACCACGAACTTCTGCGGGACATAGCCGCGAATCTGGTCGACGAGCGCGCGGATGTAATCCGTCGATGCGATCACCGGGCCCTTCGCGTCCTTCAGCAGCGCCGTGACGTGCGGCAGCTTCTTCTCTTCGGTCGGATGCAGCAGGTTCCAGCGCTCGCACGCCTGACCGTCGCGGGCCAGTTCGGTGAAGCTCGGCACGCTCCACAGATCGGCGCTGACGCCCCAGTCGTCCTTCAACAGTTGAGCCGCGGCGATGACTTCGTTGAAGATCGTGCCCGCGCCCATCAACTGAACGTGCGCCTTGGCCGGCGCATCGGCCTTCTTGAAGGCGTACATGCCCTTGATGATGTCCGAAGCCACGGCATCGCCTTGCGGGATCGCCGGATGCTCGTAGTTCTCGTTCATCACGGTGATGTAGTAGTACACGTCTTCCTGGTCCGCGACCATGCGGCGCAGGCCGTCCTGCATGATGACGGCGAGTTCGTAACCGAACGTCGGGTCATAGCTCACGCAGTTCGGAATCGATGCCGCCCACAGCAGCGAGTGGCCGTCTTCGTGCTGCAGCCCTTCGCCGTTCAGCGTCGTGCGGCCAGCGGTGCCGCCCAGCAGGAATCCGCGCGAACGCATGTCGCCCGCGGCCCACGCCAGATCGCCGATGCGCTGGAAGCCGAACATCGAGTAGAAGATGTAGAACGGGATCATGATCTCGCCGTGCGTCGAGTACGACGTCGCGGCCGCGATCCAGTCACACATGCCACCCGCTTCGTTGATGCCTTCCTGCAGGATCTGCCCCGTCTCCGATTCCTTGTAGAACATCAGCTGGTCGGAGTCTTCCGGGATGTACTTCTGGCCGTCCTGATTCCAGATGCCGATCTGGCGGAAGAGGCCTTCCATGCCGAACGTGCGCGACTCGTCCGGGACGATCGGCACGATGCGCTTGCCGAGCGCCTTGTCCTTCAGCAGGATGTTGAGGATCCGCACGAACGCCATCGTCGTGGAGATTTCGCGGCCTTCGCCCGTGCCCTTCAAGAGCGGCTCGAACGCGGACAGCGCCGGCACCGGCAGCGATTCGGCCTTTTCGCGGCGCGTCGGCAGATAGCCGCCCAGGTCCATGCGCTTCTGGCGCATGTATTCGAGTTCCTTCGAGCCTTCCTCGAACGTGAGATACGGCACGTCGGCGATCTGCTCGTCGGTAAGCGGCAGACGGAATTGGTCGCGGAATTTCTTCAGCGTGTCGATCGGCAGCTTCTTCTGCTGGTGCGTGATGTTCATCGCCTGACCATGCTCGCCCATGCCATAGCCCTTGATGGTCTTGGCGAGGATGACGGTCGGCGCGCCCTTCGTCTTGGTCGCTGCGTCGAAGGCCGCGTAGATCTTGTGCGGATCGTGGCCGCCGCGGTTCAGGTTCCAGATGTCGTCATCGGACCAGTCGGCGACGAGCGCCTTGAGTTCCGGCGTGTTGAAGAAGTGCTCGCGCACGAACGCGCCCGACTCCGACTTGTACGTCTGATATTCGCCGTCGACGACTTCCATCATGCGGCGCATCAGCGCGCCGGTCTTGTCGCGTGCGAAGAGCGCGTCCCAGCGGCTGCCCCAGATGACCTTGATGACGTTCCAGCCGGCGCCGCGGAATTCGCTTTCGAGTTCCTGAATGATCTTGCCGTTGCCGCGCACCGGGCCGTCCAGTCGCTGCAGATTGCAGTTGATGACGAACACGAGGTTGTCCAGACGCTCGCGGCCGGCCATGCCGATCGCGCCGAGCGATTCCGGCTCGTCCGTTTCGCCGTCGCCGAGGAACGCCCAGACCTTGCGGCCTTCGGTCTTCGCCATGCCGCGCGCGGCCATGTACTTCATGAAGCGCGCCTGATAGATCGCCATGATCGGGCCGAGGCCCATCGACACGGTCGGGAATTGCCAGAAATCCGGCATCAGCCACGGATGCGGATACGACGAGATGCCCTCGCCGCCCACTTCCTGGCGGAAGTTGTTCAGTTGCTTTTCGGTCAGGCGGCCGAGCAGGAACGCGCGCGAATAGACGCCCGGCGACGAGTGGCCCTGCACGAAGACGAGGTCGCCGCCGTGATCTTTCGAAGGCGCGTGCCAGAAGTGATTGAAGCCGACGTCGTAGAGCGTCGCGGCCGATGCGAACGAAGCGATGTGACCGCCGACGTTCGTGTCCTTGCCCGCGCGCAGCACCATCGCGATGGCGTTCCAGCGGGTGTACGAGCGGATGCGGTGTTCGATGTCCTGATCGCCCGGAATCTTCGCCTGCGAAGCGACGGGGATCGTGTTGATGTACGGCGTGTTCGCCGAAAACGGCAGGTGCTCGCCATGCACGCGAGCGAATTCGATCTGTTTCTCGATCAGGTAGTGCGCGCGATCAGGACCGACCGCGGAAATCACGCCGTCGAGCGCATCGAGCCACTCGGCGGTTTCCTGAGGATCGTCGTCCTTGGCGTTGGCGACATATTTGAGAACTTCGTCGGGTACAGCGGACATGCTCGTCTCCTGATGTGAGGAACACTCGATGAGAACCGCCGGCGCACGCCCGCGAACACACGCGGAAAAGCGGGCACTGGCCGCGTGCCGGCAATTCTAAAGAGGGTCCAGACCATGACGCAAGGAATTTTTCAAATCATGAGAGCTAATCTCACCATGCGAAAAATTGCTGCAACGCACCGTCCGATAAGACTTTTTTGTTCAGATGTTTCCCCTCCTTTTCCTGCAACTGAGCACGCTTTACCGTCTTTTTACGCCATTTAACAATCAGGTGGTGCGTTACAATCGCTCCATGTTGACCGAACGGCTGATCAAACGCTCGGCGAGGTCCGCGCGCAAGCCGACCGACGCCTCGCCCTCCCGCTGGCACCACGGACCGTGGTGGTCGAACTCCTATTTACTCACGCCGCTCATTTCGATCCTGGTGTTTCTGATCGTGATGAGTCTGATTCTCTGGAGCCTGAACCGGCGCGAGCAACAGCAGCAGGAAGACACGCTTTATCGCAACGTCGCGTGGGCTCAGCAACAAATTCGCCTGTCGATGACCGGTGCGCAGGAGCAGATCCAGGCGCTCGCGCGCGACATCGCGACCGGGCACGGCGATCCGCAAACCTTCCAGACATCGTCCACCGACATCATGCAGGGGCATCCCGAGATCCTCTACATGAACTGGTACACGAGCGAGCATAAGCCGCGCTGGCCGAATACGCCGCTGCCCGTGCTCGGATCGCGCCTCGCCAAGCCGAACGACACGCAGATGGACGAGGCCGTGCAGGCCGCCTTCGACGAAGCGCGCACCACCCGCCGCCAAGTCTACTCGCCGTTGCTGTACGACGATCTCGGCAACGGCTACATCACGCTGCAGACGCCGGTTTTCCGCGACCGCGAATTCCTCGGCTCGATCGCGGCCGTGTTTTCGATCGAAGGCATACTGAAGCACGACATTCCGAGCGAATTGTCGGCGAAATACAAGATTTCCATCACCGATCTGAACAACCGCGAGCTCGCGACCACATCGAGCCGCCCGCGCCTGCCGCGCGACATGTTCTACGACCTGCCGCTCGACCCGCCCGGACAAGGCCTGTCGGTGCGCGTGTACTCGTATCCGCAGCTCACGAACTTCACCAACAACACGCTCGTCTGGCTCGTCGCCGGTTTGTCGTGCTTCGTGCTGTGGAGTCTCTGGAGTCTGTGGAAGCACACGCGCCAGCGCTTCGAGGCGCAGCAGGCGCTCTACGCCGAGGCGTTCTTCCGTCGCGCGATGGAAAACTCCGTGCTGATCGGCATGCGCGTGCTCGACATGCACGGCCGCATCACGCACGTGAATCCGGCGTTCTGCCGGATGACGGGCTGGGACGAAAGCGATCTCGTCGGCAAGAACGCGCCGTTCCCGTACTGGCCGCGCGACGCGTATCCGGAGATGCAGCGCCAGCTCGACATGACGCTGCGCGGCAAAGCGCCCTCTTCCGGTTTCGAACTGCGTGTGCGCCGAAAAGACGGGTCATTTTTCCACGCGCGACTCTATGTCTCGCCGCTCATCGACAGTTCCGGCCGTCAGACGGGCTGGATGTCGTCGATGACGGACATCACCGAACCGAAACGCGCGCGTGAGGAACTCGCCGCCGCGCACGAGCGCTTCACCACCGTCCTCGAAAGTCTCGACGCCGCCGTCTCCGTGCTCGCCGCCGACGAAGCCGAACTGCTGTTCGCGAACCGCTACTACCGGCATCTGTTCGGCATTCGTCCGGACGGCCATCTGGAACTCGCGGGCGCGGCGTTCGACGGCGGTTCGCAGAGCTCGTCCGACACCATCGACATGGTCGATACCTACGCGGGCCTGCCCGCCACCGCCCTCACGGAAAGCTCGGCCGACGCGCAGGAGGTCTACGTCGAAGGCATTCAGAAGTGGTTCGAGGTGCGCCGCCAGTACATTCAGTGGGTCGACGGCCATCTCGCGCAGATGCAGATCGCCACCGACATCACGCAGAGGAAGCAGGCGCAGGAACTCGCGCATCAGCAGGAAGAAAAGCTCCAGTTCACGAGCCGCCTGATGACGATGGGCGAAATGGCGTCGTCGCTCGCGCACGAGCTGAATCAGCCGCTCGCCGCGATCAACAACTATTGCTCGGGCTGCGTCGCGCTCGTGAAATCCGGCCGCATGACGCAGGAAACGCTGCTTCCGGTGCTCGAAAAAACCGCGCAGCAGGCCGTGCGCGCGGGCATGATCATCAAGCGCATCCGCGAGTTCGTGAAGCGCAGCGAACCGAAGCGCCAGGCGGCGCGCGTCGCGGATATCGTCGCGGACGCGGTCGGTCTCGCCGAGATCGAGGCGCGCAAACGCAAGATCCGCATCGTCACCGAAATCCGTTCGCGGATGCCCGTCATTTACGTCGACCCGGTTTTGATCGAACAAGTGTTGGTCAACCTGTTGAAAAACGCGGCCGAGGCGATGCATGATGCGAAACCACACGCCGTCGATCCGGTGATACGCGTAGTCGTGCAGCGCATGGACGGCGGCTTCGTGTGCATCAGCGTGGTCGATCAGGGTCCGGGCGTGGACGAAGCAACCGCCGAGCGTCTCTTCGAGCCGTTCTACAGCACCAAGTCCGACGGCATGGGCATGGGGTTGAACATCTGCCGTTCGATCATCGAGTCGCATCGCGGGCGCCTTTGGGTGGTCAACAACGTCGAAGCGGACGGCCACGTGACCGGCGCGACTTTCCACTGCAGCCTGCCGATCGGCGAAGTGGAAGGCGGCTCGGGCACGGGCGGCACGGATGCGCAGGACGAACATACGAGACAACAAACAGTTACGGGAGAACTATGAGCACAGTCACCACTCAGGAAACCGTCTTCGTCGTCGACGATGACGAAGCCGTACGTGATTCCTTGCGCTGGCTGCTCGAAGCAAACGGCTATCGCGTTCAGTGTTTCTCCAGCGCGGAATCGTTCCTCGACGTCTACCTGCCGATCGCCCATTCCGGCGCGATCTCCTGCCTGATCCTCGACGTGCGCATGGCCGGCATGACGGGGCTCGAACTGCAGGAGAAGCTCATCGCCGAGAACTCGCTCTTGCCGATCATCTTCGTGACGGGGCACGGCGACGTCCCGATGGCCGTCTCGACCATGAAGAAGGGCGCGATGGACTTCATCGAGAAGCCGTTCGACGAAGCCGAACTGCGCAAGCTCGTCGAGCGCATGCTCGAAAAGGCGCGCAGCGAGAGCACCAGCGTGCAGCAGCAGCGCGCGGCCGCAGAGCGCTTGGGCAAGCTGACGGCGCGCGAGCATCAGGTGCTAGAACGCATCATCGCCGGGCGGCTGAACAAGCAGATCGCCGACGATCTCGGCATCAGCATCAAGACGGTCGAAGCGCATCGCGCGAACATCATGGAGAAGCTTTCCGTGAACACGGTGGCCGATCTGCTGCGTCTCGCGCTGTCGAACAAGCCGCAGCAATAAGCGCTTCGGCTCTCCCCTTCGCGGCCGGCATCGTCAGGCCGGCCGCGCGTTTATCGGCGCGCTCGCGAGCGAATGCGCCCGAATCTCCTTCCCGCCAAAGTTCGTTGAACGCCGAACTGAAAAGTGATATTGGCTGAATCACGCCGGATCACTACCCGATTTCCTCGCTTCAATCCCGGCTACGCGCAACGATCTCGCAACGTCTCGCACGGGGGGATTCGATGTCGAAACGAATGGGTGTCATTGGTTCGCAAATCGGCACGGCAAGAGCGATCGCGTTCGCCGTCACGCTCGCCGCGATGCCGCTTTTCGCCGCGCATCCGCTCGACGCGCAAGCGCAGAACGCCGCGCCGGCCGGCCAGAAACTCACGAACCAGCAACTCGACGCGCTGACCGCGCCGGTCGCGCTCTATCCGGATGCGCTGCTCGCGCAAGTGCTGATGGCGTCGACGTATCCGTCGCAGATTACCGAAGCGGCCGACTGGTCGAAGGCGAATCCGAACGTCAAGGGCGACGACGCCGTGAAAGCCGTGCAGACGCAGCCGTGGGACCCGAGCGTGCAGTCGCTCGTCGCTTTCCCGCAGGCGCTCGCGACGATGGCCTCCAAGATCGACTGGGTGACGCAGCTCGGCAACGCGTTCATCGCGCAGCCGAGCGACGTGATGGACTCCGTTCAGCGTCTGCGGCGCGCGGCGCAAAGCGCGGGCAATCTGAAGACGAACGAGCAGCAGAAAGTCACGAGCGCGCCCGCGCCGGCGGGCAGTACGACCACCAGCACTACGGTGATCCAGATCGAGCCCGCCAATCCGCAAGTCGTCTACGTGCCGACCTACAACCCGACGGTCGTGTACGGGACGTGGCCATATCCCGCGTATCCGCCGGTCTATGTGCCGCCGCCGCCCGGATATGCGATCGGGTCGGCGTTCATGACCGGCATGGCGTTCGCAACAGGCGTCGCGGTCGTGAATTCGCTGTGGGGCAACTGCAACTGGGGTCACGGCGATGTCAACGTCAACGTGAATCGCTATAACAACATCAACACGGCCAACCGCATCAATGCGAACAGCAATAACGTGCGCTGGAACCGCAACGATCCGCAGTTCAACCGGACGAACGTCGCCGCGAACCGCCAGAACCTGAACAACGCCAATCTCGGCGCGAACGGCAACCAGTTCCGGGGCCGCGAGGATGCGCGCGCGCAAGCCGCGCAGACCTTGCAGCAGCGCACCGGCCAGAACCTCAACGAATCGGCGAGCCAGCGCGCGCAGAGCATCCGCGAGGGCGGCGGACCGAACGCGCGCACGACGAGCGATCTTCGTCAGCGCTCGCAGGACGTAAATCGCGACAACGCGCTGCGCGGCGCGGGCGATGGCAACGGCGCGCGCCAGGACATGCAGCGCGGACAGGCGAGCCGGCAGTCGTTCAATCAGTCGCATGAGCGCGCCGGCGCGGGTGGCGGCGGTGTTCAGCGTCAGGCGGGCGGCGGCGGTGGCGGTGGCGGTGGTTTGGGCGCGGGCGGAGGCGGCGTGCAACGTGGCGGCGGCGGATTTCAAGGCGGCGGCGGTGGCGGATTCCACGGCGGTGGCGGAGGCGGCGGCGGGTTCCATCGAGGCGGCGGCGGAGGCTTCCGCCGTTGATGATCGATTCCATCGTCAAACGCCGCGAATGCGGCGAACGCCAGATCCAGGAGCCCGACATGAAACCATTCGCCTCATCGAAGAAGCTCGTCCTGCGCGCGTTCGCGGTCGCGTCGCTCGTGCTCGGCGCGTCGCTCGCGCACGCGCAGGCCGTTTATCCGACGCCCGAAGCGGCGGCGCAAGCGTTCACCGACGCCATCGCCACCAACGACGAAGCCGCGCTCGCCAAAGTGCTCGGCAAGGACCATCGCCGATATGTGCCCGAAGGCAGCATCGGCCGGGAGGATATCTACGCGTACCTCGGCGCGTGGGCGCAGCAGCATCGCATCGTCGAGGATGCGCAAACGGTCGACGGACATCCTTCAGCGCGCATCGAAGCGGGCACGGACGGCTGGACGCTGCCGATTCCGCTCGTCAAGGTCGCGAACGGCTGGCGCTTCGACATGCGCGCCGCGCGCGACGAGCTGCTGACGAGGCGCATCGGGCGCAACGAGCGATCGGCGATGCAGGTCGCGCTCGCGGTCGTCGCCGCGCAGGACGACTATCGCAAGACGGCGGGGCGCTACGCCGACCGCTTCGTGAGCACGCCCGGCAAGCACGACGGCCTTTACTGGGACACGGCGCCGGGCGAGCCGGAAAGCCCGCTCGGTCCGCTCGCCGAGACGATGCCGAACAAGCCGACCGACAAGGACGGCTACTACGGCTATCACTACCGCATTCTGACGTCGCAAGGCTCGAACGCACCGGGCGGCGCGAAGAACTATCTTCAGGACGGACGGCTGACGCAGGGTTTCGGCGTCATCGCGACGCCCGCGCGCTACGGCCAGACGGGCGTGATGACGTTCATGGTCAATCAGGACGGACAGATCTACGAGAAGGATCTGGGCCCGGCTTCCGCAAGCAAGGCGGCGGCGATCAAGTCGTTCAACCCGGATTCGTCGTGGAAGGTGGTGACGCCCTGAGCGGGCGCGGGGTGGCGCGCGGCTCAGGGCGAGAGGACTATTGTTTCGTCAACTGGCCGTAGGCATAACGAAGTTCGTTCAGGTTATGCACGTTGTACAGAACCGTTCGGCGATAACCATTGCTGCCGGTGATCGGCACGAACAGAATGGCCGCGTTGCCGGTATAGGTCGTGCCGGCGGGCACCGAGCAGGAAGTGGCGGGCGCCACGCTCATCGTCACGGCGTACATGTTGCGATTGCTGCCGGGGGTCGCCAGCAACATTTTTCCGCTGACGTCGCAACCGCTTAGTTTGCCTGTGAAAGAGCCGTCGTCGGCGATCGTCAGCGACGTCGACGATTGCGTCCAGGTGCCCGCGACGCTCTGCTGCGTGACACTCAATGCGTTCGCTGCATCGTAGTTCGACGAGAACTCCGTGGTCGCTCCATTCGCGACGTAGCTCCCGCTGAAAGTGTTTCGCGGCGAGTAGGTTCCGCTTCCCGAGCTCGTCGGATACGCGAACAGCATGTTGTTGAAAGACAGACCGGACGTCAGCGTCCAGGCCTGCGGCGAGTATGAGATGACGCCATAGAGTGCGCTGGTCACGATCGACCCAATCGCATTGAGCGACGAGATATTGCCGTCCGGATCGACTAGCGCGATGGTGCGGTTCGTCAGCGAATTCGTCGTCCAGATTCCTTCGGCGTTCGTTCCTGTTTGCGCCGTCGATCCTGCTTGCGGATTCGCGAGGCTCGGCAGTGCTTCCCCCACCGTTGCCGGCGAAGACGCCGCAGCAGGCGCGCTGGCGCTGGTCGGCAAATCTGTCGAAGGGACCGTCGACGACGCCGCGCTGGCCGGTGCGGCCGCGGCGGGCGCGCTGGCGGGCTGACGGTTCTCATCCGCGCCGCCGGAGCCTCCGCCACCGCAGGCGGAAAGCAAAACGACACTGCTAAACGTCAATGATATGACTGCACATTTTCCGAAAGACATTCTTGATTTTCTCCTGCAAGCATCGGTAAATAACGCGGCAGGGAGTATCCCGGAAGAACGGTGGTTTACTGGTAAGCGGCAAGTAATTTGACAAGCGCTGGGCGAAGACTCATCAGCACGCAGCGGATCCGAGATTCTGGTTTCACGTCGGTGACCCGCCGAGACTCCCGAGCGCGCCCGGCGGTATAATTTCGCCCTTCCCAAGGGCGCATTTGTCGCACAGCGGCCAAGCAAGCGCCCAGCACCTTGCGCGAGCGCCGCGCACCGTCGCCGATCAGAGCGGCGGGCACGGCGTCGGCTTCACGCCCTCGCGCGCCCTCGCCCATCCTCGATCCGATTCGCCATGACCGCCCAACTCATCGACGGCAACGCCCTATCCAAGACCCTTCGCGCCGATGTCGCCCGGCGCGCCGCCGCCCTCTCCGCCCGTGGACATAAGCCGGGCCTGGCCGTCGTGCTCGTCGGCGACAATCCGGCGAGCGAAGTCTACGTGCGCAACAAGGTGAAGGCCTGCCAGGACAACGGCCTGCACTCGGTGATGGACCGTTTCCCCGCGACGCTCGCCGAAAACGAACTGCTCGCGCACATCGAAAAGCTCAACGCCGATGCGTCGATCCACGGCATCCTCGTGCAACTGCCGCTGCCCGCCCACATCGACAGCCACAAGGTCATCGAGGCGATCGCGCCGGAAAAGGACGTCGACGGTTTTCACGTCGCCAATGCGGGCGCGCTTCTGACCGGCAAGCCGCTCTTTCGCCCGTGCACGCCCTACGGCGTGATGAAGATGTTCGAAGCGCACGGCATCGACCTGAAAGGCGCGAACGCCGTCGTGATCGGGCGCTCGAACATCGTCGGCAAGCCGATGGCGCTGCTCCTGCTCGAAGCGGGCGCGACCGTCACGATCTGCCACAGCAAGACGCGCGACCTCGCCAAACATACGCGCGACGCCGATGTGATCGTCGCCGCGGTCGGCCGCCGCGACATCCTCACCGCCGACATGGTGAAGCCGGGCGCGACGGTCATCGACGTCGGCATGAACCGCAACGACGAAGGCAAGCTGTGCGGCGACGTCGATTTCGCGGGCGTGAAGGAAGTGGCGGGCTATATCACGCCGGTGCCCGGCGGCGTCGGCCCGATGACCATCACGATGCTGCTCGTCAACACGATCGAAGCGGCCGAGCGCGCGGCGCAGGCTTGAGCGGCGTGGGGCGGCCGCGGGTTGTAGGGGAATGCCGGGCATTGCCTTAATCGGCCCCTTAAAAACAAACGATTGGAATTTGCCGCGCCCGCCCCAATAATCTCCGAACGAGCCGGCGCGGGGCGCGACACCCGTGCGGCGTCATCCAATATCAGCACGGGAGAGCCATGAGCGATACCACGTCAGCCATCACGTCCGAAGCGGCAGCGGCCAATCCGCTGCTCGACTTCTCCGATCTTCCGCGTTTCGGCGAGATTCAGCCGGCGCACGTCACGCCCGCGCTCGATGTGCTCCTTGCCAATGCCAAGGCCGCCGTCGAGCGTGCAAGCGCGCCCGAGACGCCTGCGACGTGGAAAGACGTCGTCGCTGCCGTCGAGCAGGAATCGGAAAAATTGTCGCGCGCGTGGGGCATCGTCGGCCATCTGAACGCCGTCGCCGATACGCCCGAACTGCGCGCCGCCCACGCTGAAAACCTGCCGCGCGTGACCGAATTCTCGGCGAGCGTCGGACAGAATCTCGCGCTCTACGAAAAGTACAAGGCGATCGCCGCCGGTACCGAATTCGCGGGCTTGTCGGCCGAGCGCAAAAAAATCCTCGAAAACTCGCTGCGCGATTTCCGTCTCTCGGGCGCCGAATTACCCGAAGACCGCAAGCCGCGTTTCGCGCAGTTGCAGGAAGAACAGGCGGCGCTGTCGAAGGCGTTTTCGGATCACGTGCTCGATTCGACCAACGCCTATGCGTACATCGTCACGCAGAAGAGCGATCTCGCCGGTCTGCCCGACGACGTGATCGAAGCCGCCCACGAAGCCGCGCAACGCGACGGCAAGGACGGCTGGAAGTTCACGCTGCATTTCCCGTCGTATTTCCCGGTGCTGCAGTATTCGGAGCATCGTCCGATGCGCGAGGCGATGTATCGCGCGTACGTCACGCGCGCGTCCGAACTCGGCGCGACCTATGGCAACGGCAAGGCCGAATGGGACAACACGGCGAACGTCGTCGAGCATCTGAAGCTGCGCGAGGAAGAAGCGAAGACGCTCGGTTATCAGAACTTCGCGGAAGTGTCGCTCGCGCCGAAGATGGCGGAATCGCCCGCGCAGGTCATCGCGTTCCTCGAAGACTTGGCGAAGCGCGCCCGCCCCTACGCCGAAAACGACTGGATGGAACTGCGCGCGTTCGCCGCGACCGAGCTCGGCATGCCCGAGTTGCAGCCGTGGGACATCGCGTACGCGGCGGAGAAGCTGCGTCAGAAGCGCTATTCGTTCTCGGAAAACGAAGTGAAGCAGTACTTCCCGCAAGAAGCCGTGTTGAAGGGCCTCTTCAAGGTGACGGAGACGCTCTTCAACGTGTCGATCCGCCGCGACGAAGCCGCCGTGTGGAATCCGGACGTGCGCTTTTTCCGCGTCGAGAACAAGGACGGCACGCTCGTCGCGCAGTTCTATCTCGACCTCTACGCGCGCGAAGGCAAGCGCGGCGGCGCATGGATGGACGACGCGCGCTCGCGTCACAAGCGCGGCGAAGGCGGCGTGCAGACGCCGGTTGCTTATCTCACCTGCAACTTTTCGGCGCCGGTGGGCGGCAAACCCGCATGCTTCACGCACGATGAAGTCATCACGCTGTTCCACGAATTCGGGCATGGGCTGCATCACATGCTGACGCGCATCGACGAACTGGGCGTGTCGGGCATCAACGGCGTGGAGTGGGATGCGGTCGAACTGCCGTCGCAATTCATGGAGAATTTCTGCTGGGAATGGGACGTGTTGACCGACATGTCCGCGCACGTCGAAACCGGCGCGCCGCTGCCGCGCGAACTGTTCGGCAAGATGCTCGCCGCGAAGAACTTCCAGAGCGGTTTGGGCACGCTGCGCCAGATCGTCTTTTCGATGTTCGATATGGTGCTGCACACGTCCTACGATCCGGCCAACGCGACGCAGAACGTCAACGATCTCGCACGCGCGATCAACGAGAAGTTCCATGTGATCCCGCAGGCGCCCTTCTCGCGCTGGCCGAATACGTTCAGCCATATTTTCGCGGGCGGGTATGCGGCGGGGTATTACAGCTACAAGTGGGCAGAAGTTTTATCCGCCGATGCGTACGCCGCGTTCGAGGAAGCCGCGAAGGCCGGAAGCGGTTCGGTGCTCGATGCGACCACGGGTACGCGTTATCGTCGCGAGATTCTGGAAGTCGGCGGCAGTCGTCCGGCGATGGAATCGTTCAAGGCGTTCCGTGGGCGCGAGCCGGATATCGACGCGTTGTTGAGGCATAACGGGATGTCGGGCGCGACGGTGCATTGACGCCTCCTGCCGATTGATGCGAAAACCCGGTCCGCGAGGACCGGGTTTTTTTATCGCCTCTCAATCCTGAAATCCACCTCCCCCGGCCTTCCTTCCAGCGCCAGCGTCGCGCGCACGGCCGGACTCCGGCTCACCACCTTTCCGCGCCTGACAACAACCGTTCGCGCCGCCCGCAGCCGAATAGCTTCGACAGGATCGCGCGCATCCAGCACCACGCAATCCGCGTTGCAGCCCACTTCGATGCCATACCCTTCGAGCCCGAGAATCCGCGCAGGATTTTTCGTGACCGCATCGAAGCACGCGCGCATCGCGTCGACGCCCGTCATCTGCGCGACGTGCAAGCCCATGTGCGCGACGTCGAGCATGTCGCCCGAACCCAGGCTGTACCACGGATCCATCACGCAGTCGTGCCCGAACGCGACCGTGATGCCCGCCGCCATCAGTTCCGGCACGCGCGTCATGCCGCGCCGCTTCGGGTAAGTATCCGAGCGCCCCTGCAACGTGATGTTGATGAGCGGATTCGCGATTGCATTCACGCCCGCCTCGCGCATCAGCGGAATAAGCTTGCTGACGTAGTAGTTGTCCATCGAATGCATCGACGTGAGATGCGAGCCGGTGACGCGTCCATGCAAGCCGAGCCGATGCGTCTCCGCAGCGAGCGTTTCGATGTGGCGCGACATCGGATCGTCGGACTCGTCGCAGTGCATGTCCACGCGCAAGCCCTGCTCCGCCGCGTATTCGCACAGCAGTTTCACCGATGCCGCGCCGTCCGCCATCGTGCGCTCGAAGTGCGGAATGCCGCCGACGACATCGACGCCCATCGCGATCGCGCGCTTCAGATTGTCGAACGCGCCCGGGCTGCGCAACACGCCGTCCTGCGGAAACGCGACAAGTTGCAGATCGAGATACGGCTTCACGCGCCGTTTCACTTCGACGAGCGCTTCGACGGCCAGAAGCCGCGGATCGCACACATCGACGTGAGAACGGATCGCGAGCAATCCGCGCGCGACGGCCCAGTCGCAGTACTGCAGCGCGCGCTCGACGAGCGCTTCCTGCGTGAGATCCGGCTTCAATTCACCCCATAGCGCGATGCCTTCGAGCAGCGTGCCGGACGCATTCACGCGCGGCAGGCCGTAGGAAAGCGTCGCGTCCATATGGAAGTGCGCGTCGACGAAAGGCGCGGTGACGAGCGAGCCGTTCGCATCGATTTCCTCGCGCGCGGTGGCCGCAAGATGCCGCTCGATCGCGGCGATGCGCCCCGCCTCCATGCCGATGTCGACGAGTTCGCGCGAGTGAGCGAGCGCCGCGCGGCGAATGATCAAATCCATGTGCGAAACCTCCGTGCCGGGCTGTTCGTCCGATTGTATCGGGACATAAAAGCCGTGCGGAGGCGCGATTCAACCCGTCAATCGATGACGGCCGACGATCGCGAAACTGAGCGGCAGCGAACCGCGCGGCATCGTGCGTTCCGTCGTGCGCTCCGTCTCGTGCGCAAGCGGATGCGCGTCGAATACGCCGAGGCGATTGCCGCTGTGCGAACCGCGCCGCGCCGCACTCGGCATGCGATGACGCACGCGCGCGCCGCCGGGAAAACATATCGCGTAGCTGTCGAAGCGCCCGCCGTCTTCGGTGCGCTCGATCCAGCCGACGCCCGCCGCGACGCCGCTTTCATCGACGGCGGCGGCGATCGCGTGAATCGACGGATCGTCGAACGGATCGGCGCGCGAATCGTCGATACCCGAAGGGGAAAACAGCGCGAGCCACACGCCTTGGCGCGCGGCATAGGCGAGCTTTGCGGCGATGAATCGACAGTCGAGCGCGGCATCGCCCTTCCGCGATTCGAGCGCGATGACGGCGACACGAAACGATGCGGCATCCAAGTGGAACTCCCGATGTGACGAGTGAGTATCCTCATTGAAGCGCTCGGCAATCGATAAGTAAAATGAATGTTTCGACGTGTTCGATCGCCAAATGGAATTAAAACTCCTGCGCTCCTTTCTCACCATCGCCGAATTGCGTCATTTCGGCCGTGCCGCCGAAGCGCTGCACTTGAGCCAGCCTGCGCTCAGCAAGCAGATTGCGTCGCTCGAAGAAAGCCTCGGCGCGCGCCTCTTCGAACGCGGACGCCACGGCGCGGATCTGACGACGTTCGGCGCGGGCTTCATCGGCGATGCGCAAGCGCTCGTGCGCGACGCCGACGCCGTGCTGGCCCGCGCACGCGAAGCCGCGAGCGGCGCGCGCGGATTTCTGCGCGTCGGCTTGTGCCTGTCGACGCTCACGCATGTGCCGAAGCTGATCGCCGAATTCGGCGCGCTGAATCCTGACGTGAGCATCACGCTGCACGATCTCTCGTCGCAGGAACAGACGCGCCGCATCCTCGCGAACAAGCTCGATGTCGGATTCATGCGGATGCCCGCGAGCGCCGGGCTTTCCGGCTTCACCGTGCTCGATGAAACGCTCGCGCTCGCCGTGCCCGAGCACACGCGCTACAAGCGTCTGCCCGCGAATCTGAACGAACTGAACGAACCGGGATTCATCGCGCTGTCGCGTGGGCGCGGGCCGGGGCTTGCTGCGCAGATCGATCGCTGGTGCGCGGAGCACGATTTCGCGCCGCGCGTGATTCAGGAAGCGGACGATATCCAGTCCGTGCTCGCATCGGTGGCGGGCGGCGTGGGCGCGGCGTTCCTGCCATCGCGCGCGCAGTACTTGCTGCGCGATGCGCGCGTGCTGACATTGCGCGATCGAGCGGCGCGCTGGCGCGTCGGACTTGCATGGCAAGACGAACGCGACGACACCGTCACGCGCCGCTTCGTCGCGTTCATGAAGGCGCGCGTGAAAGCGCTGAAGGCGCGCGCTACGCTCGATGCGTGAGCTTGGCGAGCAGCATCGCTTTGACGTCGGGCCATTCGTCGTCGATGATCGAAAAGCGCACCGAATTGCGCTTGCGGCCATCGGGCATGATGCGCTCGTGCCGCACGATGCCTTCCTGTTTCGCGCCGACGCCGAGTATCGCCGCGCGCGATTTCGCATTGAGCTCGTCGGTGGTGAACTGCACGCGCACGCAACGCATTGCTTCGAACGCGTGCGCGAGCAGCAGAAACTTCGCTTCCGTGTTGATGCCCGTGCGCTGCGTCGATGCCGCGAGCCACGTATGTCCGATTTCGAGCTTGCGGTTCACGCGGTCGATCTTCCAGTAACGCGTGCTGCCGACGACGCGCGCATCGCTGGCGCGCACGATCACGAACGGCATCACGGTGCCGGCATCGCGGCCCGCGAGCGCGGTGTCGATATAACGATCGATGGTGTCTTCGTTCGGCACGACCGTCACGCTCAGATTCCAGAGTTCGCCGTCGGCGGCTGCATCGAGCAAGGCGGCGCGATCCTCGCGTTGCAGCGGACGAAGCTGCACGCGCTCGCCGTTCAAAGTCGGTTGGCTCATCGTTGGTTTGCAGTTTGCTCGTGAGCCGACATCATAATTCGCCGCGTCAGACATCGTCCGTTCCCGGCGCGGCCGCCTTCGAGTCGACATCCTCGTCGGGCGGCAATTCTTCCGGCGGCGCATCGTTGGCCGGCAGCGTGAACCAGAATCGTGCGCCGAGAATGCGCCCGTTCGCGTCCGCGCGATTCTCGACGCCGATGTGCCCGCCATGCGCCTCGACGATCGCGCGGCAGATGGCGAGACCGAGCCCGATGCCCGGTTGCGCCGATTCCTTCTCGCCGCGCGTGAACTTGTCGAAGAGACGGTTCTGCATGCCGGCCGGCACGCCCGGCCCTTCATCGTCGATGCACACGCGCACGAAGCGCGCATCGCCGTCGTGCGCGAGCGCGGCGCCGATGCGGATCGGCGTCGCGGGCGGCGTGTACTTCGCGGCGTTTTCCAGCAGGTTGGCGAAGAGACGCTCCATCAGCACGGCGTCGAGTTGCAGCAACGGCAAGTTCGCCGGCACGCGCGTCTGTACGGGACGCCCGGCGAGCACGCGGCGCGAACTCGCGAGCGCGGCGCCCACGGTTTCTTCGAGCATCGACCATTGACGATTCAGCCGGATCGCGCCCGCCTGCAGACGCGCCATGTCGAGCAGATTGATCACGAGGCCGCTCATGCGCAGCGCTTCTTCGTGGATCGCGTGCACGAGTTCCTGCGATGCCTCGCTCTGGCCGCCTGCTTCCCGCGCCTCTTCCTCCAGCACCGAAGCGAAGCCGACGATCGACGTGAGCGGCGTGCGCAGATCGTGCGATATCGCGGATAAAAGCGAGTTGCGCAGGCGCTCCGATTCCATGTTGACGAGCGCGTCCTGCGCGATTTCGACGTAATGCACGCGTTCCAGCGCAAGCGCGATCTGCGACGCGAACGTTTCGATCATGCGGCGCTGCTCGGGCACCGCGAGTTCGGCTTCGCGCCCGGTCACGAGCGCGAGCACGCCGCGCGTGCGCATCGGCGCCTTGAGCGGGAGATAAAGCGCCTGGCTCGCGGGCAAGGTCTCGGTGCCGCGTCCCGCCGGTTTCTGCTGGTCATAGACCCATTGCGCGATGTCGAGATCGAGACGCGCGGCATCGAGCGTCACATCGGGATTCGGTTCGTCCACTTTCTGCCGCACTTTCTCGGCGGCGTCGGGCAGGAGCATCGCGACCTTCGCCTGAAACACTTCCGCGACGTGGCGCGTGCCGATCTCGATGATCTGCTCGGTCATCAACGCGGCGCCGAGTTCCTTGGTCATCGCGTACATCGCGCCCGTGCGCCGCTCGCGTTGCGATGCGATGCGCGCCTCGCGCCGCAGGCTCGACGTCAGATGACTGATCGTGAGCGAGGTCAGCAGCATGACGAGGAACGTGAGCAGATACTGCGTGTCCGTCACGGAGAAAGACAGCTCGGGCGGCACGAAGAAGAAGTCGAACGCGGCGACCGACAGAAACGACAGCATCACGCCGGGACCGCGCCCGAGCCGCACGGCCGCGAAGATCACGCCGAGCAGATACAGCATCACGAGATTCGTGATTGCGAACTGACGGGCGGCGAGCATGTCGGCGACGAGCGTGATGCCCCCGCCGATCGCGAGCGCATGAAGATAGGCGCGCGGCGGCGAGTGCGCGCCGTCGCGCCAGGTGCCGAACGCTTGCGTGATCGTGCGGCGTGGCTCGTCGCGTGTGCCGGTCGACACGAGCGTCACGTCGATATCGGATCCTTGCCGGATGATGCGCTCGCTCACCGGCCGAGCGATGAGACGCCGCCATCCCGCGCTCGCCGACGCGCCCGCCACGAGCTTCGACACGTTGCGCATGTGCGCGTAGTCGATGAGCGTCGCGGCGGCATCGGCGCCATCGAGCGTGACGGTTTCCGCGCCGAGTTCGGAGGCGAGCTTGAGCGCGTCGAGCGTGCGGCGGCGCTGATCGTCGGAGAGGCGCTGCAGCTTCGGCGTTTCCACGTACACCGCGAGCCAGTCCGCCTTGAGCGCCGTGGCGAGCCGCGCGGCCGCGCGCACGAGCGTCGCGCTTTCCGGTCCCGGGCCGATGCACGCGATGAGCCGTTCGCGCGCGCGCCAGATGCGTTCGATCGACTGATCGGCGCGGTATTCGCGCATTTGCGCGTCGACGCGATCGGCCGTGCGGCGCAAGGCGAGTTCGCGCAGCGCGATCAGATTGCCCTTGCGAAAAAAGTTGCGCACGGCGTGCTCGGCCTGCGCCGGCAGGTAGACCTTGCCTTCGCGCAGACGGTCGAGCAGTTCTTCGGGCGGCAGGTCGACGAGCGTGACTTCATCGGCGAGGTCGAAGATGCGATCGGGCACGGTCTCCCAGACGCGAATGCCGGTGATGCGCCCGACGATGTCGTTGAGGCTTTCGAGGTGCTGGACGTTGACGGTCGTATAGACGTCGATGCCCGCGTCGAGCAGTTCTTGCACGTCTTGCCAGCGCTTCATGTGGCGCGAGCCGTGCACGTTCGAGTGCGCGAGTTCGTCGACGAGGATGAGTTGCGGTTTTCGGGCGAGCGCGGCGTCGAGGTCGAATTCGGCGAGCAGACGGCCGCGGTGTCCGATGCGCGCGGGCGGGAGCGTTTCGAGGCCTTCGACCAGTGCGAGGGTTTCCTTGCGGCCATGCGTTTCGACCAGGCCGACGACTACTTCCACGCCTTCATCGCGGCGGCGGCGTGCGGCCTGCAACATCGCGAAGGTCTTGCCTACGCCCGCCGATGCGCCGAAGAAAATCTTCAGTCTGCCGCGCTCGCGTTTTTCTTCCTCGCGGTGGAGTTTGTCGAGGAGTTCTTCTGGGGTTGGGCGGGGCATGGTTTTTTTTGGGGTTCTTGCTGGCGCTTGTTGTGGTGGTTCGCTTGCGATTTCGCTGGATCCCGTTTTCGTGTCGGTCTGTTAGCACTGCCCCTGTGCGGGGCGGCACTCACTTTCTTTGCTGCTGCAAAGAAAGTAAGCAAAGAAAGCAGCTCCCGATACGCCCGCGGTCACACGCAATTTGGGTAGTCCTCTCGTCCATCGTGGGCTGCCTAAAGAGTGCCCTCAAACACCTAATCGGGCTTGGCTCGCGCACGGTCTGTCACATCGCACCACACAACAAACTGGTTCAGCACCAAATAGCTTCAGCCCGCTTCGCGGCCGACCGGTCAATCGGGTCTGCGCGTGCTTCTCTACTAACGTCTCCATCTCTCCGCAAGTGCCGCACGTTGGTTTCCCTTGCATACCCGGCGGCAGCGCGTAGCGCTGTGCCGAAGCTCTTTCGTGCTGAACCAGTGTCTTTGGAAAACTAGCTCGTCAGACCGCGCGCGATCCAAGCCCCGTTAGTCCTTTGAGGGCACTCTTTAGGCGAGTGCCACCTTGGACGAGAGAACTACCCAAATTGCGTGTGACCGCGGGCCGTGACGAGCTGCTTTCTTTGGTTACTTTCTTTGCAGCAGCAAAGAAAGTGACTGCCGCCCCGCACAGGGGCAGTGCTAATAGACCGAGAGCAAAACGGGATCCGGCGAAACCAAGCCAAGCGCCCCCAACTACTCCCCATCCAACGCAAGATTCAATTTAAGCACATTCACCCGAGACTCTCCGAGCACTCCAAACTGCCTCCCGCTAGTAGCTTGAGCGACAAGCGCTTCAACGCGAGCCACCGACATCCCCCGCGCCTTCGCGACCCGCGAAACCTGATACGCCGCAGCCGCCGGACTGATTTCCGGATCGAGCCCGCTCCCGGACGAAGTCACCAGATCGACGGGAACAGCCGCCTCATTCCCCGGATCGGCATCGTGCAAGGCGGCAATGCGCGCTTTGATCTCATCGGCGAGCGCCGGATTGGTCGGCCCGAAATTGGAGCCACTAGAACTCCCCGCGTTATAAGGATTCGGCGCAGTAGCCGACAAACGCCCCCAGAAATACCGAGGCGCATCGAACTGCTGCCCGATGATCTCCGAGCCCATGAGACGCCCATCGCGCTCGATCAAACTCCCATTCGCCTGATGCGAAAACGCCGCCTGTCCGATCGCGGTGACGACCGCCGGATACACCACGCCCGTCACGACAGTCAACGCGACGAACAACACCAGCATGGGACGCAACAGATTCTTCATGATGTTCAACTCCAGCCAAGAGCGGTAATGACCATATCGATGAGCTTGATGAACGGAAACGGCAACACGATGCCGCCCAGCCCGTAAATCAGCAGGTTCCGTCGCAACAACGACGCGGCGCCCAAAGCGCGATACTTCACGCCCTTCAACGCGAGCGGAATCAGAAACACGATGATGAGCGCATTGAAGATCACCGCCGACAGAATCGCCGACGATGGCGACGCCAGATGCATCACGTCCAGCACGCGCAACTGCGGATACGTCGTCGCAAACGCGGCCGGGATGATCGCGAAGTACTTGGCGACGTCGTTGGCGATGGAAAACGTCGTCAGCGAGCCGCGCGTCATCAGCATCTGCTTGCCAATCTCCACGATCTCGATGAGCTTCGTCGGGTTCGAATCGAGATCGACCATGTTGCCCGCTTCCTTCGCGGCCTGCGTGCCCGTGTTCATCGCCACCGCGACGTCGGCCTGCGCGAGCGCGGGCGCATCGTTGGTGCCGTCGCCCGTCATCGCGACGAGACGCCCCTCGGACTGATGCGCGCGGATCGTCGCCAGCTTCGCTTCCGGCGTCGCTTCGGCGAGAAAGTCGTCGACGCCCGCTTCCGCCGCGATGGCAGCAGCCGTCAGCCGGTTGTCGCCCGTCACCATCACCGTCTTGATGCCCATCTTGCGCAGCTCCGCGAAGCGCTCCTTGATGCCGCCCTTCACGATGTCCTTCAGCTCGATCACGCCCAGCGCGCGCGTCGTATCGTTCACGCGCTCGGCCACCACGAGCGGCGTGCTGCCGCGCCGCGCGACTTCATCGACGGCATGCTGCACTTCCTGCGGAAACCGTCCGCCGCGTTCTTCGACGTAACGCTTCAACGCATCGGCGGAACCCTTGCGGATCTCGCGATTCGGCAGATCCACGCCGCTCATGCGCGTCTGCGCGCTGAACGCGAGAAAGGTCGCGTGCAACGTCGCCATGTCGCGCTCGCGGATATTGAAGCGCTGCTTCGCCAGCACGACGATGCTGCGGCCTTCCGGCGTTTCATCGGCGAGCGATGCGAGTTGCGCCGCGTCCGCGAGATCGCGCTCGGCCACGCCGGGCGCCGACACGAACGTCGACGCCTGGCGATTGCCGAGCGTGATCGTGCCGGTCTTGTCGAGCAGCAGCACGTCGACGTCGCCGGCCGCTTCGACCGCGCGGCCCGACGTCGCGATCACGTTCGCCTGCATCATGCGGCTCATGCCCGCGACGCCGATCGCGGACAGCAGCCCGCCGATCGTCGTCGGAATCAGGCACACGAGCAGCGCGACGAGCGCGGTGATCGTGACGACGTGGCCCTGCTTCGCCGCCTCGACGGAGAACATCGAGAACGGCAGCAGCGTCGCGGTCGCGAAGAGCAGCACGAGCGTCAGCGCGACGAGCAAGATCGTCAGCGCAATTTCGTTCGGCGTCTTCTGACGCTTCGCGCCTTCGACCATCGCGATCATGCGGTCGAGAAACGCCTCGCCCGGATTCACCGATACGCGCACGACGATCCAGTCGGAGAGCACGCGCGTGCCGCCCGTCACCGACGAGAAATCGCCGCCCGACTCGCGGATCACAGGCGCGGATTCGCCCGTGATCGCGGATTCGTCGACCGACGCGACGCCCTCGATCACGTCGCCGTCGGCGGGAATCACGTCGCCCGCTTCGACGAGCACGACATCGTCGCGGCGCAATTCCGTGGACGTCGTGATGCGGATCGGCGACTTCGGATGCGGCTCGTTGAGCTTCTTCGCCATCACGTTGTGCTTCGCCTGGCGCAGCGATGCCGCCTGCGCCTTCGAGCGCCCTTCCGCGAGCGCTTCGGCGAAGTTCGCGAAGAGCACCGTGAACCACAGCCACAGCGCGATCGCGAGGATGAAGCCCGCGGGCGCTTCCGCCTGGCCGGCGAGCGCGGCGAGCCAGAGCACCGTCGTCAGAATGCTGCCGACGTAGACGCAGAACATCACCGGATTGCGCAACTGCGTGCGCGGCGCGAGCTTCCTGAACGAATCGACGATCGCCGGCTTCACGAGCGCCGGATCGAACATCGAACGTGCCGCTGTGCGCGCCTGCCCGAGATTCTCCGGGCGATGCAGCGGCGTTTGATTCTCTTGATTCATGCTGTCCTCGGAAATCAATGGCTTGCGGTCATCGTGACGTGCTCGACGATGGGCCCGAGCGCGAGCGCCGGCACATACGTGAGCGCGCCGACCAGAAGGAGCGTGCCGAGCAGGAGCACGACGAAGAGCGGTCCGTGGGTCGGCAAGGTGCCCGCTGTCACGGCGAGACGCTTCTTCGCGGCGAGCGAGCCAGCGATGGCGAGGATCGGAATGAGCGAACCGAAGCGGCCGAACCACATCGCGATGGCGAGCATCGAGTTATAGAACGGCGTGTTCACCGAAAGGCCCGCGAACGCGCTGCCGTTGTTGTTGGCGGCGGAGCTGAACGCGTAAAGCACTTCGGAGAAGCCGTGCGCGCCCGGATTCGCGATGCCCGCCGTGCCCGCCGCGCTCAGCACGGCTATCGACGTGCCCAGCAGCACCAATAGCGGCGTAAGCAGAATGACGATGGAGACCATCTTCATCTCGAACGATTCGATCTTCTTGCCGACATACTCGGGCGTGCGGCCGATCATCAGACCCGCGACGAACACCGCGAGCAACGCGAACGCGAGCATGCCGTAGAGACCGGAACCGACGCCGCCGAAGATCACTTCGCCGAGCTGGATCAGCAGCATCGGCACGAGGCCGCCGAGCGGCGTCAGCGAATCGTGCATGCTGGAGACCGCGCCGCACGATGCGGCCGTCGTCGCGACCGTGAAGATGCCCGATTGCGCGATGCCAAGGCGCGTTTCCTTGCCTTCCATGTTGCCGCCGGCCTGTAGCGTGGACGCTTGCGTATCGACCTTGAGCGACGCGTAAAGCGGATTGCCGGCCTGCTCCGATGCAATCTCGCCCCAGCACGCGACGGCGAACGCGATGGTCATCGCCGCGAGCACGGCATAGCCCTGACGCCTGTCGCCGACCGTGCGCCCGAACACGACGCACAGCGCAGCCGGGATGATCAGCATCGCGAGCATCTGCATGAAGTTTGAGAACGGCGTCGGGTTCTCGTACGGATGCGCGGAGTTCGTGTTGAAGAAACCGCCGCCATTCGTGCCGAGCATCTTGATCGCTTCCTGCGAGGCGACGGGGCCCATCGGCAGCGTCTGTTTCTCGGCCTTGAGCGTCTGCGTGACGGGCTTGCCTTGTGCGTCGGTGGATTGCGTCTGATATGTGGTGACCTGCAGCGTCGATACGTCCTGATACGCCTTGAAATTCTGGATCGCGCCCTGGCTCACGAAGACGAGCGCGAACACGACGGCAAGCGGCGCAAGGATGTAGAGCGTCGTGCGCGTGAGGTCGACCCAGAAGTTGCCGATGGTCTGAGCGCTATGCCGCTTGAAGCCGCGAATCAGCGCGATGACGACCGCGATGCCCGTCGCCGCCGAGAGAAAGTTCTGCACGGTCAGGCCGAGCATCTGCGCGAGATAGCCGAGCGTGCTTTCGCCGCCGTAGTCCTGCCAGTTCGTGTTGGTCACGAAGCTGATGGCGGTGTTGAACGCGGCATCGGGCGTCATCCCGGCCATGCCTTGCGGATTGGCGGGCAGCGTGCCCTGCAGGCGCAGCAGCGCATACAGCACGAGCGCGCCGAGCACGTTGAAGAACATCACGGCGAGCGCGTAATGCTTCCATGACATCTCGGATTCGGGATCGACGCCGGCGATGCGATAGAGCATCGATTCGATCGGGCGTCCGATCTTGCGCACGATAACGGACGATCCGTCGAGCACGTTCGAGATATAGCGGCCGAGCGGAATGGCCAGCGCAATCAGCACGACGATGAAGAGCGCCGTCTGCATGAAGGTGTTGGCGTTCATTCGAGATCCTCCGCACGCAGAAGCGCGTACACGAGATACACGAAGAGCAGCAGCGTGGAAGCCGCCGCGAGCCACAGCATCCAGGCGCTCATGGACGCCCTCCCGTCGCGCGGCGGCCGAGTCGCTCGCAGCCGCGCGTGAGCGCCACGCAAAGTCCCCAGAACAGGACGATGCCGGCGAGGTAAATCAGGTCCATTTTGGTGTTCTCCACTTGTGCGGTTCAGGACAAGGTGGAGATTAAGAAAATGGACGTAAAGGGCGGGAAAAGAGTGGGAGGCGGGGTGTAAAAATGGTGTAAACGCGGCGCGAGGCCGCTGAGCGCATTCAGGGGACGCCGCGGGCATCAAAGGTCGTACCGCTCCTTGAATGCCCGCAGGCGCGATCGCCTTTTCAGTGCCCCATCGGGCCAGGTACACCCCCCGCGATAAGAATGACCACGGGAACCAGCGGAATAGCCATGATCGAGAGCAGACCGTCGGCCGCAACGGTGATTGGCGTCAACACATACAGAAGCTTCTTCGCATCGCTGGATTTTTTCTCCCGTACCGTGACCTCGTACGATCTGCGAAGCAGCTTCTTGTTGACGTTCGACGAATCAAACCCCTTCGCGCTATACCGCTTTCCGGCCAACTCGAAAAGCTTCATTGCTTCGGAAGAACCTTTCAAGGTGAAGCCCAACTCCTTCGACTGCCGCATTTGATCAGCGGTGGCGTTTGTCAATTTGATTCGAATACTTCCTCTCACAGTGTTGCCATCCACAACGAATTCCAGAACGCTCGCTTCCACGTCGTTGTCGAGCGGAGACTCCAGAAGTTCGATGAAACCCTTTGGCGCATCGAAGATATAGTGATAGTCGCGGCCGAGAAACACCAGCATCGTGCGATCGGCTGTGATCAGCACGCTGTCGATGGATTCCGAGTAATCGCGATACTCTTCCTTGGTTATGTTCTCGTGCAAACCTTCGGTAAGCGGGAAACACCCGCTCAGCAATAGCGGCATCGCCGCTGCTGTCAATATGAAGCTTCTTCTTTTCATTTAATCTTGTTTGACCGCGTCGCGGCCTCTCGTTAGTTCAAGATAGTCAGCACAATCAGATCGCGTTCGTCGCGACCAACCTCTTGCAATCCATCCACTGCACACCCGATGCCGTCAACCGGTCATGCAACCAGGGCACCGCAACCTGCGCCTTCGGATGAATATCGTGGAAGAGAATGATCCCGCGTCGCCACAGCAGCATGAGCGTGAGCACGCGCTGTTTGAGTTCATCCGCGCTCACCTTCTCGTTCCAGTCTTGCGAATCGATATTCCAGAGCGCCACACGCAGGCCTTGCGATGCGAAGAAGTCGCCGCTGTCCGCTCGGCGTTGACCATAGGGCGGCCTGAAGAGCGGAACGAAACTGTCCGGCAGATTCGCCTGCGCCAGCCCGATGCTCCGCGCCACCGACTCTTCCCACGACGGCCAGGTTGCGTGCGAACGATGCTCCCAGCCATGCGCGCCGACGCACATGCCGCGATAGGCATACGCCATCGACGACGCACCCGCCTGCTGCAAGCGCGCTTGCAACCGCGTCCCGAGCGTGAAGAACACGCCATTCAAGCGAGCGTCTCGCAACGTCCGCAGCAACGCGTCGGTTGTGCCGCCGGCGGTGGTCGGGCCATCGTCGAAGGTGAGCAGGAAGGTGCGGTCGGCGAACTCGTTGCCGTCGATCTCGCGCGACGAATACGTGTCGATCTCACTGCTGACCTTCGGAAAGAGCGCGGCCAGTCTCAGCAGTTCGTCGAGATACGTGTTGTGAAACGTCCGAGCCTGCGATGACCACGCGCGATACGGACTATCCGCCGGGACTGCGAAGGCTTTGGCCGCGTTCACGAAGTCAGCCTCGCCATGCACCTTTACGCAAAACGGAGCACTCGGCGTGCAATTCGCCGAAGCGGTCAGATAGTTTCCGGTCAGACGCTTCCAGTAACGGCCCCGGATACGATCGACCGATGCCCGATCGAACGATTTCACCTTCAGCCGGCTCTGCAACTCGGCGTCTGACAGTTGTTCGCTATCGGCCAGCGCTTTGCCGAATGCGAGAAGTTCGGCGCGCGAAGCGAGATCGAAGTTCTCTGTACTATCGATGGATATCGGCCACGTCCCGCGATCGCCGATGGCGACCGAAACCGGACCTGCCGCGTGCGACGACATCGCGGCGAATGCCATGAGCATCGCCGCGAGAGTTTTCTTGTACATGTGATGAGCGATGCGGGCCCCGGCGCGATGCCGGGGCCTGGATTGAACGGATTTAGCGATTGCTGACGCGCGTAATGGCGGCGTCGTAGACCGGATTCGACTTTTCGCGTCGCGCTGCGCGGTAGTGGCTCAATGCGTCGGTGAACTGGCCGGCGTCCTCATAGATGCGGCCGATGTTGTAGTACGAACTGGCGCGGACCGTCGCGGCCGTCGCTCCATTCGCGAGCGCGATCGCCTTGCGATTGGCCCAGATGGCTTCGGCAGCACGTCCGGCCTTCTGGAAGGCGAGCCCGAGATTGCTGTACGCCTGGCCGAATTCCGGATTGAAGCTGATCGCCTCGCGGTACAGCCAGATAGCGTCGTCGAAGTTGCCTGCGTGATAGGCACGCTCGCCGTCCTTGTTGATCAGGCTCGCGCGGGCCGCGTCGACATAGTCCTGATTGGCCGGCACGATTCTCAACTGCTCGTCGTTGTAGTTGTCGATGGTGCCGAGCACCTCGCTCGCTCTGACCGTCACGCCGCGCATGGTGTTGATGTCCTGAATCTCGCCCTCGCCGTTGACGCGGAACACGGTCCACAGATTGCCCGCCTGACGCGGCACGCTGAACGTTCGAACCAGCGACTGGCCGACATACACGAACACCCTTGCCTCGCTGTTCGCAAGCTCCGACGCCGCGGGGTTGCTCTCGTTGCTGAAATCGTGCACGGCGAAGACGTAGGTCTGGCCGGAACGCTTGTGATCGAGCGTGATGGTTTCCGGACCGTAGCTATCCGTGTGGTCGACATCCAGATTGGCGTCGTCCCCGGCTTGGTGTTGAAAGTAGACGTGATTCTGCGGATAGGACACGTGCAGATCGAGATCGCGCGGGCGCTGTCCCCATGTAAGCACGACGCGCATGCCATCCAGATTCTTCATCACCGGACTCAGCGCATAGGACAGTCCAGCGCATGGGCACTTGGCGACCAGGTCGGAATAACCAGCCTTCTTGATGATCAGAAGCACCTTACTGTCACTCGCCATATCGGCTGGAATCTGGGCAGCGCCTTGTTGCATCACTCTGGATACGAACCGACTGGGCGCCGTCCTTTTGAAGAATGACAGTCGCGCCGGATATCTTTCGGTCCTTTACCGTAGCGCTGAGCACCTGAATAGGCGCAGTCGCCGCCTGAGCGCCTGCAGCGCAGAACAGCGCGAGCATCATCGATAACTTACAGATGGAACGAAACATATTGTGAGGAGTAGACGGTTGATTGATGAAGCGATTCATCGCATCGCTATTTATTCGGATACCGAATCATGAAAGCATAGCAATCGCCGATTCGCTCGATCTAGCAGCCGATGCGCAATTTCTTCAAATTTCCGCAAAAGCCATACGGCACCGTGGACAACAGCGCAGCATGCTGCAATGCTCGCGACCGGACATACGAAAGGACCGCACACTCGAGGCAAGCATCATGGAACCAACCGAACATCAACTAGACGTGCCTCAAATCAACACCGAGATACAGTCGCCCACGCTCGAACCGGACGTCGCTCTCTTCGTCGGAAAGAACGCGAAGTACTACGCGTACAAATGGTCCTTTCTGAACAAACGCGGGCAGCCAAGATGTACATGGAACGGAGCCTCGTTCGTGATCGGTCCAATTTGGCTCGTCTATCGAAAGATGTACTGGCAAGCTGGAGCGTTGTTCGCGGCTGCTGTCCTGCTTCGGTTCGCCGTCGGTTCGCTGGGAGATGGGGCTGGCGGCTTTGTGTCGTACGCGATTTCGTTCGCGCTGGGACTCTCCGGCAATCTTCTCTACCGGGAACATGTGCTAAGGAGCATCGGCAAACTTCGCAACCAGGGTTCATCCGGCAGCGCGCTGGAATACGAGCTGTGCCGCAAAGGCGGCACGAACGCCGCGGCGGCATGGATGCTCGCGCTTCTGATGATCGTGGTTCTGGGCATTGCCCTCTTCGGCTGACGGTGTGTCGGGGATGGGAGTGGCTTTGCTCCAAGCGTTTGAAGCAACAATGTCACCCGCCCTCAACCACCACCGCCACACCCACGCACACCCACTGCACGACCGCAAGCATCACGCTCGCCCTGAGCAGTCGAGTCACGCCGCGCACCCGTGCATCGAGCGGCCGGCCGGCACGCGATGCAGCGGTCCATCCGAGCTCGATCAGCACGCGGTCGAGATCATCGAGCGTCGAAGATTCCATTGCGGCAAGCGTGGCGAACAACTGTCGGTCGATGACGATTCGCACCATTAGCCACGAAGCGCCTATGCCCGAACATGTGCTGATGAGCGCGATCAGCGTTCGCACGTAATGCAAATGCTCGCAATGAATGGCGACACCGCACCCCACGCCTGCCGCTGCCAAGGCGACCGCGCACGCACAGCAGCCAGCATCGAGCGCACCACGCGCCGCCGCGATGAAATAGGCGTTCATCCTTGTCTTCCATGAACCGTGCAATGGTCGATCCAGTCCTGCAGCAACGCGACGGTGTCCTTCGACCAGACCGCGCGACGCTGCGCCGACCGCACAGCCAGAAGTGCCGCGCGTGCATCGTGCAAACCTTGCGTCTTCGCGATCCACGCCGCCGCGCACAGCACGCTGCGCCCATAACCGAGCGCACAGCAAACCAGCACATCGCGCCCGTCGCGATGCAGCTCACCGAGCGCCTCGACAGCCGCGTTCAGACGCAGCAGAGTCGGCGGCACGAGATCCAGATGCGGCACGCATAGGTACACATGCGATTGATCGAGCGCGATCCAGCGCGGCATCTCGGCCGTCAGATCGAGCAATGCATCGAAACCATGCTGCCGCCATTCGCGAGGCGTCGGCGTGCGACCGATGGAAACGCCGGTCGCAACGCGAACAGGCGATGGCCTCTTGCGCGTCCATAACCGTGAGTTGATGAATGCGCCAGCGATAGCCGGAGCGAGCAGCAGACGGACGGCCAACGGAATGCGGCCCCGCTCGTCCTTCTGAAACGCGGCAGGCGAGCCTTGCCAATAAATCCACGCAACGCAAGCGAATGCCAGCGAAACCCATCCCATGACAAGCGCGGCACCAACGGCATGCCTCACAAGGATCAACGTGAACGCGGTCAGCGCGACCGCGACGGTCGCATAGACGCCGGCTATCCGCCGGCTTCGCGCGCAAGGGAGCGCGGCGCCGGTCACATCGTCTGCGAGAGGAAAGAGAAATAGCGCAAAGGCACCCACCGCCGCGCCGGTCGGCACGTCGATCACATGGTGCTGCCATGTGGTCAGAACGGAAACACCGATCGCCATGAACCAGAGATCCAAGACCGCACGAGCAGCTTTGTTCCGCAGAACGCCCGCGTAGAACGTCCAAAGCACGATCAGCAATCCGATGTGCAGCGATGGAGCCTGGTTATACGGCTTATCGATGCCCGTCAGGAGGTCGAATAGCACGCCGGTCACACCGCTCGAGACTGGCCGCTCGGCGCCGAAGCTCAACGGCCACGCGATGAAACATGCCACGGAGATCATTTGCACCGTGAAAAGCCTGCGGACGTGCGCGTGGAGCGCCGCGCGCCTGACGCACAACAGGAACGAGAGCGCGTAGAACACATCGATGGACCAATACGGCACGATGCTCCACGGCATGAACGGAATGGCCCGTTCCCATGCGAATGCGAAGGTGGGCACCGAGGCGCGCGTCGACGCCAGCCAGTTCGCGAAGGCGTATGTCGAAAAGAACAACGCGCCCATGATCGCGAGCCATCCGGATCGCAACATCAGGGAGGCGTCCCGTTCGCTTCGCGCACCGGCGACGGACAAGGCAGCGCTATTCATCAGGACGCGACGCGCTCGGCAAGCGTCACCGTGAAGATCCCCTTTTCATCGATGCGCTGCGTGATCTTGCGAAAGCCGGCGCGCGCGACGAGTTCGTCCATTTCCGCCTGCGAACGGCGACGCATGACCCACGCTGTCTCGCCACGATGATTCCCAAGCACGCGCGCAATGAATTCGAGCTGCGGATGCCACGGCTGTCCGGTATAGACGAGGTAGCCGCCAGGTTGCACGGCGCGCGCGAGGCCACGGAGCGACTGTTCTATCGAAGCGTTGTCGCCAAAAAGCTCATACAGCCCTGACACGATCGCAAGCGTCGGACGGGGATCGAGCGCGGCGAGCGAGGCCTCGTCGAAGGCATCGCCTTGCTCGAAACGCGCAACGCTTTCGAGACCACGTTGCGCAATCAGAGCGCGTCCAGCATCGACGTTCGGCGCGCTGTAATCGCGCAACAGAATGTGCTCGGGCGACACGCCATCGCGACGGGTCACCGCGGCGATGGCGTCAAGGACATAACGGCCATGTCCCGCCGCGATATCGACGATCCGGACCGTCTCGCCCGAGCGCGTGATTCGCGTCATCGCCTCGGCGATCAACGCCTCGATATTGATCTTGCGCTGACGGATGCCCACCCAGCCAGGAGAGTCGAGGTAGTTGCGATCGATGTGGCGCCCCACACATCCGCGTCCCCTCGCTTCGTTGCGGTACACGTAGTCGAGCGTCGAGCCGGAATCGAACCTGAGCCGATGCCCAAGTGCAATGCCTTCCGAGAATGCGCCGCCCACCCGCAACCCCGCGCGCGCAGCCATCCAGTACAAACGCGCGAGCGGACTGGCGGGAGCTTGTTTCAACGCTTCGTATTCCGCATGAAAAGGTCCGCGCGTGTCGGCATCCACGAGCGAGACTCGCGCGCAAGGCGCCTCGAACTCACGCAGCAGAAACGCCCGCAGCGGCGCGAGCGCCTGCGCGCGGTCGCGTTCACCGAGCGTATCGTGATAGAAACCGGGCAGCACGATGCGCTCCTTGCGCGCCGACCCGAGCCGCTCGAAGAAGCGTTCCTGCGGTCCGCGATGCACGACCCAATCCGCACCCGAGATCAGCAGTTGCGTCGGCACGGTGATGGCGGCCGCATCGTCGACGATGCGCCTCGCCGTGTCGTGCAGGTCCAGCAGCATATTGACCGCGATCGGCCGCGTGATCAGCGGATCCGCGGCATAGCTCGCGATGCGCTCCGGATCGTGCGTCAAAAATTTTGGCTTCACATAGCTGTTCACATAGAACAGACCGCGAAGCTTGTGCATCAGACGCAATCCCGGACGTGCAAATGGCACGTACAGCTTGATATGAAACGCCGGCGATGCGAGCGCGAGACAGCGCACGGGCGGCGCATAATCGTGCACCCAGGCCGCGGCCAGCACGGCGCCGACGCTCTGACCGACGACCGCCATGTCTTCGATGGCGACGCCATGAACGTCGCGGATGTGTTCGACGAAGCACTGGAGGTCGCGCACGCAAGCCGCTGCGTTCGGACTGTATCCGCGCGCGCCGGGCGAACGTCCGTGCCCACGCGCGTCCCACGCAAAGAAATCGTAGCCAGGCATGTCGAGTTCATCGACCAGATGCGCGACACGCGCCGAATGCTCGTGCCCCCGATGCAGCAGCACCACAGCGCCGCTGCGTGTCGCGCCCGCCGCGGGCCAGTGCCGATAGAAAAGCGCTTCACCGTCGTGAGTCGTGAAGCGCGCCTCTTGTGCGCGTCGAATAGTCGCTTGAGTCATGTGATTTTTGCCTTCGTTGTTTCGATGTTGCAGGTAACGCTTAACGGCCCGTTTCACGCGATAAGCGAACGCCCATCGCGACGCGTCTGATCGCAGTCAATACCGCGAGTGCGATCAGTGCACGCCACAGCCAGACAAACGTCGAACCGACCGGCAGCCCCATTCCGAACCAGAGCGCAAATGCCCCGAGCGCCAGCGCGCGGTCGCTCTTGCCGAATGGCCCGTCGTAGCGACGATCCGCGCCGGCCAGTGGTCCGATCAGTCCCGCGCACTCGACTACGCACGCCGTCCAGGCGAAGAGCCACACGTCCGATGGCGCGAAAGCCGGCACGGCCAGAAACGGCAGCACGAGCGCCGTGTCCGAGATCACATCGCCTAGTTCGTTCAGGTAAGCGCCCAATGCGCTCTTATGGCCGTGTTCGCGCGCAAGCATGCCGTCGATGGCATTCAGCGCCATGCGGATGAAAAGCCACAGCGGAATGAGCAGAAACAGACCGCGCTCGGGATAACCGAGCCACGCCGATGCACCGACTGCCATCGATCCAAGCATCGCGGCTACCGTGACCTGGTTTGCGGTCACGCCTCGCCGCGCGAGCCAATTTGTGAATGGACGAAGCAGAATTTGGAAGCGCGGCTTGAGTGCGTAGAGGCTCATTGCGATGTTTTCGCCGGTTCGTCGACCATGCCTGACGTCCCGATGGATCGAAAAAGCCGCTACTATCAGGGCACTTTTGCATCCCGTCAACCGTTAGGATTGCAGAGCCTCTTTGTTATGCAGTTCTGTTATCACTTGCTAAACATCTGACACATCTTGTCAAGACCACTTGCTCCGTCGATGCGCATGTGAACGGAATATAAATAAGCAATCCACACCACTACCGACTCATGAAACGGATATATGCCTGGCAACGCGATTTACTGTTATCTCTCGTTCGGTTGGTCGCTGGAGCCTACACAGTCTGTCATGTCCCTCGTGCAGGCGAAACTCAACAGATCTACTTCTCGAATCACACGAGCCATATCGACACACTCGCTATCCTCGCTGCGTTGCCGCGCAGTTTGCGCGATTCCGTGCGGCCCGTTGCTGCGCGCGACTACTGGAACGCCAACGCGCTCAAGCGACATATCGCGCAGAAACTGCTGAACGTCGTGCTGATCGATCGTCGACGCGAAGGAGATGGCGATCCGCTCGATCCGGTTCGCGATGCGCTCACGAAGGGGCATTCGGTGATTATCTTTCCCGAAGGCACACGTGGCACGGATGCTTTGCCGCAAGGCTTCAAGAGCGGACTCTTTCATCTGGCAAGCGAGTTTCCCGGCATCGCCCTCACGCCGGTCTATCTCGAGAATCTTCAGCGGATCATGCCCAAGGGCGCGATCTGGCCGATTCCGTTGATCTGCAAAGTCCATTTCGGCGCGGGCGAAGCGCTTCGGGCGACCGATGACAAATCTGCTTTTCTCACACGCATGCGCGATGCGATCGTCGCGCTGGCGCCATCGGCTTGCTCAGACTGAGCTTGCTGCAACAACATCTCCGATTCTCGAACATGCCAGAACTGTTTTGGAAATTGATCGCGGGCGTGGCGGGCTTTCTCGCCGTCGCGACCGTGACAGGCGCCATCCTCGCCGCCCGACCGAATGGCAAGAGCGCGACCATCGTCAACCTCAATGAACGCATCCGCGCGTGGTGGGGCATGGTCGCCGTCATGGCGATCGCCATTGGACTCGGCGAGACTGCAACTTATGTGGTCTTCGCGCTACTGTCATTCCTCACGTTGCGCGAGTTCATAACACTCACGCCGACCACGCCGAGCGATCACTCGACGCTGTTCCTCGCGTTCTTTGTCGCGGTTCCCGTTCAGTACATTCTGCTTGGCATCAACTGGTACGGCATGTATTCCATCTTCGTACCGGTGCATCTCTTCTTCGCGATGTCACTGGTATCGGCGCTGACGCAGGATACGCGCGACTTTCTGAGTCGCAATGCACGCATTAACTGGGCGCTGATGGTCTGCGTCTACGGCCTGAGCCACGCCGCCGCGCTCCTGACGCTCGACGTTCCCGGCTATCGCGGGCAGAACGCGTTATTGCTCTTCTACTTCCTGCTCGTCGTGCAGATCAGCGATGTCTTGCAGTACGTCGTGGGGAAACTGTTCGGCAAGCGCAAGATCGCACCCGTGCTTTCGCCTTCTAAAACGGTCGAAGGCTTCGTCGGCGGTGGCGCGCTGGCGACCCTTTGCGGCGCGGCGCTTTGCCGGATCACGCCATTCGGCTTCGGCGCGGCGCTCGGCATGTCGTTCGCCATCGTTCTGGCGGGGTTCATCGGCGGGCTGGTTCTTTCAGCGGTGAAGCGTTCGCTCGGCGCGAAGGACTGGGGCTCGATGCTCGCCGGACACGGCGGCATACTCGATCGTGTCGATTCGATCTGCTTCGCCGCGCCTGTGTTTTTTCATCTGGTCAGATTCGTTTATGTGTGACGTCTGCGAGCCCGCCCCCGCCCCACCGCTCCGCTAGAATCGAGCCTTCAGCGCAACGGCCGCGCTCTACGAAGAAAACGGGCACTCATGAAAATCGCCACCTGGAACGTCAATTCCCTCAAAGTCCGCCAGCAGCATGTCATCGACTGGCTCGCGCTCTCGGGCGTCGACGTGCTGTGCCTTCAGGAACTGAAGCTCCCCGACGAGAAATTTCCCCGCGCCGAACTCGAAGCCGCCGGCTACAAAAGCTGGTTCGCCGGGCAGAAGACGTACAACGGCGTCGGCATTCTGGTGCGCGCCGATGCGGGCTTCGAAGTCGATGAAATCAGCGTCGTGCGCAACATTCCCGGATTCGAAGATCTGCAGCAACGCGTGATCGCCGCGACGATCGACGGCGTGCGCATCATCTCCGCATATTTCCCGAACGGACAGGCGCCCGGCTCCGAGAAATTCGCCTACAAGATGCGCTGGCTGGACGCACTGCGCGAATGGTTGCGCGAAGACATGGCGCGTCATCCGCAGCTCGCGTTGCTGGGCGATTACAACATCGCGCCGGAAGACCGCGACGTGCACGATCCGAAAGCATGGGAAGGCCAGAACCTCGTGTCGCCCGAAGAGCGCGCGCACTTCGCGCAACTCGTCGGGCTCGGCCTGACCGATGCCTTCCGCAAGTTCGAGCAGGCCGAGAAGCTCTTTACGTGGTGGGATTACCGGATGATGGCGTTTCGCCGCAACGCGGGGCTGCGCATCGACCACATCCTGCTGTCGGCGGAACTGGCCGCGCGCTGCACGTCATGCGAAGTCGACAAGGTGCCGCGCAAGTGGGACCAGCCGTCGGACCACGCGCCCGTGATCGCGACGATCGGCTGATCCCGTCGTAACGACGTTCACGCGTCGAGATGCAACTCCTGAATCTTGCGCGTGATCGTATTGCGGCCGATGCCCAGACGCTCCGCCGCCTCCACCTTGCGCCCGCGCGTGAAGTCGAGCGCCTCGCGGATCACCGCCGCTTCGAAACGGCGCGCGAGTTCGTCCATGACATCGGCGGAATTCTCGCGCAACAGTCGCGCGACTTCCGTGCGCAAGCCGTTCTCCCACACGCTCGCCGCGACGCCCGCCGGCGCCGCCGCGATCGGCGCGGATCCGGCGCCGTTCACGGCATTGGGAACCGGCGCGACCGCGCCATCCGTCGATACGGCGAGACTCTCGGCGCTCACCTCCTGACGCGACGTGAGATCGGGCGGCAGATCCTTCTGCTCGATCACCTGCGCGGGCGCCATCACCGTGAGCCAGTTGCACAGGTTCTCCAGTTGACGCACGTTGCCGGGAAACGGCAGCGACGCGAGATACGCGAGTGCATCGTCCGACACGCGCTTGGGCTCGACACCCAGATCGCGCGCGCTCTTCTGCAGGAAGTGTCGCGTGAGCAGCGGGATATCCTCGCTGCGTTCGCGCAACGCCGGCAGACGCAGCCGAATCACATTCAATCGGTGATACAAGTCCTCGCGAAACAAGCCCTGCCGCACGCGCGATTCGAGATTCTGATGCGTCGCCGCGATCACGCGCACGTTCGCCTTCAGCGGATTGTGCCCGCCCACGCGATAGAACTGCCCGTCCGACAGCACGCGCAGCAGGCGCGTCTGGAGGTCGAACGGCATGTCGCCGATTTCATCGAGAAAGAGCGTGCCGTTCTCGGCTTGTTCGAAGCGGCCCTGACGCATCGCCTGCGCGCCGGTGAACGCGCCGCGCTCGTGCCCGAACAGTTCGGACTCCAGCAGATCCTTCGGAATCGCCGCCGTGTTCAGCGCGATGAACGGTCCGTTTGCGCGTGGGCTATGTCGGTGCAAGGCGCGCGCGACAAGCTCCTTTCCGGTGCCTGATTCGCCCGTGATGAGCACGGTCGCCGCCGAATGCGACAGACGGCCGATCGCGCGGAACATGTCCTGCATCGCGGGCGCCTGACCGAGCATCTCGGGCGTCTCGGTCACGCGCTCGTCGACCGACGCTTCGCCGCGCATGCTTTCATCCACGG
Organism: Caballeronia sp. ATUFL_F2_KS9A; assembly: GCF_023630765.1. Lineage (NCBI taxonomy): Bacteria > Pseudomonadati > Pseudomonadota > Betaproteobacteria > Burkholderiales > Burkholderiaceae > Caballeronia > Caballeronia sp. ATUFL_F2_KS9A. The sequence goes on along the minus strand of NZ_JALQEK010000002.1, from coordinate 441,397 downwards.
CGCGGCGGATCAGCTCGACGGCCTTGTCGACATCGAATGGCTTGGCGAGATATTCGAAGGCGCCGCCCTGAAACGCGGCCACTGCGCTGTCGAGATCCGAGAACGCCGTCATGATGATGACAGGCAAGCCCGGCAAGCGGTCGCGCACGGTCTGCAGCAGTTCCAGCCCGGACCCGCCCGGCATGCGGATGTCCGAGACGAGCACTTGCGGGCTTTCTCCTTCGAGCGCGGCAAGCGCGTCGCGCACGCCGGAGAAGCTGCGCGTCGTGAAGTTTTCTCGTGCGAGCGCCTTTTCCAGCACCCAGCGGATGGATTGGTCGTCGTCTACTATCCAGATCGGCTTCATATCGTTCGGCGAGAAGTCTTCGTGTGGTTCGGTGTGAGCCCGTCGAAACGGTCAGGCGTCAAAGCATGCGGCACTACGTTCCTTGGCGTGAAGTCGCTGGTCAATTCTCGAACGGCAACAGGATGGCGAACTCGGTACAGCCCGGCCGGCTTTCCACTTCGATCAGCCCATCGTGCTGATGCACGAACGACTGCGCGAGCGTGAGGCCGAGACCGCTGCCGTCTTCCCTGCCCGATACGAGCGGAAAGAAGATCCGGTCGCGGATTTCGCTGGGGATGCCGGGACCGTTGTCAGTGATATGCAAGTCCAGTGCCAGTTTGTGCAGCTTCTTGCCGATGGTCACCTTGCGCGCGATGCGCGTGCGCAGCTCGATCTTCGCATCGCCTTGTGAGATGCGTTCCTTCAGCGCTTCGGCCGCGTTGCGCACGATGTTCAGCAGCGCCTGAATCAACTGTTCCTTGTCGCCGCGCAGATCGGGCACGCTCACGTCGTAGTCGCGCTCGATCGTGAGGCCGCGCGGAAACTCCGCGAGGATCACGGCGCGCACCCGCTCGCAGACTTCGTGGATGTTCACGTCGCCGACGATATGCGGATGCCGGTGCGGCTCCAGCAAGCGATCGACGAGTGTCTGCAGCCGATCCGATTCCTTGATGATGACCTGCGTGTATTCGCGCAGTTCGTCGCGTTCGCGCGCGCCGAGTTCGAATTCGAGCAACTGCGCCGCACCGCGAATGCCGCCGAGCGGATTCTTGATCTCATGCGCGAGATTGCGGATGAGCTGCTTGTTGACCGCGGTGAGATCGTGGATACGCTCTTCGCGGTCCGTGCGCAGATGTCGCTCGTTCTCGAAGAGTTCGAGCAGCACGTATTCCGGCGCGGCTTCGAGATAGCCGACGATCGCATGCACATGCACCGGCTCGCGATTCTGCCTCTCGAGCACCGCGTCGAGCCGCGTCGCATTGAAGCGGTTCTCGGCGATCGACGCGATCGTGGTCGCGAGCTCGTCCGCGTTCGCGAAGAGGTCGGGCCAGTTCGTCTGCGTCAACTGCTTGCGCGACATTTCCAGCATCGCTTCGGCCGATGGATTCGCATACGCGATCCGCAGATTGCGCACGTCCAGAACGAGCACGTTCGTGGGCAGCGCCTCGAAGCCGGGCAGCAGTCCGCTTGCCGCGAGCTGCGTATTGTCGGAGAGCGCATCGGCGTGGCCTTTGCGCGCCTTGATCAGATTCTTGAGCACCATCGTGCAGTCGATGAGGTCGTTCGTGACACCGATCTTCTTATCGTTTCATGACACTGAGCAGCGATTAAAAAAGGGACGGCGCGCCGTCCCTTTGGATCACTGTTCAGCACACGTCGCGCGCCTCATCGGACTGCTCACGACAAAACGCGCTTCGATCATGCTGCTTTACAGCGAGTAGTACATCTCGAACTCGATCGGATGCACCGCCTGACGATAACGCTGCAGCTCGTTCGTCTTCAGTTCGATGTATGCGTCGAGCATCGAATCCGTGAACACGCCGCCGCGCGTCAGGAACTCGCGGTCCGCGTCGAGTGCGTCGAGCGCCTGGTCGAGGCCCGCGCAAACGGTCGGGATCTTCTTGTCTTCTTCCGGCGGCAGGTCGTACAGATTCTTGTCCGCGGCTTCGCCCGGGTGAATCTTGTTCTGCACGCCGTCGAGACCCGCCATCATCAGCGCGGAGAAGCACAGGTACGGGTTCGCGAGCGGATCCGGGAAGCGCGTTTCGATACGGCGGCCCTTCGGGTTCGAGACGTGCGGAATACGGATCGATGCCGAACGGTTGCGAGCCGAGTAAGCCAGCTTCACCGGCGCTTCGAAGTGCGGCACGAGGCGCTTGTACGAGTTCGTGCCCGGGTTCGTGATCGCGTTCAGCGCGCGCGCATGCTTGATGATGCCGCCGATGTAGAACAGCGCGAATTCCGACAGACCCGCGTAGCCGTTGCCCGCGAACAGGTTCTGACCGTCCTTCCAGATCGACTGGTGAACGTGCATGCCCGAACCGTTGTCGCCGACGACCGGCTTCGGCATGAACGTCGCCGTCTTGCCGTACGTGTGCGCCACGTTATGGATGATGTACTTCATCTGCTGCAGCCAGTCCGCGCGCTGAACCAGCGTCGAGAACTTGGTGCCGATTTCGTTTTGGCCCTGGCCCGCCACTTCGTGGTGATGCACTTCGACCGGAATGCCGATCTGCTCGAGCAGCAGACACATTTCCGAGCGGATGTCCTGGAACGTGTCGACGGGAGCGACCGGGAAGTAGCCGCCCTTCGTGCCCGGACGGTGGCCGGTGTTGCCGCCTTCGAATTCCTTCGCCGACGACCACGGTGCTTCTTCCGAGCCGATCTTCACGAACGTGCCCGACTGGTCCGTGTTCCACTGCACCGAGTCGAAAATGAAGAATTCCGGCTCCGGACCGAAGTAGGCGGTGTCGCCGAGGCCCGAGCTCTTGAGATAGGCTTCCGCGCGCTTCGCGAGGGAACGCGGGTCGCGCTCGTAGCCCTTGCCGTCGGCCGGCTCGACCACGTCGCAGGAGAGAACCAGCGTCGATTCTTCGAAGAACGGGTCGATGAAGGCGGTGTTCGCGTCCGGCACGAGCAGCATGTCCGACGCTTCGATGCCCTTCCAGCCTGCGATGGACGAACCGTCGAAAGCGTGGCCGCTTTCAAATTTGTCTTCGTCGAATGCCGAGACCGGCACGGAAACGTGTTGTTCTTTGCCGCGCGTGTCGGTGAAGCGGAAGTCGACGAACTTGACGTCCTCGTCCTTGACGAGTTGCATGACGTCGGCCACGGATTTACTCATTACCTATCTCCTGATTAACAAAAGTCGGCGAATCGCTTCGCCGCCCCGACCAATCCTGTACATCGATTCAATCGAGGATGGAAAAGCAGCTTCCGTGCCAAGCGCACCATCTTCGCGCTAAGCGCTTGAAGCAGCGCGCGTTTTGGGTGAAACCACTTCGCTTTCGATGGCGGCGTTCGTGTCGCCGTCTCCGCGTCGAGCACCAAATCAGTGCAGCACGGTTTGTCTGATATTTCTTCAGCACTTTTATAGTGCATCCGAGTCTTCTTGCACCAATTTCGCGCGCGGCGTCGAAACTGCGTGCCACGCTAGAATGATTCTTTGCGCCTACGGAGACCGATACGTCATGAGCACGCTCGAACAGCTATATGCCCAGGCCGGCAAACGCGCCGCCGAAAACAATCTGACCTACGCGGGCGCGTTCTCACCCGCCGAAGCATTTGAATTACTGCAACTCGACCCGCGCGTACGCCTCGTCGACGTTCGCACCCGCGCCGAACTCGATTGGGTCGGCCGCCCGGCCATCGATGGCGCTCAGTACGCGCACATCGAATGGATTCGCTACCCCGGTTCCGTGCCAAACGCCGAGTTTATCGAACAATTGCGACAGGTCGCCACCCCGGATACGCCTGTCGTGTTTTTGTGTCGCAGCGCCGCGCGCTCGAAGCTCGCTGCGGTCGCGGCGCAGAAGGAAGGCTACGCCCAGGCGTACGACCTGCTCGAAGGCTTCGAAGGCGATAAGGACGGACAGGGGCATCGGAAAACGGTATCGGGATGGTGTTTCCGCAAGCTGCCCTGGATCGGGGCTTGAAGGTTTTGCTCAAGCACGCGCGTCGAGCAAGGTCCGCACGCGCCTGACCCTCGCTTCATCGACGGGCGCCAGAGACTTCCCATCGACGCGCACGCCCGAGCCAAAGTGCACCGCTTTCACGCGCGTCGATGCGACGAACGGCGCGACCGCATCGACGGTCAATCCGGCGCCCGCCAGAATCGCGCAGCGCGTTCCCACCGCGTTTTCGACGAGCTTCGAAATCGTTTCCTGAGCGTCCAGCACGGAAGGCTTGCCGCCCGACGTCAGCACATTCGTGACGGCACCGAACTGCAGCAGCGTATCGAACGCAGCGAGCAGATCGCGTGTTTCGTCGAATGCGCGGTGAAACGTGAGCTGCAGGCCATCCGCTGCTTCGATCACGCGCGCGAGGCCGTCGGTGTCGACGGAGCCATCGGCGCGCAGCATCCCCACGACGATCGCGTTCGCGCGCGTCTTCGCGATCGCGCGAACATCGCGCAGCATGACCGCGTAGTCGTCGGCATCGTAGACGAACGAGCGGCTGTGCGGCCGCACGATCACGTTCACCGGAATCCCGACCGCCTCGATCACCGATTCGATCAGGCCGATGCTCGGCGTCAGTCCGCCCTCGCCCATCGCGGTGATGAGTTCGAGACGGTCCGCACCGCCGCGCTCGGCTGCCCGCGCGTCGGCGACGGTCGTGGCGATCACTTCCAGCAGCGTCACTTCGCTTCCTCCGACGGCACTTCCACGACTTCACCGCCGAGCGCGATCACGCCCTCGCGCAGCACGTCGAACGCCGCGTTCGCCTGCTCTGGATCGCCCTTCACGCCCAGATCGATATGCGCGCGCTCGTAAAGCGCCCCGCGCGTAGCATCGCCGACGCTCGGCAGGCTGAACGCACGCACGCCCTCGAAGTCGCGCTCGATCGAAACCATCAGCGGCGTGATGCGCGACTCGGGCAGGCCGAAGACGAGCAGCGACCGCTCGACATGCGGCGTCGCGTGATGCAGATGCGCGTACTTCGTGTCGAGCACCCATTCGATCATCGGCCAGGCCATGACCGGAAAGCCCGGCACGAAATGATGATCGCCGACCGAAAAGCCCGGAATCTTGTTGTAGCTGTTCGGGATGATCTCTGCGCCGCGCGGAAACGTGCCCATGTTCAGCCGATGCAAGTTCTCCGGCGACTCCAGCTCGACCGGCTTGCCTGCCTGCGCCGCCGTATCGCGGATGCGCGCGCGGATCAGTTCCGCCGCTTCGGGATGCAGCTCCAGCGGCACGCCGAGCGCCTTGGCGGCGCACTGGCGCGTGTGGTCGTCGGGCGTCGCGCCGATGCCGCCCGTCGAAAACACGATATCGCCCGATGCGAACGTGCGCGCGAGCGTCGCGGTGATGCGCGCGGGATCGTCGCCGACGTATTCGGCCCAGTCGAGCGACAGGCCGCGCGCGCCCAGCAGTTCGATGATTTTCGGCAGATGCTTGTCGGTGCGGCGGCCGGACAAGATTTCGTCGCCGATGATGATGACGCCAATGCCCATGAATGCCCCTTTGCTTTTTTCGTGCTTACAGTGAAACGTCGCGGGATTCGACCGTGATCGCCGGGAATTGCGGCTCGCTCGCGCGCAAGCGCTCCAGCGCGTGCAGGCAGTAATGCGCGAACCAGAGCGCCGAAAACACGAGGATGAACGCATACGCCCAGATCGTCACGGCGGCGACGACCGGAAAGAGCGGCAAGAGCCAGACGGACCATGCCCAGAGCATCGTCGGGACAGAACTGAGCAGGCCGCTCACGATGCCGATCGCAAGCAAGGGCCAGCGTGCATCGCGCACGATCGCGCGGCGCTCGTCGGCGCTCGCGTGAAGCGCGAGCGCGTCGTAAGTCATCACGCGATACGTGAGCCAGCCCCACAACAGCGGCGGAATCAAGGCGAAGAACGGCGGAATGAGCCACAGCGGCAGCGTGACGACGAGCAGCACGAGACAGACGACCGTGGTCACGACCGAGTGTCCGAGACTGCCGTACCACGAGCCGCCGCGCCGCTCTTCGAGCGATGAGTAATGACCTTTCGGGCGACGTGTGAGGAGCTTGACGACGCCCGGCATCGACAACGTGGCGATGAGCAGCAGCACCGTCACGACGATCAGCGGCACCGTCATGATGACGACGAGAAACGGCGCGATCACCGCGTGCAGCGACGAAAAGCCGACGGCATCGAAGAGACGGTACATCCACGAGGTCAGCGCCCACGCGCTGAGCCAGTCGTTGGCGGCGCCGGTAAGCGTCTGCCAGAAGAACCAGAGCACCGCGCCCCAGACCACGGTGGCGACGCCGAAGGGCATCAGCGTCAGCCAGAGCATGCGCGGATGAAAGACGTTCGCAAGCGCGCGCACGAACGAACGCAGCAAGTCACTCATGCGTGTTTCTTAAAAGAAGAAGGAACCGACAGGATAAACCAGCGCCGCGCACGGGCGCTGGTCGAACCGGAGACGTTCAGACGGCCGCCGAGTTGTCGGAAGCGGACGTACCCGCACGGCGAGCGGAAAGGCGCGCGGCGATGCGTTTGAACGCGAGCCAGTGCTGTTCGACGAAGCCGTCGCCGTAATGGACGGGCGCAACGCCCGGCGCACCGAGCTGGTCGCGAATGCCCGTCGGCTCGACGGTGCGATCGAACGACGCCGAGCGGAAGATGATGTCCCAGAACGAGAACAGCACGCCGAAGTTGCAACCGTAAGTCGTGCCTTCGTGACCGAAGCCGATCGCGTGATGGCGGCGATGAAACGCCGGACTTACGACAATGCGCTCCCCGAGCCAGCCGAAGTGCATGCGGATGTTCGCGTGCTGCACGCTCTGCATGAAGTTGGTGATGGCGACGAGCACGACGAACTGCGACGGCTCCACGCCGATCACGAGCGCGACGCACGCGAAAAAGCTCGCCTGAAGAACGTCGTCGAGCAGATGGTTGCGGTCGTCGGTCCAGAGCGACATCTTCTGCTGGCTGTGATGCACCGCGTGCAATTCCCACCAGATGCCGAAACGATGCTCCAGCCGGTGATACCAGTATCCCGCCAGATCGAGAATGAGCAGATAGATGACGAACGTGACGAGCGGCTGCGTCGTCACGCCGGGCCACAGGTTGTCGATCTCGAGATTCGGCACGTTATGGAGGCGCAGCCAGCTCTGCATCGAATCGAAGAGCGGCTGGAACGTGAAGAAGAAAAACAGATTGAGGATGCCGAGCTTGACGATCCACGTGTAGAGCACGTCCACGCGCACGCCTTTGCGGTCTTTCCACTCCTCCGCCGGGCGGAAAGCTTCGAGCGGCCGCAGGATCGCGTACATCGCGAGCACTTCGAGCACGCCGACGATCACCCAGTACAGCGCGTCGTAGGTGTCTTCGTCGTAGTCCATCATGCCGATCTTGAACAGGACCGGCTGCACGACATCGACGTAGAGCTGCGTCTGAAGCCAGGAAACGAGACCGTCCAGCGACGAAAGAATGGAATGAAACATGGTGCTCCGTGGTGCGTGCGGCCGTCCGGGACCGGCCATCCCTCAATCGTAGTACAGGGCGCGAATGCGCGCCCTGTTTGCTTACGCCCCGTTCGGCGCCGTCACTGGCGCGCGATTGTAGAAGTAGATGCCGTGCGGCGAGCGGCCGACCTTGATGGTTTCGATCAGCTTACGATTCGCCAGGTCGATCACGCCGACGTGCTTCGCGAAGCGGAACGTAACCCACAGATACTTCTTGTCGGCGGAAAGTTCCATGTCGTCGGGGCCGGGCAAGAGACCGGTGATGTCGCCGACGTTCGTGAGCGTGTCCTCGTCGATGATGCTGATCGTGTTCGCCACGCGATTCGAAACGAGTACGTGCTTGCCGTCGACCATCGAGCGGAAGTTGTGCGCGCCCTTGCCGGTCGTGATGGTCTTGACGACCTTCTGGTTGCGCCAGTCGACCACGGCCACGTAATCCGCGCCGGTCATGCCGACGAGCAGATATTTGTCGCCCGGCGTGAGCCAGACGCCCGCGGGCACCTTGCCGACCTTCATCTTCCATTTGACGGTCTGCGTCGGCAGGTCGATCGCCGCGATTTCGCCGGACACCTGCAGCGAGATGAACGCGGTCGAGCTGTCGTTCGTGAACGCGATGTGGCTCGGCATCGTGGCGAGCGGCAGGCGCTTCGCGACGCTCAAATTCTTGCCGTCGAAATGATAGATATCGAGGCGATCGAGGCGCAGACCCGTCGAGACGAACCATTTCTTGTCCGGCGAAAAACCGAGCTGATACGGATCTTCGATGTCCTGCACCCAGCGCTGGAACGCGCCGGTTTTCGGATCGACGAACATCAGGTTGTTCGACACCGAATTCGCAACGATCAGCGATGAGCTGTCGGGCGTGGGCATCAGGTGATGCGGCTCTTTGCCCGTCGGCACGGTGCCGACGACCTGATGCGTGTTTTCGTCGATGAGACTCAGCGTGGCTTCCGCCGAGTTGAGCACGATGACATTGTTGGCCAGTGCTGCGGAAGCGACCAAGGCGGAGCCGGTTGCGATGGCTGCGCGTGCGGCGAAGGCACGCACACGGCCGGAACGGAAAATATTGCGCATGAAAAGTAGGCTTCGGAGGGCAGGCGTCATTGTAGAACGTTTGCCTCGCGCGGCGGGTTGACGAGCGAGGTCATTTTGCGCAATACGTTGATTCTTTGCGTCTTTCCAGCGGAAACCTAACGCTGCATCGATTCCCACACCTTGTGGAGGCGTTTTACCGAGACCGGCATCGGCGTGCGCAGTTCCTGCGCGAACAGCGATACGCGCAATTCCTCCAGCAGCCAGCGATATTCGGCAAGCCGCGCATCCGCGACGCCGCCGCGCTGCGATAACGCGCGCTGATAGTTCTGCGCGAGCGGCTGCAGATCGGCGGCGAGACGCGCGTCGCGGGCCGGATCGGCCTTGAGCTTGTCGACGCGCTGCGCGATCGCCTTCAGATAGCGCGGAAAATGCGCAAGCTGCGCATACGGCGTATCGATGACGAAACGCTTGCCGATGAGCGCGCTCAATTGCGCCTGCATGTCCGCATAGGCCGAAGCGAACGATTTCACCGACGCCAGCTTTTTGGCGAGCGCCGCATATTCGTTGAGGATCGTGCCGACGAGCCGCGCGATTTCGTTCGCGAGCAGCGTCAGACGCCCTTTCGCGGCGTCGCGGCGCGCGTGGAAGCTGGCGTCGTCGTCGGGCAGCGGGTCTTGCAGGCACGCGCGATCGAGCGCCGTTTCCACGATCTGATCGCGCAGTTCGTCCGCCGTGCCGAGCGCCATGTATTGCATCGACATCTCCCGCAGGCCCGGCAGATTTTTCTCGAAATAGCGAATCGGCTCGCGCAACTGCAGCGCGAAAAGCCGGCGCAATCCCGCGCGATGAATACGCACCGCTTCCTCGGGCGAATCGAACACTTCGACGTCGCAATGCGTGCCGCGATCGACGAGCGCCGGATAGCCGAAGAGCGTCTGCCCGCGCCGGCGGATTTCCAGCAGCTCGGGCAGCTTGCCGAAGTTCCAAGTCGTCAGGTTTTCGTAGAGCGCGGTGCCTTCGCTTCCCGGTTGCTGTGCGGGCGGCGTATCGGAGTCCCCGGAAAGCGCATCGAACGCCGCCGCCGACGTCAGTTTCTGGAACTGCTGCTGCGCCTGCCCGCCGAGTTCCGCGCGCAACTGCGCGAGATTGCGGCCCATCGCGAGCTGGCGGCCGTGTTCGTCGATCACCTTGAAGTTCATGAACAGGTGCGCGGGCAGCGTTTCCAGCTTGAAATCGGCGCTTTTCACGGCGATTTGCGTCTGCTCGCGAATATCGGCGATGAGCGAATCGACGAGCGCGCCCGCGCCGAACTTCGGCCCGCCATGACGCCCGGCGAAAGCCGCGGCGTATTCCGGCAACGGCACGACGTGACGGCGCAGCTTCTGCGGCAGCGACTTCAGCAGCAGTTGCACCTTCTCCTTGATCATGCCGGGCACGAGCCATTCGACGCGGCGCGCATCGACCTGATTCAGCCCGTAAAGCGGCACTTGCAGCGTGACGCCGTCGCGCGGCGAACCCGGCTCGAAGTGATACGTCAGCGCCATTTCGATGCCCGACATCGTCATGCGCTTCGGAAACAGATCCGTCGTGACGCCGGCAGCTTCGTGACGCATGAGGTCGTCGCGCGACAGGAACAGCAGCTTGTCGTTGCCCTCTTTCTTCTGCTCGTCGCGATACCAGCGCTCGAACGCCGCGCCCGTCCAGATGTTTTCGGGGATCAGCGAATCGTAGAAGCCGTAGATGAGTTCATCGTCGACGAGCACGTCCTGACGGCGCGACTTGTGTTCCAGTTGCTCGATGTCCGCGACGAGCTTGCGGTTGTGCGCGAAGAACGGCAGACGCGTATCGAATTCGCCTTCGACGAGCGCCCCGCGAATGAACAGTTCGCGCGCGTATTTCGCGTCCTGCTTGCCGAAGCTCACGCGCCGACGCGCATACACCGTCAGCCCGTACAGCGTCGCGCGTTCGTAGGCGACGACCTGCGCGGCCTTCTTCTCCCAATGCGCGTCCGATAGCGATTTCTTCAGCAGATGCGCGCCGACCGTTTCGAGCCATTCCGGCTCGATCTTCGCGATCGTGCGCGCGTAGAGGCGGCTCGTCTCGACGAGTTCGCCCGCCATCACCCAGCGCCCCGCTTTCTTCAAGAGCGCCGAGCCCGGCCAAAGAAAGAACTTGATGCCGCGCGCGCCGAGATAATGCGGCTCGTCGTCGGCCTTGAGACCGACGTTGCCGAGCAGGCCCGTCAAGAGCGACAGATGCACCTGCTCGAAGGTCGCATCCGATTCGTTCAGACGCCAGCCGTGCTCGCGCACGACCGTCAGCAGTTGCGAATGCACGTCGCGCCACTCGCGCAAACGCAGATGCGACAGGAAATTCGCGCGACACGCATCCGCGAGCTGCTTGTTCGATTTCTTGTGCGCGACCGCTTCCTCGAACCACTTCCAGATGCGCGTCCACTGCAGAAATTCGGAGCGCTCGTCGACGAACTGCCGATGCGCCTGATCCGCCTGCTCCTGCGCCTCGATCGGCCGGTCGCGCGGGTCCTGCACCGACAGCGCCGACGCGATGATCAGCACTTCCGCGAGCGCATGATGATCGCGCGCGGCGAGAATCATGCGGCCGACGCGCGGATCCAGCGGCAGGCGCGCGAGTTCGCGGCCGAGACTCGTCAGCGCGTTGTCGTCATCGACGGCGCCGAGTTCGTTCAGCAATTGATAGCCGTCCGCGATCGCGCGGCCCGGCGGCGGTTCGATGAACGGAAACGTTTCGATCGCCGTCAGATGCAGCGACTTCATCCGCAGAATCACGGCCGCGAGCGACGAGCGCAGGATTTCGGGATCGGTGAAGCGCGGCCGCGCGGCGAAATCGGCTTCGTCGTACAGACGGATGCACACGCCGTCCGCGACGCGCCCGCATCGGCCCGCGCGCTGATTCGCCGCCGCCTGCGACACCGGCTCGATCTGCAGTTGCTCGACCTTGTTGCGATACGAATAACGCTTCACGCGCGCCATGCCGGTATCGACCACGTAGCGGATGCCCGGCACCGTCAGCGACGTCTCCGCGACGTTCGTCGCGAGCACGATGCGCCGCGCGTTCGACGGCTTGAACACGCGCTCCTGCTCCTGCGCGGAAAGACGCGCGAAGAGCGGCAAGATCTCCGTATGCGGCGGATGATGCTTGCGCAACGCTTCTGCGGCATCGCGGATTTCGCGCTCGCCGGGCAGGAACACGAGCACGTCGCCGGGACCGACGCGGCACAGTTCATCGACGGCATCGACGATGCCTTCCATCAGATCGCGATCGGCTTTGCGATCGTTGCGTTTGGGCGCCGTGCCCTGCGCGTTCCTGATCGCCTCGCTTTCCTCTTCGATCGGCCGATAGCGTACTTCCACCGGATACAGCCGTCCGCTCACCTCGATCACCGGCGCGGGCTTGTCCTCGCTGCCGAAATGGCGCGCGAAGCGTTCTGCGTCGATGGTCGCGGACGTGACGATCAGCTTCAGATCCGGGCGTTTCGGCAGGATTTCCTTCAGATAACCGAGCAGAAAGTCGATGTTGAGGCTGCGTTCGTGCGCTTCGTCGATGATGATCGTGTCGTAGGCGGTCAGCAGCGGATCGGTCTGCGTTTCCGCGAGCAGAATGCCGTCGGTCATCAGCTTGACGGACGCGCCGGGCGCCAGATTGTCCGTGAAGCGCACTTTGTAGCCGACGACTTCGCCGAACGGCGTGCCGAGTTCCTCCGCGATGCGCCGGCCGGTCGCCGAAGCGGCGATGCGGCGCGGCTGCGTATGCCCGATCAGTCCGCTGCCGCCCGCGCCGAGACCGCGTCCGAGCGCGAGGCAGATCTTCGGCAATTGCGTCGTCTTGCCCGAGCCGGTTTCGCCGCTGACGATCACGACTTGATTCGCAGCGATCGCGCGCGCGATTTCCTCGCGTCGGCCGGAAACGGGCAGCGCTTCGGGAAACGTGATCGGCGGAATGGGATTCGGCGTGACGACGCGCTGCGCGCGCGGCGGACGTTGCTCGCGAGGCGGGCGCGTTTCGGCCGGGCGTTCGACGTGCGACGGACGTGCTTCAACCGGGCGTTGTTCGCGCGGCGGACGTGCATCAACCGGGCGTTGTTTGCGCGGCGGGCGCGTTTCGGCCGAAGGTTCGACACGCGGCGCAGGTTGCGGCTGCGGCTGGCGCGCTTCGACGGGCTTCGGCTGCTGAACGCGCGCCGGACGCTGCGGCCGCGCACCTTGTTCACGCCTCGCGTCTTCGCGTTTCGGGGGCGCTTGCGTGGCAGCTTGCGCCGTGTCGCGCGGCTTCGGCGGACGTTGCGCCGTGACCTCCGCTTTCGCGGGCCGCTCTTTCGATTGCGCCGCCTTCTTCGGTTGCGAAGGAGCCTCCGCCGCCGCTTTGCCGCCCGCGAACCGCTGCGCGGCGCGTTCCTTCTTGCTCAAACCCGCCGCTTCGCCGGAATCGGACGTGCCCGCGCCCTCCCGCGTCTCGCGCAGCAGACTTTCACGCAGTTGTCGCAACTGCTCCTGAGTATCGAGGGATTTGTCGGCGGACTGAGACTTGCCCGCCTGATCGGGGCGTGAGGGACGAGAAACATTCGGCATAGCGTCGCATTATAATCCCGGGATGAATTCCCAAACCGACCTCACGATGACCGCGACGCAGCCGGCAGTCGAGCCCGAAGCGCCGAATCCCCACGCCCAGTTCGTCGACTGGATGCGATCCGTCGCGCCCTACATTCACGCGTTTCGAAACAAGACTTTCGTTGTCGCGTTCGGCGGGGAACTCGTGCAGGAAGGTCGCCTCAACGCGCTCGTGCAGGACGTCGGCCTGTTGCACGCAATGGGCATCCACGTCGTGCTCGTGCACGGCTCGCGTCCGCAGCTCGACGAGCAACTGAGCCTGCACGGCGTCGAGTCGTCGTTCTCTCACGGCTTGCGCATAACGGATGCCCGCGCGCTCGAATCCGCGAAAGAAGCCGCCGGCGAAGTGCGTCTCGACATCGAGGCCGCGATCAGCCAGGGCTTGCCGAACACGCCGATGGCGCACGCGCACATCAGCGTGGTGTCGGGCAACTTCGTGACGGCGCGGCCGGTCGGCATTCTCGATGGCGTCGATTTCCAGCACACCGGCGTCGTGCGCAAGATCGACGGCGATTCCATCCGCCAGTCGCTCGCGTCGAACAAGCTCGTGCTGCTGTCGTCGCTCGGTTTTTCGCCGACGGGCGAAGCCTTCAATCTGTCGATGGAAGATGTCGCGTCCGCCGCGGCCATTGCGCTGCGCGCCGACAAGATCATTTTCGTGACCGAAATTCCGGGTCTCGGCGACTCGGAAAACGAGCTGATCCGCGAAATGTCGCTCGACGACGCCTATCGCTTGCAGGAAAGCGGCGAATTGCAGGGCGACACGGCGTTCTATCTGAAGCATACGGTGCGCGCGTGCCGCGGCGGCGTTGCGCGCGGCCACATCATTCCGTATTCGCTCGACGGCAGCGTGCTGCTCGAACTGTTCCTGCACGACGGCGTCGGCACGATGATCTCGTACGAGAATCTCGAAAGCCTGCGCGAAGCGACGCCCGACGACGTCGGCGGCATTCTCACGCTGATCGAGCCGCTCGAATCCGACGGCACGCTCGTACGGCGCGGACGGCACCAGATCGAGCGCGACATCGACCATTTCTCGGTCATCGAGCACGATGGCGTGCTGTTCGGCTGCGCGGCGCTCTATCCGTACACACAGGAGCGCATCGGCGAAATGGCCTGCCTGACGGTCGCGCCGGAAGCGCAAGGTTCGGGCGACGGCGAACGCCTGTTGAAGCGCATTGAACAGCGCGCCCGCGCACGCGGCTTGACGCGCATTTTCGTGCTGACGACGCGCACCGAACACTGGTTCCTGAAACGCGGTTTCGTGAAAGTGACCGTGGACGATCTGCCCGAAGATCGCCGGCGGCTCTATAACTGGCAGCGCAAGTCGCTCGTCCTGATGAAACAGCTTTGAACATGATCCAAGAAGCGTCGAACGGCGCTTTGCCCCCGATACAGAGGAGAAACTCACAATGGCCCGAATGGTTCAATGCGCGAAGCTCGGCAAGGAAGCCGAAGGACTCGATTTCCCGCCGCTGCCGGGCGAGCTCGGCAAGCGCATCTACGAAACGATCTCGAAGGAAGCCTGGCAAGGCTGGCTCAAGCAGCAGACCATGCTCATCAACGAGAATCGGCTGAACATGGCCGATCCGCGCGCACGCCAGTATCTGATCAAGCAGACGGAGAAGTATTTCTTCGGCGAAGGCGCCGATACGGCGTCCGGCTACGTGCCGCCGCAAAGCTGAAATCGCGCGTTCATCGCATCGCAAAAACCGGCCCGAGCGGCCGGTTTTTTGTTGTCCGCGCGGCGGAAAATTGTTCCGCTTAGTACATCGGACCACGAGATGACAATCGGCGCAATCCTACGTCCGACAAGGCTTTGCGGCCGTCGGGCTCGAGCGCGGTGGCAGACCGGTTTGCAGATCGTCTGTCATCGTGTTATCATCTTGCTCGTTATCAACAGCAATTCACCATCATTCACGTGCAAATGTTTCCGACTTCAAGTTCGGGCGTTGCGCGGTAGTGACAGTTTCTTATACAAAGAGGCGCGTCGGTTTTCCAAGCAGTAACGCCGGCCTTTTTCGTCTCAAGTTGTTTTTTCGCCGACGTCGCGGCCCACCCGCGGCAACTCAGTCATTCAGCGCTGCGTTCGCCGTCCGCACGTCAAATTCGTGTGTTTCACCCGAGTGCAATTTCGCGACTACACCCGCGCGAGGCACCGGCACCGTGTTTCTTTTCGCTCATCGACTTCGAGCCGCTCGGCCCGAGGTCGCGGAAAGCCTTTGCTTTCGTCTTCAAGCGTTCGCGGCGCCGTCTCGAAACTGCACTATCCCGGCAATTTGCGTCCGTCCTCCGCGGCGACGCACCCGACGTTCTTTGAGCGTCGGGATCGAATACGGAGTTTTTCGAACTATGTCTTCTCTTAACGAGGGCCTTTGGCGCAAACGCGATTCATCCAGTCAGAAGTCCGACCTCACCCTCGACGACATCACCATCGTCGATCAATCCCTGTTGAAGCGCGCCGTCGGCGCCATGGCCATCGGTAACGCGATGGAGTGGTTCGATTTCGGCGTGTACAGCTACATCGCCGTGACGCTCGGCCGTGTGTTCTTCCCGTCGAGCAGCCCCACCGCGCAGTTGCTCGCGACCTTCGGCACGTTCGCCGCCGCTTTCCTCGTGCGCCCGATCGGCGGCATGGTGTTCGGCCCGCTCGGCGACCGCATCGGCCGCAAGCGCGTGCTCGCGATGACGATGATCATGATGGCCGTCGGCACCTTCTGTATCGGCATCATTCCGAGCTACGAATCGATCGGCGTGATGGCGCCGGTGCTGCTGCTCATCGCGCGTCTCGTGCAGGGCTTCTCCACGGGCGGCGAGTACGGCGGCGCGGCGACCTTCATCGCCGAATTTTCGCCGGACAAGAAGCGCGGCTTCATGTCGAGCTTTCTCGAATTCGGCACGCTCGTCGGCTACGTGCTCGGCGCGGGCGTGGTCGCGGTGCTGACGGCGGTAATGTCGGAAAAAGACCTGCTGTCGTGGGGCTGGCGCATTCCGTTCATGATCGCGGGTCCGCTCGGGCTGATCGGTCTCTACATCCGGATGAAGCTCGAAGAAACGCCTGCATTCCAGCGTGAAGCCGAAAAGGCCGAAGCCGTGTCGCACGAGACGACCAAGGAGCAGTTCCGCGAGACGCTGATCCAGCAATGGAAGCCGCTCTTGCAATGCGTGGGCCTCGTGCTGATCTTCAACGTGACCGACTACATGGCGCTGTCGTATCTGCCGAGCTATCTGTCGGCGACGCTCAAGTTCAACGAGACGCACGGCCTCTTCATCGTGCTCGTCGTGATGGTGCTGATGATGCCGCTCACGCTCCTCGCCGGCCGTCTGTCGGACACGATCGGCCGCAAGCCGGTGATGCTCGCCGGCTGTATCGGTCTGCTGGTGCTGTCGATTCCTTCGCTCTCGCTGATCCGCATGGGCACCGTTCCGTCGATCTTCGCGGGCATGATGATTCTCGGCGCGCTGCTGTCGACGTTCACGGGCGTGATGCCGTCGTCGCTGCCGGCGCTCTTCCCGACGAAGATCCGCTACGGTGCGCTCGCGATCGGCTTCAACGTGTCGGTGTCGCTCTTCGGCGGCACGACGCCGCTCGTCACCGCATGGCTCGTCGACACGACCGGCAACCTGATGATGCCCGCGTACTATCTGATGGGCGCGTCGATCATCGGCATCGTGTCGGTGCTCGCGCTCTCCGAGACGGCGAAGAAGCCGCTGAAGGGCTCGCCGCCGGCGGTCGCGTCGAAGTCGGAAGCGCATGCGATTCTGCGCGGCCATCGCGAAGCCGCCGAAATGGACGATGCGTTCCCGGAAGGCACGGTGCGCGCGTAAGCGTTCTGGCGTGATCGAATGGAAGGGCCGGTGCGTGAAGCGCCGGCCCTTTTTTCATTCGATCAGCGAAACGATGCGCGCTTCCGCTTTGCCGTCGTCGATATCGAGCAGCGCGAGCGTGACCGGCAATCTGAAGCGACGCGGCCCCGCGCTGCCGGGATTCACGAAGAGCACGTCGCCGCGCCGCTCGATGAGCGGCTTGTGCGAATGACCGGTCACGACGACATCGATGCCGTCGAGCTGCTTCGGCACATCGGCGATATCGTGGACGACGTGAATCGTCGCGCCGCCCAGTTCGATGCGCGCGTGTTCGGGCAGCCGCGCGAGGTCATCGGCGATATCGTTGTTGCCGCGCACGACGGTGAGCGGCGCGAGCGACGCGAGCGCATCGAGCACGTCGCGTCTGCAGATATCGCCCGCGTGGATGATGTGCGCGGAGCCGCGCAAGGCGTCGAGCGCTTCGGGGCGCACGAGGTTATGGGTATCGGAGATAAGGGCAATACGCATGAGGCGTCACGCTTCTTCGTTCGCGCGCACGCCGAAGTCCTCGCCGTGCGCCACGTTCGGTTTCAGCACCATCATCGTGTCCTCGCGACTGAATCGGTGCCGGCGATTATGCGGGACGGCCGAAACCTTGTCGAACGGCTTGTATACGACGAGCGGCGCGGCTTTGGCGCGGTCGCATGCAATGGTAGAATCGCGTCCGCCCTGCCGGGGTGATGAAATTGGTAAACATAGCGGACTTAAAATCCGCCGCCTCACGGCTTGCCGGTTCGAGTCCGGTCCCCGGCACCAAGCAGTATGAAGGGCAGCGCGCCGCACCCTCACACCGCGTTCAACAACCGCTCCGCATCCCTCACTGCATCGAGCAGCGCTTCGATCGCCGTATCGCGTTCGAGCAGGCACACATGCTCGATATCGAACGGCAACGCATCCACGCCGACGAAGCGCACCGTACCGCCGAAGCAGTCGCGCGCCTTGCCGCTCTTCACGGAAGCGATGTAGTTCGGGGTGATGTAGAGCGCAACGGGCGTCATGGCGGGCTCCGCGATGGTCCGGTCGATGAACCCGAGTCTAGCCGCACGCACCATCTCGCTGAACCCGCCGCACGCGGGGAAACCGATCCCCTCTTTCGCTGCCTTCGCTGCCTACACCGCATGCCCCAGCACACGCGCGACGTAGTGCCGTCCCCACGCCTCGCCGTGCGCGATCGCCTCGGCGACGGTCTCGAACGGGCCGCGGTCGCCGGTCATTTCGCCGGAGTCGTCGGCGAGTTTCGAACCGTGCAGCGGCTTCTGGTCGAGGCGCGTCACGCGCACGCGGATCGCGTAACCTTCGGACGGCGCCGCATCCTCGTCGCCATCGGCCGCGAGCGGCTTCGGCACGGCCTGCATGGCGAGCAGGTAATCGCCTACTTCGATGTCCTTCTGCATGGCGGTCGTCTCCATCGGTGAGGAACGCGCTCGTCGAACGTCAGTGCCGATTGTGCTACCGCATCGCTGCACAAAACAAGCGGTCACGCGCCGCGATGCACTACAGTGATGCACTGCGGCACGCATGTTATAAAGCTCCGCCCGACACTCATCACGCCCCGGCGCGTCTCGCCGCATCGGGCACCGACCGAATTCATCGATGAACCATCGCATCCGTCACCTGCTGCCCGTCCTGCTCACGACTTCGCTCGCCTGTCTCGGCGGCTGCACGTCCTATTACAAGAACGTCGAGACCTGCAAGGAGAAGGTGCGGGCCGACTATCCCGACGCCGCGAGCGCGCCGCTCAAAATCACCGGTTCCGGCGCGAGTTATCATGGCTCGCGGGTCGTCGTGCACGGCACGATCCAGAATCCGCCGAAGCCGCCGGCCACGAAGTCTTCATCGGTGCCCGCAGCCGCCGAATGCACGTTCAGCGAAACGTCGATGACCGGCTTCCAGTGGCTCGTCCCCGCGAAGCTCGCGCCCAAGCCGCCGGTCGCCGAATCCGACGACTGAATCCGACGGCTGAATCCGACGACCCAGCCCGAAACCGTCCGCGACGAGGAGATTCGCGCATGCTGCTCGCCCAGATCAGCGATCTGCACATCACGCCGCCGGGCACGCTCGCCTACGGCCGCGTCGATACCGCCGCGTATCTCGCCCGCGCGATCGACGTCCTCAACGCGCTCGATCCGCGCCCCGACGCCGTGCTTGTTACCGGCGATCTCGTCGATGCGGGCGGCATCGACGAATACCGGCATCTGCGCACGCTCCTCGACCGGCTCGCCATTCCGTGGCGCGTCATCGCCGGCAATCACGACGACCGCGCGAATCTGCGCGCCGTCTTCGGCGATCTCCCCGAGCTCGCGGGTCACGACGGTTTCCTGCAGTACGCGTTCGACGTCGGCGAAGTCCGCGTGATCGCGCTCGACACGCTCGATCCCGGCTCCGGCGCGGGACGCCTGTGCGCCACGCGCCTTGCCTGGCTCGAAGCGCAGCTCGACGCCTCGCGCGACCGGCCGGTGCTGATCGGCATGCATCATCCGCCGATCGAATGCGGCATCGGCTTCATGGACGACATCCGCCTCGCGCCCGACGACAGCCGCGCGCTCGACGCACTCGTGCGGCGTCATCCGAACGTCGAGCGCATCGTATGCGGCCACGTGCACCGCGCGATCAGCGCGCGCTTCGGCGGCACGATCGTGTGGTGCGCCCCGTCGACGGCGCATCAGGTCGCGCTGCAATTGAAATCCGATGGTCCAGAAGCCTTCGTGATGGAGCCGCCCGCATTCGGGCTGCATCTGTGGCGCGCCGGCGTCGGCCTCGTCACGCATTGCATGAGCGTCGAACAAGGTGGCGGGCCGCAGCCTTTCTGAGCCGCGCCTTCAGGTGCGCTCGCGCGCGTAGTCGTCGAGCGCGTCGAGCACGCGATCGAACTCGAGCGATTTGTCGAAGAAGTGACGCACGCCGTATTGCAGGCAACGCTCGCGATACGTCGGCAGCGCGTGATTCGTGAGCACCGCGATGAACGCGGTTTCCGAGCGCGGCGCGCCGCCCTCCTTGAGCCAGGCGAGCACGTCGATGCCCGAGCCGCGCTTCAGTTGCAGATCGACGATGATCGCATCGAAAGTCCGCGACGACAGCAGCGCGATGGCCTCGTCGGGCGCATCGGCGAACGCGGTCACGCGCCACGGCCCGAGCGCGTCGATCGCCTCGGTCAGGCTGCGGCGGATAAGCGGCGAATCCTCGATCAGCAACGCCGCGAGCGGCGGCCGCCGCGCGCCCGGCTGCTCCATTCGGTCGTCAGTGTCGATGTGATTGCCCACGGCGGGCGTCCTCCGGCAGTGCTCTCGCGGATGTTCGAACGATGCGCCGCTATTCGATCAGGCCGTTCTTGATCGCGTAATACGTGAGGTCGGCGTTATTGGAAAGCCGCATTTTTTCGAGCACGCGCGCGCGATACGTGCTCACCGTCTTCACCGACAGATGCAGTTCCTGCGCGATTTCCGTCGGCAACTGGCCGCCCGCGAGCTTGCAGAAAATCTGAAACTCGCGTTCCGACAGCAGTTCGTGCGGGCGCTCGGCGGCGGGCTTGTCGAGCTTGTCGGCGAGCGCATCCGCGATGAACTCCGACAGATAACGATGCCCGCGTGCCACCGTGCGGATCGCGCGCACGATTTCGTCGGGCGCGGCATCCTTGTTCAGATAGCCGTTCGCGCCCGCCTTCAGCAGGTTGATTGCGTACTGGCTTTCGGGGAACCCCGAAAGCATCAGCACGCCCTGCTCCGGGCGGATCTGCTTGATGACGCGCAAGGTATCGACGCCGTTCTTGTCGGGCATCGCGATGTCGAGCAGCACGACATCGAACGCCTGCGCGCGCACGAGCGCGATGGCCTCGTCGCCGGTGGCGGCTTCCGCGCCGACTTCCATGTCGGGTTCGTCGGCGACGAACTGCCTGAACCCGCTGCGCACGATGGCGTGGTCGTCGGCTATCAAGACTCGAATCATTCGCGTGGTCCGTGCTGCCGGACGGTCGGCTACCAGTGGATCGGCCATGTCATGCGGGCGCCGGGCGCGCGACGCGTCCCCGGCGACCTCGTCCTCATCCGTTGCGGCCTTCCAGCAGATCGGCCATGTCGTCGGCGTGCTCTTCCTCGACGGCGAGAATGTCCTCGAAGATGCGACGCGTCGTGACGTCCTTGTCGCCGAGATAGCGGATGATCTCGCGATACGTGTCGATCGCGATGCGCTCCGCGATCAGATTCTCGCGGATCATGTCGATCAGATCCTTACCTTCGCTGTACTGCGAATGCGAGCGCGACGAGAGGCCGTCGGGCGCGAAATTCGGCGCGCCGCCGAGTTGCACGATGCGCTCGGCGAGCGTGTCGGCGTGCTGCTGTTCCTCGTTCGCGTGCTCGAGAAACTCCTGTGCGACGGCTTCCGAGTGGATGCCCTTCGCCATGAAATAGTGGCGCTTGTAGCGCAGCGTGCAGACGATTTCCGTGGCGAGCGAATCGTTGAGCAGCTTCAGCACGGTCTCGCGATCGGCGCCGTAGCCGGTCGTCACCGCGCCTTCGTCCATGTGCTGCCGGGCATCGGCGCGGATCTTCTCGACATCGAGAACGAAGGCGTCGGTGGATTGGCTCGGCTCGGCGTTTACCGCAGACGATTTGGACATTTGGTTCGCTCCTCTTTGACAGGTGAGTTGACGTTGTTCGCTGGAGCAGGCTTCGGCGCCAGGGTTTCCATAGCGCCCTGCTATCCAATCCGATACTCCGATGCACACACCATGCCTGATCTGTCGAAGAAACCGCGCGACGGTGATGAAACCCGCGCGCGGCTTGATGGCTCGTGGCTTTTAGCTAAGCGGGCGTCACGTTCGGAACACGCCGAGCAGCAAAGTGACCACGAACACGACGAGAAAAATGAAGAAAAGGATCTTCGCGATTTCCGCCGCGCCGGCCGCGATGCCCGTGAAACCGAACACGGCCGCGATGAGGGCGATGACGAAGAAGACTGCAGCGTAATGAAGCATGTGACCTCCTTCCTGAGTTTTTGATTACGTTTTGTCGATACGTCCGGAACGCCGCTAATCGATCGCTTTCTTCGTGACGACGAAGCCGAGCACGAGAAACACGACGCACAGGATCAGGAACAGCACGAACAGGAACTTGGCGATGGCGGCCGCTCCGGCAGCGACGCCGGTGAACCCCAGCACGCCGGCGATCACGGCTACGATCGCGAAAAACAAGGCCCACTTCAGCATGATCGTTCCCCGTAGGAGTGGATGACGGAACTATCGTAGCCACGCGATGCGCGCCGCGCATTCGGGCAGGCTCCTTTTTTGCTGTGGGAATCCACCGACACTTGCTTTCAAATCGGCTGCTCTAAGTGAAACGCCGGACGACCCACGCCATGAGCCACGTACCGCCCACCGCGATACCGACGACGATCTTGCCCGAGGACACGCCGCCGCCCGCGCCGGAAGGCATCGCGCGCCGCGCCACGCGCTTCAACGACTGGATGCGCCGCTATAGCTGGGCGGTCGCGATGACGGTGGCGATCGTCATCACGGTCGGCGGGCTGATCATTCTGGAATCGGGGCGCATGCGGATCGCGTCGGAATACGAGACCGCGCTCGAAGCGAAAGGCGCGACCGCGCAGCTTTCGATGCTCGCCGCCGATATCGCCGCGCTCACCGCCGACGAACGCGGCTTCGCGCTACAGGCCGACGACGCGTATCAGGCGCATTTCCGCGACGCGGCCGGACGCGTGCGGCGCACGCTGGCGTGGCTCGATGCGTATTACCGGCGCATCGGTGACGACACCGCGCTCGCGAGCTTCGCGCAGATCCGCGCCGCCGCCGACGATGAAATCGCGCAAGGCACCGCGCGCATCGCCGATTCGCCCGACGCCGATGCCACGCGTGCCCTGCCGCCACCCGACGCGAGCGCCACGCTCGATGCGGCGCTGTCGCTGTTGCGCCTGAACGAAGAGCAGCGCGCGCAACACGCGCTCGACGCGAGCCGCGCCGACCAGCGCATCTCGACGCTGTGCGTGGGCGCGTTGTGCGCCCTCAACATCGTTCTATTCATCCTGCTGTTTCGTAATCTCGGCATTCAGCTCGACAAGCAGGCGCGCGTGCAGAAGGCGCTCATCACGCAGCAGGAAGAGCTCGACCAGCTCGTGTTCGCGCGCACGCGTCAGCTCGAGGCGCTCGCGTGGCACTTGCAGTCCGTCAGCGAAAACGAGAAGACGGAGCTCGCGCGCGAACTGCACGACGAACTCGGCTCGATCCTCACCGCGAGCAAGATGGATGTCGCGTGGGTGCGCGGCAAGCTGAAGGACAGCGAGCCCGCGATGGCCGAAAAACTCGCGCGCGCGCTCGGCAATCTGGATCAGGGCATCGCGTTGAAGCGCCGCATCATCGAGGACATGCGCCCGACGGTGCTCGCCAACTTCGGTCTCGTCACGGCGCTGCGCTCGCTCGCCGATGAAGCCGCGCAGCGCAACGGCTGGAACGTCGAATTCGATCTGCCGGGCGAGGACGTGAAGCTCGGCGAGGCGATCGAAATCGCGCTTTTCCGCGTCGCGCAGGAGACGCTCACGAACGCGGCGAAGTACGCGCACGCGAGCCGTATCCGCGTGGCGCTGACGGTCGATGAAGCGAACGTGTCGCTCTCGATCACCGACGACGGCATCGGCATTCGGCCGCAGGATTTAAAGCGCACGCAGACGCATGGGCTCGTCGGCATGCGGCAGCGCGTGTCGGCGCGCGGCGGACGCTTCGAGATCGAGCGCGCGACGCCGCGCGGCACGGCGATCAGCGTGTCGATGCCGCGCGAGCGCAGCGCCGATGCGCCGGTCGTCGCGGCATCCACGTAGGACGGCGCCGACACGAAATGCGGACGACGCCGACACCAGAATCGCATGCGTGCCTACATCCGCGAACGATGCGCTTTTTTATGATTGTTCACACCGGTAAGACAGGACGTCAGCCAGGCGCCCGTCGACCACACACGATGCGCGAACCGTTTTTCCTGTCACGCATTTCAACTCCAAGGGGAATACACATGACTCGACTCATCGCTCTACTCCTCATCGCCGGCAGCGCGGCTCTCGCAGGCTGCAACACCGTTTCGGGAGCCGGTCAGGACATCTCGAAGGGCGGCCAGGCCATCTCGAACTCCGCGGAGCAGCACAAGTAATTCACGAGGCGCGCCGCTTCGCTGCGGCGTTCCCGCTCAGGCGTTCCATAGCGTTGACGTAGTTCTCTCTCTTCCCGCCACCTTCGCGTGGCGGGATTTTTTTTGTCTTGGAGCCGTTCGTGTGTCGTCCAGGCCGCTCGCGGCGTCCCACGGGTCACGCGTCATTCTCTGCACAATGACGCCGATGACCCAGATCCCCTTCGCTGCGATAGAGTTCGCTCATCTCGATGCCTTCCTGAGCGATGATGCCTGGCTTCAGACATCGGGATTCACAGCGCAAACGGAGACACGAATGGCCAGAGTAAAAGTAGCCGGGTTCGGCGTTTCGCTCGATGGCTTCGCCGCGGGAACCGGTCAGAGTCTGGAACATCCGCTCGGGGTGCGGGGCCCGGAGCTCTTTCAGTGGTTTTTCCCGACGCAGACGTTTCGGCGGATGCAGGGAAAAGACGACGGCGAAACCGGTGTCGATGACGACTTCGCCCGGCGCGCGATGGACGGATTCGGCGCGTTCATCCTCGGGCGCAACATGTTCGGGCCGATTCGCGGCGAATGGCCGGATGAACAATGGAAAGGATGGTGGGGTGAGGATCCGCCCTATCATGCGCCGACTTTCGTGCTGACCCATTACCCGCGTCCGCCGATTCGGATGCAAGGCGGGACGACGTTTCACTTCGTCTCGGACGGCATCGAGGTCGCGCTGCAAAAGGCACGCGAAGCGGCCGGCGCGAAGGACATCAAGATCGGCGGCGGAGCGGCCACGGTCAAGCAATACATTCAGGCCGGCCATGTGGATGAAATCCACCTCGCTTTCGCGCCGGTGGCGCTCGGGCAAGGGGAATCGCTCTTCGACGGTCTGGATTTGCGCGCTTTGGGATATCGGACGGTCGAGCACGTTCCGACGGAGCGGGCCACGCACATCGTCCTTGCGAAGTAGCTGCGCGCGATACGAAAAAGCCCGGCCGATTCTTCCGGCCGGGCTGTGCGGTTCATGCCTTATTGCGTGTCGGGCAGTTCGAGCGCCGGCTGCTGCGTGTTGCCGCCCTGCGCGACGAGCACGCGAATCTTCTCGGGCACGAGTTGCGTGGCTGCATTTCCCGAAGGCAGCGTCGTCACGAGCCAGTCCGCGTTGTTGACGAGATCGAACGACGCCGATTTATAGACCGGCGTCTTCGAGCCCGGCAGCGTCGCGATCAGTTGATACGTGCCGCCGGAGACGTAGATCGAGTCTTGCGTCGTCGCCGGTACGGCGTTCTTGTAGGCCACGCCCGCCATCGTCGGGCTGACGGTCGAGATGTTCGTGCCCGGCGCGACGAGATAGATGTCGAGGTTCGGCGCGTTCGTCGATGCGTTGAACGCGCGCACGCGTGCGCTGCTCGATAGCAGGCCCTTGTCGAACGGATCGTCGATCACCGCGATCGACGGCACGAAGCCCGCGTCCGGCAGCGCGATCACCGTGTATTCGTGCCCTTTCGCCGCGTTCGAGATGGTCGTGTCGGTGGCGAGTTGCGTCGTCGTGTTGACGGCGGCGTAGGAAAAGTTGTGCTGGCCCGTGTCGATGTTCGCGAAGTTCGTCACCGCCTTGTACGCGAGATTCGGCTGCAGGATCTTGCCGTTGTCGTAGAAGTCGACGTTCGGGCCGCTCGGGATCGCGTGGATGAAATGGACTTGCGGCTGAGTGACGCCGATTTCCTTGCCGACGTCATCGGAGCTTCCGCCGCAAGCGGAGAGCAAAGCGGCGACGGCGGCAAGCGCGGCAGCGGTACGGATGAGCTTCATGGTTTCACCTTCCTTTGTTTTGATTTGATTTGATCGGCCACATCGTCATCCGGGTCCGGACGATTAGGCATCCGCAGGACTTTGCGCGCTCGCTCGCCGGGCCCGATTCGGGTTTCCCTCTTGCCATTTCGATCGATCAGATTTGCCGTCGAAGTGGCGCATGCGTTGAGCAATGAGCATGCCCCGAGACGGTGCGACGATGGCGTGTATCGGCCGCTGAGGCCCGTCTGGAAAGGGTTTCGGATTCATTAGAGGAATTGCTCGGGATGCGCGAAGACCCCGCGCGGCGCTGCATCGATCAATGCAGCGTCGCCGCGTGACGAGAAGCGGTTTTTACAAGGATGGTGCGTTCAGAGAAGTCCCCGCCGCCGCTGATCAAACCAGAACGAAAGCCCAACGGAAAGCAGAATCACAACGGTCGCAATCAAGGTCCATTGCGTGACGATTTCCCCGAGCAGCAGCGCGCCCAAACCAACCGCCACCACCGGATTCACATAAAGACAACTCGTCGCGACGATCGTGCTCGTATTGCGTATCAGAAAGTTATACGCGACATAAGCGGCCATCGAACCGATCACGACGAGATACAAAAACGAGAACCCCGCGCCGACGCCGACGCTCGCCAACCGCTCGCCCGATGCGAACGCGATCGCCGTCGCGATCAATCCGCCCAAACCGATCTGCAGCGCCGTCGACATCAGCAGATCGGAAGGCTGCGGCAGGCGCGTCGCCAGATGCGCGCCGCCCGCCCAGAAGATCGCGGCGCACAGAATCGCCAGCGTGCCGACCGTCGAACTCGGCGAGGGATCGCCGTGATTCAGCAGCACGATCCCGAGCAGACCCAGCGCCACCGCGAACCACTCGCCTTTCGCGACGCCGCGTCCGCTGAGCGCGGTGAAGATCGTCGCGAAAAGCGGCACCGTCGCGACCATCACGGCGGCCGTGCCGGTCCCCACGGTCCGCATGCCGTAAGCCATCATCCCGCTCGACAGACCTTCCAGCAACGTGCCGACGATCGCCGCGTTGCGCACTTCCCGCGCGCTGGGCCACACCGACTTGCGATGCACCGCGATCAAGAATAGCCCGATGCCCGCGAACAGATTGCGCAGCCCGCCGAGCATCAACGGCGGAAAAGATTCGAGCGCGAGATGGATGCAGAGATACGTCGATCCCCAAACGAGATAGACGACCGTCAGCGCAAGCGCGACCTGCCCCTTGAAAGAGCGCGGCGCGCGAAACGGAAAACGGTCAGGGAAGCTGAACGGCAGGCGCGGCGGAGGCAGAGCGGACATGCATCACTCCGCGGCGACGGCTGCGCGCCGGAGAAAAACGGGCAAAACCAGACAGAACGACATGGCGTAAAGCAAAGGGGAATGGCGCGAGGAAGGACCGCGCGACCTTCGGGAAAACCCGGAAATCCGCGGCGCCCGACATTATGCAGTAAGCGCTCGCATCCATCGGCTCATTTTCGGGATGGTTGCCAAGACGCCACGCCGCGGTGTAACGTGTCGGCTGCTAACGCGGGGGTCCTGCGTTGCACATCGCGGTTTCGTGCGGTTTCATCGACGAAGCGCTTCGTGTGGCGTGGGTGAGAAATACCCTTTGAACCTGATCTGGATAATGCCAGCGCAGGGAAGCGTTCGGGTTCCATAGGCCGCAGTCCACGCCACTTCAACCGAACCCGTACCTTTCCATCTCGTTCCTCCCTGTTTAGCTCCTGAGTCACCACGAGCTACGACATCGCTCGTGCTGAAAAAAATCGTCCCTTAGGAGATCAAGCACATGAATGCCAACCCGAAGTTCCTCTCGGAAAACGCCGTCGTCGATGCCGCCGCCATCGCGCCGCTGCCGAACTCGCGCAAGGTCTATGTCGAAGGTTCGACGCCCGACATCCGCGTGCCGATGCGCGAGATCACGCAATCCGACACGCCCGACGGCTTCGGCGGCGAGAAGAATCCGCCCGTCTACGTGTACGACACGTCGGGCCCGTACACCGATCCCGACGCGCAGATCGACATTCGCAGCGGTCTGCCCGCGCTGCGCGGCGCGTGGATCGAAAAGCGCGGCGACACCGAGGAACTGAGCGGCCTGTCGAGCGAGTTCGGCCGCGAGCGCGCCGCCGATCCGAAAACGGCCGAACTGCGCTTTCCGGGTTTGCACCGTCATCCGCGCCGCGCGCTCGCCGGCAAGAACGTCTCGCAGATGCACTACGCGCGCCAAGGCATCATCACGCCGGAGATGGAGTACATCGCGATTCGCGAGAACCAGCGTCGCGCGGAGTATCTCGAAAGCCTGCGCACGAGCGGCCCCAACGGCGAAAAGCTCGCGAAGATGATGGGCCGCCAGCACGCCGGACAAGCCTTCGGCGCGGCGGCGTTCGGCAAGGACGCGGCGAAGGAAATCACGCCTGAATTCGTGCGCGAGGAAGTGGCGCGCGGCCGCGCGATCATCCCCGCGAACATCAATCACCCGGAAAGCGAGCCGATGATTATCGGCCGCAACTTCCTCGTGAAGATCAACGCGAACATCGGCAATTCGGCGGTCACGTCGTCGATCGGCGAGGAAGTCGACAAGATGACGTGGGCAATTCGCTGGGGCGGCGACACGGTCATGGATCTGTCGACCGGCAAGCACATCCACGAAACGCGCGAGTGGATCATCCGCAATTCGCCGGTGCCGATCGGCACGGTGCCGATCTATCAGGCGCTCGAAAAGGTGAACGGCAAGGCCGAAGACCTGACGTGGGAAATCTTCCGCGACACGCTCATCGAGCAGGCGGAGCAAGGCGTCGATTACTTCACGATTCACGCCGGCGTGCGCCTGCAATACGTGCCGCTGACCGCGAACCGCATGACGGGCATCGTGTCGCGCGGCGGCTCGATCATGGCGAAGTGGTGCCTCGCGCATCACAAGGAAAGCTTCATTTACGAGCACTTCGAAGACATCTGCGAAATCATGAAGCAATACGATGTCTCGTTCTCCCTCGGCGACGGCCTGCGCCCCGGCTCGATCTACGACGCCAATGACGAAGCCCAGCTCGGCGAACTGAAGACGCTCGGCGAACTGACGCAGATCGCGTGGAAGCACGACGTGCAGGTGATGATCGAAGGCCCCGGCCACGTTCCGATGCAGCTCATCAAGGAAAACGTGGACCTGCAACTGGAATGGTGCGACGAAGCGCCCTTCTACACGCTCGGGCCGCTGACGACCGACATCGCGCCGGGTTACGACCACATCACGTCGGGCATCGGCGCTGCGATGATCGGCTGGTTCGGCACCGCGATGCTCTGCTACGTCACGCCCAAGGAACACCTGGGGCTGCCGAACAAGGACGACGTGAAGGAAGGCATCATCACGTACAAGCTCGCGGCGCACGCGGCCGATCTCGCGAAGGGTCATCCGGGCGCGCAGGTGCGGGACAACGCGCTGTCGAAGGCACGCTTCGAATTCCGCTGGGAAGACCAGTTCAATCTCGGTCTCGATCCGGACAAGGCGCGCGAATTCCACGACGAAACGCTGCCGAAGGATTCCGCGAAGGTCGCGCATTTCTGCTCGATGTGCGGCCCGCACTTCTGCTCGATGAAGATCACGCAGGACGTGCGCGATTTCGCGGCGAAGCAAGGTGTCAGCGAAAGCGAGGCGCTCGCCAAGGGCATGGAGACGAAGGCGATCGAGTTCGTGAAAAAGGGCTCGGAAATCTATCAGCCGACCTGAAGCTTCTGACTCGCTGACAACGGCCTGTCGCACAGCGCGTGCGGCAGGCCGTTTTTTATGTGTGCGCCGGGCGCAAAGCCTTGTCGGGCCTGAATGAGCGGTTCATCCGACGATTCGGGCATCTTTTCTGCTGGTCGAGTGCGTGAACCGGCGCAAATGCGGCCGAGCCGCAGCCGATTCATCTCATCTTCGAATTGGAGAGTCGACATGAAAATCATCAAACAGATCGGCGCCGCTGCAATGATCGTTGGGTTTCTGGGAGGACTGACCGCTTGCGGCGACATGACCACGCGTCAACGGGATACGGCTATCGGCGCCGGCGTCGGTGCGGCGGGCGGCGCGGTGATCGGCGGCAGCGCGCTTTCGACGCTCGGCGGCGCGGCGGTCGGCGGGATTATCGGCAATCAGGTCGGGAAGTAGCGCGAACATCGTCTGAACGACGCAACGGAAGCGTTTCGCCGCCATCAACGACCCGCTGTTTCATTTCTGTTACATAAAGGCGCGCCGCAATGCTTTTTCACATCACGCGGCGCGCCTCCCGGTTGTCGTTCGACTAAGCTGCTTCTTAAGGGGCCAATTTCATTCGATCCCACGTCCCGCAAGCCGTAACGCAAGGAGCAGTGCCATGATTTCCGCCCGCAGCATGTCCAGACCCAGGACGGCCGCCGCAGCGCTCGCCGCCGGGCTTCTTCTCGGCGGATGTTATTACCCTTACGGTTATCCGGCTTATCCAGCTTATCCGCCCGCGCCTGTCGTCGGCGCGACCTACACGCAGCGGGAATTCGCGTTGCCCGCGTCCGGCACGGCGGCCACGCCGACGTCATCCGCGACCTTGCCGCCACAGTACGAATACGCCGTCGGCTCGTCGTACTCCGACTACTACCGGACGTATCCCTATCCGTATTACCCGCCGTATGCGGCTTACCCGTACTACGGCTATCCGGCGTACTACGGCTACGGCTACGGTTATCCGGCGGTTTCGTTCAGCTTCGGCTACTGGGGCGGCAGCGGATGCTGCTGGGGACATGGCTATCGCGGCGGCTACCACGGTGGCGGATGGCACGGCGGCGGCGGGTGGCATGGGGGCGGCGGCTGGCACGGCGGCGGCGGCAGTTGGCATGGCGGCGGAGGCGGCGGCCGCGGACACTGATCGACGCGCCGCGATACGCCAGGTGAGACAAAAAGCCGTTTGTCGCCTTGCCGCGTAACACTGCTGCAACATTTTCCTTTCGACACGGGCTCGCGCGCACGACGCGCTTCATCGTGCGCCGGCGCACTTTCCTTATCCGACAAGGCTTCGCCACTATTCGCCAGATGATTGGCACGGTTTTGGCTACATAGCTTCCCTGCATCGAGTCGCAACGGCGATAACCGTTGTTCCGCGCACTTTTCCGTATCGGGGGATCGGACATGATGGCCTTCGTGTTTTTCCTGCTGTGGATTTTCGCCTCGCTCGGCCTTCTGACCGTGTGGGTCTTCCGCCAGACGCCATCGGCCGGTCGCGACGAGAGCGCGCCGAGCGCCGTCGCCGAGGGCTGATCGCGCTCGTCCGTCCGCATCGATGACGCGCCCGCAAGCGGCGCGTCCCTTCACGTCCATTCACCTCTGCGCGCCACGCCGTGGCCGGAATGGACGGGCATTCACGCCTTGACGCATGCCCTTCGCGCCCTATTCTTAGTGTGCGCGTTATGCGGTTGCTTAAGCCGGCGGCCGGACATCGAACTCCACGCGCATCGCGGCTTCGCGTTGGCGCCGCTTCGGTTCATGACAGAACGAAGGAGACCCGATGTTCCACCAGCTACTCACCCCGATCGCCAATTCCCTGTTCGCATCCTTCATCGTCGCCGCGCTGCCGATCATCCTCGTGCTCGTGCTGCTCGGCTGGGCGCGCCGTCCCGCGTGGCAGGCGTCGCTCGCGGGGCTGGTCCTTGCGCTCGTCATCGCCATCGCGGGCTGGCATTTTCCGGTCGGGCTCGCGCTCGATTCGGTCGCGGCCGGCGCCGTGTTCGCGCTGTGGCCCGTCATGTGGATCGTCTTCGCCGCGATCCTGCTCTACAACGTCGCGCAACGCTCGGGGCGCTTCGAAGCATTTCGCATGTGGATGGTCGATAACCTGCCGAACGACCGGCGCATCGTGCTCGTCGTGATCGGCTTCTCGTTCGGCGCGCTGCTCGAAGGGATTTCGGGCTTCGGCACGCCGATCGCAATCACGAGTTCGCTCTTGATCCTGCTCGGCTTCCCGACGCTCGAAGCGCTGACCTTCACGTTGATCTTCAACACGGCGCCGGTCGCGTTCGGCGCGCTCGGCGTGCCGATCACCGTGCTCGGCGCAGTCACGCACCTGCCCACCGATGCGCTCGCCAAAATGGTCGGTCGCCAGTTGCCGTTCTTCGCGCTCTTTCTGCCCTTCTATGTGATCGGTATCTACGCGGGCTTTCGCAACATGATGCGTATCTGGCCCGTGCTGCTCGTCTCGGGCGGCGTGTTCGCATTGACGCAGTTCGTGACGTCGAACTACATCAGCTATGCGCTCACCGACGTGCTTTCGTCGCTCGTCTCGCTGATCGTGACGATCGCGTTCCTGCGCGTGTGGAAGCCCGTCGCGGACGAGCGCTTCGCGGTGAACGTCGAGCGCGCCGGCGCGACGCGTTCGGCGATTCCGGGCGGCCAGGGCTGGGTGCCGTGGATCGTGGTCTCGGTGGTCGTGATCGTGTGGACGGTGCTCAAGATCTTCATGATCGGCGACGTGAAAATCGCGTGGCCGGGCCTCGACAAGGCGGTCTACATCACGCTCTACAAGCAGCCTTACGGCGCGATCTGGGACTTCCAGCCACTCGCGACGGGCACGGCGATCCTGGTCGCGTCGATCATCACCGCGTTGATGGTGAAGCTGCCCGCGCGCGAATACGTCGCGGCGATCGGCGATACGTGGGTGCAGACGCGCATCGCCATTCTGACGGTCGCGACGATCGTCGGCCTCGCGTATCTGATGAACTACTCGGGCATGAACTACACGCTCGGTCTGGGCGTGGCGTCGGTCGGGCCGTTCTTCCCGCTCGTGTCCGCGTTCCTCGGGTGGGTCGCGGTGTTCCTCTCCGGCAGCGACACGTCGGGCAACGCGCTCTTCGGCAATCTGCAGGTCGTCGCGGCGAACCAGCTCAACCTCAATCCGGTGCTGATGGCGGCGACCAATTCGTCGGGCGGCGTGATGGGCAAGATGATCTCGCCGCAAAACATCTCGACCGGCGTCGCGACCACCGAGCTCAAAGGCAAGGAAGGCCTCGTGTTCGCGCGCACGTTCAAGCATTCGATCTTGCTGACGATCCTGCTCGGCGTGCTCGTGTGGCTGCAGCAAAACGTGCTGACGTGGATGATCCCGCCGCATTGAGCTTTCGCGCTTCCCCTGTTTCTCCCGCTTCTTGCGCTTTCGTCCGGCGGACCATTTCTGAGACGAACGCGGTGCTAACATGCGCGGACTTTCGATGAGCCTTGCGAAGTCCGCCCGCCATGTCACCCGCCAATCTGCTGCAACTGATCGTCCTCGCCGCCCTGTGGGGCGCGTCGTTTCTCTTCATCCGCGTGGGCGTCGCCGAGTTCGGCGTCGCGCCGCTGATGGCCGTGCGCGTGGGCATCGGCGCCGTGTTCCTGATCGCGATGCTGCTTTCGCGGCGGCCGCTCGCCCAAACCGCCGCGACGCTGAAGAAACGCTGGCTTCAATTGCTCGCCGTCGGCATTCTCAACTCGGCCGCGCCGTTTTGTCTCTTCGCGTATGCCGAATTGACGCTTTCGGCCGGGGCCACGTCCGTCATCAACGCGACGACGCCGCTGTTCGGCGCGCTCGTCGCTTTCCTGTGGCTCAAGGATCGCCTGACGACCGCGCGCACGATCGGCATGGCGATCGGCTTCGCGGGCGTGCTCGTGCTGGTGTGGAACCAGATCGCGCCGGAGCATGCCGGGCAAGCCGCCGCGCTGCCGGTGCAAGGCATGCTCGCGGCGGCGGCGGCGCTGGCGGCGTCGGCGCTTTACGGCGTCGCGGGCAACTTCGCGAAAAAGTATCTGATGGACGTCGACGCGATGACCAACGCGGCCGGCAGCATGATCGGCGCAACGCTCACGCTCGCACCGATCGCGCTCTTTACCTGGCCCGCCGCGCCGGTTTCCGCGCACGCATGGGGCGCGGTGCTCGCGCTCGGCATCGGCTGCACGGGGATCGCGTATTTCATCTACTTCCATCTGGTCGCGGTCGCGGGCCCGGCGCGCGCGATGACCGTCACGTTCGTGATTCCGCTGTTCGGCATTCTGTGGGGCGCGCTCTTTCTCGGCGAGCACGTCTCGCTCGTCATGATGGCGGGCTGCGCGATCGTGCTCGCGGGCACCGCGCTCGCGACGGGCGTGGTGAAACGCGTGCCGTTCGTCGGACGGCGAAAATTCGCGCGCTGACTATACTGCTTTCGGGAAAAGCGGCGGTGTGCGGGCGGCATCGTCCGCAAGGGTGAAATTGTTTGGATGCCGTTGCACGCCGTGCGGCGCCGCGTCATCCTTCGCGCTTTTGCCGGGAGCCGTCATGCACGATCTGTTCGCCAAGCTCAAACATGAAATGATGAAAATGGTCCCGCCGACCGTTTTCTTTTTCATCCTCCTGCATGCCGTCGCCATCGTGCGCGCGTTGATGGTAATGGGCACCGGCATTTCGCTGACCTCGTCGATGTCGGTGCTCGTCGCTTCGCTGATTCTCGGCAAGTCCGTGCTGATCGCCAACATGCTGCCGTTCATCAACCGCTATCCGGACCGTCCGCTGGTCTGGAACGCCGCCTGGAAAACGCTGATCTACACGGCCATCGCTGGCATCCTGCACTATCTCGAGCGGCTGCTGGACTTCTGGAAGGAGACCCACGGCCTTGCTGCCGCGAATCAGGCGCTCATCGCGCATATCAACTGGCCGCAGTTCTGGGCCGTCCAGATCCTTCTCGTGCTGATGATCGGCAACTACTGTGCGTTCGCCGAACTGGGCCGCGTGATCGGACGCGACGTGCTCAAGTCGTGGTTCTTCGGGCCGCGCGTCGACATGCCGCCGAAGTGGCAAAGCTGAGTCATTCGCCGCGCACCGGCCCGCGCCCCGCCTTGATCGCGCCGCGTTTCACCTTGCCTTCGACGCGCCGCAACTGCGATGCGCGCGTCGGCTTCGTCGCGATTCGCTTGCGGCGCGTGATTGACACGCTGCGGATGAGTTCGTCGAGACGCGCGAGCGCCGCCGCGCGATTCATGTCCTGCGTGCGATGCTCCTGCGCCTTGATGACGATCACGCCCTCGCGCGTGACGCGGCTGTCGGAAAGCGCGAGCAGACGCGCCTTGATGTGCTCCGGCAACGAAGACCCGCGGATGTCGAAGCGCAGATGGATCGCGCTCGACACCTTGTTGACGTTCTGACCGCCCGCGCCTTGCGCGCGCACGGCCGTCAGCTCGATTTCGTTGGGCGGCACGGCGAGGCTGTCGGTGATGGTCATCGGTCGAATTCCCTGGATAGGCGCCGCATTCTCGCGGCCAGCCCGGAGTCGCGGCGCGTCGGCTCCCGGACGGCTTGCGCGAAGATCGCCGCCGAGCCGATCACTTCGACTCTGCGCTTCGCCCGCGTGATCGCCGTGTACACCAGCTCGCGCGACAACACGCGCACGAACGCGCCGGGCAACACGAGCGCCGCGTGCTCGAACTCCGAGCCTTGCGACTTGTGCACGGTGAGCGCGAACGCGGTGTCGTGCGGCGGCAGCGCAGCGGGCGACACGTAGCGCAGCGCGCCATCGGCCAGGCGGAACGCGACGCGCAACAGGCCGTCGGCGCCAGGCAGCGCGATGCCGATATCGCCGTTGAAAAGCCCGAGCGCATAGTCGTTGCGCGTGACGATCACCGGCCGTCCGGCGAACCACTGTGCACCGAGTGCAAGCGCAATGCCCGCTTGCTCGCGCACTTTCGCCGCGATGCGCGCGTTCACTTCGTCGACGCCGCGCGGCCCCTTGCGCGTCGCGCACAGCACGCGGAAGCGATTCAGCGCATCGAAGAGTCGGGCGTGATCCGCTTGCTCGCCGTCGAGCACGGCCGAGAGCGCGTCCGCGTACGGCGCGAAGCCTTTCGCGAGACGCGCGAGGGTGCGCTCGGACAGCGTCGCGTCGCCATCGTCGAAGAGCACGGCCGCGCGCTCGCCCGATGGATCGAGCGCATCGAGCGCGGCCCGTTCGTCGCCATTGCGGATTGCGATCGACAGACGCCCGATGTCCGAATCGAGCCCGAAGCGATAGTTCTTCTGCAGCCACACGACGCAATCGGTGAGCGCGGGCTCGGCCTTCGCGTCGAAGAGATCGCCGTAGCCCTCGGAATCGTCGATGGGCGCGGCGTTCGGCAATGCGGCTTCGAGGCGCTTCGCATCGACCGAAAGCGCCGCCGCGATGCGCGCCACGCCCGCATGGCTGAACGACGGCTCCGCGCTCAGTTCCGCGAACACCGCGCCCGCTTCCACCGCCGACAGTTGATCCTTGTCGCCGAGCATCACGAGACGGCTCGCCGGCGCGACGGCTTCGAGCAGATGGGCGGCGAGCGCGACGTCGATCATCGAGGCTTCGTCGACGACGATCACGTCATACGGCAACGGATTGTCGCGATGATGCCGGAAGCGCCCGTCCGACTGCACGCCGAGCAATCGCTGCAACGTGAACGACGTGCGCGGCAGGCGTTCGGCGAGTTCGGGCGGCAGCTTGTCCGCGCGTTCGATGAGCGCCTCCTGCATGCGCTGCGCCGCCTTGCCGGTCGGCGCGGCGAGCGCGATCCGCAAGTCCGGATCGGCGTCGAGCAGACACGCGAGCACGCCGACGACGGTCGTCGTCTTGCCGGTGCCCGGCCCGCCGCTCACGATCGTCAGCCGTCCCGCCAGCGCGACGAACGCCGCGACCCGCTGCCAGTCGATGTCGTCATCCGCGCGCGGGCCGAAATAGCGCGCGATGCGTTCGGCCTGTCGCGCGATGTCCTCTCGCGAAGCGGTCATGCGCGTATCGCGCGAACGTTCGACGAGCGAGCACGCGAGCCTGCGCTCGTAGTCGAAGTAGCGCGCGAGATAAAGCCGCCCGTCCTCGTCGATGACGAGCGGCAGCAGGTCGGCCGCGTCCGCGCGCGCGCCGCCGCGCACGAGGCACGCGACACCGCTTGCAAGCAGCGCGTCGCGCGCCTCGTCGAAACGCGCGTCGTGACGGCGCGCGAGCGCGGCGAGCGGCAGGCACACGTGGCCTTGCGCGGTCGCGCGGCTCATCGCGAGCGCGGCGCGTTCGGCCCACAGCACGCTGCGTTCGTCTGCGTTCAGGCGCGCCGCGAGCGCGCTCATGCGCCGCGCGAAACCTTCGGCGAGCGCCGCGCTTTCATCGGCGGGTGCGGGCACGGGGCGCGTCGCCTGCATTGCATCGAGCGTGCTCATGCCGCGCCTCCCGACATCAAACGATCGAGCGCCTCGACCAGTTCCAGCGACGGCCGTCCGCGATGCACGCCGCACGCTTCTTCACCGTCGCGCCAGTCCGGGCGCACGCCGCGCACGAACAGATACAGATAGCCGCCGACATGCGTGTCGTACGCATAGCCCGCGAGCCGCGCGCGCAAATATCGATGCAGCGCGACCACGTAAATGAGCGCCTGAAGGTGATACGCGTGCTCCGCCATTGCCGTGGCGAGCGGCGCGGCGGCGTAGTTGGAAGCGGCATCGCCCAGATGATTCGACTTCCAGTCGATGATCCAGAAACGGCCTTCGTGCTCGACGATCATGTCGATGAAACCCTTGATGAATCCGCGCAACGCGCCCGCCTCCAGCGCGACGTCGGGAAAACCGTGCGCCGCGAGCAGACGCCGCAACGCGCTGAAATCGAGCGAATCCGCCGGGAACAGGAACTCCAGTTCGTTCATGCGGCGCGTCGTCGGGATGGTCGCGAGCCGCATGCCGGGCGCGATTTCGCTCCTCACGGTGTCGCCGATGAGACGCAGCATCATCGGACGCAGACGCGGCGCGAGCGCTTCCGGCGCGGGCGTCGGATGCTCGTGCAGCGCGCGCTCGACGGCGGCCGGCCAGCTCGACTCATCGGTGAAATCCGCCAGCTCGAACATGCGATGCAGGCATTCGCCCGCCGCCGCGCCGCGCGGAAACGCGAGAATGTCGTCGGGATCGAGCGGCGATTCGTCGTTCGAAGCGGCGTCCGTGCGCGCGGTGTCATCGAGCGCGGCGAGTTCGTCGTGATCCGGACGCGCTTCCACCGGCTGCGCCTGATTCGCCTCGTCGCGCGCGCCCGCCGCGATCAGCGAACTGAAGCTCGCCATGCGCCAGCGATCGCGCAGGATGCGCCGGTTCGTGCGCGCGGCGATCTCGTGTTCGTGGGACGCGTCGGCTTCGAGCGGCTCGCGCGTGTCGATCACCGGCAGCGGCGCGACGCCGATCGCGCCCTGCGACCGCGCCCCGACCGCATGCCACGCCGCGACGATTTCCGCTTCCTCGGGCGGCGCATCGCAGAACGCATCGAAGTCTTTTCCGCCACCCGCGACGAGCCAGTTGAGGACGCTTCGGCGCGACTCCTTCGTCGACCGGCTCGACAGATAAGAACCCGCGACGACATAGCAGCGGAACACCGCGCGCGTCAGCGCGACATACACGAGACGCGCGCTCTCGGCCGCCTGCTCGCGCGCAATGGCCGCACTCGCGAGATCGTCTTCGTCGCCTTCCATGCCGTAATGCAGCACCGCCACGCCCGCGTCGTCGTGATACTCGCGCGCATCGGGCAAACCGGATTTCGACGCCTCGCGCGACGCGCCGTCGTTCAGGAACGGACAGAACACGACCGCATACTCAAGCCCTTTCGACTTGTGCACGGTCACGATCTGCACGAGATTGCGGTCCGATTCGAGACGCAGTTGCGCTTCCTCGCCGCCGCCCTGCTGCTCGCGTTGCGCCGCGAGCCAGCGCAGCGTCGGCGCGATGCCGGGCTGTTCGGCCGAGCGCGCCTGCAGCAGCTCCGCCAGATGATTGACGTTCGTGAGCCGGCGCTCGCCGTCGGGCCGTGCGACGAGACGCGTCGCGATCGACAGCTCGCGCGCGAGCGTGCGCCACATCACCGCAAAGCCGCGCTCGTGCCAGATCGTGCGATAGCGCGAGAAGCGCTCGACCCAGCTCGTCGAATCGATCGGCTCGCCGTGCGGATCGGCGGCGTCCGCGTGTTCGAGCCGCCAGAGCGCGGCGGCGTCGAGCCCGAACCAGTCGGTAGCGAGCGCGGCGCGCAGGCGGCGCGGATCGCCCGGCGTGTCGATGGCGGCGAGCACGCGCTCGATCTGCTCGGCATCGAGCGAGCCGAACACGGACGCCTGCGCGAGCTCCACGCTGCCGATGCCCCATGCCGCGAGCACGCGCTTCACGAGACTGCCCTGCCGATGCGTCCGCACGAGCACGGCGATATCGCCCGCCGACAGCGGCGCTTTCCCGATGGTCACTTCGCCGCGCTGCGCACCGCGCAACAGCCGCGCGATCTCGGCGGCGCAGGCCTCTGCGGCATCGCGCTGCGCATTCGCTTTCACAAGCACCGATTCGCCGTGCGGCAGCATCCACACGCAGAAATCCGCGATGTCCGAATACGCGGCGGCCGGCGTGTTGTCGACGAACGGTCCGCGCTGACGCGTGCCCGCGCGCACCGGCTGATAGTCGAGCCCATCTAGGATGAACGCCGACGGATTCGCCTCGAACAAACGGTTGCACGCCTCGATGATCGGCGGCGTCGAGCGCTGGTTGACCGCGAGCGTGTAGCGCGCGCTCGCGCCGTCGCGCGCGGCGAGATACGTGTGCAGGTCGGCGGCGCGGAAGCTGTAGATCGCCTGCTTCGGGTCGCCGACGAGAAAGAGCGGCCCGTGCGGCGCGAATACGCGATCGAAGATCGCGAACTGCAGCGGGTCCGTGTCCTGAAATTCGTCGATGAGCGCGGCTGGATAACGCGCGCGCAACGCCTCGGCGAGCCACGCGTGCTTCACGAGCGCGTGATGCAGGTTCGACAGCAGATCGTCGAACGACACGACGCGGCGCGCGCGCTTGCGCGCGGCGAGTTCCGAAGGCGCGTGATCGAGCCATTCACGCACGATGTCGAGCCACATCGCGCGCTGCGATGCCTCGGCGGCGGCGGCGGACGCGGCGAGCGCATCGGCCTGATCGAAGAAGGCGTGCGCGGGCGGCGTGTTCTTGACCTTGGTGCCCTTGGCGAGCGCGGTCGCCGTGAGCTTGAGCGCCCGCTCGGGCGGCGGCGCGTGGCAATCGCCTTCCGCGAAGTAGGCGCTCCATGCCTCGATGGCCTCGCCGACGATCTTCGTGCTGTAGCTGTTCGCTTTCAGCGCATCCTTCGCGTCGGAGAGCAGCTTCACGATGCCGTCGCGCTCGGCGTGCCACAACGCGCAGGCTTGGTCGAAGAGCGCCTGCATGTCGGCGGTTTGCGCGGCGCCGAAGTCACCGAAACGCAGCGCCGCGAGCGGCTTCTTCAGACGCCGCGCGAGTTGCGCATCGAGCGATGCCGGACCCGCGCCCTTCGCGACGAGCCACGACGCGAACGACGGCACGCGCGCCGCCACCGGCTCGACGCGCTCGCGCCAGAAGTCGGCGGCGAGCTCGAAGCGCAACGCGCTGTC
This sequence comes from Caballeronia sp. ATUFL_F2_KS9A, assembly GCF_023630765.1. Classification (NCBI taxonomy): domain Bacteria; kingdom Pseudomonadati; phylum Pseudomonadota; class Betaproteobacteria; order Burkholderiales; family Burkholderiaceae; genus Caballeronia; species Caballeronia sp. ATUFL_F2_KS9A. The sequence goes on along the minus strand of NZ_JALQEK010000002.1, from coordinate 401,045 downwards.
GTCGGCTTCCATTTCGAACGCGAACGGCATCGCCGCGGCGAACGGCGCTTCCTGCAGCGCGCGCTGGCAGAACGCGTGAATCGTGTGGATCGCGGCCTGATCGAAGGTCGACACCGCGATGCGCAGGCGCTTCGCGGCTTCGTCTGCGTCGATGCCGGCGAGCGTCGTGTCGAACAGTTGCTCGATGAACGGATCGCCCGCCGCATCGCCGTTTTCGATCGCATGGGCAACGCCCGCGAGCCGCGAGCGGATGCGCTCGTGCAGCTCGGCGGTCGCCGCCTTCGTGAACGTGACGACGAGAATCTGCTCGACGGACAGGCGCTTTTCGAGCAGCAGCCGCACGTAGAGCGCGCAGATGTTCCAGGTCTTGCCGGTGCCGGCGGAAGCCTCGATCTGATTGACGCCGTCGAGCGCGCAAGAGAAGACGTCGAGTTCCTGCACGCCGATGTTGTCCAGAGATGAAGTCAGGTTGGTCATGCGCCGCTCCGCAGATGTTGCACGAGCGGTTCGAACACGATGCGCGCGAGCGCGGCGAAGGCGTCGTCGAGTGCGAGGTCCGCGCCGCGAAAGGCGATGCGAAACACCGGATCGTCGGATTCGGCGTGCGTGCGCTCGGATTCCCACGCGGCCTGCGCTTTCGAATCGCCCTCCTTCACCTTGAGCCACGCGCTCTTCGGAAAGAAGCGCAGCGGCATGCGGCGTCCCGCGCGATAGAGCGACGCGAGCGCGGCGAGATGCGCGAGCGGATCGGCGACGGGCATCAGTTCGAAATCCGCCGATTGTGCGCCGCGCCCGTGCCAGATCGTGCGGCGCGGTCCGTCGGGCAGCGCCGCGCAGTACGCGAGATGCGCGAGCCACGCGGACAGATAATCGCGTGCGCGCGGTGCGTCGTAGCGATAGATCACCTGGCCTTGCGGCGTCAGCGCGTTCAACGTGCCGACGAGCGCCATCGGACGGACGTCGACGAGCGAATCGTCGTGCGCGCCGAATAGCGCGATGCCCGCGGTGTCGGGCCAGCGTGGCCTCACGTCCAGCAAGAACGGCAGACGTTCGACGCCCGCCGACGTCGATGCCCGCACGCGCTCCGCCAGTTGCCCGAGCGCGTGCAGTTCGCGCGCCTGCCACACGCCGCCCGTCGCGCCACCCGGCATTTCGGGACTCGCGCGCGCGACGCGTCTTGCGAGTTCCCGCGCGGCGCGCTCGCCATCGTCGAGCAGCGCCGGCAGCACGCGCGCGGCGAGCGCATCGCGGCCCGCGAAGCCGAGCTCGAACGGCTCGGTGTCGTCGAGTTCGGACTCGGCATCGACGAGCGCAATGCCCAGGCGGTCGCGCAACAGCGAGCGCGCCGGATGCCGCCAGAAGCGCACGAAGTCGTCGAACGCGACGGTCTGCGCGTCGTCTTCCGGCGGCAACGGCGCGCTGAAGAATCGCGCGACGGGCTGCGACTTGCCCGACTCCAAAGCGCGAGCGAGTTCGGCGCGCTCGGGTTCGTAAGTGAAGAGCCTGCCATCGTCGCGAAAATACTCGGGCGCATACGGCTGCAGCGGATGCTCGAACACGAAGCGCGCGCGCGCGTTCGCGAGTTCGTCCGGCGCCGCGTGCTTGCCCGCGACGGACTGCGCGAGGTAGTCGAGCAGTTCGTCGATGAGCGCGGCGGGCGGCAGCACGGCGTTGTCGCGGATGCTGCGGCCCGTGTACGCGATCATCAGCCGGTCGCGCGCCGCGAGCGTGAGATCGAGAAACAGATTGCGCTCGTCGTCGCGGCGCTGACGGTCGCCGAGCTTGCCGAAGCGCGCCATCAGATCGAACTCGTCGGCGCGCGCGAGGCTCGGCAGCATGCCGTCGTCCATGCCGAGCAGACACACGACGCGATACGACAGCCCGCGCAAGCTCGTCAGCGACGAGAACGTGACGCCGCCCCAGGGCACGCCGCCGCGCGCTGGATCGTCGAGCGTATCGGTGAGCGCGGTGCGGATCACGGCGGCCGATACTTCGGTCACGCCCGCGCCCTCGTCCATTGCGGCGATCAGCGAATCGATCGCGCGGCGCACGTCGCCGACGGCGTCGGCGAACGCGACGCCCGCATCGAAAAAACGCTCCAGCGCGTCGAGCAGCAGATCGCCCCAGGCGCGCGCGGTGCGCGCTCTCGCGATGCGTTCGGCGAACGCGTCGATGTCGTCGACGAAGCGCGTGAGACGGCCGAGCAATTCGGCCTCCGACCCGTTCGCCCCTTCGATCGGCAGCCAATCCGCGACCGGCGCGCCGCCGCCCGGCAGCGCATAGCCGAGATAGAGCCGCGTGAGCGCATCGGCGAATGTGTGACGCGCGGCGGGCACGTCGTCCGCCGTCACGTCGTCGGGACGCAGGCCGCGCCGCGCGCCTGCCGCCGCGAGCCACGCCTGCGCCGTTTCGAGCGCGGCGGCGTCGATGCCGTAGCGCGCCGCGATCGCATCCACGCGCAGCCATTCGACGAGCTCGGGCGCGCCGACGCTGCGTTCGGTGAGCGCGAGCCAGTCGATGAGCGCGCGCGCGACGGGATTCGCCTGCGACGGCGGCAGGCCGGTAATCCGATACGGAATGCGCCGGCGCTCGTTGCTCGCGCCCGCGGGCGCGGTGCCGAAGATGCCGTCGATGAGCGGCCCAGCGACTGCGAGATCCGGAAACGCGACGAGCACGTCCGAAGGCTCCAGCCCTTCGATATCGTCGAACCAGTCGAGCAAGCGGTCGTGCAGCACTTCGAGCTGGCGCGACAGGCTGTGACAAACATGCACTTCGATGCCGTTCTCGACGATGTCCTCGAGCTGCGGCTCGGCGCTGTCTTCATCGAGCGCGAGGATGCCGTTTTGCAGACGCGCGAGCCACGTAGGCGCGGGATTGTTCTCGAACAGTTGCCGCTCGCTCGACGCCGCGCTCTCGGTCAATTCGTGCAGCATGTGCAGTTGCGCCTGCGTCTGCCGGCCCCACTCCGCGAGCAGCGGATGGCCGACTTCCTGATAGTCCGCCTCGCCCTTCAATTCGAGTTGTTCGACGCGCGCCTCGCTCACGATGTCGAACCAGAACTCGCGGCAAGGATTCTGCGCGTAGACGCGCACGTCGATCCAGCGCGACAGCTCGCGCAAGAGCGCGATGTGCAGCGGCGGCATCGTCGGCAAGGCGAACACGCTGATGCGGCTCGGCCATTGCGCGCGCATCACCGTATCGAGATCGAAGCCGGGGGAACCGGCGAGGAAGCGGTATGCGGGCGGCGTCGGGTCTTTCTCGTCGCCGTTCTCATCGCGGCACAGGTCTTCGAGCAGTGCGCGCCAGAGCGCTCGTTGCCAGCGCTCGTCCTCGCGCTGGATGTCGTTCGCGCCAGAAAGACGCGGGCCGCGCGCGTCGATTTCGGCATTGCTTCCCGTGAGAATCGAGCCGCCCGCCTGCCAATGCGTGAGCCACTCGGGCCGATACGTCAGATAGTGATCGAAGACTGTCGCGATGCGCCGCGCGAGTTCGTAGCGCATGGAATCGTCGGCGGCGTTCAGATACGTCGATAGCCGCGCCGAATCGCCGAACGATGGATCTTCGAAGAGCCGATAGCAACGCCACGCGAGCCGGTCCGGCGAAAACGGCGAATGCGCGGGCACCGGCAGCACGCGCCCGATCTGCGCCCACAGCCATTGCGCGAGATAACAGAAGTCGACGTTCGCGCAGATGCCGAAGCGCTCCGCCATATCCAGTTCGAGCCGGCGCCGCAACGCCGCGCTCGGCACAATGACGGACTCGCGCGCGAAGGGATCGCCCTCGCGCATCGCAAACGCGTCGAGGTCTTCGAAGAGCGCTGCGGCGAGCGTCTCGTGACGATTCGAATAGAAGAGTTCGAGCATGGAAAGCGGCTTGCTATGCGGTCTGTGAAAGCTTCACCGGCGCGCGATTTGAAAAGCTTCGTCAGCTAATGCGCCAGCATAACAAAGCGGACGTGCCGCCGAGAACCTGGCCGAATGGCCGAGGGTCGAAGCCCGGGTGAGTTGGGTTAGACTCGATTCTCGCTTCGTCTCCATGACGTCAACGAGCGTAAAACAGGAAGTCGATGCGCTATTCGTTCGAAATCAGGAAGTTCATTTACAGCCAGTATTTCTTTGGCGGGTTGCGCATCGCGCTCGGCGTATCGCTGCCCGCCGTCCTGATGCTCACCGTCTTTCACAATCGCGAGCTTGGTTTCACGATCGCGACCGGCGCGCTCGGTGCGTGCGTCGTCGACATGCCCGGCCCGCTCAGGCACAAGCACAACGAGATGCTCGCGTGCACGGTGATCGGCTTTCTTGCGGCGCTCGCAACGGGCATCGCGACCGCGAATCCGATCACGCTCTGGCTGACCATCGTGCCGCTGACCTTCGTGCTGTCGCTGATCGTCGTGTACGGCAATCGCTGGCCGCAGATCAGCTTCGCGACGCTCTTCATGATGGTCGTCACGCTGGAAGAGCATTTCACGCCGATGCAGGCGCTCATCAACGCATCGTGGATTTTGCTGGGCGGCCTCTGGTACACGTATTGGGCGACGCTGGTCTCACGGCTGCTCGTCTATCGCATCGAGCAGCAGGCGCTGGCCGAAAGCATCTTCAGTTGCGCGGAGTATCTGCTCGCGCGCGCCGAGTTCTACGACAGCGACGCCGATCTCGACGAGTGTTATCGCGTGCTCATCGAAAAGCAGATTGCGGCCGTCGAGCGGCAGGAAGCGGCGCGCGACATCGTGCTGCGCAACTTGCCGAAGGTGAAGAGCGGCAAGCTCAACGCGCGGCGCGCGCGGCTCTTCAATCTGTTCATCAACGTGGTCGATCTGCACGAGTTCTTCGTCGGCGCGCATACGGACTATCCGCTCGTGAGAAAGACGTTCGCCGGCTCCGACGTGCTGATCTTCTATCGCGACCTGATGCGCAAGGCGAGCGCGGATCTCGAGGAAATCGGGCTCGCGGTGCTGCAGAACAAGGCGGCCGGCCGGCAGATCAGCATGAAGGCCGAACTGCGCGCGATCGAATACGAACTGGAACTGATGCGCAAGCACGGGCTGCCGGAGAAGAATCCCGAAGCGTACGCGGCGGCGGCCGCCGTGTTCAGGCGTCTGTGGAGCGCGACGCGTCTCATCGACAAGATGCGCCGCCGCACGCGCGACGAACCCAGCGTCACCGAAACCGAAGTGCAGATCGACCACGCGCTGTCGCGCTTCATATCGAGCCGGCGCGTGCCGTTCATGCAGATATTCTCGAACCTCACGATGTCGTCGCCGAGTTTCCGGCATGCGCTGCGCGTGACCATCGCCGTGGGTATCGGCTTCTGGCTCGGGCGTCTCTTGCCGCTCACGAACGCGTACTGGATCGTGATGACGACCGTCATCATTCTGAAGCCCGGCTACTCGCTCACCAAGCAGCGCAACACGCAGCGGATCATCGGCACGGCGATCGGCTGCGCGGTGACCATCGCGCTGATCCTGTTCTTCAAGGAGCCGCATATCCTGCTCGTCGTGATGTTCGCGTCGATGGTGATGAGCTACAGCCTTCTGCTTTTCAACTATGCGGCGAGCGTCGTGTTCACGTCGTCGTATGTGCTGCTGATGTTCCATCTGCTCGCGCCGGGCAACATGCGGATCATCGGCGAGCGCGCGATCGACACCGTCGTCGGCTGCGCGATCGCGATCGCGGCGAGTCATCTGTTTCCGTACTGGGAATATCGGCTGATGGGCAAGCCCGTGAAGGATCTGCTCGCCGCGACGCGCAATTATCTCGAAGCGAGCTGGTGGTGGCGCGGGACGCAGACCGACAAGGCGCGCGCGGCTGCGGTTCACGCGCCGGCGGCCGAAACGCCGGTCGATCGCGCCGTGTTCGCCGATGCGAACGCGGGTGCGGTGGCGGCGACGTCGTCGGCCGTGGCGACGCCCGCGCAAACGGTGACGATCGCGGCGGAAGCGGTCAGCGAACCGGTCGAGCCGATGGCCGCCACGCCGCCGCCCGCCGCCGATTCCGCGATGAAAGCCGCGAGCGCGACGGCGCAGCGTTTATCGTCGGTGAGCATCGGCGAGAGCACGGCGGCCACGGCGAGCAAGGGCGCGTCCGCCGCGGCGACGGTGACCGCCACGGCGCTCGACCGCGACTTCCGCTACCGGCTCGCGCGCAAGAACGTGCATATCGCGTTCGCCAATCTCGCGCAGGCGTTCCAGCGCATGATGCTGGAGCCCAAGGCGCAGCAAAGGTATGCCGCCGAATTGAACGATCTGCTCGTGCAGAGCCATGTGCTCGCCTCGCAGATCACCGCCGCCGCGCCGCTGCTGCAATCGCTCAACGAGGTGGGCGGTCAGCCGTTCGAGCCGGTGCAGCGCACCTTCGGGATCGTGCGCGACAATCTCGCCGAGGCCGAGGGCGAACTGCCCGCCGCCAAGCCCGATGCGGCGCCCGCTCACGCGGACGCGCTCAAGCAACTGCGGCGCGATCTGGACAAGATGGTCGTCGATGCAGAGCGCGCGCAGTCGCTGCCCGCCGATGCGCTTCACGATCTCAAGCTGCTCGCGCATCAATGCAAGCAGATGCTGACGGCGTCATCGCTGATCGAGAAGGACGCCGCGCAGATTCGCCTGCCGGTTTGACGCGTGCCTACTGCGACGCGCCGACCGCCGGCACGGCGGGCCGCACGTCGCTCGCCGCGGATGGCTGCGCGTTTTCCTCGTCGAACTCGCGCTTCTCGCGGATCGCGTTGAACAGGATCGTGCCGATCACGATTAGCACCACGACGACGATGAACACGCTGACGGCGCGGGTCGGATTCTTTTTCGGCGTACCGTCCGGGCGGCGCGGATCGCGGGGGTCGTGGCTCATGAATGGATTCGTGGCGGCGTGTCGGGAAGGACCCGCTATGGTACTCGGGTTGGGTTTCAGTTGGATTGCGGGGCGCCCATCGTCGTTTCGCAACCCGCGCCGCCATCGCGAAATTCTCTGCTGCACGCGCGCGCTTGAACGCGGCCCGTCCGATTGACGATACTAGTCACGATTCCATGCGCGTCCGATCCCGGGAAGGGCTAAAGGGGCAATCCCGGGATACCTAGTGACCGGACGTGTTGAGCCGCCCGCCCGGGCGGCTTTTCTTATGTGTCGGCGGTTCAGGGTTCGAGCGTGGGGCGCACCGGCAACGCCGTCGAATACTTGATCTGCTCCATCGCGAAACTCGAGCTCACGTCATACAGCGGCACGGCGCGAATGAGTTGCTTGTAGACGCGATCGTAGTCGTCGATATCCGACACCACGACGCGCAACAGATAATCGGTCTCGCCGCTCATCCGGTACACCTCGACCACTTCCGGAATATCGCGCACGGCGCGCGTGAAATCGTCGGCCCAGGTCTGGGTGTGCTGGTTGGTGCGTACCGCGACGAACACCGTCGTCCCGACGCCCAGCTTCTTCGGATCGCACAACGCAACCTGCGCGCGGATCACGCCCGTCTCTTTCAGACGCTGCACGCGTTTCCAGCACGGCGTCTGCGAAAGGTTCACGCGCTGCGCGAGTTCCGCGATGGGCATCGTCACATCCTGCTGAAGCAATTCGAGCAGCTTGCGGTCGATGAGGTCCATTCCCATGCTGCACCCCTTATAGGAAATTATTCTATTTCTTGATGGTCGAGCGGAATTATATGGAAACTAATTCTGGAGGCAAGCCGGTATAAATGAGCGGATCGAACAACAACGACGCGACGGCTCATCCACTATGCGACTCGAACATGTCAGCCGCCTGGCGCGGCCCTCTTCATCGGCTTTGGCGGCTTCCCCGGCCGCCGATTGTGCCGCGTTCCGAAACCCCGCGCTCGAACGACTGTGCCGCGAAATCGACGCCGCATTCGCCGCCGCCGAAGCGGATTCGCGCGCGTCGTTCGGCGAGCGCGTGCGCCTCGCGCTGCAACGCGCGATCGCCGATCCGGGCCTGCTGCGCCCCGATCAGCGCGTGAGCGATCCGCGGAACTATTGCCGTCATCTGCTCGCCGCCGACCCGCTCAACCGTTACGCGATCGCCGCGCTCGTCTGGGAGCCGGGGCAAGCGAGCCCGGTGCATGGTCATCGGACATGGTGCGGCTATGCGGTGATCGATGGCGCGCTCGAAGAAACGCTTTATCGCTGGGATGCAGTCGCGCATCGCGCGATCGAGACGCGGCGTCATCCGCGCGCGCCGGGCGCGGTGTCCTATGTGGATGCGGGACGCGGCGCGATTCATCAGCTCGGCAATCCCGCCGATGCCGCCGCGCGCGCCGTATCGCTGCATGTCTACGGCGTCGCGGGCGAGCAGATCGCCACACACGTCAACGATCTGCTCGCCGCCTGAAAAAAGCTCAGCCCTTCCCCGGCTCGGACGCGGTCGGAATCTGCGGCGGAATCTGCACGGATTGATCGGTCGGCGGCGGCGCCGGCTGGGGTTCGTGCGAAACGTCGCGGGCCGCGGCTGCGGCGATCTTCGTCTCGCGCACAAAGGCCGGCCCGGCCGCGAGTTCTTCTTCCTCTTCCACCGGCGCCGGCGCCTCGCCCGTCCAGATGCGCCGCGCGCGCTCGCGTCCTTCGGCGTCGGCGCCCGACATCGCGTCGCGCGTCATTTGCACGTGCATCTGCGGAACCGGAATCTCGATGCCGGCTTCGTCCATCTTTCGCTTGATACGCAGATTGAACGCCCGCGCGACGCTCCATTGCTGCAACGGGCGCGTCTTGATCTGCCCTTTCACGACCATCCAGTTCGGATCGAAGCGGTCGAGTCCCCACACTTCGACCGGCCCGAGCATTTCGAGCCGATAGCGGAAATCGTCCAGCAGATCCGCGCCGACTTCGCGAATCATCTGCGTGACCTGGTCGACGTCCGCCGAAAACGGCACGCGCACCTCGAACACCGCGTACGCGAAATCGCGCGACAGATTCTTCACCGTCTTGATCTGCGAGAACGGAATCGCGTGGATCGCGCCCTGGCCGTCGCGCAGGCGCACGGTGCGGATCGTCAGGCTTTCGACGATGCCCGCGTGACCGCCTTCAACCTCGATCGAATCGCCGACCGAAATCGTGTCCTCGATGATGATGAAAAGCCCGGTGATCAGATCCGCCACGAGCGATTGCGCGCCGAAACCCACCGCGAGGCCGATCACGCCCGCGCCCGCGAGCAGCGGCGTCACATTCAGGCCGAGATTCGCGGCGGTGACGATCGCGGCGACCGTCAGCAGGAACACGAACACCACGTTGCGCACGAGCGGCAGCATCGTGCGGGCGCGCATGCTCGGGCCGCGTCCGCCGCGCCGCGCCGCGTCGGGCCTGAGCGCTTCCTGAATGCCCGTGTCGATCAGAATCCAGATCAGCCAGACGACGAAGAACGTCAGCACGATCATCCCGACCGCGTGCGTGATGCCGCGCGCGGCGACGCTCTCCTCGGCCATGTGCGCGAGCGAGAATCCCCAGAAACGCGACGACAATTCGAGGAACACGAGCCAGACGCCGACCACGATCATCGTGCCGACGAACTTGACGAGCCTGCGCACATACGCCGACTGGCGGCGCGGTTTTCTCGACTTGGGCCGCGTGATACGCACGACGATCGCCGAGAGAAAGAACGCGACGACGAGCAGGCCCGCGGTGGCGATCGCCATCTGCAGCACGTTCTCCGACGTACCGATGCCCATGAGCGTCGCCACGACCGACGCCGACGCGAGCAGCAGCAGCGGCAACTGCCAAAGCGACGCGACCACTTCGAACGTCTCGGTCGCGGCCTTGCGCGTGTTGCGCTGCTCGTACGTGCGGCTGCGGATCAGATGCGCGACGGGCCGCTGGAACGCGAGCGCGAAATACGCGGTGAGCGCCGCGGCGCCCATGTTCGCGCACGTCGAGATCAGCGCGGAGAGATTGGTGCCGAGCTGCTGCGCGACGTCGTAATTCGCGGCGGCGTCGCCGAGCGCGCCGAGCGTGCCGATCAGAAAGAGAAGCCGCCGCGCGCGGCCGATGAGCAGGTTCACCGCGACGCGCCGGTGCGCCGAGCCGAACAGCGAGAACATGATGAGACAGATTGCGGAGAACACCGCGCCCGCGACGATTGCGTAAGCGGTGACCATCGCGAGCGTGCGGCCGAGCGACAGCGGCATGTAGTGCGTGAACGTGAGCGCCGCGAGGAACGCGAACAGGTACGGCGCGACGCGGCGCAGCGTGAAGAGCAGCAGTTCGCGCGTCGTCGGGTTCGAATGCAGGCCGCTGTCGATGCCGAATCGCGCCCGCACGCGCCGCTGCAGATAGACGAGCGCCATCGCGCATGCGCCCCAGCCCGCGAGCGTCGCGAAATAGTTGAAGAGCGTGCGGCCGAACGATTCGCGGCTCTGGCTCGTGACGATCGTGAAAAGCTCGTTGCCGGCGGCGTTGAAGCGTCCGACCCAATAGGCGATAGGCGTCTTGCCGCGCTTCACGTCGGCCTCGATGTTCGTGAGCGCCGACGCGATCGCGCCCAGCAAGCCCGCGTTCTGCGCGATGGTCGCCACGACCGACGATGCCGTCGTTCCCGAAGTCGGCTGTGCGCCCGCTGCCGTGCCGCTCGCGGCGGTGTCCGCCGTCGCGGAGGCCGCCGCGGCGCCGGATGCCGGAGCGGTGGAATCGGCGGCGCGCTTCGCATCGCGCAGATGCTTGAGCTGCGCGACGAGCGCCGTGCGCTGCTTGTCGCTATCGAGGGTGGCGATGATGTTGTCGAGCGAGCGCAGCATCTCGGCGTCGGACATCGCGGGCCCCGACGCGGCATCCGGTGCGGATGCGGGCGCGGCCGGCGTGATCAGTTCCTGGAACGTGGGCAGCGTGAGGGCCTGTGCGGCCTGGACGGCAGGCGAGGCGAACACGATCGACGCGGCCAGCGCGGCGAGCATCGACGACATTGCAAGCGAAAACGCGCGCGCAGCGTGGCGCGCGAGTGCGGCGCGCAACAGCACGCACGCCGCCATCCAGGAGATCGCGCCAGACGCCGCCGCGCTTCGCGGCGCGAGCTTGCGTGACTTCATAACGGTCTCGATTTCTGAAAGTCCGCCAGTTTAGCGGCTATAACAGGGAGGCCGCCCAAAGCGGACGTAACCGAATGTTAAGCGCTTCTGCGTTGATTTTTCAGACGAAACAGCTCTATTTATCCATCTCGGTGCGCGCGCCGCTGGACTCGGACGTGGGTCCGGCGACCGAGCCTTGCGCGCTCGCTTGCGGATTCGACGCGCCGCCCGACTGCGCGGACCATTCCTGCAGCTTGCGCCCCGCCGATTGCAAGCCCGCGCCCGTCGCGCTCGCGGCATTGTTGATCGCGGCGTTCGTCGCGCTCGCCGCGCTGTCGAAGTTCGATCGCGCCGTCGCGGCGACGCTGCTCGCGGAGACATCGGGCATCGATCCGGCGCTGTCGATGTTCTGCTGCGCCGATTGTTTCGCGGCATCGACCTTCTGGCCGACGTAGCTCGCCGCCTGGTCGAACTTCTGGCTCGTCTGGCTCGCCAGATTGTTGAGAGCGCTCGCGGCCTGCCCCGCGGTTGCGTCGTGCTTCTCGCACGCGGCCAGCACGCCCAGCGCGGCGAGCGTCACGGCGATGCGGGTCATGGGAGTCATCTGCATGGTGATACCTTCCTTCGTCTCGAAACTCGCGCACATCATACGCTGTCGGTGCGCGTCGCTTCGCGCTGTCACATGCGAAGCGCGGCGCGAATAGTAGACTGATCCGCGCGGCGCGAGCGCGATGGAGCGGCGCGCGGCATCGAGCATCCGACAACCCATTCCCTGACGAGGTTAGCGATGGCTGCCAAGAAGATTCTGTTTCTCACCGGCGATTTCGCCGAGGACTATGAAACGATGGTTCCGTTTCAGGCGTTGCAGGCCGTCGGCCATACGGTGGATGCGGTGTGCCCCGGTAAAAAGCGCGGCGACACCGTGAAGACGGCGATCCACGATTTCGAAGGCGATCAGACTTATACGGAGAAGCCGGGACATCGCTTCACGCTGAATGCGAGCTTCGACGACATCGATCCGGCCCGTTACGACGCGCTCGCGATCGCAGGCGGCCGCGCGCCGGAATATCTGCGCCTGAACGATCGCGTGCTCGAACTCGTGCGGCACTTCGCGCAGGCGAACAAGCCGATCGCCGCGGTCTGCCACGGCGCGCAATTGCTCGCTGCGGCGGGCGTGATCGATGGGCGGCGCATTTCCGCGTACCCGGCGTGCGCGCCCGAAGTGCGGCTCGCGGGCGCGACTTACGCCGATATCGCCGTCGATGAGGCCATCACCGATGCGAATTTCGTCACCGCGCCCGCATGGCCCGCGCATCCGGCGTGGATCGGGCAATTCCTGGCGCTGCTCGGCACTCGAATCGAACTTTGAAACCTTGCATCGCAGGGGAACCTCGCCTCTGGTCAACGGGGTGCGCCAGCCTTACATATAGCTGGCGCAAACGATTTACCCGCGGTGAGCGGCGAATAGAATTTTCCCTCTACATTTCGGAGACTTCTGGTTTTGGCACCCTATACGGTTGGCATATATTTGCCGCCGTCCCGCCTCCCACGAAGTCTCGCACCATGCTCTTCATGAATGTCGCCGTCGCCCTTGTCGCAGGGTTGATGCTCTTCGAGCCGTTCACTCGCGCCCCTGTCTCCCGCTTCACCACTCCACGCATGCGTCGCAGTCTCGCTCACCGCGCTTTCTGTCAGGCGGGCGCTGCATTCTTCGCGGCTCTGCTCATCGCGACGAGCCCGCCCGCGCCCGAACGAATTTCGCCGCTCGTCGTGTACTCGGTCGCGCTATTGCTGGTGTGCGCAGCGGTCTACTGGATCGGGCGCGGCAAACGCTTGCTTCGGCAGCCACGCGTGTTTGCGAACATGTATTGATCTCCAGCGCGGCGCACATTGCGCCGCGTTTTGCTTTCGGCAGCGAAGATGACTGCCGCTTCTCTCCCCATCATTTCCTTTCGACGTCCGAACGACGAGACCCGGCTCCCCCGCGCTTTCCGGTATATTCGCGCCAAGACTTTCGACGAACGCACGGACGAAAAAAAAGGCGCTACGTTTCCGTAGCGCCTTAAAAGTTCTAGCCATTCCGAGGGCCGTGCTAGAACCTGAGAGCCTGTCTCCGAAGCTCGGGCGGTAAGCGCTGAAGCGCGCGTCACCCCGGGTTTCGAAATTCGGTTCCATTTTTTCCGGGATCGCTGCTCAAGTCAAGCAAAATCTCGCGGTCCGGGCAACTGCCCAAGTTTCGTTCAACATGCACCGAAACACATAAAAGTTTCATTGCGGGTACAGCTTATTCTGAAGGTTTGCATCGTTTGCAAGTTTCTCGTGCTGGCCTTGTAGAATTGCGCCAGGTCATCAAACAAAACGATGTTTCACTTAACGAATGCCTATGCAAAACGAACCGTCGGTGGGCCGCGAACGCGCCCGGGAGAAGGACGGCGAGGAAGTCACCGCGCTCGCCCGCGGGCTCGATGTGCTGCGCCGGATCGCCGCCGCGGACGCGCCGGTGAGCAATCGCGAACTGACCGACTGGACGGGAATTCCGAAGCCCACGATATCCCGGATCACCGCGACGCTCGTCGGCGCCGGATTGCTGCACCGCTTGCCCGACAGCGAGCGCTTCGTGCTGACGGCGTCCGTTCTCGAACTGAGCAACGGATTCTTACGTAATTTCGATATTCGCGCTCGAGCGCGCCCGTTTCTTATCCGTCTCGCCGAGCGCACCGGTCTCTCGGTGCACCTCGCCGTGCGCGATCGTTTGGAGATGGTTGTAATCGATGCCATTCGGCCGCGGTCCGCCGTTCTGGTGTCGCGGCTGGAAGTCGGCGGCAGGATGGACCTGAGCCGCACCGCTGTCGGACGCGCGTATCTCGCGGTGTTGTCCGACGCGGATCGGCGTGCGCTGATCGGCAGCTTGCAGATCGCATCCGGCGACGACTGGCCGGCCATCGCGGGCGGCTTGCAACGCGGCCTCGACGATGCGTTGCGCCTCGGCTTCGCGATCTCCATCGGCGAATGGCATCACGGATTGAATGCGGTCGCGGCGGGCTTCGTCGGGCCGTCCGAAGAACGCTATTCGGTCAATTGCGGCGGCGCCGCGCATCAGTGTCCGCGCGACATATTGATCGACGAGGTCGCGCCCGCCCTGCTCGATTGCGTCGAGCAGATCACACGCGAGATCGGCGGAACGCACGCCCCGAACCTATTGCGCGCCGCCAGTTAGACTACGCGACGGCCGCCGCGCGGCCGAACGCCTTCGAAAGCGCGGCCGGTTGCGCGTGTAACACTCGTAATCAACAGAAAGAAAGGCCGGTGGACGCCCTCGGGTGCGGGACGTAGCATCATGCTTCGCGCGCACCGGGGTCGCGCCGGATTGCTCGCCTAACTCGACAGGCAGCCTTTCCAGCCGCTTTCAACGGCCCCGCGTCATTCACGGCCTCCGCTTCGGTCTCGGTTCATGCGCGCGGCGCATCGTCTGGCGCTTGAACCGTGACCGCCGCCCGTCCGCGCTCCGAACAGATTTGAAAGACCAGCCTCCGAACCGATGGACGACCAAAAGAATCCCCCAGGGCACTCGCGCCCGACGCCTCCGACGCCTGCCGCCATCGAACCCGCGCCGCGGCGGCGCCGGGTTGTGCCGCTCATCGTCGCGATCCTGATCGTCGCCGGCGCAGTTGCGTGGTGGCATCCGTGGAATCGCGGCGAGAGCGGCGGCACGAGCGGCGCGCCGGAAGCCCGTCAAGGCGGAAGGCGCGGCATGCCGAATCCGATGAATCAGCCGCAGCCGGTGCATGTCGCGACCGTCACGCAAGGCGAAATGCCTGTGGTCATCAATTCGCTCGGCACCGTGACGCCGCTCGCGAACGTCACGGTCAAGACGCAGTTGAACGGCACGCTCGTCGATGTCGCGTTCAAGGAAGGCCAGATGGTCAAGAAGGGCGACGTGCTCGCGCAGATCGATCCGCGTCCGTATGAAATCTCGCTGCGCAACGCCGAGGGCACGCTCGCGAAAGACCAGGCGCTGCTGCAGACCGCGCGCCTCGACCTGCAGCGCTATCAGACGCTGCTCTCGCAGGATTCCATCGCGAAACAGCAGGTCGACACGCAGGCGTCGCTCGTCAAGCAGTACGAAGGCGCGGTGAAGTCGGATCAGGCCAACGTCGATACCTACAAGCTCGATCTGACCTACGCGCGCATCACGGCGCCGGTGTCGGGGCGCGTCGGCTTGCGTCAGGTCGATCCGGGCAACTACGTGACGACGGGCGACACGAACGGCGTCGTCGTCATCACGCAGTTGCAGCCGATCAGCGTGATCTTCACCACGTCCGAAGACAATCTCGCCGCGATTCTCAAGCCGCTGCACGCGGGCACGAAGATGTCGGTCACGGCGTATGACCGCGCCAATACCACGTCGCTCGAAGCGGGCTATCTCGAGACCGTCGACAACCAGATCGACACGACGACCGGCACCGTCAAGCTGCGCGCTACCTTCGACAACAAGGAAGGCATGCTTTTCCCGAATCAGTTCGTGAACACGAAGCTGCTCGTCGACGTCATCAAGAACGCGACCATCGTGCCGACGCCGGCGGTGCTCAACGGTTCGTCGGGCGCGTTCGTGTACGTCGTGAAGCCGGATAACACCGTCACCGTGCGCAACGTGAAAACCGGCCCGGTCGACGGCGAGCGCACCAGCATCAAATCCGGACTGCAAGTCGGCGAGCGCGTGGTCATCGACGGCTCGGACCGCCTGAAGGAAGGCGCGAAAATCACGATTCCGGCTGAAAAGGCGAAAGCGGCATCGGGCGCGTCGGGCGCGTCGGGTGCATCGGGCGCGTCGGCTGCGGCGCCAGCTTCGGCGGCGTCGGGTGCGCGCCACGGCGGTCATCGGCGTCAGCAATCGCAGCAGTAAGCGCAATTCGAAAGCATGAATCCATCCCGCATTTTTATTCTGCGTCCGGTCGGCACGGCGCTCCTGATGGCGGCGATCATGCTGGTCGGCCTCGTCGCGTTGCGCTTTTTGCCGCTCTCGGCGCTGCCCGCCGTCGACTATCCGACGATCCAGGTCCAGACGTTCTATCCGGGCGCGTCGCCCGACGTGATGACGTCGAGCGTCACGGCGCCGCTCGAAAAGCAGTTCGGGCAGATGGCGAGCCTGAACCAGATGTCGTCGCAAAGTTCGGCGGGCGCATCGGTCATCACGCTGCAGTTCAGCCTTGATTTGCCGCTCGATATCGCCGAACAGGAAGTGCAGGCGGCGATCAACGCAGCGGGCAATCTGCTGCCGTCCGACCTGCCCGCGCCCCCGATCTACGCAAAGGTGAACCCCGCCGACGCGCCGATCATGACGCTCGCGGTCAGCTCGAAAACCTTGCCGCTGACACAAGTGCAAGACCTCGCCGACACGCGTCTCGCGCAGAAGATCTCGCAGGTCGCGGGCGTCGGCCTCGTATCGGTGAGCGGCGGCAATCGCCCTGCCGTGCGGATTCGCGCGAACACGCGCGCGCTGGCGTCGTATGGCCTGAACATCGACGATCTGCGCACGACGATCTCGAACCTCAACGTCAACACGCCGAAGGGCAACTTCGACGGCCCGACGCGCGCCTACACCATCAACGCGAACGACCAGCTCACCGACGCGAACGCGTACAAGAGCGCGGTCGTCGCGTATCGCAACGGCCGTCCGGTGATGCTGACGGACGTCGCGAGCATCGTCGAGGGGCCGGAGAACACGAAGCTCGGCGCATGGGTCGATTCGACGCCCGCGATCATCCTGAACGTGCAGCGTCAGCCGGGCGCGAACGTGATTGCGGTGGTCGACGGCATCAAGAAAATCCTGCCGCAATTGCAGCAATCGCTGCCGGCCGCGCTCGACGTGCGCGTCGTCACGGACCGCACGACGACCATCCGCGCTTCGGTGCGCGACGTGCAGTTCGAACTCGCGCTGTCCGTCGTGCTGGTCGTGCTCGTCATCTATCTGTTCCTCGCGAACGTCTACGCGACCATCATTCCGAGCTTGTCGGTGCCGCTGTCGCTCGTCGGCACGCTCGCGATCATGTACCTGTGCGGCTTCTCGCTCGACAATCTCTCGCTGATGGCGCTGACCATCGCGACCGGCTTCGTGGTCGACGACGCCATCGTGATGATCGAGAACATCGCGCGTTACGTCGAGGAAGGCGATCCGCCGCTCGAAGCGGCGCTGAAGGGTTCGAAGCAGATCGGCTTCACCATCATCTCGCTGACGGTCTCGCTCATCGCCGTGCTGATTCCGCTGCTCTTCATGGGCGATGTCGTCGGCCGCCTCTTCCACGAGTTCGCGATCACGCTCGCGGTGACCATCGTCATTTCGGCAATCGTCTCGCTCACGCTCGTGCCGATGATGTGCGCAAAACTTCTGCGCCACACGCCGCCGAAGGAAAGCAAGCGCTTCGAGGCGCGCGCGCATCAGTTCATCGATTACGTGATCGGGCGTTACGCGGTCGCGCTGGAATGGGTGCTCGCGCGCCAACGCGCGACGCTGTTCGTCTTCGTGCTCACGCTCATTCTGACCGCCGTGCTGTACGTGTACATTCCGAAGGGCTTTTTCCCGACGCAGGACACCGGCGTGATCCAGGCGATTACGCAGGCGCCGCAGGCCGCGTCGTATCAGGCTGTCGCGGACCAGCAGCAGGCGCTCGCGAAGAAGATTCTGCAGAACCCGGACGTCGAAAGCCTCACCTCGTTCGTCGGCGTGGACGGCTCGAACATCACGCTGAACAGCGGGCGCATGCTCATCAACCTGAAGCCGCGCGACGACCGCAGCAATACGTCGAGCGATGTCATCCGCGAGATTCAGAGCGAAGTCGCCGATATTCCCGGCATCAAGCTGTACATGCAGCCGGTGCAGGATTTGACGATCGATTCGACCGTCAGCCCGACGCAGTATCAGTTCATGCTGACGGACCCGAACGCGTCGGAGTTCGCGGAATGGGTGCCAAAGCTCGTCGAGCGGCTGCAACACACGTCCGTGCTGACGGACGTCGCCACCGATCTGCAGCAGAACGGCCAGTCGGTTTATATCGAGATCGACCGCGAGACAGCCGCGCGCTTCGGCATCACGCCCGCGACCGTCGACAATGCGCTCTACGATGCATTCGGCCAGCGCATCATCTCCACGATCTTCACGCAATCGAACCAGTACCGCGTGATTCTCGAAGCCGAACCGTCCGACGCGCATTACAGCGAAACGCTGAACGGCATCTATCTGCCCTCTTCCACCGCGACCAACGGTCAGGTGCCGCTCTCGGCCATCGCGAAGTTCCACGAACGCGCGGCGCCCTTGCTCGTCACGCACCTCGGCCAGTTCCCGGCGACGACCGTTTCCTTCAATCTCGCGAAGGGCGCGTCGCTCGGCGAGGCCGTGAAAGCAATCGAGCAGGCCAAGGAGGAAATCGGCTTGCCCGCGTCGTTCCAGATCCGCTATCAGGGCGCCGCGCTCGCGTTCCAGGCGTCGCTGTCGAACGAGCTGTTCCTGATTCTCGCGGCCATCGTCACGATGTATATCGTGCTCGGCGTGCTGTACGAGAGCTTCATCCATCCGATCACGATTCTCTCGACGCTGCCGTCCGCAGGCGTCGGCGCCCTGCTCTCGCTGATGATCACCGGGCACGATCTGGACATCATCGGCATCATCGGCATCGTGCTTCTGATCGGCATCGTGAAGAAAAACGCGATCATGATGATCGACTTCGCGCTCGAAGCGGAGCGCGATCAGGGCAAGCCCCCGCGCGAAGCGATCTTCCAGGCGTGTCTGCTGCGCTTCCGCCCGATTCTGATGACCACGATGGCCGCGCTCCTCGGCGCACTGCCGCTGATGCTCGGCTGGGGCGCGGGCTCGGAGCTGCGGCGTCCGCTCGGCGTGGCGATCGTCGGCGGCCTGATCGTGTCGCAGTTGCTCACGCTGTTCACGACGCCCGTCATCTATCTCGGCTTCGATTCGCTCGCCCGCAAGCTGCGCGCGCGCTTTCATCGCGACGCGCCGCCGGCCCCGGCCAGCGAGGGCCGCTGAGTCATGAACCTGTCGCGCATCTTCATCGCCCGGCCCGTCGCCACGACGCTGCTCGCGGTCGGCATCGCGCTCGCGGGCATGTTCGCGTTCGTGCGCTTGCCGGTGGCGCCGTTGCCGCAAGTCGATTTTCCGACCATCTCCGTGCAGGCGTCCTTGCCCGGCGCGAGTCCGGAGACGGTGGCGACGAGCGTCGCGAGTCCGCTGGAGCGACATCTGGGCACCATCGCCGATGTCAGCGAAATGACCTCGATGAGCTCTGTCGGCACGACGCGCATCACGCTGCAATTCGGCCTGAATCGCGATATCGACGGCGCCGCGCGCGACGTGCAGGCCGCGATCAACGCCGCGCGCGCCGACCTGCCGACCGCGCTGCGCCAGAATCCGACGTACCACAAGGTCAACCCCGCCGACGCGCCGATTCTCGTGCTCGCGCTCTCCTCGCCCACGCGCACGGCGGGCTCGCTCTACGATTCCGCGGCGACCGTGCTGCAGCAGACGCTCTCGACCGTGCCGGGCGTCGGCGAAGTGGACGTGAGCGGCTCGGCGAATCCGGCCGTGCGCGTCGAGCTCGAGCCGGGTGCGCTCTTTCACTACGGCATCGGGCTGGAGGACGTGCGCGCCGCGCTGGCGTCGGCGAACGCGAACAGTCCGAAGGGCGCGATCGAGTTCAAGGGCACGCGCGTCCAGCTCTACACCAACGATCAGGCGAGCAAGGCCGCGCAGTACAGGGACCTCGTGGTCGCGTACCGCAACGGCGCGGCGGTGAAGCTTTCGGATGTCGGCGAAGTGGTCGATTCCGTCGAAGACTTGCGCAATCTCGGCCTCATCAACAACAAGCGCGCGGTGCTCGTGATCCTGTATCGCCAGCCGGGCGCGAACATCATCGAGACGATCGACCGCGTGAAGTCGATGCTGCCGCAGTTGCAGGCCGCGCTTCCCGCCGACGTGCAGATCACGCCGACCGCCGACCGCTCCACGACCATCCGCGCATCGCTGCACGATACCGAGCTCACGCTCGTGATCGCCGTGGCGCTCGTCGTGATGGTCGTGTTCCTGTTCCTGCGCAACTGGCGCGCGACGCTGATACCGAGCGTCGCCGTGCCGATCTCGATCATCGGCACGTTCGCGGCGATGTATCTGCTCGGCTTCTCGCTCGACAATCTCTCGCTGATGGCGCTGACCATCGCGACGGGCTTCGTCGTCGACGACGCGATCGTCGTGCTCGAGAACATCACTCGGCATGTGGAAAAAGGCGTGCCGCGGATGCAGGCCGCCATACTCGGCGCGCGCGAAGTCGGCTTTACGGTGCTGTCGATCAGCGTGTCGCTCGTCGCCGTGTTCCTGCCCATTTTGCTGATGGGCGGCATCGTCGGGCGGCTGTTCCGCGAATTCGCGCTCACGCTGTCGCTCGCGATCGCGGTGTCGCTCGTCGTCTCGCTGACCGTCACGCCGATGATGTGCTCGCGCCTGCTCGAAGAGCCGCACGAGCGCAAGCAGGAAGGCCGCGTCGCGCGCTGGCTGGAGCGCCAGTTCGATCGCATGCAGCGCGGCTATGCGCGCACGCTCGGCTGGGCGCTCACGCATCCGCGCACGATTCTCCTGATCCTGCTGGCGACCATCGGGCTGAACGTTTATCTGTACGTCATCGTGCCGAAGGGCTTTTTCCCGCAGCAGGACACGGGCCGCATCATCGGCGGCATTCAGGCGGACCAGAGCACGTCGTTCCAGGCGATGAAACTCAAGTTCGCCGAGATGATGAAGATCGTCGAAGCGGACCCGGCCGTCGACAGCGTCGCGGGCTTCACGGGCGGGCGCTCGACCAATTCGGGCTTCATGTTCATCTCGCTCAAACCGAAGAGCGTGCGCAAGGTGTCCGCCGATCAGGTCATCAACCGCCTGCGCAAGCCGCTCGCGGAGGTCGCCGGCGCGCGCACCTTCCTTCAGGCGGTGCAGGACATTCGCGTGGGCGGGCGGCAATCGAACGCGCAATATCAGTTCACGCTGCTGTCCGACTCCACGGCGGACTTGTACAAGTGGGGGCCGCTTCTCACCGAGGCGCTGCAAAAGCGCCCCGAACTCGCCGATGTCAATTCCGACCAGCAGCAAGGCGGCCTCGAAGCGATGGTCACGTTCGACCGCGCGACGGCCGCGCGCCTCGGCATCAAGCCCGCGCAGATCGACAACACGCTCTACGACGCATTCGGCCAGCGGCAGGTATCGACCATCTACAACCCGCTGTCGCAGTATCACGTCGTGATGGAGCTCGCGCCGAAATACTGGCAGGACCCGGAGATGCTCAAGCAGATTTACATCAGCACGTCGGGCGGCACGGCGAGCGGTTCGGCATCGACGCAATCGACGACCACGTCCGGCACGACGACGACCGCGTCCACTTCGGCGACGGGATCGACGGGCGCGGGCGGTTCCTCGACGAGCACGTCCGACACAACCGCTGCCCTTGCGCTGGCCGCCGTGAAGAACTCGGCGACCAACGCGATCGCCGCGACGGGCAAGAACGGGTCGTCGTCGGGCGCGGCGGTGTCGACATCGAAGGAAACGATGGTGCCGCTTTCCGCGATTGCGAAGTTCGGGCCGGGCAACACGCCGCTTTCGGTGAATCACCAGAGCCAGTTCGTCGCATCGACGATCTCGTTCAATTTGCCGCCGGGCAAGTCGCTCTCCGACGCGACCGCGGCGATCTACGAGACCATGGCCACGATCGGCGTGCCGCAGACCATTCACGGCAGCTTCCAGGGCACGGCGCAGGCGTTCCAGCAATCGCTCAACGACCAGCCGCTCCTTATTCTGGCGGCGCTCGCAGCGGTTTACATCGTGCTCGGGATTCTGTACGAGAGCTACATCCATCCGATCACGATTCTCTCTACTTTGCCGTCGGCGGGCATCGGTGCGCTGCTCGCGTTGCTGTTGTTCAAGACGGAGTTCAGCATCATCGCGCTGATCGCGGTTATTTTGCTGATCGGCATCGTGAAGAAGAACGCGATCATGATGGTCGATTTCGCGATCGAGGCGACGCGCCACGGCGCGCAGACGCCGCAGGACGCGATCCGCGAGGCGTGTCTGTTGCGCTTTCGCCCGATCATGATGACGACCGCCGCCGCCCTGCTCGGTGCGCTGCCGCTGGCGTTCGGCAGCGGCGAAGGTTCGGAGATGCGTGCGCCGCTCGGGATCGCGATCGTTGGCGGGTTGATCGTGAGTCAAATGCTCACGCTCTATACGACGCCTGTGGTCTATCTTTATATGGATCGGTTTCGGATTCGCGCGGAAGAACGGCGCGCTCGGCGGCAGCGCGGGGCGGGGCCGGCTGGCGCGGCGGAGTGAGGTTTTGCTCTTTGTTTTCTCCGGATCGCGGAGTGGGCGTTTGTTGTTGGTCCTTCGCCGGATCCCGGAGTGGGCGTTTGTTCTTGGTCCGTCGCCGGATGCCGGAGTGGGCGTTTGTTCTTGGTCCTTCGCCGGATCCCGTTTTGCTCTCGGTCTATTAGCACTGCCCCTGTGCGGGGCGGCAGTCACTTTCTTTGCTGCTGCAAAGAAAGTAACCAAAGAAAGCAGCTCGACACGCCCGCGGTCACACGCAATTTGGGTAGTTCTCTCGTCCTCGGTGGCACTCGCCTAAGTGTCGCCCTCAAAGGACCAATCGGGCTTGGATCGCGCACGGTCTGACGAGCTAGTTTTAGATGGCCGCTGGTTCAGCACGAAAGAGCTTCGGCACAGCGCTACGCGCTGCCGTTGGGTATGCAAGGGAAACCAAAGGGCGGCGATTGCAGTGAGATGGAGACGTTAGTAGAGAAGCACGCGCGGACCCGATTGACCCATCGGCCGCGAAGCGGGCCGGAGCTATCTGGTGCTGAACCTGTTCGTTGCGTGCCGAGTGATGGCAGACCGTGCGCGAGCCAAGCCCGGTGATTATGATGAGGGCACTCTTTAGGCGAGTGCCACCGAGAACGAGAGAACTACCCAAATTGCGTGTGACCGCGGGCCTGAAAAGCTGCTTTCTTTGCCTACTTTCTTTGCAGCAGCAAAGAAAGTAGGTGCCGCCCCGCACAGGGGCAACGTTAATAGACCGACACGAAACCGGGATCCGGCGAAAGCCGAAGCCACCGACCAAAAAAAAAGGAACCGCAAGCAAAGGAGACTTCCGCACATGAACTCGCTGAAGGTTCTGCTGATCGGCGCCCACGGCCGCACGGGCCGCCTCATCGCCGAGCGATTGCATCGGCAAGCCATGCCATTCCGCGCAATGCTGCGCAAATCCGCGCACAAGAGCGAGTTCGCGGCGATGGGCGCCGAAATCCTGCTAGGCGATCTCACCAACGACTTTTCTCACGCCTTCGATGACATCACGCATGTGATCTACGCAGCCGGATCGGCGGACAACGAAGGCGTCAACGAGGAACGCGCGATCGATCGCGATGCCGTCATGCGCACCGCCGATTACGCCAGGCGCCGCCGCGTGCAGCAGCTCGTCGTCGTGAGCGCGCTATCCGCACTTCATCCGGCGCGAAGCAGTTTTGCATTGCGCCATTACTCGCGGATGAAGCGCGAAGCCGACGAATACGTCGCGCATCGCGGTGTGCCGTTCGCGGTTCTTCGGCCAGGGCCTTTATCGGACGCGCCGCCGCGCGGGACCATCGCGCTCGCCGACGAACTCACTGAACACACGCCCGAAGTCGCACGCGCCGACGTCGCGCGCATCGCCGTGCGATGTGTGACGCTCGGCATCCGCGACCGATTGATCGCGTTCGTCGGCGGCGACGTGCCGATCGATACCGCGCTCGCTTCGCTCAGCGCGGTCCGTCACGCCACGCCGACGAGCCTGTAACCCACGCCCGTCTCGGTCACGATATGTTCCGGCTGCGCGGGATCGCGCTCCAGCTTCTGCCGCAGATGCGCCATGTAAATGCGCAGATAATGCGGGCTTTCGACATGCGACGGCCCCCACACTTCCACCAGCAATTGCCGATGCGTCAGCACTCGCCCCGCGTGACGCACGAGCGTCGATAGCAGCCGGTATTCGATCGGCGTCAGATGCACGTTTTCGGCGTGCTTCGTGACGCGGCGCAGCGCGAGATCGACGGTCACATCGCCGAAAGTCACGACCGGCGTCTCGCTCGCGGACGCCTGATTGCGCCGCCGCAAATGCGCGCGAATCCGCGCCATCAGCTCGGAAACGCCGAAGGGCTTCGTGAGGTAATCGTCGGCGCCGGCATCGAGCGCGGCGACTTTCTCCTCCTCCTGCGTGCGCGCCGACAGCACGATGATCGGCAGCGCGGTCCAGCCGCGCAGTTCGCGGATCACGTCGATGCCGTCGGTGTCCGGCAGGCCGAGATCGACGATCACGAGATCGGGCTTGCGCGTCGCGGCTTCGACGAGACCTTTCTGACCGGTGTCCGCTTCGTGGACCGTCATGCCCTGCGCTTCGAGCGACACGCGCACGAAGCGCCGAATCTGCTTCTCATCCTCGATCAGGACGACGGTAAAGGACGGCTCGCTCATCGGATAGCCGTCCGCGCGGTTTCGCGTCGCTTCACGGCAGAAGAATCGTCGAGCCGGTCGTCCTGCGCGCTTCGAGGTCTTCGTGCGCGCGCGCCGCTTCCGACAGCGGATAACGCTGGCGCACGTTCGTCTTCACTTTCCCCGACGACACGACATCGAACAGTTCCGCCGCCATCGTGTCGAGATCGCTGCGTTTGGCGATGTAGCTGAAAAGCGTCGGCCGCGTGAAATACAGCGAGCCGCGACCGGCCAGCTCCGACGAATCGAGCGGCGGCAACGGGCCCGACGAATTGCCGAAGCTCACGAAAAGCCCAAGCGGCGACAGGCAATCTAGCGACGCGATATACGTGTCCTTGCCGATCGAATCGTAGACGACAGGCACGCCCGCACCGTTCGTGATCTCGCGCACGCGCTGCGTGAAATTCTCGCGCGTGTAGACGATCGGATGATCGCAGCCGTGCGCCTTCGCGAGCTCGGCTTTCTCGTCGGAGCCGACCGTGCCGATCACCGTCGCGCCGAGCGCCTTCGCCCACTGACACGCGAGCATGCCGACGCCGCCGGCCGCCGCGTGGATCAGCACCGTGTCGCCCGCCTTCACGCGATACGTCCGGCGCAGCAGATATTGCGCGGTCAAACCCTGCAGCATGATCGACGCGGCATCTTCGTAGCCGATCGAATCGGGCAGCTTGACGACGTAATCCGCCGACATCACGCGCTCTTCCGCATAGGCGCCCGGCGGGCGCGACGCATAGGCGACGCGATCGCCCGGCTTGAACTGCGTGATGCCCTCGCCCACCGCCGTCACCTCGCCGGCCGCTTCCATGCCGAGGCCGCCCGGGAGCGGCATCGGATACAGGCCAGTGCGAAAGTACACGTCGATGAAATTGAGGCCCACCGCATGATGCTTCACGCGGATTTCGCCCTTGCCCGGCGCGCCCACGTCCACGTCGACCCACTTCATGACTTCGGGGCCGCCTGCCTTGTCGAATCGGATTGCCTTGGTCATCGCTCGTTCGTCTCCTTTGATCTTCAGGACGCCCGCGCGAAGCGCAGACGCAAGTCGTCGAGAATCATGCGCGCCGTCGCGATGTTGGTCGCGCACGGCACGTTGTGCACGTCGCAGGCGCGCACGAGCGCGTTGATGTCGGGCTCGTGCGGCTGCGGCGTCATCGGGTCGCGCAGGAAGATCACGATGTTCACGCGCCCTTCCGCCAGTTCCGCGCCGATCTGCAGGTCGCCGCCGTGCGGGCCGGACAGCTTGCGCTCGATCTCCAGCCCGTGCGCCGCCGCGATGCGTCCGCCGGTCGTGCCGGTCGCGACGAGATTGCATTGCGCGAGCGTGTCGACGAACTCGCCCGCCAGCGTGACGATGTCGTCCTTCTTCATGTCGTGCGCGATGAGCGCGACGCGTGTGGTCATCAGAGGCTCCGTCTCAGTAGGTGCCGGGATAAGCGCCGCCGTCGATCAGCAGATTCTGACCGGTGATGTAGCCCGCATGCACGCTGCAGAGGAACGCGCATGCCTTGCCGAATTCCTCCGATGTGCCGAAGCGGCCCGCGGGCAGGCTTTGCGCACGGCGCGCCCGCATTTCGTCGATCGAAATGTTCTGCGCCTTCGCCTGCGCTTCCATCGTCACGGCGATACGGTCGGTGTCGAACGTGCCCGGCAGGAGATTGTTGATCGTGACGCCCGTCGATGCGACCTTGCGCGCGACGCCGGCGACGAAACCGGTCAGGCCCGAGCGCGCGCCGTTCGAGAGACCCAGCACGTCGATCGGCGCCTTCACCGACGAACTCGTGATGTTCACGACGCGCCCGAAGCCGCGCTCGATCATCCCGTCGATGGTCGCCTTGATGAGCTCGATCGGCGTCAGCATGTTGCCTTCGAGCGCCTTGATCCACATCTCGTGCGTGAAAGTGCGGAAGTCGCCCGGCGGCGGCCCGCCCGCGTTGTTGACGAGAATGTCCGGCGCGGGACAGGCGGCGAGCGCGGCGGCGTGGCCTTCGGGCGTCGTGATGTCGCCCGCGACGGTCGTCACGGTGACGCCGTAAGTCGAGCGGATGTGCGCTGCCGTCGCTTCGAGCGTTTCCGCCGTGCGCGCGGTGATGACGAGATTCACGCCTTCGGCGGCGAGCGCTTCGGCGCAGCCGCGTCCCAGGCCCTTGCTCGCCGCGCATACCAACGCGGTGCGGCCCGCGATTCCCATATCCATCGTCTTTCCTCCAGTTGTCTTTCGTCACAGATCGTGACGTCTTCGCGCAATTCTAGAAGAATCGGGGCAGCAACGTCGGCGGCGGAAACGCCAAGGCCCGCGCGAATCTTCTTAGGCGTGCGCGGGCTTTTGGGTAAACTGTCGCCACTGTCCGCTCCCCGAGCGTCAGAGGCAGAACATCACACGAGCAGGACGCGCCGCGCGCGAGACCCATGAAACAAGACAGCCGCTTTCCCAATCTCTTCATCACCGATCATCCGCTGATCCAGCACAAGCTCACTCACATGCGCGACAAGGACACGTCGACGCGCACGTTCCGCGAGCTGCTGCGCGAAATCACGCTGCTGATGGGCTACGAAATCACGCGCAATCTGCCGCTTACGACCAAGCGCGTGGAAACGCCGCTCGTCGGGATCGACGCGCCGGTGATCGCCGGCAAGAAGCTCGCGATCGTGCCGGTGCTGCGCGCGGGCATCGGCATGTCGGACGGCCTGCTGGATCTCGTGCCCTCGGCGCGTGTCGGGCATATCGGCGTGTATCGCGCGGACGATCATCGTCCGGTCGAGTATCTCGTGCGTCTGCCGCCCGATCTCGAAGAGCGCGTCTTCATTCTGTGCGATCCGATGGTCGCGACGGGCTACTCGGCGGTGCACGCCGTCGACGTGATGAAGCGCCGCAACGTGCAAGCCGAAAACATCATTTTCGTCGCACTGGTCGCCGCGCCCGAGGGCGTGAAGGTGTTCCAGGACGCGCATCCGGATGTGAAGCTGTATGTCGCGTCGCTCGATTCGCATCTGAACGAGCATGCGTATATCGTTCCGGGTCTCGGCGACGCGGGCGACCGTCTCTTCGGCACGAGGAATTAAGCGTTCGCCGGAACCATTCCAGCCGCCGCGCGATTCTGCGCGGCGGTTTGCGTTTACGGCTTCGTTCGCGCGAATTCCACGCGATTCGACGGAATTTCGCACGGTTTGCGCCGATTTTCGCGTTCCGGCCCGTGCCACTCGGCATTGAGAGCGCACGACGCCATGCTAAAATTTCGGTCTGTTCCTATTCGGGTCAGGCCGGATCGAAACGATCCCCGAGCGAACCCGACCGCGGCCGAGCAGCGCGCGGCAGACAGACACATTCAGCACGACAGCACACTAGGCGCCCGGCAGGTCCGCGCGCGATGGAGAAAGGTAATGGCGGGTCATTCGAAATGGGCCAACATCAAGCATAAGAAAGCCGCGGCCGACGCGAAGAAAGGCAAGGTCTGGACGCGCCTCATCAAGGAAATCCAGGTCGCGGCGCGCATGGGCGGCGGCGAGATCGATTCGAACCCGCGGCTGCGCCTCGCCGTCGACAAGGCCTACGACGCCAACATGCCGAAGGACAACATCAACCGCGCGATCCAGCGCGGCACCGGCGGCGTCGATGGCGCGAACTACGAGGAAATCCGCTACGAAGGCTACGGTATCGGCGGCGCGGCGATCATCGTCGACACGATGACGGACAACCGCACCCGCACCGTCGCGGAAGTGCGCCACGCGTTCTCGAAGTTCGGCGGCAACATGGGCACGGACGGGTCGGTGTCGTTCATGTTCGATCACGTCGGCCAGTTCCTGTTCGCGCCCGGCACGCCGGAAGACAAGCTGATGGACGCCGCGCTCGAAGCCGGCGCGGACGACGTCGTGACGAACGAGGACGGCAGCATCGAAGTGGTCTGCCCGCCGAACGATTTCCAGAAGGTGAAGGACGCGCTCGAAGCCGCGGGCTTCAAGGCGGAACTCGCCGAAGTGACGATGAAACCGCAGACGGAAGTCGAATTCAGCGGCGACGACGCAGTGAAAATGCAAAAACTGCTCGACGCGCTCGAAAATCTCGACGACGTGCAGGAAGTCTATACAAACGCCGCGATCAACGAAGACTGAGCTTTCCGAGCTTCGTAGCGCAGGGGCGCGGCGGCATCGAAGTCCGCCGCGGCCTCGCATGGAACATCTTTCGCTTCGGCTGCCATGCCGGAGCAGCGCCGCACGGCCTTCGCGGCGCGGCATCGCCCGAGGAAGGCGCGTGACGCAGCCGATGTCAGCGCGAGCCGCCTTCGCGACGCCATGACGAGTGTCATACGCGCGCTTTACGGTCGATGCGCCCGCCGCTTTTTCTCAAGCCGCTTTTTGTCAGGATTTCGGGGATTCACATGAAGTTACTCGTCGTCGGTTCCGGCGGCCGCGAACATGCGCTGGCCTGGAAGCTCGCGCAATCGCCGCGCGTGCAGATCGTCTATGTCGCGCCGGGCAACGGCGGCACCGCGCAGGACGAGCGCCTGCGCAACGTCGACATCACGGATCCGGCGGAACTCGCCGATTTCGTCGAGAAGGAACATGTCGCGTTCACGCTCGTAGGGCCGGAACAGCCGCTCGCCGCGGGCATCGTCAATCTGTTCCGTTCGCGCGGGCTGAAAATCTTCGGCCCGAGCAAGGAAGCCGCGCAGCTCGAAAGCTCGAAGGACTTCGCGAAGGCGTTCATGAAGCGCCACAACATTCCGACCGCCGAATACGAGACGTTTTCCGAGCTCGCCGCCGCGCACGCCTACATCGACGCCAAAGGCGCGCCGATCGTCATCAAGGCGGACGGCCTCGCCGCCGGCAAGGGCGTCGTCGTCGCGATGACGCTGGAAGAAGCGCACGCCGCCGTCGATTCGATGCTCGCCGACAACAAGCTCGGCGACGCCGGCGCGCGCGTGGTGATCGAGGAGTTTCTGGCGGGCGAGGAAGCGAGCTTCATCGTGATGGTCGACGGCAAGCACGTCCTGCCGCTCGCGTCGAGCCAGGACCACAAGCGCCTGCTCGACGGCGACAAGGGCCCGAACACCGGCGGCATGGGCGCGTACTCGCCCGCGCCGATCGTCACGCCGCAACTGCACGCGCGCGTGATGCGCGAAATCATCCAGCCGACGGTGCGCGGCATGGAAAGCGAAGGCATCCGCTTTACCGGTTTCCTGTACGCCGGCCTGATGATCGACGCGAACGGCAATCCGAAAACGCTCGAGTTCAACTGCCGCATGGGCGACCCCGAGACGCAGCCGATCATGGCGCGCCTGAAGGGCGATTTCTCGAAGGTCGTGGAAATGGCGATCGACGGCAAGCTCGACACCGTCGATCTGGACTGGGACCGCCGCACCGCGCTCGGCGTGGTGCTCGCGGCCCATAACTATCCGGATACGCCGCGCAAGGACGACCGCATCAGCGGCATTCCCGCGGAAACCGAGAATTCGGTCACTTTCCATGCCGGCACGACGCTCACCGACGGCAAGCTCACGACCTCGGGCGGGCGCGTGCTGTGCGTCGTCGGCCTGGCGGATTCCGTGCGCGGCGCGCAATCCGTGGTCTACGATACAGTCAACCAGATCTCGTTCGACGGCATGCAGTATCGGCGCGACATCGGCTATCGCGCGCTGAATCGCAAGCAGACGGCGGAAAAACCCGGCGACAAGCACTGACACGGCGCGGCGCACGCCGCCCAAGCACCCGCGCTGCCGGACCTCGTGTCCGGCAGCGTGCTTTTGAGAGTTTCGATACGAAGGGTTAACCCCTGCCATTCAAGGCCGCCCACAGGGGCGCACGCAGCAATCGATGAGTGAACCGAACCGCAGCGCGGAACAACGCACACAATCCGACGCAGCCCACGATATCGCCGCCGTTCGCGATTATCTGAGGGGCCTGCAGACGCGCATCGCCGATGCGCTCGGCGCCTTCGACGGCACCGCCTTCGCTACCGACGCCTGGACCCGCGAGCCCGGCGCGCATCTGCGCGGCGGCGGCGTGACGCGCATCCTCGAAGGCGGCGGATTCTTCGAGCGCGGCGGCATCGGCTTTTCGGATGTGCAAGGCGACGCGCTGCCGCCCTCGGCGAGCGCGGCGCGTCCGCAACTCGCCGGACGCGGTTTCGAGGCGCTCGGCGTCTCGCTCGTCATGCATCCCCGCAATCCGCACTGCCCGACCGTGCACATGAACGTGCGTATGCTCACGGCGACCAAAGACGGCGAAGCGCCGATCTTCTGGTTCGGCGGCGGCATGGATCTCACGCCGATCTACGGCTACGAGGAAGACGCGCGGCATTTCCATCAGGTTTGCCGCGATTCGCTCGATCCGTTCGGCGCGGAGTTGTATCCGCGTTTCAAGACCTGGTGCGACGAGTACTTCTATTTGAAGCATCGCAACGAGCAGCGCGGCATCGGCGGAATTTTCTTCGACGATTTCTCGGAGCCGGGCTTCGAGCGCTCGTTCGCGATGATGCGAAGCGTCGGCGATGCGTTCCTGAAGGCGTATCTGCCGGTCATCGAACGACGCCGCGACACGCCCTACACGGAGCGCGAGCGCGAGTTTCAGGCGTATCGGCGCGGGCGTTATGTCGAGTTCAATCTCGTGTTCGACCGCGGCACGCACTTCGGCCTGCAAAGCGGCGGACGCACCGAATCGATTCTGATGTCGATGCCGCCCGTCGCGAACTGGCGCTATGACTGGAAGCCCGCGCCCGGCACGCCGGAAGCGCGGCTGTACGAAGACTTTCTGGTGCGCCGGGAATGGCTGTGACGCCCTGCGCCAAGCGCGTCGGCCTGCTCGGCGGCACATTCGATCCGATCCACAACGGGCATCTCGCGCTCGCGCGGCGCTTCGTCGAGTTGCTGCAACTGACCGAGCTCGTACTGCTGCCCGCCGGACAGCCGTGGCAGAAGGCGGGCGTATCGGCGCCGGAGCATCGGCTGGCGATGACGCGTGCGGCGGCGGCATCGCTTTCGCTCGATGGCGTGCAGATCGTCGTCGCCACCGATGAGATCGACCGCCACGGCGACACGTACACCGTCGACACGCTCGCGCACTGGCGCGAGCGCGAAGGCGCGGACGCGTCGATCACGCTCTTGATGGGCGCGGACCAGTTGGTCAAGCTCGATTCGTGGCATCAGTGGAAGCGGCTCTTCGACTACGCGCATATTTGCGTGGAAACGCGCGCCGGCTTCGACGTCGCGACGCTGCCCGCCCCGGTCGCGGCCGAATTCGAAGCGCGCCGCGCATCGCCCGACGTTTTGCGCGGGAGTCCGCACGGTCACATGCACATCGACGAAATGCTGCTACTCGACGTATCCGCCACGGCGATCCGCGAAGAAGCGCGTTCGATGAACGGTGCGACCGACGCCCGCGCGCAGGTCCCATCCGCCGTATGGGACTATATTGTTCAACATCACCTGTACCAGACATCGTAACTATGGAACTTCAGAAGCTGCAACGCGCGATCATCGACGGTCTCGAAGACGTCAAGGCGCAAGACATCAAAGTGTTCAACACGACCCATCTGACGTCGCTTTTCGACCGCGTGGTCGTGGCGAGCGGCACGTCCAACCGCCAGACCAAGGCGCTCGCCAACAGCGTGCGCGAGAAGGTCAAGGAAGCGGGCGGCGACATCGTCAGCACGGAAGGCGAAGAGATCGGCGAATGGGTGCTGGTCGACTGCGGCGACGCGGTCGTGCACATCCTGCAACCCGCTCTGCGTCAGTACTACAACCTCGAGGAAGTCTGGGGCGACAAGCCCGTGCGCGTGAAGCTCCAAAGGCCGAACATGTTCGGCGGCGCGAGCGTCACCGCCGATGAAGACGAGGACGACGAAGACGACGCGCCCGCCGTCAAACGTCCCGCGCGGAAGACCGTGCGCAAGCACTGACACCGCTTCGTTTCATGAAGCTGGTCATCCTCGCCGTCGGACACAAGATGCCCGACTGGATCACGAATGGCTTCGACGAATACGCGAAGCGCATGCCGCCCGAACTGCGCATCGAGCTCAAAGAGATCAAGCCGGAACAGCGCTCGTCGGGACGCAATGCCGAGAGCGTGATGGCGGCCGAAAAGCAGCGCATCGAAGCCGCCTTGCCGAAGAACGCGCGCGTCGTCGCACTCGACGAACGCGGCCGCGACTGGACCACGATGCAACTCGCGAACGCCCTGCCCGGCTGGCAGCAGGACGGGCGCGACGTCGCGTTCGTGATCGGCGGCGCGGACGGGCTGCATCCGGAGGTGAAATCGCGCGCGGAACTGATGCTGCGCATTTCGAGCCTGACGTTGCCGCATGGCATGGTGCGCGTGCTGCTCGCCGAACAGCTTTACCGCGCGTGGAGCATCACGCAGAATCATCCCTATCATCGCGCTTGAGGGTGCTTCGACGCTGGATCGAATGCCCCGCGCGTCATTCGAATCCACATCACGATGCCGACTCATCCCTACGTTTATCTCGCCTCGCAAAGCCCACGCCGTCAGGAGTTGCTTCTTCAACTGGGCGTGCAGTTCGAACTCCTTCTTCCCCGTGCCGATGAAAACGCCGAAGCGCTCGAAGCCGAGTTGCCCGGCGAAGCCGCCGATGCGTACGTCGTGCGCGTGTGCGCGTTAAAGGCAAAGGCCGCGCGCGCGCGATTGCTCGCCGGCGGCTTCGCGTCCGCGCCGATTCTCGTCGCCGATACGACCGTCACCATCGACGGGCTGATTCTCGGCAAGCCGCTTCACGAAGAAGACGCCGTCGCGATGCTCGAACGCCTCGCAGGCCGCGAGCATGAAGTGCTGACGGCGCTCGCCGTCGTCGATGCCGATGGCGCGTTGCTGGAACCCGCGCTCTCGCGCTCGCAAGTGCGTTTTTCGAACGTCGACCGTGCTGCGCTGCAACGCTACGCGGCATCGGGCGAGCCGCTCGGCAAGGCGGGCGCGTACGGCATTCAGGGCCGCGCGGCCGAGTTCATCGAGCGAATCGACGGGTCCTATTCGGGTATCATGGGTCTGCCCCTTTTCGAAACCGCTGCTCTCTTGCGCCTGGCGCGCGTCGCATTCTAAACAGGCCATGAACGAAGAAATCCTGATCAACGTCACACCCCAGGAAAGCCGCGTCGCACTGGTTCAGCAAGGCGCCGTTCAGGAGCTTCACGTCGAGCGCACGCTTTCGCGCGGGCGCGTCGGCAACGTCTATCTCGGCAAGGTCGTGCGCGTGCTGCCGGGCATGCAGTCCGCGTTCATCGACATCGGTCTCGAGCGCGCCGCGTTTCTTCATGTGGCGGATATCTGGCATCCGCGCATCGCGGGCGAGCCGCATAACTCACAGCCGCACACGCCGATCGAAAAGATCGTCTTCGAAGGTCAGTCGCTGATGGTGCAGGTCGTGAAAGACCCGATCGGCACCAAGGGCGCGCGCCTGTCGACGCAGGTGAGCATCGCGGGACGCACGCTGGTGTATCTGCCGCAGGAGCCGCATATCGGCATCTCCCAGAAGATCGAGAGCGAAGCGGAGCGCGAGGCCGTGCGCGCGCGACTGACCGCCGTCCTGCCCGCCGACGAGAAAGGCGGCTACATCGTGCGGACCATCGCCGAAGACGCGACGAGCGAAGAACTCGCGGCCGACGTGGCGTACTTGCGCAAGACCTGGGCGACGATCGTCGCGCAAGCGCAGCGCGTGCCGCCCACCACGCTGCTCTATCAGGATCTGAACCTCGCGCAACGCGTGCTGCGCGATTTCGTCAACGACGAAACCACGCGTATTCAGGTCGATTCGCGCGAGACGTTTCAAATGCTCGCGGATTTCGCCGCGGAGTTCACGCCGGCGGTGGCGTCGCGTCTGCATCATTACACCGGCGAGCGGCCGCTCTTCGATCTGTACAACATCGAGGCGGAGATTCAGCGGGCGCTGTCGCGGCGCGTCGATCTGAAGTCGGGCGGCTATCTGATGATCGACCAGACCGAAGCGATGACGACCATCGACGTGAATACGGGCGGGTATGTCGGCGCGCGCAACTTCGACGACACGATCTTCAAGACCAATCTCGAAGCCGCGCATACGATCGCGCGGCAACTTCGTTTGAGGAATCTCGGCGGGATCATCATCATCGATTTCATCGACATGGAGAATGTCGAGCATCGCGATCAGGTGCTGGGCGAGCTGAAGAAGGCGCTCTCGCGCGACAGAACGCGCGTGACCGTGAACGGCTTTTCGCAGCTCGGGCTCGTCGAGATGACGCGAAAGCGCACGCGCGAGTCACTGGCTCACGTGCTGTGCGAGCCGTGTCCGGTGTGTCAGGGCAAAGGTCAGGTGAAGACGCCGCGCACCGTCTGCTACGACGTGCTGCGCGAAATCATGCGCGAGTCGCGGCAATTCAATCCGCGCGAGTTTCGCGTGGTGGCTTCGCAGCAGGTGATCGATCTGTTTCTGGAAGAGGAATCGCAGCATCTGGCGATGCTGATGGACTTCATCGGGAAGCCGGTTTCGCTGCAGGTGGAGAGTAATTTGTCGCAAGAGCAATACGACATCGTGTTGATGTAGCCTCGCCCAAAGTCATTCGAGCGAGGCCGACTGCCTCACGCCGCCTGCTGCTGATACTGAATCCGATGCAGATGCGCGTACAAGCCGTCCTTGCGCAGCAACTCCGCATGACTGCCCTGCTCCGCGATCTTCCCCGCTTCCATCACGAGGATGCGGTCGGCGCGCTCGATCGTCGAGAGCCGGTGCGCGATGACGAGCGTCGTGCGTCCTTTCATCAGCGTCTCGAGCGCCGACTGCACGTGCCGCTCCGATTCCGAGTCCAGCGCCGAGGTCGCCTCGTCGAGAATCAGGATCGGCGCGTCCTTGTAGATCGCGCGCGCGATCGCGAGACGCTGGCGCTGCCCGCCCGACAGACGCATGCCGTTGCCGCCGACGAGCGTGTTGATTCCGTCCGGCAAGGACGCGACGACATCCGCGAGATTCGCCGCCGTCAGCGCCGACATCACGCGTTCGGGGTCCGGCGTCTGCCCGTACGCGACATTCGCGGCGATCGTATCGTTGAAGAGCACGACGTCCTGGCTGACCATCGCGAGCTGGCCGCGCAGGTCGTGCAGGTTGTACTCGCTGATCGGCACGCCATCGACGAGCAACTGGCCGGCGCGCGGATCGAAGAAGCGCGGCAGTAGATTCACGAGCGTCGTCTTGCCGCTACCAGAGGGGCCCGCGAGCGCGACCATCTCGCCCGGCGCGACCTTGAACGACACGCGATCGAGCGTCGGCCGGTCGACCGAGCCATAGCTGAACGACACGTCGCGGAATTCGACTTCGCCGCGCGCGCGTTCGAGACGCCGGCCGCCGCCATCGGGCTCGGCCGGCTCGTCGATCAGGCCGAAGATCAGCTCGGCCGCCGTCATGCCGCGCTGCAAGGGCTGATTGATGTCGATCAGATGCTTGAGCGGCGAGATCACGAGCAGCATCGACGTGACGAACGCGACGAAGCCGCCGACCGTCGTCTGATCGTTGGCCGATTGTACGACCGCGATCGTGATGACGATGGCGAGCGCGATCGATGCGAGAAACTGCGTAAGCGGCTGTGCGAGACCACCCGAGACTTGCATGCGCATCGAGTAGCCGCGCAACCGCTGGCTCATCTCCGTGAAGCGGTCGATTTCGTACGGCTCGCCGTTGTGCACCTTGACGACTTTGTAGCCGCCGACCGTCTCCTCGACGATATACGACAGATCGTTCGTCAACGACTGATGCTCGCGATTCAGGCGCCGCAGCCGGCGGTTGATCTTGCTGACGAGCCAGCCGATCGCCGGCAGGATCACCGCGACGATCAGCGTGAGCCGCCAGTTGAGGATGAACAGATAGCCGAGCAGGAACACGACCGTGAGCGAATCGCGCACGAGCGTCACGACCACGCTCTGCAGCACGCTCAGGATCTGATTGACCTCGAAGACGATCGCGTTGATGACCGTGCTCGCGGTTTCGCGCTGAAAGAAGCCCGCGCTCGTATGGATCATGCGCTGGAACATTTCGAGCCGCAGTTGCAGCAGGATCTTGTTCGTCACGTAGGAGAGAAAATAGCCCGATGCGTATTGTGCCCCGCCGCGCACCAGCGCAAGGCCGATGACCGCTGCAGGCACGAGCCATTTCGCATGATCGCTGCTCTTCGAGCCGAAACCATGGTCGAGCAGCGGCTTGAGCAACATCGGAATGCCGGCCTCGGTCGCGGCGACGATACCCATCGTCAGCAGGCCTAGCATCACCATGCCGAGCAGCGGACGGATATACGGCCATAGCCGTTTCATGACGGCCATGGGCGAGCTGCTTTCCTCGCCGCCGATCGGTTTGCGCAAACTTGCCTGGTTGTTCAAGAGCGTATCTCCACTTCGCACGGCGCCGGAATCGCCTGTCGCGCAAGGTTTGTTGGTTTGGTCATCAGCCAGGACGGCTCGCCGATCAGCCGATCGGACCGCGGCCCGGGTTGCCTTGCGGCTGGCGCGTGTCGTGTGTGATGACCGCGAGCAGCACGGCCCAGAAAAGCGCGATGAGCGCCGTGCTCATCACCACCGTGAACACGTCGATGCTCAAACCGAAGATGATAACCGACCCCGACACCGCGATCCCGCAATAGGCGGCCGTCGAAACGTCCCGTTGCGGCGATTTCCGATAGCGCACGAAATACAGAAGCGGCCCGAAGTAGAGCAAGGCCAGACAGACGACGCCCACCGCGCCGAGTTCGGATATCGTCGAAAAGAACTCGCTATGCGCGCGCTGATTGACGATGAAGCCCGGAACTTCGCCCTTGTTCGCCATCTCTTTCAGCGACGCCTCCAGATGCCCCTTACCGACGCCCAGCAGCGGATGCGCCTCGAACAGATGGATCGACGCGCGCCAGAGCTGCAAACGTGCACCGATGGAACTGTAGGCGCCCGAGCCTTCCGAAAGCATCACGAGATCCGAGCGCGTCGCCATCACGCGTTCGCGGCCGAGCGGCGACGCGAGCAAGGCGGACATCGCCACGATCGCGACCAGCAACGCGGCGAGCCAATGTCGTCGCCGCCTGATCCAGCCGAAATTGAGCGAGCACAGCACGAGGAACAGCGGGATCGCGAGCCATCCGCCGCGCGTGCCGGACAAGTAGGATGCATACACGCCGCCCGCGAGCCCCAGAAGCTTGATCGCAATACCGACGCGTTTTACGAGCACGTTGGGGTAGTCGTCCCAGCGCATCGTCATCACTGAGAGAAAGCCGAGCAGGAGCGCCGTATTGCCGTAGGGAATCGGATTCGTATAGTCGTTGCCGAGACGATTGAGATCGTTGATCGTCATGTGCAGGTTGCTGTCGACGGCCCAGAGGCCCGCGCCGATCGCGCCCAGCGCGCAACCCCAGCCGAGCGCCTTCAGGTAGCGGACCGGGAGATTCACGAGCAGCAGAAAAATAGGCAGGCTCAGCGCCAGACGAGAAAGGCCGTCGAATTCACGCGGCAGATAGTAGCCTTCGATCGCCTGTTGCAGCGGCAGATAAACCATGAAGCACAGCATGGCTGCGGTGTACCACGGATAAGCGGTGACGAGCAGACGGCCCTTCAGCCGAAACGGCTTGCTGAATCCGGCAAAGAGCGCAATAGCGAGCAACAGGAAAAAGCAGTAACCGGTTCCACCGCGCACGATCAGTGTGGTCGCGGGCGCCAGCAAAACCATGCCGGCGATGACATAACGCAGAATTTTTTCCAAATCGATGAACCTGACATGGGTTCGACCGGCCGTTCCGGTCGCGCGCCCCGAAAACCCGCGATATTATAGCCGTTGCCGCCTGGCACGCTCTTCGCTCACGGAACGCCTGACTCGCGCCGGGAAGGCATGCCGGTCATTCCATGCGTTGTGAATCCGAAATGCCAGCGACACCTAAAACAGAGCCGGACGCACCGCTCGCCAGCCTCCTGCTCATCACGTTCAATCAGGAAGAAACCGTCGCCGACGCCATCCGCGGCGCTCTGGCCCAAACCTGGACGCCGCTCGAAATCCTCATTTCCGACGACGCCTCCGCCGACGGCACCTTCTCTGTCGCCGAACGCTGCGTGCGCGATTATCGCGGCCCGCACACCGTGCGCCTCTATCGCAACGAGAAGAATCTCGGCATCAGCGCGCATCTGAGCGCGCTCGCGGCACGCGCATCGGGGGAAATGCTCTTCATCGCGGCGGGAGACGATATCTCCCGCCCCGAGCGCGTCGAGCGCGTGATGCGCGACTGGCTCGCGAGCGACAGGCGCTACGACCTCGTCGCGACGGACCTGCAGGATATCGACGCCGACGGCAATGCGCACGGCGTGCTGCGCGTGACCGACCTCGACGGCTACCGCACCTTCGAAGACTGGTCGCGGAACCGGCCGCACGTCGTCGGCGCGGCGCATGCCTGGGCGCGGCGTCTCTTCAACGAATTCGGGCCGATCGCGCCCGGCATCTACGGTGAGGACCAGATCATGACGTTTCGCGCGATCATGAGTCACGGCGCTCATACGCTGCATGAACCGCTCGTGCAGTACCGGCGCGGCGGACTGTCGAGAAAGCGCAAATGGCGCACGCCCGCGGATTTCGTCGCGCGCATCAAGCTGGCGAACGTCAACGGTACGGGCGAAACGAGCCAGCTCGTGAGCGATGCCGAGAAAGTGGGCGTCGGCGGCCCGATGCGCGCGCTGCTCGCGAAGAAGTCCGCGCGCGAAAGCTATGTCAGCGCGATGTTCGGCGAGCGCTCGCTCGCGCGCAAGCTCGCGCTCGTCATGGCGTCGAAAGACGTGGACTTCGGCTTTCGCGTCAAAATGTTCGTCTATGCGACGTGTCCGTGGCTGCTTTCCCCGTTCTTCTTCGTGAAGTGGCATGTGCGCGGATGAGCGCGCGAGCGTCGCGCCCGGCAGAACAACAAGGCGCTAGCGCCACTCGAAAGGCACCATGACATTTCCAACCCTCGGCATCGCCATCATCACCCACAACGCGGCCGCGCGGCTCGCGCAATGCCTGCAGGCCGTTTCCTTCGCCGATGAAATCGTCGTCGTCGACGGCGGCAGCAGCGATGCGACCGTGGGCATCGCCGAGGCGCATCGCGCGCGCGTGATCGTGGCGCGCGACTGGCCAGGCTTCGGCCCGCAGAAGAACCGCGCGCTCGACGCGCTCTCGACCGACTGGGTGCTGTCCATCGACGCCGACGAGATCGTGTCGCCCGAACTGGCCGCTTCGATCCGCGCCGCGATCACCGATCCGCAAGCCGACGTCTACGCGGTCGACCGCCTGTCGAGCTTCTGCGGCACATGGGTGAAGCACAGCGGCTGGTATCCCGACTGGATTCCGCGCCTGTTCCGGCGCGGCACGGCGCGCTTCTCGCCCGATCTCGTGCACGAGCGGCTCGTGCTGTCGACCGGCAAGCCCGTCGTGCGCCTTTCCGGCAAGCTGATGCACTACTCCTACGAGGATTTCGAAGCGGTATTGCGCAAGCTCGACGCCTACTCGACGGCGGGTGCGCAACAACGCCACGCGGCCGGAAAGCGCGGCAGCTTCGGCATCGCGGTGTCGCGCGGCGCGTGGGCGTTCGTGCGGACTTACGTGCTGCGCCGCGGCTTTCTGGACGGCAAAACCGGCTTCATGATCGCGCTATTCAACGCGCAGACGGTCTACTACCGGTTCCTGAAGCTGGCGCATCTCAACGAAGCGCGCTGATTGGCTCAGCGCTTCGCATCGATGTCACGCGCGAGATCGAGCAAAGCGCGCACATGCGACTCGACGCTCGCGTCATAGCGCACCGCGCCGGCTAGCGCGCGCGGGGCGTCGCGCCGCGCTTCGATCGCCTCCTGCACCGTGCGGCGCAGATCGTCGGCGTCGCCAGGTTTGAAGACGTGCTTCGCGTGATCTGCAATGGCGTCGCAACAGCCGATGCACGCCGGGAAGATCACCGGCGTCCCGGACATCACCGATTCGATGCCGACGAGTCCGAATGGCTCGTAGCTCGACGCAAGAATGGTGAAATCCGCCGCGCGATACGCATCTTCGATGTTCTTCGCGTAGCCGACATAGCGCACGTTCGCTGCCGGCTTCTCGGGCGCGCGGCCCGCGACGGCGATCACGACGTTCATCCCGGCGAGCGCCTTCTCGATCAGCGGCAAGCCCTTGCGCTCGTGGCTGCTCGACGGAAACAGCAGCACGGTTTCATCCGGTTCGAAGCCGAACTGTTCGCGCAGACGCGCACGCGCAGCGGCACCGACGGGCGAAAATCGCGCGCCGTCGACGGGCGGATAAAGCACGCGAATCTTGCGGATATCCACGCCATACAACGCGCGCAGCTCGTCGCTCATCATGTCCGAATGCGCGACGACCACGTTCGCGTGCGCGTATTGACGCCGCTCCAGTGCGATCTGCCGCGTGTCCGAGGGTTTCTCGCGCCGCCCGGTCGCGCGCAGGAAGCCGAGATGGGTGCCGCCGCAAATGGCGATCTCGGAACCTTCCACGCGATTGCAGCCGATGAGCACATCGACCTTCGCCTTCTTGCGCGCACGCTTGAGCGCCCACGAGAAATACGCGTCGCGCAGCTTGCCCGGCAGAAACGACACCTTGATGCGATGCGGCTCGATCAATCGGCTTTCGGGCAGCGACGTGTCGATCTTGCGGGCGAAAAACGCGGGCTTGCGCTTGCCTTCGAAGCCCGCGGCGGCGAGGCCGCGCACGAGATCCATCGCGTAGCGTTCGAGTCCGCCGGAATGCTTGAGCGCATTCGCCGAAATGCCGATCCGCATCAGTAGACGATTTCGATCGCGCTGCCCGCGAATTCGCCGCGCAGCGCCGTGATGAGATCGTCGGTCGGCTTCACGCGCCACGCGTCGCCGAGGCGCACTTCGCCTTCGGCATGCTCGCTGCGATAGACGATGCTCACGTTCAGGCCGTTCGGAATCGGCGCGCTTTGACGCTGGCGGCCGTTCTCCTTCACGGGCATGGGCGGCGGCGCTTCCTGCGCGCCCGCCGCATGCGCTTCGAGCACGCGGCGCAGGCGCAAGGCATCGGCGTTGCCGTTCATCTCGACCTTGACCGACTGCGCGTAGCGGCTGCGCGCGCGTTCGAGGTCCATCGCCGTATCGACGGTGAAACGGATGCCGCCCGTGAACGCGTCGTTGCGCGCCATGCCCTGCACGACGAGCAGCTCGTCTTCCTTGAAGAGCGCCTTGTTCGCTTCGAACTGCTCGTTGAAGACGGTGACTTCGCATTGGCCGCTGCCATCGTCGAGATTCACGATCAGCATCTTGCCGCGCTGGGTCATCTGCGTGCGCATGGCGGAGATCACGCCCGCGATGAGCTTGTCGCGCCCTTCCTTTAGCTCGCCGATCTTCTGGCGCACGAAGCGGCGCACTTCACCCTTGTAGGCATCGAACAGATGGCCCGACAGATAGAAGCCGAGCGCGGTCTTTTCTTCCTGCAGACGCTTCTTGTCGGACCACTCGGCTTCGTCGACGTACTCGTGCTTCGCGAGCGGCGCGTCGCCCATGTCGAAGAGGCCGGCTTGCATTGCGTTGGCGGCGGCCTGATCGGCGGCTTCCATCGCCATCGGGACGGAGGCGAGCAACTGCGCGCGATTCGCGTGAATCGAATCGAACGCGCCCGCGCGGATCAGCGCTTCCACCGTGCGCCGATTCACGACACGACGGTCGATGCGCTCGCAGAAGTCGAACAGATCGACGAACGGGCCGTCTTCGCGCGCACGCAGAATCTCTTCGATTGCGTTCTGGCCGCTGCCTTTCACCGCACCAAGGCCGTAGCGAATGGTTTTCGAGCGCTTGCCATCGGCTTCCGCGACCGGTTCGAAGCGATACGCCGACTGGTTGATATCGGGCGGCAAAACCGCCATGCCGTTCGCCAGGCAGTCTTCGAACAGGATCTTGACCTTGTCCGTGTCGTCCATGGCGAGCGACATGTTGGCGGCCATGAATTCCGCCGGATGATGCGCCTTCAGCCACGCCGTGTGATACGCGAGCAACGCATACGCCGCAGCGTGCGACTTGTTGAAGCCGTAGCCGGCGAACTTCTCCATCAGGTCGAAGGTCTCGTCCGCCTTCTCGCGCGTGAGGCCGTTCTTCGCCGCGCCTTCCGCGAAAATCTCGCGATGCTTGGCCATTTCCTCGGGCTTTTTCTTGCCCATCGCGCGACGCAGCAAGTCCGCGCCGCCGAGCGAGTAGCCGCCGATGATCTGCGCCATCTGCATCACCTGCTCCTGATAGACCATGATGCCGTAGGTCTCTTTCAGAACAGGTTCGACGCGCGGATCCGGATATTCGACGATCTCGCGCCCGTGCTTGCGCGCGCAGAAGCTCGGGATCAGGTCCATCGGG
Source organism: Caballeronia sp. ATUFL_F2_KS9A (assembly GCF_023630765.1). Classification (NCBI taxonomy): domain Bacteria; kingdom Pseudomonadati; phylum Pseudomonadota; class Betaproteobacteria; order Burkholderiales; family Burkholderiaceae; genus Caballeronia; species Caballeronia sp. ATUFL_F2_KS9A. The sequence goes on along the minus strand of NZ_JALQEK010000002.1, from coordinate 358,156 downwards.
CCCGGCCGATACAACGCAACCAGCGCGATGATGTCCTCGAAGCGGTCCGGCTGCGCGTCCTTCAGCATGCCCTGCATGCCGCGGCTTTCCAGCTGGAACACGGCGACGGTGTTCGCTTTCTTCAATATCTGGAACGAGGCCGGATCGTCGAGCGGAACCTGCGCGAGGCTCCAGTCCTTCTTCGACGGATCGAGGCGGCGAATATAGCGCTCCGCCCAGTCCAGAATCGTCAGCGTGGTGAGGCCCAAAAAGTCGAACTTCACGAGGCCGACGGCTTCGACGTCGTCCTTGTCGTACTGACTGACGACGCCGCCGTCTTCGCCTTGCGTGTAGAGCGGGCAGAAGTCCGTGAGCTTGCCCGGCGCGATCAGCACGCCGCCCGCGTGCATGCCGACGTTACGCGTCAACCCTTCAACGCGCTGCGCGAGTTCGAGCAGTTGATGCACTTCGTCTTCGGAATCGAAGCGTTCCTGAAGCGTGGGCTCTTCCTTCATCGCGTCCGCGATGGTCACGTGCTTGCCCGGCTTGAACGGAATCAGCTTCGCGACGCCGTCGGTGAACATGTAGCCGAGATCGAGCACGCGGCCGATGTCGCGCACCGCCGCCTTCGCCGCCATCGTGCCGAAGGTCGCGATCTGCGACACGGCATCCGCGCCGTACTTGCCCTTCACGTACTGAATGACGCGGTCGCGCCCTTCCTGACAGAAGTCGATGTCGAAGTCGGGCATCGACACGCGTTCCGGGTTCAGGAAGCGCTCGAACAGCAGGTTGTAGCGCAGCGGATCGAGATCGGTGATGCCGAGCGCGTACGCGACGAGCGAACCCGCGCCCGAGCCCCGCCCCGGACCGACCGGCACGCCATTGTTCTTCGCCCACATGATGAAGTCGGCGACGATCAGGAAGTAGCCCGGAAAGCCCATCTTGATGATCGTGCCGCATTCGAAATCGAGGCGCGCGTAGTACGTTTCGCGCTGCGCGCTGCGTTCGGCTTCATCGGGATAAAGCTGTTGCAGACGGACTTCGAGGCCTTCCTTCGACAACTGCACGAGGTAGTCGTCGAGCGACATGCCGTCGGGCGTCGGGAACAGCGGCAGCTTCGGCTTGCCGAGTTCGAGCGTCAGATTGCAGCGCTTCGCGATCTCGACAGTGTTCGCGAGCGCCGACGGAATGTCCGCGAAGAGCGCGCACATCTCGTCCTGCGTGCGGAAATACTGGTCCTGCGTGAAGCGCTTCTGCCGACGCGGATTCGCGAGGATATCGCCTTCGGAGATGCACACGCGCGCTTCGTGCGCGGTGAAGTCGTCGGGCGTCATGAACTGCATCGGATGCGTCGCGACGACCGGCAACTTCAGCTTCGCCGCGAGCTTGACCGCTTCCTGCACGTAAGCCTGCTCGCCCGGCTGACCGGCGCGCTGCAGTTCGATGTAGAACGCGTTCGGAAAGAGCTTCGTCCAGCGCTCGGCGTTGCGTTGCGCGGATTGCACGTTGCCCGCCGCGAGCGCCATGCCGATATCTCCGCCCTGCGCGCCCGAAAGCGCGAGCAGTCCCGTTGCGAGCCCTTCTTCGAGCCATTCGACCATCACCTCGGCGCGGCCGCGATACTGGTTCGTGAGCCACGCGCGGCTCAACAGCTCGCACAGGTTGAGGTAGCCCTGTTTGTCGCGAACGAGTAACAGGAGGCGCGAAGGCTTGTCGCGATCGGCGGGATTGGTAATCCAGACGTCGCAACCGGCGATGGGCTTCACGCCCATGCCGCGCGCTTCCTTATAGAAGCGCACGAGACCGAATGCGTTGCCGAGATCGGTCAGCGCGAGCGCGCCTTGCCCGTCTTTTGCGGCAGCCTTGACGACGTCGTCCAGCCGCACGATGCCGTCGGCGATCGAGAATTCGGAGTGGACGCGGAGATGAACGAAGCGGGGATCTGACATGGCGGTATTGTACATGCGGGCCATCGGCTGAACCGGCGCCGAAGGGCACGTTAGCCGAACGGATAAGGCCCGCGCCGCGCCCGGAATTGCGCGTGCGCAAGGCTTCGCGACGCGTCAGCGGGAATCCGGCGAAGATGCGGGCCGTTTGCGGGATAATACGTGTTTTGCGCGCGATTTTCGCCCGCACTTTTTACCCGTCACAGCCGTTTTGCGCGTCATCCGATCATGAGCATCCTGAATCTCTCCGCCTATAAATTCGTCACCATCGAAGACGGCCCCGCGTGGCGGCCGCTCGTCACCGAACGCTGCAACGCGCTCGGTCTGAAGGGCACGATTCTGCTGGCGCCGGAGGGCATCAATCTGTTCATCGCTGGGCCGGTCGCCGAGGTCCGCGAGTTCATCGATTACATCCGCACGGACGCGCTCTTCGGCGGCCGCTTCGCCGATCTGCAATTCAAGGAAAGCCTTTCCGCGAAGCAGCCGTTTCGCCGCATGCTGGTGAAGCTCAAGCGCGAAATCATCACGATGAAGAAGCCCGCGATCAGGCCGGAACTCGGCCGCGCGCCGTCCGTCGACGCGCCCACGCTCAAAGCCTGGCTCGACCGCGGCCACGACGACGAAGGCCGTCCTGTCGTGATGCTCGACACGCGCAACGCATTCGAGGTCGATGTCGGCACGTTCGACAACGCGCTCGACTACCGCATCACGAAGTTCAGCGAGTTTCCTGAAGTGATCGAGCAGAATCGGGCGGATCTGGACGGCAAGACGGTCGTGTCGTTCTGCACCGGCGGGATTCGCTGCGAGAAAGCCGCGATTCACATGAAGGAAGTGGGCATCGAGCATGTTTATCAGCTTGAAGGCGGCATTCTGAAGTATTTCGAGGAAGTCGGCGGCGCGCACTACAACGGCGAGTGCTTCGTGTTCGATTACCGCACGGCGCTCGATCCGAACCTGCAGCCGACCGCAACCGCACAATGTTTCGGCTGCCGCGCGGTGGTGTCGGTCGAAGATCAGCAGTCGCCGTTCTACAAGCCGGGCGAGACGTGCCCGGCTTGCCATCCCGACGCGAAGGTCGGCGCCGCCGCGTAATGATTTATCGGGGACGATTTGCGCCCTCACCCACCGGCCCGCTGCATGCGGGCTCGCTCGTCAGCGCGCTCGCGAGTTTTCTCGATGCGCGCGCGCACGGCGGACGCTGGATCGTGCGCGTCGAAGATGTCGACGCACCGCGCACGGTTCCCGGCGCCGCCGATGAAATCCTCGCGACGCTCGAACACTTCGGCATGCACTCGGACGAGCCGCCCGTCTGGCAGAGCGCGCGCGGCGACGCGTATCGCGCCGCGTTCGAGCGTCTTCAGGCGACGGGTCTCATCTATCCGTGTGGTTGCACGCGCCGCGAAATCGCCGACTCGCTGGTGAACGCCCACGCGCGCCATGCGACGCTCGCCTATCCGGGAACGTGCCGCACCGGCCTGCACGGCAAGCCCGCGCGCGCGTGGCGGCTGCGCGTGCCGGACGGCGACGCGGCAGTCGTCAGGTTCGTCGATCGCTGGCAAGGCGCGCAGACGCAGGATCTCGCGACCGAAGTCGGCGATTTCGCGCTGAAACGCGCCGATGGACTGTGGGCCTATCAGCTCGCGGTCGTCGTCGACGATGCCGATGCCGGCATCACCCACGTCGTGCGCGGCGCCGACCTGCTCGATTCGACCGCGCGGCAAATCTACTTGCAGCAGTGCCTTGGCGTGCCGACGCCGGAATACCTGCATGTGCCTGTGGTCAACAACGGCATCGGCGAAAAGCTGAGCAAGCAGACGGGCGCGGCGCCGCTCGATCGCAACGCGCCGCTCGATGCGCTCGTCGAAGCGGCGCGGCATCTGGGCATCGAAGCGCCGGCCGCATCGCTGGAAACGTTCTACAGCGCCGCAACGGCGGAATGGGCGAAGCGTTTCGCGCGCTAGACGCAAAAAAGGCAGCCGCGCGGGCTGCCTCTTTCGATTCGAAGCGCAACGAAAATCACGACTTGCGCGGCATGCCCAGACCGCCGAGCAACGCCGCGAGCGGCTGCTTCGGCGCGCTCTTGCGCTCGGACTCGACCGTTTCTTCCTGACGCTTCATCGCCGAGGGCGACGGCTCGTACGGCTTTAGGAAAAATTCGTCGATGGGCTGCTGACGGCCGCGCGGGCGATCGTGCGTGCCCGTCGTGCGGCGGCGCGGACCCGACTCGTCGCGCGGCGAATGCCGATGCTCCGTGCGCTCCGGTCGACCGAATCGCTCGTCACGACGCGGCGCCGATGCGTCGCGGCGCGCGCGAATCGTCACTTCGAGCGGCTCGACCTGGAGCGGACGCTTGATCAGCTTCTCGATGTCGGCGAGCTGCTTGCGCTCGTTCGCGCTGCACAGCGACAGCGCATCGCCCGATGCGCCCGCGCGCCCGGTCCGGCCGATGCGGTGCACGTAATCTTCCGCGTTGAACGGCAGATCGAAGTTGATGACCGCCGGCAATTCGGCGATATCGAGACCGCGCGCGGCGACGTCGGTGGCGACGAGCGCCTCGATCTCGCCGCGCTTGAACGCGTCGAGCGCCTGCATGCGTTCGCTCTGCGAGCGGTCGCCGTGAATCGCCGTCGCGACGATGCCGTCCTTCTCCAGCACGCGCGCGAGGCGGCTCGCGCCGATCTTGCTATTGCAGAAAACGATCACCTGCTTCAGTTCGCGCTCGCGGATGAGCTGCGCGACTGCGCCGGATTTGTCGCTCTCGTGCACTTCGTAGACGATCTGGCGCACATTCGCATTCGTCGAATTGCTGCGCGCGACTTCGATCGTCTGCGGATTGCGCAGATACGTGGACGCGAGCTTCTTGATTTCCGGCGAGAACGTCGCCGAGAACAGCAGCGTCTGACGTTCCTTCGGCAGCAGATTCAGGATGCGCTGGAGATCGGGCAGAAAGCCCATGTCCAGCATGCGATCGGCCTCGTCGAGCACGAGCATCTGAACCTGACCGAGATTCACCGTCTTCTGCTGAACGTGATCGAGCAGACGGCCCGGCGTCGCGATCAGGATCTCGACGCCACGGCGCAACGCGTCGGACTGCGGATTCATGTCGACGCCGCCGAACACGACCGTGCTGCGCAGCGGCGTGTGCTTCGAGTAAGTCTGCACGTTGGCGGCGACCTGGTCAGCGAGCTCGCGCGTCGGCGTGAGCATCAGCGCGCGCACCGGATGACGCGCAGGCGAGGCGCTCGTGTTCGCGCTCGGCAAGAGCCGCTGGATGATGGGCAGCGAGAAACTCGCGGTCTTGCCGGTGCCGGTCTGCGCGGCGCCCATGACGTCGCGGCCCGCGAGGACGACGGGAATGGCCTGCGCCTGAATCGGCGTGGGCGTCGTGTAGCCGGACTCGCGCACCGCTTTCAGGATGTCGGCGGACAAACCGAACTGGTCGAACGTCGGCGCTGCGGCCGGTGCGGTGGACGTGTTCGTGGCGACGGAATCGGACATGGTGACTATATTGGCTTTCGCTAAAATGCCGCACGATGCGGCGCGCGTAAAAAACTCGGTCGGTTGTTTCGGTCGATCGTCTCGATCGGTTGCTTACGCGGATGGTTTCGTTGGTGCACGCGGCGCGTCGGTCAAGCGCAAGGTGCGCGCGCTGGACGGGGCGGCCGGTCAATCGAGCATCACGCCCCGCTCATTGCTCTGTTTCGATCCGCGTGCCGGCGTTCCGATGGAACACGGCTTCGATGACGCCTTCAAGGCACGCGGCATCGCGCGATCTGTCTTCCAAAGCGGCCGGGCGCTCGACGCCCAGTGCCCGCTCAAGCGGCATCGAACGGCGATGCCGGAAATTCTGGACCCGATCCGGCCGCGATTTTTACAGCCGGAAAGCCGCACATTGTAGCACCGCGCGCCGAAGCGCTCCGGCGGCGCGAGAGCGCACCCGGAGCGTACAGCAAGCGGCGCGCCTATTTCTTGCGCGCCTCGCAATCGGCGAGCAGCGGCGGCGAATCTTTCGCGGCCATCTCATCGTAGAGATTCGCCTGCGGGCCCTTGGTCCACCACGTATATTGATCGGCGACGTATTTCGCGCCCGATCCCGCGATCACGTTGACGAACAGGAGCTTACGTCCGTCGACGGTCAACGCCGCGAAGCTCTGATGGTTGCGCGTGTTCGTGTATTGAACGGACACGCTTTTGCCGTCCTTGCAGTCGTAGCGCGTGGTCTGCGTCGACGCGGTCTGGATCTGCGGCACGGTGAGCGGCATGGCGAGCGCCGCCTGGGCGCCGAGCAACGCGAGCATGATCGCAATCGGTTTTTTCATCGTTCGATTCACTTGTGTCTGGTGCGCGAGGCAGCGCTCAAGGGTCGATGACTGCCGCGCATGCGTCGGTCGGCGCGGCAGCGACATGCCCGACCACCGGCACGATTTTCAGTCCCGCCGACGCGATCCGGCACGGCGCCGCCGCAAGTCCGCAGCCCGAAAGCGCCACGCAGACCACGACGAGCGCGGACATCGGTTTCCATTTCACTTGCTCGCTCCCGCCGGCGCGCGCGCCGGTCATCTGGCCGAAACCGGCCTCACCTTCGACACTGCGAGTTTCGCGCGTTCGCGCGCTTCGCCGGTGTCGGCGCCCGTTGCAAGCGCGACGCCCATGCGGCGCTTCACGAAACTTTCCGGCTTGCCGAAAAGCCGCAGATCCGCGCCCGGCACGGCGAGCGCTTCGGCGACGCCCTCGAACGCGATGCCCGCTTCATCCAGCCCGCCGTAGATCACGGCCGACGCGCCGGGCGCGCGCAAAGCGGTATCGACGGGCAAGCCGAGGATCGCGCGCGCGTGCAGTTCGAACTCGGAGAAACGTTGCGTCGCGAGCGTGACGAGGCCGGTGTCGTGCGGACGCGGGCTCACTTCCGAGAACCAGACGTCGTCGCCGCGCACGAAGAGTTCGACGCCGAAGAGTCCGCGCCCGCCGAGCGCGGTCACGACCTTCGCGGCGACATCGCGCGATTTGGCGAGCGCGGCCGGGCTCATCGCCTGCGGCTGCCACGACTCGACGTAATCGCCCGCGACCTGAACGTGACCGATCGGATCGCAGAAGTAAGTTTGCGTCTCGCCGCTCGCGGGGTCCGCCGCGCGCACGGTGAGCTGCGTGATCTCGTATTCGAAGTCGATTAAGCCCTCGACGATCACGCGCCCGTGATTCACGCGCCCGCCCGCCATCGCGTAGTTCCACGCGGGTTCGACGTCGGCGTCGCTTTTGAGCACCGACTGGCCTTTCCCCGACGACGACATCACCGGCTTCACGACGCACGGAAAGCCGATCTTCGCGATCGCCGCCTTCATCTCGTCGAGCGATTGCGCGAACGCGTACGGCGAAGTCGGCAAGCCCAGTTCTTCGGCCGCGAGCCGCCGGATGCCTTCGCGATTCATCGTGAGCTGCGTGGCGCGCGCCGTCGGGATGACGGTTGCGAGCCCGGCCGATTCGATATCGGCGAGCGCTTCGGTCGCGATCGCCTCGATCTCCGGCACGATCAGATGCGGCTGCTCCTTCTCGACGAGCGCGCGCAGCGCGGCGGCGTCGGTCATGTCGATCACGTGCGCGCGATGCGCGACCTGATGCCCCGGCGCGTTCGCGTACCGGTCCACCGCGATCACTTCGACGCCCAGCCGCTGCAATGCGATGATCACTTCCTTGCCGAGTTCGCCCGCGCCGAGCAGCATCACGCGCGTGGCATTGGGAGAAAGCGGCGTGCCGAGGCGCGTGGCGCCGGTGCGGCGTGGATCGGTCTGCATGAGTGCTCCAGAATCGGGTGGTGAGGTCAACGAGGCGCAAAGCGGCTGAATTGGGCGCGATGTTAACACGCAGCACCAGCGGCGACACTTTGCCGTTCGGCCTATTGACAGGCGAATGCGCGTCGGAAGTCCCGGCGCGTTTCCGATCGATGGCAAGCTCCCGAAAGCGCAGCCAGTCATTTTGTTGCATCGCGGCGCTGGACAAATCACAGGACGCGTGCGATACCCTTACGCTTTCGCCAGCTTCAGGATCATCGATGCCCACGCACTTCCCTCGCGCGTCCGCGCTTACCTCGCCGCGCTCATCGTCAAATCCGCTGTGGCGCCGCAAGAAGGCGCTCGCGCTGGTCTCCCGCACGTGCGCGCTCGTGGTCGCGGCGAGCGTCGTCGCCGGCTGCGCGATGCCGAAGCACACCGATGCAAGCGCCCCGCCCACCGATCCCTATAATCCTGCCGCCACGCAACTGCTCGACGACACGCAATGGGCGCTCACGAGCTGGACCGATGCGAGCGGCCAGTCGCGCGCCGTCCCGCACGCGGGCGAGAACAACGCGCAGCCGCTCACGCTCGATTTCTCTACCGCGAACGGACGCCGTCAGGCGAGCGGCTTCTCGGGCTGCAACCGCTTTGCGGGCGCCTACGAGCTGAAGAACGGCAAGCTCACGTTCGGTCCGCTCGCCGGCACGCGGATGGCGTGCGTGTCCGGCGCGGGCGCGGCGCTCGAGCGGCCGTATCTCGACGCGCTCGCACACGTCGCGAAGAGCGGCGTGCAGATGAATCCGCCGCAAGCGCTGCAACTGACGCTCGACGACGGTCAGGTGCTCACCTTCGCGCCACGTGGGAAATGATGTGTTGCGTACTCGCGGCAGGAACGTCGTGCGCGTGCGCCAGCCGTTAAACTGCTCGATCGAACAGCCCGGCCGACCGGCGATATCGCTGCGGCCGGGCAGCAGTCTCATTTGTTTCACCCAACATTGATTCAATCTCAAGCATGCACATGGTAGTTCTCGGCTGGTTCGGTGCATCGGTCGTCTGGTTCCTTCCGCTCTTCTGGCGCATCGTCAAACAGGCGCTGCCCGGCGGCGCAGGCGTGCGCGGCCCCGGCACGATCCGCCTCTGGATCGGGTTTGTCGCCGTGCTGATTGCGAGCAGCACGCTCGAAGGCGCGCTCGCAAACTCGCTCGAAACGCAGGCGAACATCAATCGCATCGGACTCGCGCTCGCCGCGGCGCTGAGCGGCCCGGCGGATCTGGCCGGCGCGGGCGCGATCGCGGCGCTCGTGCTCGCCATCTTTCTGCCCTGGCTGATCGAATTCAGCTGGCGCTCGGTGCTCGCATGGGCCGACGAAGCGTTCGGCTTCGGCCTGCCGCAAAGCTGGCTCACGCCCCGCGAACGCGAAAGCGAGTCGCGGCAACAGTCGACGACCCGTGACAAGGCGCGCGACAAAACGCGTGACAAGACGGCGAACTGGTTCGAACGGCGCGCCCGCGCGAAGACCGCACGCGATTCGCAGGAACGCGCCCATCGCGCCGAGCGTTTCGATTCGCCGACGCCGCGCACCTTGCCCGACGAGCCGACGCTCGGTCTGCCGACCGGTCATCGCAGCACACGTTATCAGCGGCCGACAGCGTGGCGCCCGCCCGCGACCGGCAAGAGCGGCGCGAGCCGCACGGTGGCGGCCGCGGCGAGCGCCGTCGCCACGGCCGAGGCGTACGCGAAACGCCCCGCCTTCGAGGCCGCAGGCGTCGCTCCTCCCGTGACGCAGACCGAGCCGATGGCGCCTTCGGGCTGGTTGAATTCGTCGCCATCGGCGGCGAATCGCGAGGCCCGCGCGCCGTTTGCGCCGCGTCAGGCGTCGGCGTTCGAGCCTTCCGGATCGGGCTTGCGCGCATCCGTCGCCGTCGACAAGCCGCGCGTCCAGACGCCGCCTCCTGCGCCGCGCGTGGATCGCCCGCGCAGTCCGGCGACATCGATGCCCGCGCAGCGATCGACGGGCGTGGCGAGCATGTCGACATCCGTCGGCACGAATCCCGGCGCGTCACGCCGGCCGCCTGTGACGCAAGCCCCGCAGGGCTTCAGGCGTCCCCCGGCGCGTCCGGCCGCAGCCGCCGCAGCCGCCGCAGCCGTTTCGACGCGCGAGTTCGCGCCCTCGCCGCTCGCCGCGCCCGCGTTCTCGCGTCCTGCCGCGCCGCTCGGACCGCCGACGCCGCCGCCCGCGCCCGAAGCCATCCAGGCGGCGCTGCGCTCGATCGAAGAGAAGACCGCGATGTGGACGTCACTCGCGGGCGCGAGTCTCGCGCGCGGGCATGTGGCGATGGCGCGCGCCGCGCAGCCCGAAGTCCAGCCGGCCGCCGACGTACCGGAGCTGGCGGCGCCCGTGAAAGGCATCGTCGAAACGGCGCCGGAAGTGACGCCGCTCGTGGACGTGCAGGAAATCGATGAGCGCATCGATCCGCCGTCGATCGACGCGCACGTCATCGCGCCCGCGCTCGTCGAACCGCCGCCGCTTTTCGACATGCGTCTGCCCGAGCCGTCGATTCCCGAATTCGCGGCCTCCGAGCCCGACACGCCGCCCGCGATCGAAGCCGTCGAAGAGGAAGCGGAAGAAACTGCGATGCCGGAGCCGGCGCGCATCGATTTGCCGTCCGAACCGCCGCTGCCTCGCCCGGACGCAACGACGGCAGAACCCGCGCCTGTGGTCCGGGAGCGAGAACCCGAGCCCGAGCCGGACCTGCGCGATCTTGCGCAAACGCCGCCTTGGCTGGACGCGCCCGAGCCCGCCGACGAGCAAGGCGAGCCCCCGCCCCCATCGCTGCTTCGAGTGGTCGATGAGCCGGACGAAATGCCCGCCGAAGATGAACAACCGGTCGCCGAACAGCAGGCATCGGGCGACGAGTTCGCGACGCCGTCGAACATCGTGCGCTTTCCGGTAATCGCCGCCGCGCCGGTCGCGCCGCTGCCAGCGGTCGCCGCGCCCGCCGCTGCGCCCGTGGTGAATCAGCCGAGCCCGGCGCCCGAACCGCGCCCGCCGGTACGCGGTTCCGCGCCGACGGAATTCGAATTCCACGCGCCGCACGCATCGGCGGTGGAATTGCCGACGCTCGATCTGCTCGAACCCGCATCCGATGAAGTCGAGCCAGTCTCCGAGGAGCGTCTGAACGAAACCGGCCTGCTCATCGAGCAGCGCCTTCAAGAATTCAAGGTGCCGGTCACGGTCGTCGGCGCGTCGGCGGGTCCGGTCATCACGCGCTTCGAGGTCGAACCCGCGCTCGGCGTGCGCGGCAGCCAGATCGTCGGCTTGATGAAGGATTTGTCGCGCGGCCTCGGCCTTACGTCGATTCGCGTCGTCGAGACGATTCCCGGCAAGACCTGCATGGGCCTCGAACTGCCTAATCCGAAACGCCAGATGATCCGCCTTTCGGAGATCCTCGAAGACGACGTGTACCGCAACTCGAAGTCGAATCTGACGATCGCGATGGGCAAGGACATCATCGGCAATCCGGTCGTGACGGATCTCGCGAAGGCGCCGCACATGCTGGTCGCGGGCACGACGGGCTCGGGCAAGTCGGTCGCGATCAACGCGATGATCCTCTCGCTGCTCTACAAGGCGAAGCCCGAGGACGTGCGCCTCATCATGATCGACCCGAAGATGCTGGAGCTTTCCGTCTACGAAGGCATTCCGCATCTGCTCGCGCCCGTCGTCACCGACATGAAGCTCGCGTCGAACGCGCTCAACTGGTGCGTCGGCGAAATGGAAAAGCGTTACCGGCTGATGTCGGCGGTCGGCGTGCGCAATTTGCAGGGCTTCAACCAGAAAATCCGCAACACCGAAGCCGCCGGCAAGAAGCTCACGAACCCGTTCTCGCTCACGCCCGATGCGCCCGAGCCGCTCTCGACGCTGCCGCTCATCGTCGTGGTCATCGACGAACTCGCCGATCTGATGATGGTCGCGGGCAAGCAGATCGAGCAACTGATCGCGCGTCTCGCGCAAAAGGCGCGCGCGGCCGGCATCCATCTGATTCTCGCGACGCAGCGGCCATCGGTGGACGTCATCACCGGCCTCATCAAGGCGAATATTCCGACGCGCGTGGCGTTTCAGGTGTCATCCAAGATCGATTCGCGCACGATTCTCGACCAGATGGGCGCGGAATCGCTGCTCGGCGCGGGCGACATGCTGTTCCTGCCGCCCGGCACCGGCTATCCGCAGCGCGTGCACGGCGCGTTCGTCGCGGACGAGGAAGTGCATCGCGTGGTCGAACATCTGAAGCAGTTCGGCGAACCGGAGTACGAGGAAGGCATTCTGTCCGGACCGACGCCCGAAGGCGGCGGCACGCAGGATCTTTTCGGCGATTCGTCCGATGCCGAAGCCGATCCGCTCTACGACGAAGCTGTCGCATTCGTCGTGCGTACGCGGCGCGCGTCGATTTCGTCGGTGCAGCGGCAATTGCGCATCGGCTATAACCGCGCGGCGCGGCTCGTCGAGCAGATGGAAGCAGCAGGCCTCGTCTCGCCGATGGGCAGCAACGGCAACCGCGAAGTGCTCGCGCCGCCCGGCCCCGCCGAATAAGCCGCGCGCCTGAAGCGTTACCAGAGCCGCAAGCGGCGCAACAGAAAGATCGTGATGGCGGCGCAGCACGCCATCACGCCGACCACGATCCAGAACGACGCCGGATCTTTCGTGCCGGGCAAACCGGCCACGTTCATGCCGAAAATGCCGGTCACGAGCGTCGCGGGCAAGAGCAAGGCGGACATGATCGCGAGCCACAGCAGCTTGCGGTTGATGTCCTCCGAAAGCGCCGCGGCGATCTCGTCCTGCAACAGCTTCGCGCGTTCGTACAGCCCTTCCAGACCGCCGCCCAGGCCGTTCAGCACCTGGATCGCCTGCACGAGCGCTTCCATCGAACGCGGCTCGGCCCATTCGAGCTTGCGCAAGACGAGCTGCGTGAGCGCATTGCGCTCGGGATCGATGAAGCGCCGCACTTCCACGAGCCGCCGACGCACGTCGCCGAGCACGGAGCGGCACCTGGCGTGGCCGCCTTCGAGCACGCTTTCCTCGACATCGTCGAGACAGTCGCCGATTTCGTCGATGCGATCCGCGAAAGTGTCGTTCAGCGCGCGGATCAGGCCCGCGAAAAGATCGACGGTATCGCGGAACATCGCGCCTTCGAGCACGGCGTGACGCAGCCGGTCGGTCGATTGCAGCGGCCGCGCGCGCACCGTGATCATGCGATGCCGGTCGACGTAAAAGCGCAGCGCGCCGGTCGCGCGGTTCGCCTCGCGGGCATCGGGCGCGGTGGCGTCCGGCGTCTTCGCGACGAGCTCCAGGTCCGCGACGACGCCATACATGAAGTTCGATCCGATATGCACGCGCGGACGCTTGTCCTCGCCGTTCAGGAATTCGCGCGCGACGTCCGGCATCGACGTGACGCCTTCGAGCCAGCCTTCGACGGCGTCGTCGTTCGCGGACAGATGCAGCCACGTCGGGCCATCTCCGGCGACGGCTGCGCGCGCTTCGTCCCACGTCAGCCGCAACGCCTCGCCGCCCGCGAAGCTGAATGCGCTGATGAATCCCGGCGGCGCCGGTTCGTTGCGCTTCGCCGGGCGCTCGCGGGCGTCGAATGTATGAGTCGTGTTCAAGTTGCTTTCCCTGCTATTGCCTTTCGATTTCCTCAGTACACCTTTCAGTCGATGCGAAAGACAGGCGTATCAAAAAGGCATCGTACTAGAACTCGTAGCGGCCCCAGAAGAAGGCGACGTTCCCGTCGTTGAGACCGGGAATGTGCGGGATGATCGTCGCCATCACCGACGTGCTCCGGTAGCGGATCGAGCCGATCGGCAGCGCGAGCGGCAACGGCAGGTAATGCGCGATGTCGCTGCGCGCCGTGAAGCCGACGAAGAATCCGCCGCCCGCCTGCAATCCGCCGAGCACCGGCTTCGTGTACCACTGGCGCGCGTAGCCGCCGATCGGCTCGAAATTGTGATGCGAATCGGAAAAGGCGAATGCGAACAGGATGTCTTCGTTACCGTTCGCGTCGGTCCAGTGCTTGCCCGCGCCGCCGCCCCACGACCACGGATTCAGTTCGCTGCGATTGTCGAAGCCGTTGATGTGCCAGCCGTAGCCCGTCACGTAAAGATCCCAGGTGCCTTCATGCGCGACGCGCATCACGCGCTGGCACGCCGACGACATCCAGTCGCGCTTGTAATCGCATTCCTTGTCGTCCGCGTGGGCCGCGCACGACACGCACAGCATCGAAATCGTGACTGCCTTGACCAGTGTTGTTTTCATCGTCCGCGCCCGGTCGTTTCAATCGCCGCGATCGACGCGTCACGATGGCGATACGAACTTGAAATCGACCGGCGAGCCGATCGACAGCCGCTTCGGGTCCGACGCAAGCTCGCCCGTCTGCGGATCGCGGCGAAAGAAATACGCGCTGTCGCTCTCCTGATTGCCGACGATGAGCCAGCGCCCGGTCGGATCGATTGCGAATTCGCGCGGCGTCTTGCCGAGCGTCGGATAGCGCTTGACGAGCTTCAGATGGCCGTTCGCCGGATCGATCGAGAACTGCACGAGTTCGTTGGCGTCGCCGCGATTGGTCGCGTACAGGAAGCGCCCGTCAGGCGACAGATGAATCGCGCCGCCGCCGATCTTCCCTCTGAAACCCGGCGCGATCAGCGAGGCAGTCTGGATTTGCGTGAGCTTGCCGTCGCGGTAATCGAACGCTAGCACCGATGCGTTCAGCTCGGTCGTCAGATAAGCGTGCTTGCCGCTTGCGTCGAAGACCAGATGGCGCGGCCCGGAACCCGCCTTGATCGGTGTGTAGCGCGATTCGGTCGGACCCAGCAGACCGCGGCTCGATGCGGACGGATCGGCCGTGTACCGATAGGCGAACACCTTGTCGACGCCGAGATCCTGCGCGAAGAGATACTTGCCGTCGGGCGAGAACACGGTCGAGTGGACATGCGAATTGTCCTGCCGTCCTTTCACCGGACCGGCGCCTTCGTGATGCACCGTCAGCACCGAATTGCCGACGTGGCCATCGGAAGCCAGCGGAAACACCGCGAAGCTGCCGCCCGGATTGGACGCGACCGAATAGTTGGCTGTCAGCAGATATTTGCCGTCGGGCGATATCGCGAGATAGCACGGATCGTTGCCGTCCGATGACACGCGATTGAGAAAGCTCAACTGGCCGCTCGCGCGATCGAAGCGAAAGGCGCTGACGCCGCCGCGTTGCGTTGCCGGGCCGTTGTCGCCGGGCAATTCGTTCACTGCGTACACGTAATGGCGGTCGCGGCTCACGACGAGATACGACGGATTCACCGTCTGCGCCGACGCGATGCGGGACAGCTCGCCGCTGCCCGTGTCGAACCGATAGACATAGATGCCTTCGCTCTTGCCACCGCCCGTATAGGTGCCGATGAGCAGATCGTAGACGTCGCCGCTGGCCGGTTTCGACGCGGCGACGTCGCTCGCGGTGCCCGGCGCGGCGGGCGTCGCGGCCGTTTGCGCGAAGGCCTGCGCCGCTGCAAACGAGAGCATCAGCGCGACGCCTTTCGCCCACGCGACGCGCTCGGCGCGCTTCGGGCGCGCGTCTTGCAAGACGTGCATCAGCGGATTCGCGCCGCAAGGTTGGCTCGGGTGCATGAAACCTCCTCTTCGTCTCTTTGATGCTTGTTATCGGGAGCGGCGCGCGAAACCGCCGACATCGCAAGGCCCAAGGACGTGCGGGAGCAAGTTCCGCTCCAAACGATGAAAACGACGATACACCTTTGCACGACCGGCCAACCGACACGATTCGAACCAACAACAGGAGTTGCCGCGATGACCATCCACCTAAGCCTCGCCCCGCTCGTCTCGCTGATCGCAGGGATCCTCATTCTCATCATGCCGCGGCTGCTGAACTTCATCGTCGCGATCTATCTGATCGTGATCGGGCTGATCGGCCTGTTCGGCATGGGATCGGCTCATTTCTGACGGGCGCGCGACTGTCGTTGTGACGCCGATTCCCGTCGGCGGTTCCGCGGACGCGCACGAACGCGCGAACGCACGCGTACGGAATGTCCGTGCGCGTGCGCAAAGTGTCACGAAAGAAGGACGCGCGGGCCTGCCGCGCGGATCGGCCGTGTCAGCCGTTGGCGAGCTGATCGAGACGCAGGCGTCCCTGCAGCGACAGCGCACCGACCGACACGCCGGTCACGCCGAACGTATAGCGGTTGAAACAGCCGCGCTCCGTAAGGAACGCGGCGGCGGCGTCCATCGCGTTGCGCGACAGTCCGAGGTTCTTGTGATCGAGCGCGAGGAGCATGTCGGCGTCCGATACGCGGCTCGCGGCGGAAAGAATGGCGATGCAGTCAGCTTTCGACGGATAGAGCATGGGATTCTGTTCCTCGAAAACGCTACGTTGAAAACCGGAAGAGACGTTGCGCGAAGCGACTGCATGACCCGCGCGCGAGACGACCGGGAACATGCTGAAAGACAAATGAAAGGCGCAGAAAGTTTCCGCGCCCTGCTCGAAAAGGCCGCGGCGCGGATGCCTTTCACGAAGCTTCATTCTAAACATCAGTCGAATGCAGAAGCAACGGTGCGTTCGGCGCTTCGCTAGTCATTTTCCGCCAACCGTGCGACACGTCCCGATGACGCCCGGCCCGGTTTCCTGCTCGCCGTGAACGATTGCGGCAGAATGCGGCCAGAAAGCATGCATGACGTCCGTCGCCCCGACCGCCGACGACGCCGCGTTTCGCTCGGGCGCTCGTGTCCCGAATCGTTTGCTCAACCCGCGGCGCGTTTCGATTCGGCCCGCGCCGCCTGCAGGAAGATGTTCGCTTATGCCCGCACTGATCGAAGACTATGCAATGGTCGGCGACGGCCACACCGCCGCCCTCATTTCCCGCGACGGCTCCGTCGACTGGCTCTGTTGGCCGCGCTTCGATTCGGGCGCGTGCTTCGCCGCGCTGCTCGGCACGCCCGAGCACGGCCGATGGCTCCTCGCGCCCGACATGCCCGACGGCGAGTCGCCTGTCGTCAGCCGCCGCTATCGAGATGACACGCTGGTCCTCGAAACCGATTTCGAGACACCGCAAGGCGCGGTGACGATCGTCGATTTCATGCCGCTTCGCAACGGCCATTCGGAGCTGGTGCGTATCGTGATCGGACGCCGCGGCACGGTACGGATGAAGATGGAACTCGTGCTGCGCTTCGATTACGGCTCCGCGGTGCCGTGGGTCAGCCGCCTGCCCGACGACAGTGGCATCCGCGCGATCGCCGGGCCGGATCTCGCGGTGCTGCGCACGCCCGTCGATCTCGTCGGCGAGAACATGCACACGACCGCCTGCTTCGATGTGAGCCCGGGCGAGCGCGTGCCGTTCTCGCTGTGCTATTCGCAGTCGCATCTGCGCTTGCCGCACGCATCCGATCCGAATACGCAACTCGCGCGCACCGAAAATCACTGGCGCGAGTGGTCCGGGCAAAGCGAGCTCAACGGCCGCTGGGCGAGCGCGATCCGCCGCTCGCTCATCACGCTGAAGGCGCTCGCGTACGAGCCGACGGGCGGCATCGTCGCCGCGCCGACGACATCGCTGCCGGAACAGCTCGGCGGCACGCGCAACTGGGACTACCGATACTGCTGGCTGCGCGATGCGACCATCACCCTGCTCGCGATGATGCGCGGCGGCTACTACGACGAAGCCCGCGCATGGCGCGCGTGGCTGGGCCGCGTGATGGCGGGCTCGCCCGCGCAGATTCAGATCATGTACGGCATCGCGGGCGAGCGCCGCCTGCCCGAATGGGAGATCCCGTGGCTGCCGGGATACGAAGGCGCGGCGCCGGTGCGGATCGGCAACGGCGCGGTCGACCAGTTGCAGCTCGACGTCTACGGGGAAGTGATGAACGCGCTCCATCTCGCGCGCGTCGGCGGGCTGCAGAGCGATGAAACCGCGTGGTCGATCCAGTGCGCCATGCTGCAACACCTCGACACGATCTGGGAAGAACCCGACGAAGGCATCTGGGAAGTGCGTGGCGGCAAGCAACACTTCACGTTCTCGAAGGTGATGGCGTGGGTCGCGTACGACCGGGCGATCAAGTCGGCGGAAAGCTTCGACCTGCCTGGCCCGATCGATCACTGGCGGGAGATGCGTGCGCGCATCCGCGCCGAGGTGCTGAAGAAAAGCTGGAATCCGAAGCTCAACTCCTTTACGCAGGCTTATGGCAGCGACGCGCTCGATGCCAGCCTGCTGCTCATTCCGTTGCTCGGATTTTTGCCGCCAAAAGATCCGCGAGTGACCGGAACCGTACATGCGATCGAGACCGATTTGACGCACGATGGGCTCGTCAAGCGCTACCACACCGCGGAAGTCGCGGACGGGCTGCCGCCCGGGGAAGGCACGTTTCTGGCTTGTAGCTTCTGGCTGGTCGACAATCTGGCGCTGCAGGGCCGGATCGACGAAGCGCATCAAATGTTCGAGCGCCTCGTCGGTCTCGCGAACGATGTCGGGTTGTTGGCCGAGGAGTACGACACGGTGGCGAAGCGCATGGTCGGGAATTTCCCGCAAGCCTTTACCCACGTGGCTCTCGTGCACACCGGGATGAACCTGATGCGTCACGAGGAAGAAATGGCGAAGGCGACCGGTCAGCCGTCCGGCTCGGAACATCACGCCGAATCGGAAGCGCAGGCCGAAATCGACGCTGCGGCGGGAAAGTCATAAATCTCTGTTTTATTGGCGAAATCAGTGTTTTGACGGTAATATTTGTGCAATGCACAAAAAGTATGATTGCAGGATGTGTTGTTTCCAGGCGAGCAATTTCAACCGATCGGTTGAATTGAACGTTTAATGCGCGGAAAATATTGCCTCGACTCAAGTTGCATTCTTCCCGCGTCGATAACGCGCAGGTGGCAACGCGAAAAGGCACGCGAAGCATCGCAGGAAGTCAGTGCCCCGGCAGCAAGGCGACAGCCCGCCGCGCCGCCGGGGATCTTCGAAAGCCGTTGAAGTTCGTCGCCGGAAGCATTGCCGGGATCAACGGGCGTACCGGTTTCCACCGGAGTTACTGGGGCAACCATGCTCTATCAAATTCACGAATTCCAACGCGCCATGCTGTCTCCCCTCACAGCATGGGCCCAGGCAGCATCGAAATCCTTCGTCAACCCGGCCAGTCCGCTCGCCTATGTGCCGGGTTCGAGCCGTCTCGCCGCAGGCTACGAACTGCTCTACCGGCTGGGCAAGGACTATGAGAAGCCGGAGTTCAATCTTCATCAGATCGTCAAGGACGGTCACAACATTCCGATCGTCGAGCAGACGGTGATCGAGAAGCCGTTCTGCCGCCTGCTGCGCTTCAAGCGCTTCGCGGACGACAGCGCAACCGTCACCAAGCTGAAGAACGAGCCGATCGTGCTCGTGTGCGCGCCGCTCTCGGGCCACCATTCGACGCTTTTGCGCGATACGGTCAAAACGCTCTTGCAGGACCACAAGGTGTACATCACCGACTGGATCGACGCGCGCATGGTCCCGACCGAGAACGGCCCGTTCCATCTGGACGATTATGTCGAGTACATCCAGGAGTTCATCCGTCATATCGGCGCGAAGGACCTGCACGTCATTTCGGTGTGCCAGCCGACCGTACCGGTGCTCGCCGCCATTTCGCTGATGGCGAGCCGCGGCGAAGACACGCCGCGCACGATGACGATGATGGGCGGCCCGATCGACGCGCGCCGCAGCCCGACCTCCGTCAATTCGCTCGCGAACGAGCACTCGTATGAGTGGTTCGAGAACAACGTCATCTACACGGTGCCGGCAAACTATCCCGGCGTCGGGCGCAAGGTCTATCCGGGCTTCCTGCAGCACGCGGGCTTCGTCGCGATGAATCCCGAGCGCCATCTCACGGCCCATTGGGACTTCTATCAAAATCTGCTGCGCGGCGACGATGAGGACGCCGAGCAACATCGCCGTTTCTACGACGAATACAACGCCGTGCTCGACATGGCCGCCGAGTACTACCTCGAAACGATCCGCATCGTATTCCAGGAATTCCGGCTCGCCGAAGGCACATGGGAAGTCAACGACGAGCTCGTGCGTCCGCAGGACATCAAGCACACGGCGCTTTTCACGATCGAAGGCGAACTCGACGACATCTCCGGCAGCGGCCAGACGCGCGCCGCCCACGATCTGTGCACCGGCATTCCGGAGAAGCACAAGCGCCATTTCACGGCGGAAAAGGCCGGCCACTACGGCATTTTTTCGGGCCGCCGCTGGCGCACGATGGTGTATCCGCAATTGCGCGAGTTCATTCTCGAGCACGACAAGACGCCGAAGACCGAAGCCGTTCCGGCCTAAGGTACGAACGCACGAACGCGCCGGTACCGATTCCATCGCGGCAAACAAAAACGTCGCGCCTTGCAAAGGGCGCGACGTTTTTTCTCCCGACCGCGTCGATTCAGCGGCGCGTCAAAAAGGCCAGCAGCAACTCGGTATTCATCCGCACGATCTGCTCGCGCTGCGCCTGCTCGCTGAAATCGAGCCCGAAAGTCGCTTCCAGCGTGAAGCGATTCGAAACGATGTAATAGCCGAGTCCCGACAGGATGATGTAGAACTTGAGCGGATCGACGTCGGTGCGAAACAGTCCGGCTTTCTGACCGCGATCGAGAATGGCCGTGAGCGTCGCGACGATCGGCGAAATGAGCTCGCGTATTCGATTCGATCCTTTGATATATCTCGCCTCGTGCAAATTCTCGTTGTTGATGAGGCGCAGCAACTCCGGATGATCCCGGTAGTAATCCCAGACGAAATGCGCGAGACGCGTCATCGCTTCGATAGGCGCAATGCCGTCGAGTTCGAGCGTGCGTTCCGCTTCGACGAGCGCCGATAGCGCATGTTCGAGCACGGCGGTGAATAACTGCTCTTTGCTACCGAAGTAGTAATAGAGCATGCGCTCATTGGTCTCCGCCCGACGCGCAATCTGATCGACACGGGCGCCGAACAAGCCACCGGCCGCGAACTCTTCTGCGGCGGCAAGCAAAATACGGCGCCGGGTGCCTTCAGGATCTCTTTTGATTTTCGGCTGATTCATGGTGGCATGACTCGGGAGCCGCGTTGCCGGATTAGCGTCACGCGGCCCGCATTGGGTACATGACGTGAACGGGCGCTGCCCAGGGTTATTGGGAAACACCGTCCTGCGGTCAAACGGAAAAGCGCTTCGATTATGCGCACATCGAAAGGACGTTGGCAATTGGGAGTAGAAGCCATTCGGCACGACTGTTGACGACTTCGGCGATAATGTCGATCAAAGCCGAGCGTGCGCCCGCGAAACGGGACGCGCGCCGAACAGGCAGCGTGCCCGTCGTCGTGGACGCCGAAGCGTTCTCTTCGCATCCGAAGCGCACCGCGCGATTCCCAACGCGATCTTCGCCCACGCTGCGCCAGTCCCCAAGGCATCATCGCAATTCCTCGTGACCGCAACCTTTTCCAAGACGCTCGCCGAGCGCATCGAAGACCTGCTGCCGCAGACGCAATGCACCAAGTGCGGCTACCCGGCCTGCCGGCCCTACGCCGACGCCATCGCCGCGGGCGAGGCGAGCTATAACCGGTGCCCGCCGGGTGGCGCCGAAGGTGTCGCGCGTCTCGCCGCGCTGCTGGGCGCGCCCGATATACCGCTCGATACGACGCATGGCGTCGAGCGCGCACGGCCCGTCGCGGTGATCGACGAGAACGTGTGCATCGGCTGCACGCTGTGCATGCAGGCGTGTCCGGTCGATGCGATCGTCGGCGGCGCGAAGCAGATGCACACGGTCATCGCCGAACTGTGCACGGGTTGCGATCTGTGCGTGCCGCCCTGCCCCGTCGATTGCATCGCGATGGTGCCCGTGACCGGCGATCGCACCGGCTGGGACGCGTGGAGTCAGGAACAAGCCGATGCTGCGCGCGCCCGGCACGACCGCCGCGTGGCACGTCTGGAGCGCGAGCGCGCCGAGGCGCAGGCACGCGCGAGCGCGCGTCAGGCCGCGCGGGCGGCGCAAACAGCGCAAGCGACGCAGGCCACGTACGAAGCGCAGCCCGCGAGCGACGATCCGGAAGCGAAGAAACGCGCGATCATCCAGGCCGCGCTGGAGCGCGCGCGCAAGAAGAAAGAAGAGATGGCGAAGCTCGGCGCCGGTCCCAAGAACACGGCTCACGTGAGCGCGGCCGTGCAGGCGCAGATCGACGAAGCGGAAGCGCGCCGCCGCCGTCTTGGCATTACGGACGACGCAAACGCGTCCCATCCCGATAAAGGCGATAAACCCGCGTAAGAACGGACATCGAATCATGAACGCCACGAAGCGCCGCGCGATCTACGAGACTTTGCAGAGCCTGAATCCGCACCCGGTGACCGAGCTCGAATACACGACGCCGTTCGAACTGCTGATCGCCGTGATGCTCTCCGCGCAGGCCACCGACGTCTCCGTGAACAAGGCGATGCGCAAGATGTTTCCCGTCGCCAACACGCCGGCAACGGTGCTCGCGCTCGGCGAGGAAGGCGTAGCGGAATACATCCGCACGATCGGGCTGTATCGCACGAAGGCGAAGAACGTGATCGCGACGTGCCGCATGCTCGTCGAGCAGCACGGCGGCGAGGTGCCGGACAATCGCGAGGCGCTGGAAGCGCTGCCGGGCGTCGGCCGCAAGACCGCGAACGTCGTGCTGAACATCGCGTTCGGGCAGCCGTCTATCGCCGTCGATACGCACATCTTTCGCGTCGCGAATCGCACCGGGCTCGCGCCGGGCAAGGACGTGCGCGCCGTCGAAACCGCGCTCGAGAAATTCACGCCGAAGGAATTTCTGCACGACGCGCATCACTGGCTGATCCTGCATGGACGCTATGTCTGCAAGGCGCGCGTGCCGGAATGCTGGCATTGCGCGATCGAGCCGCTCTGCGAATATCGGCCGAAGACGCCCGCGCCCGTCGAATGAAGAGGGTTTGGGCAGAACCTGCGCATCGCGGTCTACAATAGCGGATTCAGAAACCCGCAATCGAATCAATACGTTATGTTCAACCCCAGCCGCGACGAAGTTCGCCAGTTCTTCACCGAAACGTGGCGCAAGGAGCGCGCCGGCGAGATTCTGACGCCGCTCGAAAGCATGGCCGCCGACTGGATCGGCGAGCATCCGGAATATCACGACGCGCTCGTGAACCCCGAATCGCGCGAAGCCGATTACTCGCCCGATCGCGGTCAGACGAACCCGTTTCTGCATCTGTCGATGCATCTCGCGATCAGCGAGCAGCTTTCGATCGATCAGCCGCCGGGCATCCGCCGCGCGCACGACAGGCTCGTCGCACGCCTCGGCTCGCCGCACGACGCGCAGCACGCGATCATGGATTGCCTCGGCCAGATCATCTGGGAAGCGCAGCGCTCCGGCACCCCGCCCGACACCGACGCCTATCTCGCGCTGATCGAGCGCCGTGCTTCGCGCGACTAAGCATCGAAACTGGACGCATCAAGCAAAACACCCCGCTTCGAGCGGGGTGTTTCGTTGTGCGGATTGCGGGAGAAATCGCGCTTACTTCTTCAGCACGAGACTGCCATCGAGCGATTCGATGTATGCCGCGAGATCCTTCAGATCGCTCTGCGACAGGTTCTGCACCTGCGCCGCCATGATGGCGTTGTTGCGTCCGAAGTTCGGGTTGTTGCCGCCGATCTGATACTGCCGCAGCGCCCAGTAGATGTACGTCGCGTGCTGACCCGCGAGACGCGGATACTCGCCGCTCACCGGCTTGTTCAGACCGGGACCGTGACAGGCCGCGCAGTTGTGGCTGTCGGAAAGCGCCTTGCCGTTTGCGACATCGGCTGCGTGCGCGCTGCCGAACGCCGTCATGCCGATGAGCGCCGCTGCGGCGCTCGCTGCCTTAAAGCTTGAGTGAAGTGCCTTGGACGGCTTCATGAATTCTCCTTCCCGTTGTCGCTTTGCGTTCACGCGCGGATCACTTGTCGGGATTGTTCTTCGATTGGGGAGTCTGCGCAGCGTAGTACGCGGCGATATCGGCGATATCCTGATCCGACAGCGTCGTCGCGATGGCGCGCATCGTGTCGAAATGACGGTCGCCCTTCTTGTAGGCATGCAGCGCATTGGCGATGTACTGCGCGTTCTGGCCGCCCAGCATCGGCACTTCGTACACCTCGGGGTACGCGGTGCGATAGCCGGGGATGCCGTGGCAGCCGATGCACATCGCAACCTTGCCCTCTGCGGCCTTCGCGTTGCCGACGACGTCGGCCGACGCCTCACTCGCGAAGCCGGCGAGACCGGACAGCGCTGCAATCACGGCACATTTGCCGACGAAATTGTTCATAGCTCTTCTAACCTGGCTTGAGGGGAAATCCGGCGCTCACAAGGCCGCGGCCCGCGCCGAGCGCAATACAACCTTCTCGGGACTGTTTGCTGTTGCAGGGTCTGTCGCCACGCAGGCCAAAAAAATCGCGCTAATTGTACCGCGCGACCTACCCTCCGTCCACACGCGAACCGCGCCGAAGCCCTGCTGACAAGGGGAATCGGCTGAAAAGCAGCCGTTTGCCCTGCGACAATTCGTCCCTGTACACGCGATGAACCCGCTTGCGCGCACGCTTCACCCGCGCTCGGGCATGCAGCGTCGACCTGCCGATAAAGCGGCTCAAACGATACCGGGCGCGCCTCAATGCGGAAAGGTCTTCTGACTTATACTGGGATTTTTTTGCCAACCGGATCTTCGTCATGCGTTTCGAAGGCTCATCGCAATACGTCGCAACCGACGATCTCAAGCTCGCGGTGAACGCCGCGATGACGCTGCAACGGCCGCTGCTCATCAAGGGCGAACCGGGAACCGGCAAGACCATGCTCGCCGAGGAAGTTGCGGGAGCACTCGGCATGCCGCTTCTGCAGTGGCACATCAAATCGACGACGAAAGCCCAGCAAGGCCTGTACGAATACGACGCCGTCTCGCGCCTGCGCGATTCGCAGCTCGGCGACGAGCGCGTGAAGGACATCCGCAATTACATCGTCAAGGGCGTGCTGTGGCAGGCGTTCGAGTCGGACCAGCAGAGCGTGCTGCTCATCGACGAGATCGACAAGGCGGACATCGAATTTCCGAACGACTTGCTGCGCGAACTCGACCGCATGGAGTTCTACGTCTACGAGACGCGCGAGCTCGTGAAAGCGAAGCACAGGCCGCTCGTCATCATCACGTCGAATAACGAGAAGGAGTTGCCTGACGCGTTCCTGCGCCGCTGCTTCTTCCACTACATCAAGTTCCCGGACGCGGAGACGATGAAGGCCATCGTCGAGGTGCATTTTCCGAACATCAAGCAGGATCTGCTCGCCGCGGCGATGCAGAGCTTCTTCGAGCTGCGCCAGGTCTCGGGCCTGAAGAAGAAGCCGTCGACGTCCGAACTGCTCGACTGGCTCAAGCTGCTCCTGGCCGAAGACATTCCGCCCGAGGCGCTGCGCTCGTCGGATCAGAAACAGATCGTGCCGCCGCTGCACGGCGCGTTGCTCAAGAACGAACAGGACGTCGCGCTCTTCGAGCGGCTGCTGTTCATGAACCGCAACCATCGCTGATAACGACATGAGCCGCTGGATCGAACCCGTCACGCTGCAAGGCGAACACGTCAGGCTCGTGCCGCTCACGCCCGAGCACGAGCAGGCCCTCACGGCCGCCGCGAGCGATGGCCAATTGTGGAAGCTCTGGTACACCTTCGTGCCGCCGCCCGACAAGACGCGCGCCTATATCGACACCGCGCTCGACATGCGCAACCGCTCGGGCGCGCATCCATTCGCGGTGATCGATGCGAAGAGCGGCGACATCGTCGGATCGACGCGTTACTTCAACGTCGACGAAGCGAATCGTCGGCTGGAGATCGGGCATACGTGGTATGCGAAGCGCGTGCAGAAGACCGCGCTCAACACCGAAGCCAAACTGCTGCTGCTCACGCACGCCTTCGACAGGCTCGATGCCATCGCCGTCGAATTCCGGACGCATTTCATGAACCACGCGTCGCGCACGGCGATCGCGCGGCTCGGCGCGAAGCAGGACGGCATTCTGCGCAATCATCAGGTCGGCAAGGACGGCGTGTTGCGCGACACCGTCGTGTTTTCGATCATCCGCTCGGAATGGCCGGCTGTGCGCGCCAATCTGAATTTCCGGCTCGAACGTTAAGCACGATGGAGAGCGCGCCATGCTGATCGACTTCTTCTACTCGCTGCGCGACGCGAAGCTGCCCGTTTCGGTGAAGGAATATCTGACCTTGCTCGAAGGGCTGAAGGCGCAGGTCATTTCGCCGTCGCTCGACGAGTTCTACTTCCTCGCCCGCATGACGCTCGTGAAGGACGAGAAGTACTTCGACAAGTTCGATCGCGCGTTCGGCGCGTATTTCCACGGCCTGACGCAGCTTCCCGACGAAGTCTTCGACATTCCGCTCGACTGGCTCAGGAAGCGGCTCGAACGCGAATTCACGGCGGAAGAAAAGAAGCGCATCGAGGCGCTCGGCGGCCTCGACAAGCTCATGGAACGCCTGAAGGAACTGATGGACGAGCAGAAGGAGCGTCACGAAGGCGGCAACAAATGGATCGGCACGGGCGGCACGTCGCCCTTCGGGCATGGCGGCTACAACCCGGAAGGCATTCGCATCGGCGGGGAATCGGCGGGGAACCGCACCGCCGTGAAAGTGTGGGACGAGCGCGCGTACAAGGATTACGACGATCAGGTCGAAATCGGCACGCGCAACATCAAGGTCGCGCTGCGGCGCTTGCGGCGCTTCGCGCGCGAAGGCGCGAACGAAGAGCTCGATCTGCCCGACACGATCCGCAGCACCGCCGCCAACGCCGGCTGGCTCGATCTCAAGATGGTGCCCGAGCGCCACAACAACGTGAAAGTGCTGATGCTGCTCGACGTCGGCGGCTCGATGGACGATCACATCAAGCGCGTCGAAGAGTTGTTCTCGGCGGCGAAGGCCGAGTTCAAGCATCTCGAGTTCTACTACTTCCACAACTGCGTGTACGACTATCTGTGGAAGAACAACCGCCGCCGTCACACCGAGCGCACGCCGACCTTCGACGTGCTGCACAGGTTCACGCCGGACTACAAGCTGATCTTCGTCGGCGACGCCACCATGAGTCCCTACGAAGTGCTGCAGCCGGGCGGCTCCGTCGAATACAACAATGCCGAGGCCGGCGCGGTGTGGTTGCGCCGTCTCGCGGATCAATTCCCGCATCACGCATGGCTCAATCCCGAGCCCGAGCGGCTATGGGAATATCGCCAGTCGATCTCCGCGATCCGCAACGTGCTCGGCAATCGCATGTATCCGCTGACGATGGCCGGCCTCGAAACCGCCATGCGCGCCCTGTCGAAGTAATCGAGACACCCGAATGAAAGCTTCCGCTCCGGCGCCCGCCGCGCCGCGTTTCCTCTTTGATACGTCGCTCTCCACGATCGTCGCCGGTTTCGTCGCGATGATGACCGGCTACACCAGTTCGCTCGTCCTGATGTTCCAGGCGGGCCAGGCCGCGCATTTGTCCGATGCGCAGATTTCCTCGTGGATCTGGGCGCTCTCGATGGGCATGGCGGTCTGCACGATCGGCCTGTCGCTGCGCTATCGCGCGCCGATCGTCGTCGCATGGTCGACGCCGGGCGCGGCGCTGCTCGTCTCGTCGCTGCCGAACGTCGCCTACGC
Source organism: Caballeronia sp. ATUFL_F2_KS9A (assembly GCF_023630765.1). Classification (NCBI taxonomy): domain Bacteria; kingdom Pseudomonadati; phylum Pseudomonadota; class Betaproteobacteria; order Burkholderiales; family Burkholderiaceae; genus Caballeronia; species Caballeronia sp. ATUFL_F2_KS9A. Next base: position 330,781 of record NZ_JALQEK010000002.1, on the reverse strand, counting down.
CGATGCGATCGGCGCGTTCATCGTCTGCGCGGTGCTCTTGACCGCCGTCGGCCTGACCGGCTGGTTCGACACGCTGATGAAGCGCATTCCGTCGGGCATCGCCGCCGCGCTGCTCGCGGGCATCCTGTTCGAGATCGGCATCGAGATTTTTCGCGCCGCCGAGCATCGCACCTCGCTCGTCATCGTGATGTTTTTCACGTATCTCACCGGCAAGCGCTTCCTGCCGCGCTACGCGATCCCGGCGACGCTCGTCGTCGGCATCGCGGTCGCGGGCGCGCTCGGGCTGCTCGACTTTTCGCGCTTTCATGTGGCGCTCGCGCATCCCGTCTTCACGATGCCCGCGTTCTCGATCGCCTCGGCGATCAGCATCGGCATTCCGCTTTTCGTCGTCGCGATGGCCTCGCAAAACGTGCCAGGCATCGCCGTGTTGCGCGCCGATGGCTACACGACGCCTTCCGCCCCGCTCATCTCGACGACCGGCCTCGCGTCGCTCGTGCTCGCGCCGTTCGGCTCGCACGGCGTGAATCTCGCCGCCATCACCGCCGCGATCTGCACCGGCCGCGAGGCGCACGAGAATCGCGACAAGCGCTACACGGCGGCCGTCTGGTGCGGCGTGTTCTATCTGCTCGCGGGCACGTTCGGCGCGACCATCGCGGCGCTGTTCGCGGCGTTTCCGAAGGAGCTCGTCGTGTCGGTGGCGGCGCTCGCCCTCTTCGGCTCGATCATGAGCGGCCTCGCCAACGCGATGCAGGACGCGCGTCAACGCGAGCCCGCGCTCGTCACGTTCATGGTGACGGCGTCGGGCCTCACGCTGCTGTCGATCGGCTCCGCGTTCTGGGGCTTGATCGCGGGCGTTGTGACGCATGTCGTGCTCAATGCCAGACGCGCCTGACGCAGCCTACAATGGCGGAATCGGCCCCGATTTCCGGCCGATGCTTCCGCAATCGTTTTTGGCATTTCCGTCATGGCTTTGATCGACAGACTGTTGGCGCGCTCCACGCCGCCTGGCACCGCACCTAAGCGCAAGACGATCGTGCGCGTGCTGCTCGACGACGCCGGGCACGTCCAGGACGTCGTCCTGAAGATGAGCGGCGGCGATCCGGCGACAGACGCGCACGCGCTCGACGAGTCCGCAAGATGCGTTTCGCGCGCGGCCAGTTGGACTCGGGCACGGTGCGGCGCTGGCACGAGCTCGCTTACGCGGCCGATTGAACGCGACTGAACGCGCTTGGACGCGATTGAACGCGCGAGGCGGCGCGCCGGTCGAATTCCGGCACGCCGCGTGCGTGCGTGCACGGATCAGCGCGTTCGCCGCGCTCGGGACTAGAATGGGAAAATGAATTCAGGGGCGCGCCGCGCGAACGAAGTCGCCGCGCGGCGTCGCAATCATGGGCAATCCGCGGGTTGTTTTCCGCAATTTGACAAGACGCCACGCGTCTGAGACTCGACATGACATCCGCTCTCGACCAGCTCAAGCAATACACGACCGTCGTCGCCGACACGGGCGACTTCCAGCAATTCATCGCATTCAAGCCGCAGGACGCGACGACCAATCCGTCGCTGATCCTGAAGGCCGTCCAGAAGGACGACTACAAGCCGCTGCTCGAAAAGACCGTCAAGGAGCACGCGAAGAAGCCGATGCCGCAGATCATCGACAATCTGCTCGTCGCGTTCGGCACCGAGATTCTCAAGATCATTCCGGGCCGCGTGTCCACCGAAGTCGACGCGCGCTTGTCGTTCGACACGAAAGCGTCCATCGACAAGGCGCACGACATCATCAAGCTGTACGAGAACGCGGGCATCAGTCGCGATCGCGTGCTGATCAAGCTGGCGTCGACGTGGGAAGGCATCCGCGCGGCCGAAGTGCTGCAGAAGGAAGGCATTCACTGCAACATGACGCTGCTCTTCTCGCTCGCGCAAGCGGTCGCGTGCGCCGAAGCGGGCGCGCAGCTTATTTCGCCGTTCGTCGGCCGCATCTACGACTGGTACAAGAAGTCGGCCGGCGCGGAATGGGACGAAGTGAAAAACGGCGGCGCGAACGATCCGGGCGTGCAGTCGGTGCGCCGCATCTACTCGTACTACAAGAAGTTCGGCTACAAGACGGAAGTCATGGGCGCGAGCTTCCGCACGGTGAGTCAGATCACCGAACTGGCGGGCTGCGACCTGCTCACGATCAGCCCCGATCTGCTGAAGAAACTCGCCGACAGCAACGAAAAGGTCGAGCGCAAGCTCTCGCCGGAGAGCGTGAAGAACGAGAACGTGGAGAAGATCGCCGTCGACGAGCCGACGTTCCGCTTCCTCGTCAACGACGACGCCATGGCGACCGAAAAGCTCGCGGAAGGCATCCGCGCTTTCGCCGCCGATGCGATCAAGCTCGAAAAGCTGATCACCGCGCTGCAATAAGCGCGCTGAAAACAGAACCGCGAATCGCGCCGGATCACTGGTGCGATTTGCGGTTTTTTCCATTTCGCTGCTTCTTGACGTAATTTGACCGTTTCCGAGTCGACGTAGGACGCCGTTGCAATAGACTTTCGGGCTCTGGCGGCATGTCCGCTTTATATGCACGGAGTCATTCGCTCATGCAACTGGATACCTATATCTTCTACAACGGCGACTGCGCCGAGGCGCTCGAACTCTATCAGGCCGCGTTCGGGGCGCAGATCGCCGCGCTGGTGCGCTTCCGCGATGCGCCGGACGGCGGCAACGCCCCGCCCGACTGGGCAGACAAGATCATGCATGCGGTATTCTGCGTCGGCCCGAACGCGATTCTGGTGTCCGACGGCCGCTATGGTCAGCCGCGCAAGGACTATTCGGGCTTCACGCTGTCGATCGCCGCGGACGACGCGCAATCCGGCGAGCGCATCTTCAACATGCTTGCCGAAGGCGGCAACGTGCTCACGCCGTGGCAATCCACGTTCTGGACACAAGGCTTCGGCATGCTGACGGATCGTTTCGGCGTGCCCTGGCTCATCAACGTGGTGCACGAAGCCGAAGTGCAGGCAGCCTGAGCATTCACTGCTTCATGGATTGAGCGGCCGCGCCCCTTCGATATTCCACTGCCGCTCGATTTCCGACAGCCGCATCCGCAAGCGATCCACCTGCTCGACGAAACGCATCGCGAGCCAGTGCATGCCCTGCGTCGTCGCGTTCTCGTCGTCGGCGGCGATCGATTGCGGCGCGCCCGACGCATCCATCGCGCGATACAGCAAACCGACGCGCCCGAAGCGCAGCGCGCGCGCCATCTGCAGGAGCTGTCCGCGCACCGCGTATTCGCCCGGCGAGCACGCAATCGCAAAACGGCTGGGCGTTGCGCCCGAGACTTCCGGCATCGACGTCACGAGCATTTCCAGCGCCGCGAGAATCGAGCGATGCAGGCGCTGGATCTCTTCCAGCCGCGCCATCGGCACATCGGTTTCCTTCGCGACCGACTCCATCAGCGCGCGCGCCTGCACGAGCCGCTGGCTCATCGCATACATGCGGCGCGCCGTGTCCTCGGCGACGAGCGGCGTGCCATCCAGTAAAGCGCCGTAGATCCTCGCGCATTCGCGCAGATTGTCCGCGAGACGGTAGCGCCACGAATACGTCGCGTATTGCGGCAGCACGAACGAGAACGCGAGCGCGATCACGACGCCGATCATCACATTGGCCGTGCGCCACAAACCCGTGGAAAGCGGCAAGTCGCCGTGCCCGGAAACGATGACCATCGTGATCGCCGTGAGCAGCGCGACATAGCCCGGCTTGCCGATGGCGTAATACGCGCAGCCGCCCGCGACCAGGCACATCAGCACGAAGAACACCATCTGCGAGCCGGTCAGCGTCTCCGCGAGAATCAGCACGAGGCCGAAGCCCGCGCCGAGCGTCGTGCCGATGGCGCGTTCGGCGGCCTTCTTGCGGATGTTGCCGTAGTGCTGCAGCCCGCCGATCACGACGAGCACCGACACCGTCGCCCAGATGCCGTGCGGCATGTCGACGCCCGTCGTGACGGCGATCGACATTGCCACGGCAAGGCCGACGCGCAGCCCGTGGATCAGGTTCGCGTGCCGGTATCGGAAGTACGGCGACGTGACCCAGTGAACGAGGCGTGAGAGACGGCCGCGCCTGATTGACGTCGATGTCGGAGAAAGCATGGTTCGCTCACACGAAGGCTGTCCAAAAAAACGCCCGCAAAGGCGAGAAGCCTGTTACGGGCGTTTTACCAGCTTTTCGCGCGCCGCGCCGGGCAGGTGCGCGACGGCCGGAATCAGCCTTCCACGATGTCCAGATAATCTTCCGGACGCGTGCGGTCGTCGGAGCGCTTGAGGCCGAGAACGCGCACGAGCACGCTCACGACGATCGAAACGATGAGGTTCGCGATCAGCGCCCACACCGCCGCGTAGCCCGGCACGACGTAGCCGAACAGATGCAGCGGATAGATCGAGCCCTTCAGTTGCAGCGACACGGCCATCCACGTACCGACGCCGATGCCCGTCGCCCAGCCGATCAGCAAGCCGCGATGATCGAGCACGCGCGTATAGAGGCCGAGCACGAGCGCCGGCAGCGTCTGGATGATCCAGATGCCGCCGAGCAGTTGCAGCTGGATCGCGTACGTGAGCGGCAGCGCGAGAATGAACACCACCGCGCCGACCTTCACGATCAGCGACACGAGCTTGGCGACGTTGGTCTCCTGCTCCGGCGTCATGTTCGTGTTGACGAACTCGCGATGCACGTTGCGTGTGTACAGGTTCGCCGCCGCGATCGACATGATCGCCGCCGGCACCAGCGCGCCGATGCCGATCGCCGCGAACGCCACGCCCACGAACCACGACGGGAAGTAGTGCAGGAACAGCGCCGGCACGGCGAAGTTCGCGCCGTAGGCCTTGAAGTACTGCGCGTATTCCGGCATGTCCTTCACGCCCGAGGCGAGCGCCATGTAGCCGAGCAGCGCGAGCAGGCCGAGCACGAGCGAGTACGCCGGCAGAAGCGACATGTTGCGGCGGATCGTGTTGCCCGAATTCGACGACAGAATCGCCGTCACCGAGTGCGGGTACAGGAAGAGCGCGAGCGCCGAGCCGACCGCGAGCGTCGCGTACGCGCTGTAGCCGTTCAGGCTCGCGGCATCGGGCGCTTTCAGCAGCAGCTTTTCAGGCGGCACGGTGCTGAAAATATGGCCGAAGCCGCCGAGCTGCGCTGGAATCACGATCATCGCGGCGATGATGGTGACGTAGATCAGCACGTCCTTCACCACGGCGATCATCGCGGGTGCGCGCAGGCCCGACGTGTACGTGTACGCGGCGAGAATCGCGAACGCGATGATGAGCGGCAGATCGCCGACGAAGCCCTGCGTCGAGAAGCCGAGCGCGCCGATCACCACTTCGATGCCGACGAGTTGCAGCGCGATGTACGGCATGGTCGCCACGATGCCCGTCAGCGCGACGGCGAGCGCGAGCATGCGGCTGTTGTAGCGCGCGTGCACGAAGTCGGCGGCGGTCACATAGCCGTGACGCTTCGCGATGCTCCAGAGCTTCGGAAACACGACGAACGCGAATGGATAAATGAGGATCGTGTACGGCAGCGCGAAGAAGCCCGTCGCGCCCGCGCCGAACACGAGCGCCGGCACCGCGACGAACGTGTAGGCGGTATAGAGATCGCCGCCGAGCAGGAACCACGTGACGATGGTGCCGAAGCGGCGTCCGCCGAGGCCCCATTCGTCGAGCTGGGCGAGATCGCCCTTGCGCCAGTGCGCGGCGATGAAGCCGAGAATCGTGACGCCGACGAAGAAGAGGACGAAGACGAAGGTTGCGGTGGTGTTCATCATCGCGCGCCTCCGTTCTTTCGTCCCGAGGGCAGCGCCTTCGTCTTCTTATAGACGACGGCGGTGATGACGGCGCTGATCAGCACCCACAGCAGCTGATACCAGTAGAAGTACGGAAAGCCCCACAGAACGGGCTCGATCTTGTTGTAGAAAGGCACCCAGACCACACCGATCCACGGAAGGATCAGAAGCCACAGCCAATGCTTGTTGCGCGGTTGTCCGGTGCCGGTCGTAGCTTCGTGAGCCATGAACGGTCTCCTCTTGTTTTGTCGTTATTGCGAGCCCGGCGGGATGCCGGTCGTCGGGTAGACATGCCGCTTGAAGCGCCCCGAAATAACAGAGGGAGTATATGGACCGATAAATAGCGCTCAAATCAGGGAGAATCCCGACTATTCAGATTCCGCTGATTTCTCTGCTTGCTTCTGTGATAGCCGCGAAAGGGCCAGAACGCACGCTCCGGCCCGATGCATGTTCGGTCAGATGGAGAACGAACCCGTCGTCGGGATGCCCGCGCTTTCGGCGAGACCCTTCACCCACTTGCGCGCGGGCAGGCCGAGTTGGGCTTCGATGAGCTTCGCGCGCGTTTCGAGCGCGGCGAATGGCACGTCGAGCGCGGGACCGGCGAAGGCGAGCGCGACGCGATTGCCGTCGTGCACTTCGGGCAGCGCGATCACGCGATGATCGAACGCTTCGTTCAGATGCCGCATGTTGCGCACGAAGCTCGGATGATCGCCGAACAGATTGATCGTGACGACGCCCGCCTCGGGCGTGAGACACGCGCGGCACGCACGATAGAACGACACGCTGTCGAGCACGGGGCCGCGCGCGGTGGCGTCGTAGAGATCGATCTGCAATGCGCCGATCGTGCCGTGGTTCGCGCGATCGTTGACGAACTCCCACGCGTCGCGCTCGGTGACGGTGAGGCGCGCGTCGTCATAGGGCAGTTCGAACATCGCGCGCGCGGCGATCACGACCGCGGGGTTCAGTTCGACGGCTTCGACCTTCGCGCGCTTGAGAAAGCGGTAACAGAACTTCGTGAGCGCGGCCGCGCCGAGACCGAGTTGCGCGATGCGCTCGGGCGTTTCGATGAAGAGCAGCCACGCCATCATCTGCTGCGCGTATTCGAGCTCGATGTGATCGGGCTTCTTCAAACGCATCGCGCCTTGCACCCATTCGGTGCCGAAATGCAGATAGCGCACGCCGCCCTCTTCCGAGAACGTCACGGGCGCGAAGCGCGGCTTGCGCGGCGCCTCGATGCGCGGGGCGTTCGCGAGCTCGTCATCGTCGCGATTGCGCTTCGATTTGGCGTTGTCTTTCTTGCGGCCGAACGCGCGGGCTTCGGCCGACGCGCGCTTGATGAGATTCGTCATTGTGTGGTGAGGATGTCGCGCCAGATGCGCAATTTTTGATCGAACGAGAGGATAGCATTGGCCGCGCTCGACGACGGCAGCACGAGCGTCGCGTAGCCCGCCGCTGCAAGGACGGGCGCGAACTTGCCCGAGGTCTTGCCGTTGAAGCAGACCTTGCGCAAGTTCGGGAAGCGCGTGCGGAACACGGCGAAGTCGTTGGGCGATGCGTTGCGGATCGCGGCATCGAGACTGCCTTCGCGTTCGCACGCGGCGAGTACGTCCCATAAGCCGATGCCGTGCTGCTTCAGGCGCGCCAGACGTTCGTCGTAGCTCAGTTCGTGCAGCGATTCCCCGATCGCCGCGCCGACGAGCCGCCAGAACTGATTGCGCGGATGCGCGTAATACTGCGTCGCCGCCAGCGATGCGACGCCCGGAAAGCTGCCGAGGATGAGGGTGTGCGTGGCGTCATCGCCGACCGGTTCGAATCCCGCGAGCTTCATTTCGCCTCGCCGTGCGCGACGCGCTTCGCATGCGAGCTCAGATGTTCGAGCGAACGCGCGTGTTCCCAATGGTGCTTTTTCGCGGCTGATACGTCGAGGCGCGTCCAGAGCGCATCGAGCATGCATTCGGTGACCATCAGCGGCGCGCCGTGACGCTTGAACACGGATCGTCTCGCGACGAGCGCATGCGCGCTTTCCCCATGCGCCGATGCCAGGCGATGCAGCGGATGCCGCGCGGTGATCCTTCTGCTGACGAGCGCCGAGCGCGACACGCTGCTATCGCTATAAAGCAGTTCGGCAAGCGGACGCGTGCGCAGACGGCGCATCGATTGCCAGATACCCGTGCTGTGCGAAAGCGGCACGACGCTATGCGCGACGACGAACGGCGCGCCATCGACCTTGAGCGTGACTTCGCGCGTCCAGACGGGCGTGCGCGGCGTGACATCGAGCGCGCGCCATTCGTCGCGCCACGGCATATCGACGGCTTCGCGCGTCACTTCGACCGTCACCGCGCCGAGCGTGCGCAGATGCGCGGTCAGCGAGCCGCCGCGCGTGAGCCAGTCCTTTTGAGCGTCGGTGAGCGAGGCAAGCGGGACGACGCGCCAGTGTGCGTCGATGGGATCGTTGGGCGTGAGCATGCGGCGGATTATAGAGGCACCCGCTATTCGGACGTTTCGGCTGGAATTGCTCGCCATCCACGGATATAAGGGGATTGGCCGCGAACACTGCATCACCGAGGCGCGGCGTCCAGACGAACAATCAATGAAACAAGACTATGACAATCAACAAGAAACAGTCGTCGAAAGCAGTCACCGAGATCGCCGAAAAGACATTGCATGATCCGCACGCATCGAAGATTGCGAAGAGCTTCGCGGGATCGGTTCTCGCGCAGCGCCACACGAACAAACAGACCGGCGCGGCAATGGAACACAAGGCATCGGAAGCATTGAGAAGCCCGAAGTATTCGGAAGAGACCCGAAGGATGGCGGCATCGCTCATCGCTCAGTCGAACAAGGAACGCAAGAGCAAGTAAAAAACGCGCCGCCGGTTCCCCGGCGGCGCGTTCATTCAAATCACCTGCAAAGACTTACCGCGCAAGCAACAACGCGTTCGTGCGCTTCACGAAGCTCGCCGGGTCCTCCAGCGCGCCGCCTTCGGCCAGCAACGCCTGATCGAACAGCAGATGACACCAGTCGACGAAATTGGCGTTATCCGCATTCAACGACTTCACCAGCGGATGCTCAGGATTCACTTCGAGAATCGGTTCCGCTTGCGGCGCGTTCTGCCCCGCTGCCTTCAGCATGCGTTGCAGATAACCGCTCATGTCGCCTTCATCCGCGACGAGACAGCTCGGCGAATCGGTGAGACGGAACGTGAGGCGCACGTCCTTCGCCTTGCCTTCGAGCGCTTCCTTCATCTTCTCGACGAGCGGCTTCATTTCCTCGCCGACCTTCTCTTGCTGCTGCTTTTCCTCGTCGTCGAGCGCGCCGAGATCGAGGTCGCCGCGCGCGACGCTCTGCAGCGGCTTGCCATCGAACTCATTGAGGAACGACAGCATCCACTCGTCGACGCGGTCCGTCAGCAGCAGCACTTCGACGCCCTTCTTGCGGAACACTTCGAGATGCGGGCTGTTCTTCGCGGCCTGCCAGCTATCGGCGGTGACGTAATAGATCTTCGTCTGCTCGGGCTTCATGCGCGCAACGTAGTCCGCGAGCGACACGTTCTGCTCGTTGCTGTCGTTGTGCGTCGATGCGAAACGCACCAGCTTCGCGATGCGCTCGCGATTGCTGAAGTCCTCGCCGATGCCTTCCTTCAGCACTTGCCCGAACTCGTTCCAGAACGTGGCGTACTTCTGCTTGTCGGCGTCTTCGGTGGCTTCGGCCGAAGACGTCGCGAGCTCTTCGAGCATCGACAGCACGCGCTTGGTCACGCCTTCGCGAATCGCCCTCACGTCGCGGCTTTCCTGCAGGATTTCGCGCGAGACATTGAGCGGCAGATCGGCGGAATCAACGACGCCCTTCACGAAACGCAGATACGCGGGCAGCAGTTGCTCGGCGTCATCCATGATGAACACGCGCTTCACATAGAGCTTCAGTCCGCCGCGATGCTCGCGGTTCCACAGATCGAACGGCGCGTGCTTCGGTACGTACAGCAGTTGCGTGTACTCGCTGCGGCCTTCGACGCGGTTATGCGTCCACGCGAACGGCTCGTCGTGATCGTGCGAAACGTGCTGATAAAACTGCTTGTACTGCTCGTCCGTGATGTCGTTCTTCGGACGCGTCCAGAGCGCGCTCGCCTGGTTGACGGTCTCGTCCTCGTCCTTCGTGACCATCTCGCTCTTTTCGGCGTCCCACTCTTCCTTCTTCATCAGGATGGGCAGCGCGACGTGATCCGAATACTTCTGGATGATCGACTTCAGACGATGCGTCGACAGGAACTCGTCCTCGTCCGCGCGCAGATGCAGCGTGATGGTCGTGCCGCGTTGCGCGCGCTCGATGTCCTCGACTTCGAAATCGCCCTCGCCCGCGCTCGTCCAGCGCACGCCCTCGTTCGCCGCGAGACCGGCGCGGCGCGTCTCGACCGTGATCTTGTCCGCGACGATGAAACCCGAATAGAAGCCGACGCCGAACTGCCCGATGAGCGCCGCGTCCTTCTGCTGGTCGCCGGAGAGCTTCGAGAAGAATTCCTTGGTGCCCGAACGTGCGATCGTGCCGAGATGCGAAATCGCTTCGTCGCGGCTCATGCCGATGCCGTTGTCGTCGATGGTGACCGTGCGCGCGGCTTTATCGAACGACACGCGGATGCGCAGATCCGGATCGTTCTCGTAGAGCGCGCTGTTCTCGATGGCTTCGAAGCGCAGCTTGTCCGCGGCATCGGATGCGTTGGAAATCAGCTCGCGCAGGAAAATTTCCTTGTTGCTGTAGAGCGAATGGATCATCAGATGCAGAAGCTGCTTCACTTCTGCCTGAAAGCTCATGGTTTCTTGCGCCATGTCGGTTCCTCTTTGATTTCGTTGATGCGGATGCGTTGGCCGTGTTGGCCGAATTCGTCCGATATAAGGGCGCGCCGCTCGATTTCAAGAGCGATGTGCACGCCGTTATGATGCCTGCATGCACCGCACCGCCCGCGCACTCACACCCGGCGAGATCGACATCGCCCGTTCGATCTTCCGCGACGCCATCGACTATTCGCGGGTGCGCGTGCACGCGCGCGCCTATCTGCCGTTCGGCCTGCAGCCGCGCCGCACGGCGATGGCGCCGAACGGCAACCTCTATTTTCCGCGCGGATGTTTTCAGGACGACTTCTCCGCCTGCGACATCGCCGACCGCATGTGGTTCATCCACGAGATGACGCATGTCTGGCAATTCCAGCTCGGCTATCCGGTGCGGCTGCGCGGCGCGATTCGCATCGGCCTGCGGTATGCGTACACGCTCGCCGATGACAAGCGCCTCTGCGATTACAACATGGAAGCGCAAGGCAACCTGCTCGCGGATTATTTCGCGCTCAAGTTCTGCGACGGGCAAAACCGCCTTTACGAGCATCGCTACCGGCATACGCCCGGCGCGCTCGCGCTCTATGAGACCGTGCTCGCGGAGTTCATCCGCGCGCCCGCCGCGCGCCGCAATCTGCCAAGGCTTGCCGGACGGCGCCGCTAGGCGCTGCGCCGCGCGGCCTTTTCCAGATAGTTCGACAGCAAGGCGGGCAAGGCCGGATCGCCGCAATTGGCGATGTTGAAGCGCATCCACGTCGTCGGAGACTGATGCGGCGAAAACAGGCTGCCGGGCGTCAGCAGAAAGCCGGCTTCGTGTCCGGCTGCCGCGAGTCCATCGGAATCGATGCCCGCGTCCGCCCACAGGAACATGCCCGCCGCAGCGGGCGGCGCGAAAAGTCTGAGGCCGGTTTTTTCCAGCATGCGCGCGGTCTTGTCGCGCACGCCGTCGAGCCGGGCCCGCAGCCGCTCGACGTGACGCCGGTAATGCCCTTCCGTCAACACCTTGTAGACGACGCGCTCGTTGAGCTCGGGACTCGTCATGCCGACGAGCATCTTCTGATCCGCGAGCGCTTTCGCGACTTCCGGCGCCGCCGCGATATACCCGACGCGCAGATTCGCCGCGAGCGTCTTCGAAAAGCTGCCGAGGAAGATCACGCGCTTCAACTGATCGAGCGATGCGAGGCGCGTCGCGGGAAAGCCAGCGGGACACAGATCGCCGTAGACATCGTCCTCGACGACGATGAAGTCGTATTCCTGCGCGAGTTGCAGAATGCGGTACGCCTGCGCCGCCGTCAGCGACGTGCCGGTCGGATTCTGCAGCACCGAATTGATGATGAGCATCTTGGGCCGCCAGGTCGCGACGAGCGTCTCCAGCGCATCGAGATCGGGGCCGTCGGGCGTGTACGGCATGCCGACGAGCCGCGCGCCTTGCGAAGCGAAGCGGCCGAACATCTGAAACCACGCCGGATCGCCGACGATCACGGCATCGCCCGGCTTCACATAGAGACGAGAAATGAGATCGATCGCCTGCGTGATGCCCGACACGAGCACGATCTGCCGCGCCGCCGACGCGCCGATCTCCAGTTCCTCGAGCCGCGTCTGCAACTGCTGGCGCAGCGGCAAAAAGCCTTGCGGCGTGCCGAAGCCCAGCATCTGCGCCCCGCTCTGGCGCGACAGCGAGCGCAGCGCGTTGGTGATCAATTCGCCGTCGAGCCAGCGGCCCGGCAAATAGCCGAGCCCCGGCCCTTTTTCAGGACTGGACGTATGCAGCATGTTGCGCAGCAGCCAGACCACGTCGATGGTGTTCTGCACCGGCTCGCGATCCGCCGCGACGGCGGGCGTCTCGCCCTTCGCGACGAGCGTCGGCGCGATGCGCTCGCGCACGTAAAAACCGGAGCCGCGCCGCGAATCGAGATAGCCGTGCGCGACGAGCCGCTCGTACGCCTCGACCACGGTAAAGCGCGACACGCCTTTATCCAGCGCGAGTTTGCGGATCGACGGCATCCGCATGCCCGGACGAAACACGCGCTCGTCGATGCGCCTGCGCCCCCATTGCACCAGTTGATCGACGAGCGTGAGCTGCGCGGCGTCGTGCGGGGCGGGAATCTGATCGAGCGGAACGGACATGCGGGCCTCCGGTCTGCGGCGCGCAGCGTGACTGGGCCGTCAAAAAGTGTACCGAATAGTATGGGGCCGATTGTACCGTTACTGTTCCGGTGCAAGCGGCTACATTTTGCTTTCGGGCTGCGCGTCGCGTGCGAACGAAGCGCTATGCTATCGGCCCTTTTTATCGCTTTGCCCGTCATGACCGACCATCGACTGAAACTCGATCACCTCGTAATCGCCGCACGCACGCTGGAAGAAGGCGCGCAGTTCGTCGCCGCGAAATTCGGCGTGGAAACCGCGCCCGGCGGCGCGCATCCGCTGATGGGCACGCATAACCGGCTGCTGAATCTGTGGGGCGGCGCGTATCTCGAAGTGATCGCGATCGATCCGGCGGCGAATGCCGAAGCAGCGCGGCCACGCCTTTTCGCACTCGACGATCCGTCGATGCAGCGCCGCCTCGACGAGCACGGACCGCAGCTCGTGCACTGGGTCGCGCGCGTGGACCGGCCGAAGTCGCTCGCGCGCTGGCGCGAGCAGTATCCGGAGCGCATCGCGCCCGTCGCGGCAATGTCGCGCGCAGGCAATACCTGGGGCCTGACCGTACCCGACGACGGCGCGTTCCCCGCCTGGCAGGGCGCCGGCGATGGCGTGCTGCCGTCGCTGATTCAGTGGGACACGCCGCGTCATCCGAGCGGCGCGCTGCCGGAAACCGGCATCGCGCTGCGTTCGCTGACGGGGTTTCATCCGCGCGCGCGGGCCGTGGCGGAGCAGCTCGCGTGGCTCGGCGCGGCGCATCTGATGCGCGTCGAGGAGACGGCGGGCGCGCCGGTGCTCGTCGCGCAGTTCGATCTGCCCGATGGCACGACGCTCACGCTCGGCGAATCGGCGGAACAGGCCGAGGCGCGGGCGGCATCGAAGCCACGTCGCCCGAAGAAAACGGAATCACCCGACATGACCGACCACGGAGACACCGCACAATGAAGACCCGCGAAACCGAAGGCATGCTGCTCGGCCTGATCGGCGTCGTCATTTTCAGCCTGACGCTGCCGATGACGCGCATCGTCGTCGCGGAAGTCAATCCGATCCTGAACGGCCTCGGACGCGCGCTCGTCGCGGCCATTCCCGCCGCCGCGCTGCTTTTGTGGCGTCGCGAAAAGCTGCCGACGTGGCCGCAGGTCAAGAGCCTCGCGGTGGTCGCGCTGGGCGTCATCATCGCGTTTCCGGTGTTTTCCGCGTGGGCGATGAAAACCGTGCCCGCGTCGCACGGCGCGGTCGTGAACGGCCTGCAGCCGCTGTGCGTCGCCATCTATGCCGCGTGGCTCTCGCACGAGCGGCCGTCGAAGGCGTTCTGGGCGAGCGCGATCGCGGGCAGCGGGATCGTCGTCGCGTTCGCGTTGCAGGCGGGCGGCGGCGGGCTGCAGGCCGGCGACCTGCTGATGCTCGTCGCGGTCGGCATCGGCGCGCTCGGTTATGCGGAAGGCGCGCGGCTCGCGCGTCAGATGGGCGGCTGGCAGGTCATCTGCTGGGCGCTCGTGCTCTCGGCGCCGTTCCTGCTGCTGCCGGTCGGCTGGCTCGCGTGGGCGCAACTGTTCGGCAGCCACGCGACGCATCCCGAACCGCTCGCTCTCAAGACCTGGCTCGCGTTCGGCTACGTGACGCTGTTCTCGCAGTTCATCGGCTTCTTCGCGTGGTACGCCGGACTCGCGATGGGCGGCATCGCGCGCGTCGGGCAAGTGCAACTGCTGCAGATCTTCTTCACGATGGCGTTCTCGGCGCTCTTCTTCGGCGAGCACGTAAGCGGGTCGACGTGGCTGTACGCGGCCGCCGTCATCGTGACGGTCGTGCTCGGGCGCAAGTCCGCCGTGCGCGCCGCGGCGCAGCCGGCCGTGGTCGCTGCCGGCACGACGCACGCAAGATGACGCCTTCGCGCGATAATCGACGTTTGCGGTACGTTCCGCGATAAGAAATCACCCCAGAGACAATCGAGGCATTTCATGAATCAAGCCGATCTCCGCGCCACGCCGTGGCAACTCTCCGAACGTGCTCGCAAGCTCACCAGTTCGGCGATTCGCGAAATCCTGAAGGTCACGGAGCGGCCGGAAGTCATTTCGTTCGCGGGCGGCCTGCCCTCGCCGGCGACGTTCCCCGTCGAGGAAATGCGCCACGCCTCCGAACGCATCCTGCGCGACCAGCCCGCCGCCGCGCTCCAGTACAGCGCGACCGAAGGCTACATGCCGCTGCGCGAGTGGATCGCGAAGCGGTATTCGGTGAACGGCGCGCATATCCGTCCGACGCAGGTGCTCATCACGACGGGCTCGCAGCAGGCGCTCGACCTGCTCGGCAAGACGCTCGTCGATCCGGGCAGCCGCGTGCTCGTCGAAACGCCGACGTATCTCGGCGCGCTGCAGTCGTTCTCGCTATTCGAGCCGCACTACGTGCAGGTGCCGACCGATGAATCGGGCCTGATCCCCGAAGCGCTCGACGCCACGCTCACCGCGAACGCGCGCCTGCTCTACGCGCAGCCGAATTTCCAGAACCCGACCGGCCGCCGCCTGCCGCTCGAACGCCGCCGCGCGCTCGCCGCGCTGGCTCAAAAAGCGTCGTTCCCGGTGATCGAGGACGATCCCTACGGCGCGCTGGACTACGCGGGCGCGCCGCTGCCCACGATGCTGTCGATGGCGCCCGATCACATCGTGCATCTCGGCTCGTTCTCGAAAGTGCTGGCGCCGGGCCTGCGCGTGGGCTACATCATCGCGCCCGAGGAGTTGCACTTCAAACTCGTGCAGGCCAAGCAGGCGACCGACCTGCACACGCCGAGCCTCACGCAGCGCATCGTTTATGAAGTGGTGAAAGACGGCTTCCTCGACACGCACGTTCCCAAGATCCGCGCGCTCTATCGCGATCAATGCAACGCGATGCTGGACGCACTGGAACGCCACATGCCCGCGGGCGTCGAATGGAACCGGCCGGAAGGCGGCATGTTCGTGTGGGTGAAGCTGCCGCAACACATCGATTCGATGAAGCTGCTCGAACAGGCGATCGCGCAGAACGTGGCCTTCGTGCCGGGCGGCCCGTTCTTCGCCAACGAAGCCGAACACAACACCATGCGTCTTTCGTTCGTGACGGTGCCGCCCGCCACGATCGACGAAGGCGTCGCGAAGCTCGGCGCGCTGATCCGCGCGAGCATCTGATTTCAACGTTTAGAGGAGCAACCGATGGCATCGAACGTGTACGACAAGCTGAAGGAACTCGGCATCGACCTGCCCGTCGCGGGCGCGCCCGCCGCCGCTTACGTGATGAGCGCGCAGAGCGGCAACACGGTGTATCTCTCCGGACACATCGCGAAGAAGGACGGCAAGGTCCACGTCGGCAAGCTCGGCGACAACATCACGACGGAAGAAGGCAAGGCGGCGGCGCGCAGCGTCGCCATCGACCTGATCGCGACGCTGCACGCGCACGTCGGCGATCTGAACAAGGTCAAGCGCATCGTCAAGGTGATGAGCCTCGTCAACTCGACCTTCGATTTCACCGAGCAGCACATCGTCACGAACGGCGCGTCCGAGCTGATCGCGGAAATCTTCGGCGATGCCGGCAAGCACGCGCGCTCGGCGTTCGGCGTCGCGCAGATTCCGCTCGGCGCGTGCGTCGAGATCGAGCTGATCGCGGAAGTCGCGTAAGGCGCGCTTTCGCTTCTGCATGGAGGCGAACCAACGCCTGCACCAATGACAACGCCCCGTCTCCGGACCGCGAGAACGGGGCGTGCGTCACGTGACTTCATGTGAGTCTTACTTTGCCGGACGGCCGAAGCTCTGGAACTCGAGGTCCAGCCCCATCGGGCGCACCACGGCGACGCGGAAGGTCAGCGAATCGTATGCCGCGGCGGAGACCCCCTTCAGATCGGTGATAGTCGATCGCCAGCGAGATCGCGTACTTCGCATTGTCGACCGTCGAAGGTGAAACGCCGACGAAGCGGCTTGCCGCCGCATTGGTCGCTCGCGCCCGGCGCCAGACCGCAACGTGAAGCGCGGACCGCGGCCTTTCACAGACCGCGCCGGAGTGTATTGGGGGCAGAATAGCCCTTCCATCGAACTCATTCCAAAACCATGTCCTCACGCACCGTCCAGTTCAAGCAGGTCGATGTCTTCACAGCCGTTCCATTCAAGGGCAATCCGCTCGCGGTGATCTTCGACGCCGAAGGCCTCACGGCCGAGCGCATGCAGGAAATCGCCCGCTGGACGAATTTGTCGGAGACGGCGTTTCTCCTGCCGCCGACCGATCCGCGCGCCGACTACCGCGTACGCATCTTCACGACGGCAGTCGAACTGCCGTTCGCCGGACATCCGACGCTCGGCAGCGCTCACGCGCTCATCGATGCCGGTTACACGCCGAAGACGCCCGGCCGGCTCGTGCAGGAATGCGGCGTCGGACTCGTGGAGCTCGCGCAACGCGGCGATGCCAATGGCGATGCCGATGGCGGCGAGTGGGCGTTCGCCGCGCCGCCCGCCACCATCGCGCCGCTTTCAGATGCGCAGTGCGAGCGCCTCGCCGCCGCACTCGCGCCCGCCGTAATCGATTTCAGTTCGCCGCCCGCCGCCTTGAACAACGGCGTGCCGTGGCTCGTCGTGCGCGTGAAGGACGCGGCGCAGTGTTTCGCGACGTCGCTGCAAGGCGCGGCGCGCGAATCGCTCGCGGCGCTCGTCGCGGAAGTCGGCACGCACGGCATCGCCATGTATGGGCCGCACGAAGCCGGCGGACCCGCGACGTTCGAATTGCGCGTGATTCTGCTCGGCGCGGAGAACATCGAAGATCCGGTGACGGGCAGCGCGAACGCGGCGCTCGCGACGCTGCTGCGGGCGCGGGACCAGCGGCCCGGCCAGCGTTTCACGGTGAGACAGGGCACGGCGCTCGGCCGCGATGGCCGCGTCAGCATCGAATACGACGATGCGGCGGACGGCGCACCGATCTGGATCGGCGGCGCCTCGGTAACTGTGATCGACGGCACATTCCGCATCTGAAACAATGACCTACGCGCTGCCCGACGCCGCGCGTATACCCCCAAGCGCGGCCCCTTTCTTAATCCCGGCGGCTTCGTTAATATCTGAACAATCGGGGATCGGAACGCAATGGCGGTTCACATCGGCGGGCGACAGGCGTCGTGAGGGTGAGCCGCTCGCGCCGCAGCGCAAACGTATGCACGCGACGACACCGGATGCTCGCCGTCTCGCTCATGCCGGGCTTCGGGCGCTGCAGCGGCAAACGGCTCGCCGAACGGCCGTCGCGCGCGGACCTGAGGTGGATCGAGATGTGGATCGGGTCTCGGAGAAAATATCCGCCGATCATCCGCTGCGCGCCGCGCGCGGTATATTCACTCGTTTCGGTCGAACGCCTCAGAACATGCATCGCTTCATCCACCTCGCGCAGTCCGCAGCACGCAAGGCGCCACGCGACAGAGCGCCGACGGACACCCCATGAAGCGCACGCGCTCCCACGCCTTTTCCGACACCGTCCTCGGCGCGCCGTCGGCGCGGCGTCGGCGCGCGCTTCTCGCGATTCCCGTGCTCGGCACCTTCGTGCTGGTGCTGCTGTGGGCGGTGATCTTCGCCCGGCTGTCGGTCGAGCGCGAAGCGACCACGCATGAGTCGATGTCGTCCGCCGCCATTCTTTCGTCGGCGCTCGAACAGCACACCATCAAGGCGATTCACCAGGTCGACCAGATCACGCGCTTCGTCAAATACGAGTACGAGAAGTCGCCCGACAACTTCGATCTGATCGCCACCGTCGAAAAAGGCGTCGTGCAAAGCGACACGCTCGTGCAGGTTTCGCTGATCGACGAATACGGGACGCTGATCGCCAATACATCCGATCCGCATCCGAAACCGATCGATCTCTCCGACCGCGAACACTTCAAGGTCCACGCGCATTCGAACGACGATCTGCTCTACATCAGCCGCCCGGTGCGCGGGCGGGTATCCGGGCTCTGGACGCTGCAGATCACGCGGCGGCTCAATCATCCGGACGGCTCGTTCGCGGGCGTCGTGGTCGTGTCGGAAGACCCGGCGTATTTCACGAACGACTTCTACAACGTCGCGTCGATCGGGCACGAAGGCGTGATCGCGGTCGTGTCGGACAACGGCTCCGTGCTCGCGCGCAGCACGGGCGGCAGCCTGGCCGAGAGCGCCGCCGCGAATGCCGCCGCGAGCGCCCCGGCGAAAGGCAGCGCGCGCAGCGGCCCGGCCGATCGCTCGCACGCCGCGTTCAGCGCGACCGGCGTGTATCCGACGACCGATCACGCGTCGGGCATCTACGTCGATCCGATCGATCACGTGAAGCGCATCGTGTCGTACCGGCATATCGACGGCTATCCGCTCGGCGTGCTCGTCGGCCTGTCCGAGCGCGAGGAGATGGTCGACTACAACCACACGCGCAATGTCTATCTGCTGATGGCGAGCTTCATTTCGCTCGCGATGCTCGGCTTCTTCGCGGTCGCGACGGGCCTCATCGGCAAGCTGCTCGGGCGCGAGCGCGAGATGACGCATCTCGTCGAATACGACCTGCTCACCGGCCTGCGCAACCGGTATTCGACGCTGCGCGCGCTCAGGCTCGACGTGGCGCAGCCGGAAAACATCGGGCGCCTGGCGCTGCTCTTCATCGATCTCGACAACTTCAAGACCGTCAACGACACGCTCGGCCACAACGCCGGCGACATCGTCCTGCAGATGACCGCGTCGCGGCTCGCCGAAACGGTCGGGCAAAGCGGCACGCTGTCGCGCATCGGCGGCGACGAGTTCGTGGTCGTCGTGAAGGGCGACGACGTCGAGCAACGCGCCGTCACGCTCGCCGACGACATCTCGACGATGTTCGCCACGCCCTTCGACGTGCGCGGCAGCGCGTTCGTGCTGCATGCGAGCATCGGCATCGCGCTCTTTTCCGTGTCGAACGAGAGCGAAATCGATCTGCTGAAGAAGGCCGATCTCGCGATGTACAGCGCGAAGGACGCGGGCCGGAACTGCTATCAGTTCTATTCGCCGCAGTTGTCGCATCGCGCGGACCATTTGATGAAGTGGGAACAGCAACTGCGCGTCGCGTTGACGGAGCAGCAGCTTTTCCTCGTCTATCAGCCGAAGATCGATCTGACGCGCCGCTGCATCACCGGTTTCGAGGCGCTCGTGCGCTGGAATCATCCGCAGCACGGGCTCATTCCGGCGAACGAGTTCATTCCGGTGGCGGAATCGACAGGACTGATCGTCGCGGTCGGCGATTTCGTGATTCACACCGCGTGCATGGAGCTCGCGCAATGGCAGCGCGACGGGTATACGGGACTGTCGCTCGCCGTGAACATTTCGGCCGTGCAGTTCTGGCGCGGCGATTTGCTGGAGACGGTCGCGCGCGCGATCGAGGCGAGCGGCATTCCGCCCGACAAGCTGGAGCTCGAAATCACCGAGACCGTGATGGTGGAGTATCCGGAGCTCGTGCAGGAGAAGATCGTCGCGCTGAAGCGGCTGGGCGTGCGTATCGCGCTCGACGACTTCGGCACGGGATATTCGTCGCTGTCGTATCTGAACCGCTTTTCGGTCGATACGCTGAAGGTGGATCGCTCGTTCATCCAGGCGATTCCGGAAGATCGCAGCGTCTGCGTGATGGTGTCGGCGATCGTCAATCTGGCGCGCTCGCTCGGGTTGACGGTGATTGTCGAAGGCACGGAGCGCGAGGAGCAGATTGCGTGGCTCGCCGCGCTCGGGCCGGTGGAAGCGCAAGGCTTCCTGTTCTCTCGCCCGGTGCCGGCGGATGGCGTGCAGGCGCTGCTCGACCGTTTCGGCGTATGCGGATGGCCGCGCGGACACGCCCCGCGATCGCGCAAGGACGCCGGCCACGAATCGAGCACCGCGCTCAGCGACGAGCGCGGCGTTTAAGCGACGGGTCGAATCAGAAGCCGCGCGAAAGAACCGCCGTGCCGATCGTCACGACGCCCAGCACGAGATTGATGACGACGAGCCTTCTCACGGTGCCGACCGCCCTCGCGCCATCGGGCCAGTTCTGCGCCTGCACCGCGCGGCGGATGCGCGGAAAAACGGCGAAGCGGATGTGACCGAAGATCAGCATCATCACGATGCCGAGACCGGCCATCGCGTGCAGCGGCCACGCCGCATGACCGCCGCCGAATTGCATGAGCAGGAAACCGCCGGTGAGCAGGATGACGATCACCGAGGCGCCCACCCAGTTGAAGAAGCGCGCGAATACCGACTCCCAAAGCGGAAGACGCAGTTGCGGCGTGAGATCGCCGAGCGCGGGACGCAGGCAGAAATGCGCGAAGATCATTCCGCCTATCCAAACGGCGACGCCGAGCAAATGCAGAAAGAGCGCCGCTTCGATGGCTTTGTTCATTGTGAATTCCGGGGCTGATTTAAGTTGTTGAGTACGTGCAGGCACAAGGCATAGGAATACGCGCGGAGTGTGGAGTTCCCCGCCCGGCCGATTTTGTTCGACGATGACAGCGTGGCACGCGAAAGAACCGGATTATTCGTGACCCTAAGGATCGCGCGAATGGGATATGTTTTGCCGATGCCCCATGCCAGTCCGAGGCTTGCCTTAGTGACGGATATCGGCCGCCGGGCAGCTTTCCCGCCCCGGCTTCGCCGAGCGCCGCGGTGGACCGACGACGATCTGCACATTGCGACCAAGGCGCGCGAGCAGTTCGAGCATCTTCGCCTCGCCGAGCCCGCGAAACTGGCCACGCATCAGCTGCGAGAGCTTGGGCTGACTGATGCCAAGAAGCGTTGAAATGATTGATGTCTGAATCTCGCGAACGACAGACGATAAAAAGCCCGCACTGAGCGGGCTTCATGCTGTCATGGAGCGCGCGCGGCGCCCCATTGAAACATCACCCCTCGAACACCGGCCGCAGCTCCGTCACCTTCAACGACGAATCCGGCGCCCTTCCCTTTCTCGATCGCTTGCCGAGATGCAGTTGCAACTGCGATCCGCTGAGCTTCTCGTCCCTCGCCTTCCCGCCGCGCCCGGTGCCGATCATCATCACGCCGCGCGCATCGATGGCGAGCGCCTGGCGCAGCGTTTCCTTCGGATCGAGGCCCATCAGAATGACGCCGCGACCCCCGCCCGACAACGTCTTCATCTCGTCCATGCCGAAGACGAGCAGTTTGCCTGCGCTCGACAAGCACGCGACATAGATTGCGCCCGGAATGACGGGCATCGGCGCGAGCGGTGCCGCGCCTTCATCGATCGTCATGAACGCCTTGCCGGCCTTCTGGCGGCTCACCATGTCGCCGAGCTTCGCGATGAAGCCGAAGCCGTTGCTCGATGCCAGCAGCAGTTGTTGTTCAGCATTCGCCGCGAAGTAATGCAGCAGATGCGTGCCCGTTTCGAGCTCGATCAGCGACGTCACCGGCACGCCATCGCCGCGTCCGCCCGGCAACGCCGAAACCGGCACCGAATAGACGCGACCCTTGCTGCCCCACGCGACGAGCGAATCCGGCGTGCGCGCCTGGAACGCGGCGTACAGCCCGTCGCCCTGCTTGAACGTGAAGCCCGCCGGATCGAGCCCGTGGCCCTTCAGCGCGCGCACCCAGCCCTTCTGCGACACGACCACCGTCACCGGTTCGTCGACGACACGCGCCTCGAACGTCGCGCGCTTCTCCTGCTGAATCAGCGTGCGGCGCTCGTCGCCGTACTGCTTCGCGTCCGCTTCGATTTCCTTGATCAGCACGCGCTTCATCGCGGCGTCGCTGTTGAGCAGTTCTTCGAGCTTCGTCTTTTCGTCGCGCAAGTCGGACAACTCTTGTTCGATCTTGATCGCCTCCAGCCGCGCCAACTGACGCAGGCGGATTTCGAGAATGTCTTCGGCCTGCCGGTCGGAGAGATTGAAGCGCGCGATCAGCGCCTGCTTCGGTTCCTCCGATTCGCGGATGATGCGGATGACTTCATCGATATTCAGGAAGACGATCATTCGTCCTTCGAGAATATGGATGCGGTCGTTGACCTTGCCCAAACGATGCTGCGTGCGCCGCGTCACCGTGACGAAGCGAAAGCCGATCCACTCGTGCAGGATCTCAACAATGCCCTTCTGACGCGGCCGGCCATCCGAGCCGATCATCACGAGGTTGATCGACGCGTTCGATTCGAGGCTCGTGTACGCGAGCAGCGTGTTGACGAACTCGGTCTGATCGATACGGCTCGACTTCGGCTCGAACACGAGCCGCACGGGCGCGTCCTTGCCCGACTCGTCGCGCACGGCGTCGAGCAGCGCGAGCATCGACTGCTTGGTCTGCACCTGCTCGGGCGTGATCGTCTTCTTGCCGAGCTTGATCTTCGGATTCGTGAGTTCCTCGATTTCCTCGAGCACTTTCTGGCTCGACACGCCCGGCGGCAATTCCGTGATGACGACCTGCCACTGGCCGCGCGCGAGATCCTCGATCTTCCAGCGCGCACGCACCTTCAGGCTGCCGCGTCCGGTTTCGTAGGCCGTCGAGATTTCCGTCGGCGATGAAATGATTTGCCCGCCGCCGGGGAAATCCGGTCCGGGCAGTTTCTCCATCAAGCCCGCGTGGCCGATCTTCGGATCGCGGATCATCGCGACAGCGGCTTGCGCGACTTCGCGCAGATTGTGCGACGGAATTTCCGTCGCCAGCCCGACCGCGATGCCCGATGCGCCGTTCAGCAACAGGAACGGCAAGCGCGCGGGCAATAGCTTCGGCTCTTCGAACGAGCCGTCGTAGTTCGGCATGAAATCGACCGTGCCCTGATCGATTTCATCGAGCAGCAAACGCGCGATCGGCGTCAGACGCGCTTCGGTGTATCGCATGGCCGCTGCGCCGTCGCCGTCGCGCGAGCCGAAATTGCCCTGGCCGTCGATGAGCGGATAGCGCATCGAAAAGTCCTGCGCGAGACGCACCAGCGCGTCGTACGCCGATTGATCGCCGTGCGGGTGATATTTACCCAGCACGTCGCCGACCACGCGCGCCGACTTCACCGGCTTGGCGTTGGCCGCGAGGCCCATCTCGCTCATCGCGTAGAGAATGCGGCGCTGCACGGGCTTCTGTCCATCGCACACGTCGGGCAGCGCGCGGCCCTTCACCACGCTCACCGCGTAGTCGAGATAAGCACGTTCGGCGTAATCGCCGAGCGTCAGTTGTTCGCCGTCCGGTGCAGTCTGTTCGGCGAAGAGATCGTCTGTGATTCCCATCGAATGTCCGTGTTAATGCGTTCGCGTCAGATGTCCGCTTCGACTTCGTTGCCCTTTTCTTCGAGCCAGCTTCGGCGCGAGGCCGCTTCGCCCTTGCCCATCAGCATCGTCATGCGCGAAACGGTGAGATCGAAGCCGAGATCGCCGAGCGCGACCGGCAGAAGACGGCGCGTGTCCGGGTTCATCGTCGTGTCCCAGAGCTGTTCGGCGCTCATTTCGCCGAGGCCCTTGAAGCGGCTGATGGTCCACGCCGTTTCGCGCACGCCGTCCTTGCGCAGCTTGTCGAGGATCGCTTCGAGTTCGCCTTCGTCGAGCGCGTAGAGCTTCTGCGCGGGCTTCTTGCCGCGCGCGGGCGCATCGACGCGGAACAACGGCGGACGCGCGACGCACACATGGCCGCGCTCGATCAGTTGCGGGAAATGCTTGAAGAAGAGCGTGAGCAGCAGAACCTGAATGTGCGCGCCGTCGACGTCCGCATCGGAGAGAATGCAGATCTTGCCGTAGCGCAGATTCGACAGATCGATCTGATCGTCGGGACCGTGCGGATCGACGCCGATCGCCACCGCGATGTCATGCACTTCGTTGTTCGCGAAGAGCCGGTCGCGTTCCGTTTCCCACGTATTCAGCACCTTGCCGCGCAACGGGAGAATCGCCTGGAACTCCTTGTCGCGGCCCATTTTCGCGGAGCCGCCCGCCGAATCGCCCTCGACGAGAAAGAGTTCGTTGCGGGAGATATCCGTCGATTCGCAATCGGTGAGCTTGCCCGGCAACACGGCGACGCCCGAACTCTTCTTCTTCTCGATCTTCTGGCCCGCGCGCGTGCGCGCCTGCGCCTGGCGAATCACGAGCTCCGCGAGCTTCTTGCCGTATTCGACGTGCTGATTCAGCCACAACTCCAGCGCCGGCCGCGAGAACGACGACACGAGCTTCACGGCATCGCGGCTATTGAGGCGTTCCTTGATCTGCCCCTGGAACTGCGGATCGAGCACCTTCGCCGACAGCACGAACGACACGCGCGCGAACACGTCTTCCGCGAGCAGCTTGACGCCCTTCGGCTGGAGATTGTGAATCTCGACGAAGTTCTTCACCGCCTGAAAGAGACCGTCGCGCAGACCGGATTCATGCGTGCCGCCCGCGGGCGTCGGAATGAGGTTGACATACGATTCGCGCAGCAGCGGCCCTTCCTCGGTCCACGCGACGACCCACGACGCGCCCTCGCCTTCCGCGAAGGTTTCCTCGGTGTTCTTCGAGCTTTCCGCGTAGCGTTCGCCTTCGAACAACGGAATCAGCAGTTCGCTGCCGCCCATGCCTTCGAGCAGATAACCGCGCAGACCGTCTTCGTATTTCCACGTCTGACGCTCGCCCGTTTTCTCGATGACGAGCACCACTTCGACACCCGGCAACAGCACGGCTTTCGAACGCAGGAGGCGCTGCAATTCGCCGAGCGGCAGATTCGGCGAGTCGAAATACTTCGGATTCGGCCATGCACGCACGCGCGTGCCGCTCTTCTTCGCGCCGCGTTCGGCCGGGCGCGTCGTCAGCTCTTCGATGACGTCGCCATTGGAAAACGCAAGCTGCGCGACCTTGTTGTCGCGCCAGACGGTGACTTCGAGACGGGTTGCGAGCGCGTTCGTCACCGAGACGCCGACGCCGTGCAGACCGCCCGAGAACGTATAGGCGCCGCCCGCGGCCTTATCGAACTTGCCGCCCGCATGCAGCCGCGTATAGACGATCTCGACTACCGGCACGCCTTCTTCCGGATGCAGGCCGAAAGGAATGCCGCGGCCGTCGTCCTCGACGGTCACGGAGTTGTCCTGATGCACGGTGACGGTGATTTGCTTGCCGAAGCCGCCGAGCGCTTCGTCGGAGGCGTTGTCGATCACCTCCTGAATGATGTGCAGCGGATTCTCGGTCCGCGTGTACATGCCGGGCCGCTGCTTGACCGGCTCCAGGCCCTTGAGCACCTTGATCGATGCTTCGCTGTAGCCGGCTGCCTTGGCGTTCATGACCTGGCGCTTGCCTCGTTCAGTGCCTGTCGCCATTGCGCTGGATTTTTTCGTGGACATAGTTGAACGTTGATCCGGCTCTCGAACGCCTGACGGAATGTCACGACATGACGCCCGATCTGCCGGCAAATGCTTGATGTTGTGCCTGGCCGGATGCGTTGAAAGCGAGGCAAAAAAACGCCCGCCGATCCGAGCCGCGCTAGGAGAATAGCGGTTTTCGCCCGCCGCGCCCACCTCGGCGCGATAAAACGCGCTTCGTTCGCGTACATGCGTTCAGCACACGCACAGCGGGCGCGAGCCGCTATTTGCGCTTCGCTTCGAGCTCTTCCCAGCGCTCGAGGGCGACGAGCAACTCCTCTTCGATCGCCGCGTGTCGCTCGGAAAGACGCGCGCCTTCCTTCGCGTCCTTCGCGAAGATCGAGCCGTCTTCGAGTTGCGCGCCGATAACCTTCTGCTCGTCTTCGAGTTCGGCGATGCGCCCCGGCAGCGCTTCGAGTTCGCGCTGTTCCTTGAACGACAGCTTCACCGTGCGCTGCGCATTGCGGCCGGCGGCGCTGTCTTTCGGCGCATCGTCTTTCGGCGTGTCCTTCGCGGTCTGACGCGCCGCTTCTTCGGCAATGCGCTCCGAACGTTCGCGCTGAACCTGCCAGTCGGAGAAACCGCCGACATATTCGCGCCACTTGCCGCCGCCTTCCGCGGCGAACACCGACGTCACGACGTTGTCGAGGAACGCGCGGTCGTGGCTCACGAGCAACACGGTGCCGTCGTAATCCGCCAGCAGTTCTTCGAGCAGTTCGAGCGTCGGGATGTCGAGATCGTTGGTCGGCTCGTCGAGCACCAGCACGTTCGCCGGCCGCGCGAAAAGGCGCGCGAGCAGCAGGCGATTGCGCTCGCCGCCGGACAGCGACTGCACCGGCGAGCGCGCGCGTTCGGGCGCGAACAGGAAGTCGCCGAGATAGCTCATGACATGCTTCTTCACGCCGTTCACTTCGACCCATTCGCTGCCGGGACTGATGGTGTCGGCAAGCGATTTGTCGAGATCGAGCTGCGCGCGCATCTGATCGAAATACGCGACCTGAATGTTGGTGCCGGTCCGCACGCGGCCTTCGTCGGGCTGCAGTTCGCCGAGGATGAGCTTGAGCAGCGTGGTCTTGCCCGCGCCGTTCGGGCCGACGAGACCGATCTTGTCGCCGCGCATGACAGTTGCCGTGAACCGGTCGACGATCGTGCGTTCGCCGTAGCGCTTGGTCACATCGGTCAGTTCGGCGACGATCTTGCCGGACTTCTCGCCCTGCCCGACATCGAGCCTGACATTGCCCTGCACGTTGCGGCGCTCGGCGCGTTCCTTGCGCATTTCGACGAGCCGCGCGATGCGTCCGACGCTGCGCGTGCGCCGCGCCTCGACGCCTTTTCGGATCCACACTTCTTCCTGCGCGAGCAGCTTGTCGAACTTCGCCTGTTCGATCTGCTCGACTTCGAGCTGTTGCGCCTTCCTCGTCTGATACGCGCTGAAATTGCCGGGATACGACAGCAACCGACCGCGATCCAGTTCGACGATGCGCGTCGCCACGCGATCCAGAAACGCGCGATCGTGCGTGATGAAGAGCAGGCCCGTGCGCAACGTGACGAGCAGTTCCTCCAGCCAGCGGATGCCGTCGAAGTCGAGGTGGTTGGTCGGCTCGTCGAGTAGCAGCACGTCGGGCTGAACGACGAGCGCGCGCGCCAGCGCCACGCGCTTTTTCATGCCGCCGGACAGATCGCCTGCGCGGGCATCGCCATCGAGACCGATCTGCGCGAGTGTCGTCGCGACGCGCGTGCGCCAGTTCCACGCGTCGCGGGTATCGAGCGCCGACTGCAGCGCGTTCATGCGCGCGAGCAGCTCGTCGTGCTTCGCGCCTTCGGGCGTATCGGCGAGCGCGTGCGCGACGGCGTCGTACTCGTCGAGCAACGCGCGCGCTTCGGTGAGGCCGGACGCGACGACATCGAACACGGATGCGTCGAGATCGAACTCGGGTTCCTGCGGCACGTAGACGGTCGTGAGCTCGCTCTGACGCGTGACGAGCCCGTCGTCGGGCGCGGCGAGCCCCGCGACGATTTTGAGAAGCGACGACTTGCCCGCGCCGTTGCGGCCGATCAGCCCGACACGCTCGCCCGCTTCGAGCGAGAAGTCGGCGTGGTCGAGCAATGCGACGTGGCCGAACGCGAGCTGCGCGTCCGAGATGGAATAAAGCGACATGGGAAAACCGGATGAATGGCGAAGAATCGGCGCCGAACACGCGAGCAACCGATGGAAGCGGCCATTGTACCGGGCGCGGCGCGCGATCACGCACGCTCCATCCGCCATTGGCCGAACGGACGAGGCGCGCAGCGCCAGCAAGCGCGAAAGGCCGCCCGGATGCGCTCCGTGGCGGCCTTTCCTCGCGTCGTGCCGAAACAACTTACTGCACGTGCACCTTGATCGTCTGGCTCATTTCGGGGCCGTACGAGCGGTGCGCGCCGTCGCCGAACTGCATTGTCAGCGTGTGATCGCCGGGCGGCAGCTTCACGTCGGCTTCGGTCTGGCCCTTGCCGAAGTGCAGCGACGTGTCGTTCGCGGGAATCACGGTGCCTTTGGGCAGCGGCTTGCTATCGATCAGCAGGTGGTGATGGCCGGTTCCATCGGTCATCGTGCCCGCCGGAGCGACCGACATGCCGTCGACGCCGAATCTGACGTGCACGGGGCTCGTGACGGTCGCGCCATCCTTCGGTTCGACGAAATAGACGCGCGCCTGCGCATGCGCCGCGCCGGCGTACTGGGTGAGCAGGACCGCGCCCGTCAGCATCGCGCCCAAGAGCTTTTTCTTCATCGTTTTCTCCACGTTGTGAAACCGGTCGATGGCGCGAGTCGGCGCCGGAGCCTCGAAAAGCATACACCGGGCTTTCGGCACGCCGGAATCGGGACCATCCTGCCTACGGCGATCGGGGAACGATCGCGCCGATTACGGTAAGATGCCGGCTCGCTGCGCCGCGCATCGTCTTCGAACGCACGCGGTCCGTTTATTTCTTTCGAATCAAGAGTCTGTCGTGAGCGAAGTCATCGAATTCAAAAGCTGGGTCTGCCTGATTTGCGGCTGGATCTACA
This sequence comes from Caballeronia sp. ATUFL_F2_KS9A, assembly GCF_023630765.1. Taxonomy (NCBI): domain Bacteria; kingdom Pseudomonadati; phylum Pseudomonadota; class Betaproteobacteria; order Burkholderiales; family Burkholderiaceae; genus Caballeronia; species Caballeronia sp. ATUFL_F2_KS9A. Next base: position 301,719 of record NZ_JALQEK010000002.1, on the reverse strand, counting down.
ACGAGGAAGAAGGTCTGCCGGACGATGGCATCGCTGCCGGAACCCGTTTCGACGACATCCCCGCCGACTGGCGCTGCCCGCTGTGCGACGTGGGCAAGGCCGATTTCGTCGTCGTCGAGTTTTGATGCTGGCGCCGCGCCTAATTGGCGGCGCGGCGCAGGCCCTGTCAATCGCAAAGTTTTAGCATCGCGACAAGGTGGCGGGTGCGCCATCTCGTTGTGACCAATCTACTTTGCAGATATGACGCTACGATGCGCGCGGCATGAAGCAGTCGGTCATGGCGCAATTCTAGCGCCGCCAGCCTGCTACTCAACATCACCGCATCGCTTTCTGCTTTCTCGCGCAACGCGACTTCCGTTGCTTTCTGCGCGTTGATGTTTGCAAATTCCTCCCTTAAACGCTCGTGTTCTTGCTTTTCAATTTCCCGCGCTTCCTTCGACTCCGCCAACTCCAGCCGTAACACTTCGGCTTCTGCCGACAGCCGATCAAGCGCAACGTTGCGGTCATTCAGCGCGAGTTCCTCGGCAGCGCTTCGGCCATCCGGTCTTTCCGAACTTGCGTTGTGCTCGATGCCGCAGGTTTCCAGCACCCGAATTCTGGCGTCTCGCTCCGCGATCCACTGATCACGCTCTTTTATCCAGCCGTCCCTATCGCTTATCCAGCGATCACGGTCGAGAATGAACGTTTGCAGTTGTGAGATACGGGTATTTTGCTCAGCGCACTGACGTCTCAGATTGAAGAGCTCATCAAGGAGTTTATTTGGAGCATCAACCTCCAGCGTTCGGCCGCTAGTTTCCGGAACTGGCTTTTTGTCCACGAGCCGTTCACCGCGCCGTTGATTCTGAAACGAAACGAAGTGCTTTTCTGCGATGTCGGCAACTGAAGGGTTCGATAACCGCCATAAGTAGTATTCAGACGAAAACAACAGCGAATACGGTATCAAATAATTCAGGAAGAACCATATCCGAAATAACCGTGACGACTCGCCGGACTCGTCGAAAAAAGTCTGAATAGGGGTGCTACCGAAGAATCGAACCTTTTTGCGCCACAGTACCGCCTCGATCCCGAGGCTCGAATTGATGGTCCATAATTCCTGAATCGCGCCAAGGAATTTCAATGGCGAGCTTCCCAGGTCGACCTTGCCGGGATAAAGCGCCTTTCCGTTCGGATGATATCGGACAAGCGGAGTGTGTTCGGAGGTTGATCTCGACGCGAATTCGAGCAGCGAGAGATTGTTCCATCCTTTGCTGAAGGCGAGCGCGTTAGAGTCCGTTTCCACCTGCAGCGCGACGCCGATCGTATGCGAGTCTTCCGAAGAACGATACATCTCGCGCGCTGAATCCGAGATCAGTACCGATTCGAGAGTCTCGGAAATCGCGGCGTCACCTCGATCGCCGACCCAATCGCGAAATGCGGCTTTCTCGCGCTGCCACCGGATGCCGACTTCAGTATCTCCGTTGACTCCGCTCGTGTCCCAGTAGGCGCATTGTGCGTAATACGGTTTTCGCAGTGGTCCGATCTCATTGAAAACAAGCGCGCAACCGGACTCTTGGGCCGCGCGTCGCATTGACGGACAATTGAGCCATGTGACCGCGACAACTTCTTGATGCAGCGCTTTCAAGTGCGAAAAGGCGTCTGCGAAATATCGATGCAATTCCGAAGAGTCTCGTGTCACGTAAGAGATGAACCGGTCAAGCGGTGCTTTGTCAAGTGACCAGTCCGTCAAACCGTCTTCATAGCAAACCAGCCGGACCCTTTCAGAATCCAAATTCCACACGTTATACTCGTGAAACTGCTTTGACCAGTCCGACAGTTCCCAACGAGAAAGGTCGGATTCGATATTCAAGTAGTACCGCGGTAAAAGAATGGTCGACTGCTTTGCTCTGAACGCGTGAAGCCATTTCAGGATTACCCAATAGTAATGAGCAGTTCCTTCCACCGGAGCGACGAGTGGAACGAACAGGACGAAATGCGTCATACGATTTGCCGGTCTGATGCTTCGTTATTTTCGATGGGACTTGAACGAAGCGTGCAATGCGTCCTCGCGTCGTGCGCGAGCCATTTGCGGCGCTTCTTTCTCTCAGCAATCCAGCTACTTGTTTTAAGTTAGCGCATTCAATACATCAAAACCAGCCTTCCAGAAAGAGCGAGCTCTGCTGAGCGCGATTTCCTCGTTGCTCGGCCGGCCATTTTTGACGTCAAGCCGTTCGGCGAGACTCGTTCGTGCGCTGGTGTCGCCTGCGGAATCCGAGTGCGTGAGCGCGCCGAATAACGCCGCCTCGCTCTTGCTCGGACGCTCGACCAGTCGGCTGAACGGCTGCGCCCATGCCGGCGAGATGAATTTCTCGTAGCCGAAAGCCAGGATCGTCGGCAAGACCGTATGCACATATTCGAGCGCGCCAGCTTGAACCTCCGCCGCAAGCTTTTGCACGGCGATGTCTTCGTTGTTCTCCTCGAGTATGGGAACGATCTCGTCTCCTTCACGACGGTATCCCAATGTCGTGCCGTGCGGTGCTACCGTCGCAAACTCCAGAATTTCGACGCCCCCCGCTTGCAAAAGCTCCGTTTCGTGACGGGGATCGCTGTTCTGAACCATGAAACCGAAGTAGGCGTCACTCGGTAGCTGATTGATTCTCACCGATTCGAAAGTCCCGAAATAATAGCCAAACGTACGGAAGTCGCTTCGAGACGTCTGGAGGATACGTGAGAGGCCCCCTTGCATGTTTCCTCCCCAGCCAATGTCAGACACGGCGATTCTCTTGCATCCGATAACTGTCTTCGACAAGTACGCAGATACCAGCGCACGCTGCTCGGCTGCGACGTCCATGAGTTGCGAAAGAAGAATACTGATCAGCCGGTGCATTCGCATGTCGCCGCCTACTACTCGCTCGTCTTCGCTTGCGAAGCCGACCGCCTTTATCGCGGCACGATTACGCGAAACGTCGAGCCCCAGACGTTTGAAATGCTGCTTGACCGTTCTCTCCGTTTTTCCACCGAAAAGATGCCACACCCGATCGGGCGGAAAATCGACGAAGCTCGGCAGGAGCGTGGCGGCGCGCGAAATGTAAACGTACTCGCTCGGAATTTTGACACCCATTTGCTCCGCGTACTGCTCATACAGCTTATGGAACAGGTAACTGTCACGCGCGAAGAACAGAACCTTGTCAACGTTGTCCAGCTTCAACTGATGCATCATCCAGATGAAGTAGCCGAGGAACAACGGCCCAAACACCTGTGCGCCGATGTCGAACCATGGCTCCGCCACCTCGCGCTTTCTCTGCATAAGTACTGCCCGCGTCCCGCCGGCGATGAGACTGGCGGTGTGCGGCATGTCCACTGACGACACTATCGGATTCCGTAAGAAATCGGACTCGATGCGGGCGAGATAATCGAAATGCACGCCCTTCACGCCAGCGCGCTTCGCCATTTCTACATCTGCGTGGAGGTTGTCACCGAAGTGCAGCATGCCCCGCGTCGTGCCGCCTGCCCTTTTTGCAGCGATCGCGAAAAGAGAGCCTTCGTGCTTGCTGGCTCCCTCCTCGCAGGACACCACCAGTTCTATCTTTCCGTATCCGCATGCCTGAATGAGTTCGAGAATGACCGTCGACGGGAGATACATGTCGGAGCAAAGCACCACGGGCTTGCCAATGGCTTGCGCGTATTGCACTAGCTCCCGCATGACTGGGTTGCAATAGACGATTGCCCGCTCCACCTGGAGTTCTACCACCTTGAACCGGTCAACCAGGCGATCCGCTCCCAGTTGCGATGCCAACTCTTCATAGATCTCGTCGTAAGTCACTTCGTAGGAGTTGCGGAGCCTGTAGTACTTCTCGCGCGTCTGAATTTCTGCGAGAAGTCGATTCGCCGGAAACGAGTCGACCATCCCGTAATCCAATTCAGTGTACTCATCGTGCCGCAATTGAGCCGCCACCAAGTCGAAAACGTCAGCAGGTCTTGCAACCAGACGATGAATGAGCGTATCGAACACGTCAAACGACACGATTCCTGCTTCGTCGATCAGACGTTTTGCGTCCTCAAAACTGCAATTCTTGTTTATGCGCCACATATCTATCGCTGCAGGAGTAACCAGGTTTTTGTTCGGTCCACGGCTTGCCGCAAGCCGACCGAATTCGCCGTCCGCAAGAACTGAAGCAAGTAATGAAGTGCGCGGCCAGAGCGCAGCCACAAATAGCCGAGCTTGAACACGTTTCGCACTGGACGACGTGAGACTCTGCCGGACACGTTCGACAGCTCCGCCCCCAAGGCCCCTATGTCGCCGTGTAATCGTTCGAGCATCGCTCGGGACGAGTTGCTGCTTTGCGTCGCGTACCACGACAAGTGCTCAAGAACCGGTCGAATGCTGTTCAGAAACCCAAGGCCGACTGTTCCCGATGAAATGTCGGCTCTAAGCCAGGCATTTCCCAAAATCGTTGCTTCTGCGACGGTCCCGGCAAATGCACGAGCGGCGGCCGAACGGTTTGCATAGGGGCCGCGTACCGAGCTTCGGACGTGAGAAAACACTAGCACCTGCGGAATAACATAGATATCTCCTGCCATGAGCAGACGAAGGTGAAAATCCCAGTCTGACATTCCGCCGAATAGCGAATTGAAGCGAATTTTGGCAACCGCACTTTTCTTTACGAGTAGCTGAATGTTCTTGAACTGATTTTCGACCACCATCGCATTAAGCGAAATAAATCCCGCGCTCATATGCGGCCGCATCAGCTCCGTACTTTTGACACGCACCACGTTACCGTCGATTTCCTCATCGACGCGTTTTCCCAAAGCTATCACGGCCACCGTTGCCGGATATATTTCCGATAATGTTTCTAATTGCCTAACGCAGATTCCCAGAAAATCCGGGGCCCAGCTATCGTCATCGTCGTGAAATGCGATATGCTCTGCGCCGCTCAGACGCTCCAGCGCCGCGTTCGTTGCATCTTCCGCGCTGAGCTCCTCGTCCAGATGCACTATCTCGATAGCTAGACCGTCGGTGGCTCCCAAGCTTTCCAGCACGCGTTGAACGACTCGCGGATCACCGGTATTAGCAATGACGACGTGCCATTTTTTCCACGATTGCCGCATGACGCTTTTCAGCGCTCTACGCAGAAGGACTGGCCGGTCCTTCGTACGCATCACAATCCCGATCATGTCGATTCCTTGACCGCTGACTTGTAGAGGTTTCGCGACATCGAGAAATCCGATGCCGAGATGGGACGGGTTAAATTCATAAAGTGCGAACCATTTGCTTTTATGCGCCTTAAGGCCCGAACCAGCCGGATGTCTAACTGGGTCTCAAATTGACGATCCGAGCCATGCGCGATAATTGCCGAAAATCAACGGACGCTTGCCCTTCAGCAGACCTTCGGAATTAACCTTCGCATCTTCCGCTAAGGCCTGAACACTATAAGTGTAATCGCCGATGCTCACAGGTCGATCATGATGCGCTGAATACAACGATGATTTAGGAAATTTCGGCGTTTATTCTGTGATAAATTGTTTTCCGATGTACAGGTTTAGATGCGCAACTGCTATGTATAAAGCCTATTATCAGGATAATATCGCGAATTAGATTGCAAACGTTCGAGGTTTTCGGCGCGTCAACTATCGATCCCGGCGAAAGGCATAGGGTTCGCGCATGACACCGCGCGCGCCGAGGTTCAAACAATGCGAAGAACATTGATCCCCTGGACAGAATGCCAACGCGTTAAGTCAGGGGATTGAACTTGATCCAGTCAGCGCGCCACCGCGATCAACTCGCGGCTCACTTCATCGACCGGCGCGCGGTTCCAGTCTCCGAACCAGTCGATTTTTGCGAAACCCGCATCGGTCAGCAAGCGCGCAAGTTCGTCACGCGTGCGAAAGCGCAGCTCGCTCACGGCGCTCAGCGTTTCCTCCGGCGCATCGGGCGTCGGCATGAAGCGGTAATGCGTCGTGAACGCGACGCGTCCCGTCGAAAGCGGATCGGGCTCGGCGTGCCGCTCCTGCCACACTTCCACCGCGCGTCCATCGGGCGCGCTCACGCATCTCGACGAACGCTCGCGCGTCCAGTTGTCCCACGCGCGCGCCGCCGGATGGCGGCTCTCGAACGCGATCGCGCCGCCCGGCCCGATCGCCCGGCGCGCGGCTTTCAGCGTCGCGAGAAACGCGTCATCGTCGAGAAAGACTTGCGCGACGTGGCCCGTCATCACGAGCAGATCGGCCGCGCCGACGAACGGCAGCGCGCTCGCGTCGCCTTCGATCCACGTCACCTCGTCGCCGTCGGGACGCGAGCGCGCGACGCGCAGCATCTGCGGCGACGGATCGATGCCCGTCACGCGATGGCCGCGCTTGGCCAGCTCGCAAGCCAGCAACCCCGTGCCGCAACCCAGATCGACGACGTGCCGCGCCGATTGCGCCAGCGCGAGATAAAACGCCGTGTCGGCGGCGAACGGATTGAGGACGTCGTAGAGCGCGACGAGGCGCGGATCGTCGTAGAGCATCAGCGGGATTCGTAGGAGAGCGCGTCGCGCATCGGCTGGCTGCCGACCATGATCGGCCCGGTGAACGGCGTATCGAGATCGAGGATCACAAGCACCGCCGACGCGATCGACAGCGCGCCGAGCATGATCGTCACGAGCGAGAGCGCGTTGCGCGGCGCGATCAGCCCGAAGCACAGAAAGATGATGAGCAGCCAGCCGACGAGAATCCGGTCGAACGGATACGAAATCGATCCGTGCGCCTCCTCGATCAGCTTCCAGCGCAGCGCGATCAGCTGCTCGAAGCGCGCGGCGGCTTCGACCGCGAGCTGGCGATGATAGTCATCGCGCGGAACCAGCAAGCGCACTTCGCGCTGCGCCTCGCTCAGCATGGCGCCGAGCGTGCTGCTCGCGAGACTGTCGTTCTTGTTCGGTGCCTCGACCGCCGGATATTCGCCGGGCGGCCGCGGCTCGCTCGGCCACGTGCTCGCCACCGCCGCCGCCGTGTATTTGCGCAGGAGTTGCCGCGCGTGACCGAGTTCGGCGCCGTAGTCGCGCATCGTGCGATCGAGTTCGATGATCGAGGACGCGTAGCTGCGCATGTCGTTGTTGGTCGTGTCGAAAACCGTTTTCGCCGATGCGGTCAGAAGGCCGAGCACGAGCGCCGCGAACGTGACCAGCATGCCGACGAGCAACTGGACCAGTTGCACCGTCTCCTGCGCCTTGTGTTCCTCGGGCAGAAGCGGCCGCACGATCGCGCCGATGCCCGTGCTGGCCAGAAGGAGAACGAAGACGAGCACCGCGGATTGAATTTCCGTCATGAGCGCGCGAGCCGTGATGGCGTGACCGGAGTGGACGCATTATCGACGGGAAAGCGCGCGCGGTCCAATGCGGACCGGATACGGCGAAGAAAAAGAAGGGGGAAAAACGGCGTGCGGGAATCGTGGTCCCCCCGGCAGGAATCGAACCTGCATCTAGCGCTTAGGAGGCACTCGTTCTATCCATTGAACTACGGGGAGCGGACCGCGCAGGGCCGACAGCGTCGGCGAAGCGAGCGCAGAGTATAGCAAACGCTTTCGTTCGCCGCGTATCCGAAAAATCGGCGAAAACCAGGGTTTGCACCTATCAAGTTCCGCCTGATCGCGCCGCCATCGGAGTAATGGACCCATTTCCCGATACAAAGCCGCAGGGCGCGTTTTCGGCGTTGCTGGCAGACCAAGACCTGACGCACCTCGAACTGGTGCTGCGCCGTTCATTGTCGTGCGATCTCGGCGGCCCGCTGCTGCCGCCTTCGTACTGGCGCGAGCGGCTCGCATCGATCACGCGTCGGTCACATCTCTCTCATACGCAGATCCAGACCGTGCATCGGCTGTTTCTGCACATCGACGCGTTCGAGGCCGCCGGCCGCGCCCGCGAAGAAGAACTCAGGCGCGAGCGCGAACTCGCCGCGGGCAGCGGAAAAACCGCAAGCGCCTGAGCGTCTTCAGGCCGACTGACGCGCGCGCTGTTGCGCGTGCGCGGCGAGCCGCACCGCCGCGTTGGCCGCGCCGTAGCCGTCGTAGCCGCCGCGCCGCTCGATCACTTCGAGGAAGAAGCGCTGATCGAGCTGCTCCGTGTACGCATGGAAGAACTCGCCGCCGCGCTCGTCGCGGTCATAGAGGATATTGTGCTCGCGCATCTGATCGATCTGCTCGTCGGGCAGGCCGAAACGCGCGACAAGGTCGTCGTAGTAGTTGCGCGGGATTCGCAGGAATTTGACGCCATCGGCTTCGAGGCGCGGAATCGCGTCGAAGATATCGGGCGTGCTGAACGCGACGTGATTCAGACCCGAGCCCCGATACGTCGACAGCGACTCCGACACCGCCGTATAGCGATCCATCGACGCATTCAGCGCGATTCGCACCGAACCATCGCGGCTTCGCACCGCGCGGCTGCGCACGAGCCCGTACGGATCGGGCACGAGCACGGCGGGCTCGGTCTCGAAACCGAACGCGCTGCGAAAGAAAAGCACCCAGGTATCGAGCGCATCGGCGGGAAGCGACAGGCATACGTGATCGATGCGCGACAGCGGGCCGACTTCGTACGGCCCGTCGATGTCCGTCAGGATGAAATCCGATTCCCACAAAGTCGGGCCGCCTTTCGCTTCGTCGACGAAATAGTCGAGGCTGCCGTCGGGCGACTGCACGCCCGGCACCACGCGCTCGTTCGGACCGACGCGCCCCGAGAACGGCTGCGAGCCATACGCGGCGGCGCGCTCGAACGCCTGCTTCGCGTCATCGACGTGAAACGCCGACGCGCACAGCGACAAGCCGTGCTTCTGGAAGAACGCGCTCGCGAAGGAATCGGCCTCGGCGTTCAGCACGATCGAACCCGCGCCATGCCGATACAGCGCGACATCCTTCGAGCGATGCTTGCCCGCGAGCCTGAAGCCGAGCCGTCCGAGCCATTGCGACAGATGCTCGCGCGTCGAATCGTCGACGGCGAATTCGAGGAACTGAAAGCCGATGTGCTCGGGCGGCGCGGGCGGATTGAACAGCTCCGGCGGCACGGCCTTGCCTTCGGAAACCAGCAGCTCGCGCGTCTGCTCTTCCAGAAAGCGCAGCGAGCGATAGCCGTCCGCCGCCGTGATCGCGGTCGGCGCGGCGCGAAAGCCGTCGTTGAAGATTTCGAGCGACAGCGGCCCCTTGTAGCCCGCTTCCAGCACGCGCGCGGTGAAGCGTGCGACATCGAACGCGCCTTGCCCCGGAAAGCACCGATAGTGACGGCTCCATTCGAGCACGTCCATCGCGAGAATGGGCGCATCGGCGATTTGCACGAACGCGATGCGCTCGCCCGGAATCGACGCGATCTCGTCGACGGAATCGCGGATCGACAGCGTGTGGAACGTATCGAGCGCGAGGCCGAGACTCGGATGATTCACGGCATCGACGAGTTTCCACGCGTGCTTGTACGAGTTGACGTAGCGGCCCCACGCGAGCGCTTCGTACGCGACGATCACCCCCGCTTCTTCCGCGATTTTGGCGAGCACGCCGAGCTGGTCGACGATGAGCGCGTCGTCGCGAATCGTATCCGGCGACACGTTGCTGCAGACGAGAATGCGGTCTGTGCCGAGCTCGTGCATCAGCTCGAACTTGCGCTTCGCGCGCTCGACGTTGCGCGGGAGACGCTCGGCGCTCACGCCGTCGAAATCGCGGAACGGCTGAAACAGATAGATCTCGAGGCCGAGATCCGCGCACATGCGGCGCACGTCGGCGGGCGTGCCGTCGAAATACAGCAGGTCGTTCTCGAAGATCTCGACGCCGTCGAATCCGGCGGCCTTGATAGCGTGCAGCTTCTCGGGAAGCGTGCCGCTGATGGAAACCGTCGCGATGGAAGTGCGGATCGAACGCAGCATCGCTGCCTCCTCGTTGCAATTCAGTGAATGCGGGATGGATCGAGCGGTGCCTTCCAGTGTAGGACGTCCGCATGGCGAACGCGCGCAATCCATGTCATTCTGCGAGATAATAACAAACTAACTAGACCGTACAAATCAGTGGAAACACGAACCGACAAGCCTCGCGCGGGCGTTCACACTGCGACGTATTCATCTCGCACTGCAGCATGCAGTGCTCATCCATGCCGGAGCGCTCGCATGACCAACAAGACTTCGTATCTCATCGGCCTGATCGGATCGGGCATCGGCGGCTCGCTCACCCCCGCCATGCACGAAAAGGAAGGCAGCAACCTCGGACTCAATTACGTCTACCGGCGCATCGACCTGCAGGCGCTGGAACTGGAGCCGTCCGCCCTGCCCGATCTGCTCGATGCCGCCGAGCGCATGGGCTACGACGGCCTGAACATCACGTATCCGTGCAAGCAAAGCGTGATCCCGTTGCTCGATGACCTCGATCCCGACGCGCGCGCGCTCGGCGCGGTCAACACCGTCGTGCTGAAGGACGGCAAGCGCATCGGCTACAACACGGACTGGTCGGGCTTCGCGCGCGCGTTTCAGCGCGGTCTGCCGGACGCGCCGCTCGAACGCGTCGTGCAACTGGGCGCGGGCGGCGCGGGCGCGGCCGTCGCGCACGCGGCGCTCACGATGGGCGCGCGCGAACTCACGCTCTTCGATTCCGACGACGCCCGCGCGGCTTCGCTCGCCGCCGAGCTCGCGGCGCGCTTTCCGGATCGCGTCGTGAAAAGCGGCGGCGACTTGCGCGACACGCTCGCCGGCGCGAGCGGCCTCATCCACGCGACGCCGACCGGCATGGCGAAACTGCCCGGCCTGCCGTTGCCGGCCGAGTATCTGCACAAGGAACTGTGGGTCGCGGAAATCGTGTACTTCCCGCTCGAAACCGAGCTGCTGAAAGTGGCGAAGGCGCTCGGCTGCCGCACGGTGAGCGGCGGCGGGATGGCGGTGTGTCAGGCGGTCGATGCGTTGCGCATCTTCACCGGGCTGGAGCCGGATGCCGAGCGCATGTTCGCGCACTTCCAGAGCCTGCTGGAACGCTGATGCATCGGCAGCAATGAAAAAACGGCGACCTCGCGAGAGCGTCGCCGTTTTGCTTTGCGCGCGGGGAAATCAGCCGTCGCGCCGCATGAACCGCAGCACCGCATCGACGATCATCTCGCGATGACGCGCACGCGAGCGCGCGCCCGACGGATCGCGCCCGAACGCCGCGCCCCAGGTATGACGGTTCGCCACGCGATGAAAGCAGAACGAGCTGATCATCAGATGCAGGTCGATCGGATCGACGTCTTCGCGAAACTTGCCGGCCGCGACGCCACGCGCGATGAGATCTTCGATCGTCTTCACGACCGTCGAATTGCGCGCCTTGAAGGTCTTCGATTGTTCGATGTACTTCGCGCCGTGGATGTTTTCGATTGTCACGAGCCGCACGAAATCGCGATGCTTGTCGTGATAGTCGAACGTGAAGCCGACGAATTCGCGCAGCGCTTCCTCCGGCTCCATTTCCGCGAGCTGCAATTCCTGTTCGAGCGCGCGGATATCGCCATAGACCTGCTCCAATACCGCTTCGTACAGCCCTTCCTTGCTGCCGAAGTAGTAATACAGCATGCGCTTCGTGGTGTTGGTGCGCTCCGCGATGGCATCGACGCGCGCGCCCGCGAGTCCCATCGCCGAGAACTCCTGCGTGGCGATGTCGAGAATGTTCCGCTTGGTCTCCTCAGGATCGTACTTGCGCCGCCCCTGCTCCGTGGTCGACGAGGGCGCGGCGCTAGCGGCCTTGCTTCCTTTTTTCATTTTTCTGTCTGAGAACGGCGTTGAAAATCGATTCTAGCACGCGATATTGACGCATCCTCGCCATAACAGACGTTGCGCACGGAGGGCTTCACCTATAATTTTTTGCCCCCACGAACAAAGCGAAAATCACATGCCGACGAAGCGCTCGACCCTACTCGTTCCCGCCGTTCTGACCACATGGTGCCTGTGTGCGATGGCGCAGACCGCGATGCCGCCGGGCCATCCGTCATCGAAGGAACTGGCGGCTGCGGAAGGCGTGATGACGAGCGCGAACATCGCTCGGGGCGCGGCGGATGTCTGTCATATCGACGCCGCCAAGGTCGCGCGCTTCAAGAACGTCGTGCGGACAAGCTATCCCGACGCACCCGATTTCGATGGCGAATGGAAGCTCGGCCTTGCGCAGGCGCAACCGACCGTCGATCGCTTCGACAAGCTGAAGACGAGCAATCCCGCCGAGTACAAGAAACAGATCGGCGAAGCGTGTCCGGCACTCAGCCGCGGCATCGACGAAGTCACACAGTCGCAGTGATCACTCGCGCGCGCCGTCGTAATGCGCGCGCTTTTCCGCGTACATCGCGGCATCGGCGCGTTGCAGCATCGGTTCGAGACGCTCGCCTTCGTGCGCGGTGGCCGCGCCCGTCGCGAAGGAAAGCGGATTGCCCGAATAGAACTGATTGTTCACTTCGAGCAACTGGCGAATGCTCTCGATGACCGCCTCGCCGCCGCGCTCGTCGGTGCCCGGCAAGAGCACCATGAACTCGTCGCCGCCGATGCGCGCCGCCTGGAACGGCTTCTCCACCGCCTTGGCGAGCACTTCGCCGGCGCGCCGCAGAAGCGCATCGCCGGCGGCGTGGCCGAGTTGATCGTTGACGGCCTTAAGGCCATTCACGTCGATGGCGATCGCCGTCACCGGGAACGGGCCTTTGCGTTCGAGACGATTGATCTCATCGATATAGAACGAGCGATTCTTGAGCTTCGTGAGCACGTCGTGCTTGCCGAGAAACTCCAGATACGCCTCGGCCTTCTTGCGCGCGGTGATATCCGTCAGCGCGACGAGCACGAGATCCCAGCGCGCCTCGTGCCCCGGAAACACCGAGAACTGCAGATGCACGTGCACCTCGTGGCCTTCGAGCGAATAGTTCAGCACTTCGCGCTGCTGGAAGAGCTTGCCGTCCCACAAATCGATGAGCTGTTCCTGAAAGTACTGTTGCATGTCGTCGCGGAACACATCGGACAGGCGCGCGAGCAGCGTCGCCTTGTCGGGCGCGGCGAACATCCGCAGCGTGTGCTGATTGACGTCGAGAACGTGGATCTCCTGCATGCAGCGCTCGACGAACTCCGGGTGCACGTTCGTGAAAGTGCGAAAGTCGACGATGCCGCGCTCGCGCACATCGTCCAGCAACGACTTGACGGAACTGAAATCCTCGACCCACAGCGACACCGGCGAATGCTCGAAGAGCCCGCGTGCATAGAGCTCGCTCGCGGCGGCGCTGCGGCGCATCGCTTCGAGCTCGGTGATGTCCTCGATCGTGACGAGCACGCGGCTCCATGTGTCCTCGTGTCCCGGCAGCACGACCGCCTTGAGCAGCACGTCGAGACGCTTGCCGTCGAGCGTGTAGTTGACCGTCTGACTGACGAAGCGCGATTGACCCGCCCAGAGTTGCTCGAGTTCGTCGACGTGCGTGGTGAGCATGTCGTCGCGGAACACGCGATCGAGGTTCTGCACGAGATGATCGACATCCTTCGCGTGAAAGAGCGACAGCGTGCGCCGGTTGACCTTCACGACCCGAATGCGCGACGAGCACTCCGCGATACGCCCGGGATTCTCCGCGAGAAACGACCGCAGATCGGCGACGCCCGCCGCGCGCCAGCGTTCGAACTGCTCGCGCACGGCGCTGAAATCTTCGAGCCAGAGCGAAACGGGCGCGAGCTCGAACATGTCGGCGTCGTCCGCCGGCATGCTCGCCGGCACGAATTGACCGGCAGCGCGGCGCGGGTCGTTTGGCATGGTCGTCCTTTCGGCTCGCGCCGGCTGAATTCATCTCATTATTGTAACGCGCGTCATATTTCGAGGGCTCGATCGCCCGCTTCCGGCCGTCTTCGCGCATTCCGTCCAGCGGCATTCGCGCTCATGCGGGATATCGGGGGCGGATGCTACACTCGACTGGCTTCGTCCTTGCCGCCTCGGGCACGTTTGCTGCACCGGCTCACGCGAGGCTCGCGGCGCCACGCAGTCCGATGCGCCGTGCCGCATCCATCCACATCGCTATAAGAAGGAGGCTCGACTCTCATGGCTGATTTCCGCATCTGGTCCGACGAATTTCCGGCGAACGGCTTCATGACGCGCGCGCAGGAATTCGACCAGCAGGCCTTCGGCGGCTCGGGCGAGAACGTATCGCCGGCGCTGCAATGGGAAGATCCGCCCGCCGAAACGCGCAGTCTCGCGCTCACCGTCTACGATCCCGACGCGCCGACCGGCAGCGGCTTCTGGCACTGGATCGTCGTCAACATTCCGCCCGACGTGCGCTCGCTGCCGCGCAACGCCGGCAAGGCCGACGGCAGCCTGCTGCCGCCAGGCGCGCTGCAGTTGCGCAACGACTACGGCACGGTCGGCTTCGGCGGCGCGGCGCCGCCGCGTGGCGACAAGCCGCATCGCTACATCTTTCGCATCCACGCGCTCTCGGCGGAAAGCCTGCCGCTCGATGGCAACGTGACCAATGCCGTCGCGCGCTTCATGACGCATCTCAACGAGATCGATTCGGCAACTTACACCGGCCTCTACGAACTGAAGTAAGCACGCGGGCGAAGACGCGGCCCCGCGTGGCGGCGTCTTCGTCCTGGCCATTCGAAAAAACGGCGCGACACACGATGCGCCGCCCGCCACTTCCCGCCCATCGATGGACTCCGATAAAGGTCTGCCGCTGCCCCAGCGATACTGGGCCATTGCCGTCGTCGCGCTCGGCATCACGCTCGCGGTGCTCGACGGCGCCATCGCCAACGTCGCGCTGCCGACCATCGCGCGCAATCTGAACGCGTCTCCCGCCGACTCCGTCTGGATCGTCAATGCGTATCAGCTCACGATCACCATATCGCTGCTGCCGCTCGCCTCGCTCGGCGACCGCATCGGCTACCGGCGCGTGTACATGACGGGGCTCGCGCTCTTCACGCTGTCGTCGCTCGCGTGCGCGCTGTCGGGCTCGCTCGCTGCGCTCACCATCGCGCGCGTCGTCCAGGGCTTCGGCGCGGCAGGCATCATGAGCGTGAACACGGCGCTCGTGCGCATCATCTATCCGCAGGATCAGCTCGGTCGCGGCGTGTCGATCAACGCGACGGTCGTGGCGATCTCGTCGGTGATCGGGCCGACCGTCGCGTCCGGCGTGCTTTCGGTCGCGACGTGGCCGTGGCTCTTCGCGATCAACGTGCCGATCGGCGTCGCGGCGTTCGCGATCGGCTGGAACGCGATGCCGCGCACGCCGGGGCATCGGCAGCCGTACGACTACATCAGCGCGATCATGAACGCGCTCTTTTTCGGCCTCGCGATCGTTGCCGTCGACGGCATCGGGCACGGCGAGCATCGGCCGTATCTCGTCGCCGAATTCATCGCGACGGCGGTCATCGGCTATTTCTTCGTCAAGCGGCAACTGACGCAAAGCGCGCCGCTTCTGCCCGTCGATCTGCTGCGCATTCCGGTGTTCGCGCTGTCGGTCGGCGCGTCGGTGTGTTCGTTCTGCGCGCAGATGCTCGCGTTCGTTTCGCTGCCGTTCCTTTTGCAGAACAATTTCGGCATGGGCCAGGTCGAGACCGGGTTTCTGATGACGCCGTGGCCGCTCGTGATCGTGTTCGTCGCGCCGCTCGCGGGCGTGCTCGCGGACCGGTATTCGGCCGGCCTGCTCGGCGGCATCGGTCTCGCGATACTGACCGTCGGACTCGTGCTGCTCGCGAGCGTCGGCGCGCATCCGACGGCCCTCGACGTCGCATGGCGCATGGCCGTGTGCGGGCTCGGCTTCGGGCTGTTCCAGTCGCCGAACAATCGTCAGATGCTCGCTTCCGCGCCGCGTCATCGCAGCGGCGGCGCGAGCGGCATGCTCGGCACCGCGCGCCTCACCGGTCAGACGCTCGGTGCCGCGCTCGTCGCGCTGATCTTCGGCGTCGCGCCCAAGCAAGGCCCGGTGATCGCGCTCGGCGTCGCAGCCGTGTTCGCGGCTGCCGCAGCGGTCGTCAGCGTGCTGCGTCTGACGGGCAAACGCAGCGTCGAGCCCGCCTGATCCGCCCTTCCCGCTCAAGGCCGCCCGGCCGTTCCGCTGGGCACAGCCTTTGCTGAACTTCGACCATGGATTCCGCACGCGCGGAAGAGTCGAAATCAGCAATAAGGAGTGTGTTCATGGCCAATTCCCTCAACGGTTGCAAGGTCGCGATTCTCGCCGTCGACGGCTTCGAGCAGGCCGAGCTCGTGGAACCGCAACGCGCGCTCAAGGAAGCGGGCGCGCAGGTGGACGTCATATCGCAGAAAGCCGGTCAGATTCAGGGCTTCAAGCATGTCGACAAGGGCGACAAGGTCGATGTCGACGTGACCTTCGACGCCGCCAATCCCGCCGACTACGACGCGATTGTCCTGCCGGGCGGCGTCGTCAACGGCGACGCGATCCGTCTCGACGCGAAAGCGCAAGCCTTCGTCAAGGACGCCGACCGCGCGAAGAAGCCGATCGCAGTGATCTGCCACGGCGGCTGGCTGCCGATCTCGGCTGGCATCGTCGCGGGCCGCACGATGACGAGCTGGCCGAGCCTGCAGGACGACGTGCGCAACGCGGGCGGAACGTGGGTCGATCAGGAAGTGCAGATCGACGGCAATCTCATCACGAGCCGCAAGCCCGACGATATTCCGGCGTTCAACGAGGCGCTGATCGACGCGCTCGGCAAGGCGCGCGCGTGAGCGCATGTTCATCGGAGGCCCGCCGATGCCGAGATACTTTCCATCCGTGACGCGCGTGATCGTGCTGTCGCTCGCCGCTGCTTTCGCGCCGCTCGCGCAGGCACAGACGCCAAGCGAGAAGCTCTCGCCCATCGATCAGCAATTCCTGCAGGACGCGGGTCAGGCGGGCGCAACCGAACTCACGGCGAGCAAGCTCGCGCTCACGCATGCGAGCGACCGGCAGGTGCGGGAGTTCGCACAGCGAATGATCGTCGATCACACGAAGCTCGCGCGCAATCTCGACGTGCTCGCGAAGCGTCACGGCATCACCGCGCCGCCCGCCGCCGATACCGCCGTGATCGGCAGCCTGCAAAATCTCCAGGGTGCCGAGTTCGACAAGGCCTATATTGAAAAGGTGGCCGTGGGCGGGCATCAAAAGGCCGTCGAACTGTTCAGAAAAGAGAGCGAAACCGGCAACGACACCGCGCTGAAAGCCGCGGCGACCAAGGCGTTGCCGATCATCAGCCATCACTACGAGATGGCGCAGCAGCTCGCAAAAGCGAAGGCGGCGTCATGAGGATCGCGCACGTCGCCGGTCGCGCCGCCTTGCGTTCCGTTTCCCGTCCCGCTTATGAGGACTCGACCATGCACATCACGTTTGCCGACGAACCGCCTGTCTACGACGGCGACGATCTCGCGATTCACTTCGCCGCGCTCATCGACGGCGAGCCGGTCGTCTGCTCGATCACCGCCGAAGCCCTCGAAGATCACTTCGGCGCGAAATCGCCGCGCGAGGACGATCTGCTCGCCGCGTTCGAACAAGGCGCGTCGCGCATCCGCGCGGTGTGCGCCGAAGTGCTCGACGACAACGGCGGCCAGCCCGCCGTGCTGAGGAGCGGATTGTTCCGCGTCGCCGGCCTGGAGCCCGAGTGAGCGGCCTCGTCGTCTGAACGACGCATTCCCAAAACCCAAGCCAACAAGGAGGGAACATGTCCCTGATCATTGCGGGCCGATTTCAGACTTTTCGCGCGGCCGAAACGGCAGCGCAGAAGCTCTTTGCGCGCGGCTTCCTGGAGGAAGACGTGACGCTTTTCTTCGTCAATCCGAGCGGCCAGCACGCACGCCATCCGATCGGCGGCGATGTCGGCACCGATGCGGGTGCGAGCGGCGCGCCCAAGGGCGCCGGCAAGGGCGTGACGATCGGCGCGGTGGTCGGCGCGGTCATCGGCGCCGCGATCTTCGCCGTCTTCAAGGCGCCGCTGCTGGTTTCGGTGATCGCGGCGGGCGTCGGCGCGTACGTCGGATCGCTCGTCGGCGCGATGTCGCATACGAAGAAGAAGCCGCACGGCGCGGCGCAAGCGGAAGAGCCCGCGCGTCATGCGGGCGTGCTGGTGGCCGTGCACGTATCGCCGGAAACGCACGATCAGGCCGCGGCGGTGCTGCGTGAAGCAGGCGGAATGGACATCGAACGCGCGTCGGGCCGCTGGCAACAAGGCCGCTGGAGCGACTTCGATCCGCTGAAGCCGCCGCAACCGGCTGGCGAGTTCGCGCAATCGCGCGTGTGATCGTAGTTTCGCGCCGTATCGATGAAACGCCCGCTTCGTGCGGGCGTTTTCGTCTGTGCTAGACCCAGGGCGCGTTCGGCCGATTCGGCTGCACGTTGGCGCGAATGGCGCAGTCGGCCGGCAGGACGCGCCCCTTCTGCGCATGTGCGACGGGCGGCTCGCAGATGCGTCCGTATTCCGCGCGCGAAACGTGTGTCGAGCGCGCGTGCGCGTCGATGCTTTCTTGTCGGATATGCAAGGTCAGCGCCGATGCGGCGACAGCCGCCAGCACCAGAAACTCGCGATGCGCGAGCCGGTTGAAAAATTTCACTGCGTTCTCCTGTTGCCTTGTCGTGCGCACGTCCCGAACCGGTCGCGCGCTGTAGTGCGGTGACGGCAGCAAGGCGTATGCCGCGCGGCCCGCGATCGGGCACGCCGCGTGCGTCATGAATCCGCGAGCCGCATCCCGCAGGGGTTGCGCAGTGGCAATGTCCTAACGAAAAGGAGGTCTCATATGAGCACGAATGTCGTATCGGTACTCAACGATCTGGTCGAAACCTCGAAGGACGGCGAAAAGGGTTTTCTCAAGGCCGCCGAGGATACGCGTGATCCAAGCCTCAAGCTGCTGTTTCAGAATCGCGCGCAAAAGTGCGCAGAGGGCGCGCGCGAATTGCAGGACATCGTTGCACGCCTGGGCGGCAAGCCCGAAACCGGCGGATCGGTGTCGGGCGCGCTGCATCGCGGCTGGGTCGACGTGAAGTCGGCCGTAACCGGCCATAGCGATCACGCGATCCTCGCCGAATGCGAGCGCGGCGAGGATGCAGCGAAGAAGAATTATCGCGAGGCGCTCGACAAGGACCTGCCCGCCGATGTCCGCGCCGTGGTGGAGCGCCAGTATCAGGGCGTGCTGGAGAATCACGACCGCATCCGCGATCTGCGCGATCAATACGCAGCCGCGAAGTCCTGATGCTGACGCGGTGAAGCGCGCGGCCCGGCTTTCCGGGCCGCTTCGAAAGCAAACGGCCGCACGAAGCGGCCGTTTGTTCGTCAAGCGACAGTACGACGCGGGTTACTGCGGCTGACCCTTGTCATTGGTGCCGAGCGCCGAAGCCGCCGCCGCTGCGGATGCGCCGTGCAGCTTGTGCGCCTTGTTCTGCTGATGCAGATTGGTGCCCTTCTGCTTCTTCGCCACCGGCGCCGAGGCTGCCGCATCGGAGGCTGCCTGGGCGAATGCCGTCGTCGAGAATGCCAGCGCGAGCGCGCCGATCAATGCCATCTTTTTCGTCTTCATGAAGAGCTCCTTTTTGCCGGGGCCTCTGAACGCCGGGCTACTGCGCATTCGTGAGCCGCCTGTTTGAGTGTCGACCTGAACGGCCGTCTCGTTTTTGAGTTTCGAAGTGCTGCGAGGTGCTGCGCACTGGTGAAGCGTCTTGCGAGAACTTGCGACTGAAGCACCGGACGACGAAAACGTGAACCGATGCCTCCAAGCGAGAACCCGCGCTTCGTCCGAGTCATCGCCTTTTGCGGCGAATCGTCGAACCCGCGCGGGTTCCGGTACTGCTGGCACTCAACCGCGGCCCGCCGAGGCGAAGCCGGGCATACGAACTATGCCATTACTTGGCGGCAATTTTAAGATGGTTCTTCACGGAAGCAACACCCGAGACGTTCGAGACGACTTCTTCGGCGGCGGTCTTGTCTTCCGCCGACGGCACCGTGCCCGTCAGCGACACGACGCCCGCGTGCGTCTTGACGTGGATATGCGTGGACTTGACGTTCTTCGCGCCGAGCAGTTCGGCCTTTACTTTGGTGGTGATCGCGCTGTCGTCGACCTTCTGGCCCATCGACGTGCCGGAACCGCTCGTCGACGACGCTGCGTTGGTCTGTGCGCCGACGTTGAGCGCGAACACCACGCACGCGATACCGCCGGCTGCCTTCAGGATTTGAGTCGTCTTCATGTCGATACTCCCTTTTTTCGATTTTGGTCTGACGCCGCGTTCACGCATTCCGTGCTAGACGCGGCTCTTCGATGACGTCCGCGCCGTAGCACGCGGATCGTGAACTTCGTTCCGCAACTTGCGTGCCAGATCCGGCGGCCGCGCGAGCCGACCGAAGCCGAAGCGTCCTGAATGCCCCGCGCGGCAAGGCCTGAGTGCGTAGGCGAACAAATCTTCGACGTTCATCGGAAGGCTTGCCCGCGCGCAACGCGACGCGCCTGAAACCCGCAGCGGTTTTGTCTGAGCGCGTGTAAAAACTGCGTGAAAGCGGCCTCGGAAAGGCTTCAAAAGAAGGGTGCCGGTGACGAAAAACGTAGTCCCTGCACGACCTTAACGTTCGATGGCATGGCTGTTGCTTTATTAGTCGCAAACCTGCCCATCACGTCTGGAACAATCGAGGATTAGCAAGCAATGCCGCCTACACTCGAACTACGCGCGAAGCAAACGCTCGCACTCACGCCGCGCCTTCAACAGTCGGTTCGCCTTCTGCAACTCTCGTCGCTCGAGTTCCAGCAGGAACTGCGAAACGCACTGGATACCAACCCCTTTCTCGAATACGACGAGTCCCAGACCGAGGACAACGCGCTCGGCGCCGACAACGGCAGCTCGATGTCCGACTCGACCCTGTCGACCACATCCGACAACGCGACCGAGACGCCGCTCGCGCCCGAAGCGAGCATGGAAGCCGAATCGAACGTGGATTCCGGCTCGCGCGACGATTCCGTCAGCGAATTCTCGTCCGATCCGTTCGGCCGCGGCGCGTCGCGCAACAACGGCGACGGCGAAGGTTCCGATCCCGCCGACTGGGTTCGCATCGAACCTTCGTTGCACGAAACGCTCCACGACGCGCTGCGCCTTTATCAATTGAACGAACGCGATCGCGCCATCGCGCAGCTCATCATCGAAGCGCTCGATGACGACGGCTATCTGCGGCAGGACTTGAGCGACCTCGCGAATGTCGTGGAGATCGAACCCGCGCTTCACGAGGACGAACTCAACATCGCGCTGAAGCTCGTGCAATCGCTCGACAAGCCGGGCGTCGGCGCGCGCAATCTCTCGGAATGCCTGACGCTCCAACTCCAGGCGCTCGACGAGGACACGCCGGGCCGCGCCGTTGCGATGGAAATCGTCGCGCATCATCTGGAGCGCCTCGCACGCCGCGAGCAGGCGGAACTGCAGAAGAAGATCGGCTGCAGCGCGGATGAACTGCGCATCGCGTGCGCGCTCGTACGCCGCCTCGATCCGAAACCGGGCGAGAACTACGGATCGAGCGAGGACAACTACGTCGTGCCCGACGTCATCGTGCGTCAGGTGAAAAAGCAGTGGGTCGTGACGATCAATCCGGCGGTGTTGCCGCGTGCGCGCATCCATCGGATGTACGCGGAACTGTTCGCGCAGTCGGCCGGCGCGAGCCGTTCGCCGCTCGCGCAGCAGTTGCAGGAAGCGCGCTGGCTGATTCGCAACGCGCAGCAGCGCTTCACGACGATTCAGCGCGTGGCCGAATGCATCGTGTCGCATCAGAAGGCGTTCTTCGATTACGGCGAAATTGCGCTGAAGCCGCTCGTGCTGCGCGATGTCGCCGATGAACTCGGCCTGCACGAATCGACCATCTCGCGCGCGACGGGCAACAAGTACATGGCGACGCCACGCGGCATCTTCGAGTTCAAGCACTTCTTCCCGCGCGAGCTGTCGACGGAAAGCGGCGGCACGTGTTCGGCCGCGGCCGTGCGCGCGCTGCTCAAGGAAATGATTTCGAAGGAGAACACGCGCGATCCGCTCTCCGACGTGAGTCTCGCGAAGATGCTCGCCGATCAGGGCGTGATCGTCGCGCGCCGGACGGTAGCGAAGTATCGCCATCTGATGAAGGTGCCGCCTGCGGAATTGCGTCGTCAGGCGTAAGGCGTTTCACGCATCACAGCGGGTAACTGCTGAAGAGGCCGTCCCTTCGCGGACGGCCTCTTTCATTGATGCTCAACGCCAGCCCGATGCGCGATGCGTGCGCTTCCTCGCCGCCGTCGCCGCTAGCTCCGCGCCTAGCAGAAACACCGCCGCCGAGTAGTACAGCCACATGAGGATGATCGCGAGCGAACCGGCCGCGCCGAACATGTTCGCCGTGCCCGCGTGCGCGAGATAGAACGCGAAGAGGCGCTTGCCGGCTTCGAAAAGCATCGCGGCGGCGGCGGCGCCGAGCGCGGCATCGCGCCAGAGCATGCGCGTCGTCGGCAGGAATTTGAGCAGCACGGTGAAGGCGATCATCAGCACGCCGAGCGATATCGCGCGTCGCGTCAGCCCCGAGAGCACGACGAACGGACTGCCATCGCCCAGCACCCAATGTCCGAGCAACTCGACGAGCGCGTCGAGCACGAGCAGCACCGCGACCAGCAAACCCGAACCGACCACGAGCCCGAACGACATCAGCCGCACGCGCAGCAGCGTGACGATGCTTTCGCGCGTGCTCACGGCGGGCGTCGGCCAGATGACGTTGAGCGCGCTGTGCAGCGACGAGAATGTCGCCGATGCGCCGATCAGCACGCCCGCGAGCGACAGGATCGCCGTGCTGCGCGCGATGTCCGCGTGCCACGCGTTCGCGACGATCGCTTCCAGCGCGTGCGCCGCATCGACGCCGACGACGCCGCTGATTTCGTCGAAGAGCCTGCCTTGCACGGCATCGGCGCCGAAGAAGACGCTCGCCACCGCGATCACGATGACGAGTGTCGGCGCAAGCGAGAACGCGGCGAAGAACGCGATCGCCGCCGAGAACATCAGGCAGTGGTCCTGCGACCATTGCATGACGGGATCGACGATCCACGAAAGCCAGCCGAAGCGCGACGTGCGGCCCGATGCGACGGGCGCGGATTGTGTGGCGGAGACGTCCTGATCCATCGTGAGCGTGACTGGGAGCAATCCGACGATGTTAGCCCCGCGATGCGAAGCGCGTGCAAAAAGCGGCGCGCTCCGTCCGGAGCGCGCCGCTTGCAGTGTGCCTCAGCCGATGCGTGTCAGGATCGGTCGGCTGCGGGGTCGGCGTCCTCGTCGGGGAGATCGCGCGTTTCGTCCTCGATTTCGTCGGGCAGGATGTCGGCATCGGCTTCCAGATTGTTGTCGCCATCCGCCGATGCCGCCTCGCCCGTGCCGAAGCGGTCCGTATCGCTGTTCAGCTCCGCCTCGGACTGCCCGAGCGCGTGGGCGTCGAGCTCGTCCTCGATGTCGCCGGGATAGCGCTTTTCGCCCTGCACGTCGGAGCCGCTATCCGACGAGTCGCTCGGGCCGAGCGCGCCGGTGCCGTGTCCCTTGCCGTATTCCGCGCCGTCGTCTTCGGGCGGGTTCAATGTGCTTCCGCTCATCATGACCTCCTTCGTTCGTGTCCACGATGAATCCGCAAGTCCCGTTCCGCGCGTAAAAAAACCCGCGCTTCTTTCGAAGCGCGGGTTCTCTCTATCGGCGAATCGGAGCGTTCAGGCCTTGGCGGCCGGCCGCTTGGCTTCGGACGCGCCCTGCTTCACGGTCTTGACGGTTTTCTCCGTGACGGAAGTCGCCGTCGCGACGCTGCGCAAGTCCGACAGGAACGAATCGCGCCAGACCGAAAGATTATTCTCGCGCAGCGGCGCCATCATGTCGGCGTGACGCGCCTGGCGTTCGGCGAGCGGCATCGACAATGCGCGCTCCAGCGCTTCGGACATCTGCGACAGATCGAACGGATTGACGACGAGCGCGCCCGGCAACTGGTCCGCCGCGCCCGCGAACTGCGACAGGACGAGCGCGCCCGGATCGGCCGGATCCTGCGACGCGACATATTCCTTCGCGACGAGATTCATGCCGTCGCGCAGCGGCGTCACGTAGCCGACTTGCGAGAGCCGGAACAGCGCCATCAGCAGATTGCGCTCGTATTTGCGGTTGAGATACTGGATCGGCGTCCAGTCGAGCTGCGCGAAACGTCCGTTGATGCGCCCCGCCTCGCCTTCCAGATTCTGTCGAATGCGCTGATAGGTCTGCACGTCCGAGCGCGTCGGCGGCGCGATCTGCACGAGCGATACGCGCCCATGCCAGCCGGGCGCATTCAGCAGCAGGCGCTCGAACGCCTGAAAGCGCTCGACGAGACCCTTCGAGTAGTCGAGACGATCGACGCTCATGATGAGCTTGCGGCCGCGCATGCTGTCACGCAGGCTTTTCACCGGCTTGCGGTTCGAGAACTGCTCGGCGGCCTTGGCGATGGCGTCCGGATAAATGCCGATCGGATACGCGCCCACCTTGAGCATGCGACCGAAGGCCTGAAGCATGCCGTCGTCGTCGTTGTAGTGGCCGCGGCTCGTGCGTTCCACGTAATCGATGAACGACTGCTTGTCGGCATCCGTCTGAAAGCCGACGACGTCGTACTGGCACATCGCCGCGATCAGTTCCTCATGCGGCGGAACCGTACGCATCATCTCCGGCACCGGAAACGGAATATGCAGGAAGAAGCCGATCGGATTCGCGACGCCGAGCTTGCGCAGCTCCTGTGCGAACGGGAGCATGTGATAGTCGTGCACCCAAATGATGTCGTCGGGCTTGAGCAGCGTCTTCAGCTTGGCCGCAAGACTCGCGTTCACGCGCATGTAGCCCGCGTACTCCTCTCGATCGAAGCGCGAGAGGTCGTTGCGATAGTGAAATGTCGGCCACAGGGTGGCGTTCGAGAAACCTCGGTAATACTGGTCGTAATCGCGGCGCGTCAGGCCGACGGTCGCGTAGGTCACTTTTCCGCTGTTCTCCAGAACAGGCGCGCCCGATTCGCCGACGATCTCGCCGCTCCATCCGAACCACACGCCCCCAGTCTCCTTGAGCGCGTCCAGAACGCCGATCGCGAGGCCGCCCGCGCTGGGCTTGCCTTCCTGGATCGGTGCGACGCGATTCGATACCACGATCAATCTGCTCATTACAGCATCACCTCATCAGTTGTCGTTGCATGCTCGAATTGGCGATCAAGGGTATGCAAAAGCTGTGCCTTTTTGTTGGTTTTTGTAAACGAAAGTTTGTATGAAGATGTTACGGACGAACGAAAACACGCGGCGAAGGCGCGCCGCGTAGAAATTTTTGTTCTTTTGCCGGATGCTGCCGCCGGCTGAAATCACGAGTCCTGCTCGGAGCCCAAATCGCGCTGATAGTCGATTCCTTCGCGCCGCACGCCGCCCTGATTGTGTTCGCCATCGGGCGGTACGCCAGGCGCGGGGCGGTTCTGCGAGGCGGGATCGTGTTCGGCGGAAGGTGCGGACGCGCTCTGCGTGCCGGCCGACTTGGCGGCTTCGGCGCGCGCTTCGCGCTTGGAAGAATGACGCGCGGAGCGTCGAAGTGCGGGATGCCTCATGATGCCTCCAGGTAAGAAGGCCGTCGCGATAGTGACGTCGGCGGCGTCGGACCGATGCGCTGCGATGAGCGCGGCTTCAGAAAAAACGACCGGCGACAGAACGTGTCGCCGGTCATCGTTGCGTCATCCGTTGTAATCCCTACGTCCGGGATGGAAACTTATTCAAACCTTGCACGAATTCTGGGCATTGTCCAACGTCTGCGGTTCAACATCGTTCTGACACGCTACTGCACATGCGGCTGATCGCCCGGTCCAGGCGGCGGATCGCCGATCGGCTGCGACGGCGGTTCGGGCGGCTCGCGCGTCGGGTCCGGATTGGTGTCGGGCGGAATCGGCGTGGGCGGCGGCTGGTCCGGCGGCGTCACCGGCGGGTCCGGCGGCTGCGGCGTCTGTGCTTCGAAACGGGCATCGTCGGAAGCGCGGATCGACATGTTGAGTGACATGATGGGCTCCTTGCGGTCTTGTGATCGTACTTTTCCCATCCGCGACACGCACTGGCGCGACTGCGCGGATGTCATTCGATCGGCAGCAAGGGCCATGCCCCTGAGACACATCGGCTACGTTCGCTTCTGAGACATTATCGGCGTAGAAAACGCGCCTGCCAATGAAAAACGCCTGCGGTTTTACAAGCCGCAGGCGTCGATTTGTCTAAAGATACGCGAAGTTCAGGGATTTTCGCTGTCGGAATCGCTTATGTCGCCGCCTTCGCCGACGGCAGCCTTGTTCGCATCCTCGCCGTACTCGACGAGCCGGTTATAGAGCGTTTTCAGGCTGATGCCGAGGATTTCCGCCGCGCGCGTCTTCACGCCGCCGCACTGATCGAGCGTCGCCAGAATGAGCTGACGGTCGGCCTGCGCGAGCGACGTGCCGAACGGAATCGTCACCGCCGTGCCCGCCGACGGCTTCGAAAGCGAAATCTGCAGCGGCACGGTCGCGGTGCTTTCCGAGTCCGACGCCGACATGATGTACGCGCGCTGCACGTAGTTCTTCAGTTCGCGCACGTTGCCGGGCCAGTTGTACGACGCCAGCATCTCGCGGACGGCGGGCGGGAAATCCTTTTTCGTGTTGTACCGGGCGTTCAGTTCGTCGAGAAACGCCTGGCCGAGCAGCTCGACGTCCTTGCCTCGCTCGCGCAGCGGCGGCAGGTTGATCGGGAACACGTTCAGACGGTGATAAAGGTCGAGGCGCAGCTTGCCTTCGAGCACGGCCTGCTCGGGATCGCGATTGGTCGCGGCGATCAGGCGCACGTCCGTCTCGATTTCCTTGGTCGTGCCGACGCGCATGAACATGCCCGTCTCCAGCACGCGCAGCAGTTTCACCTGAAGCTCGATCGGCATTTCGGTGATTTCGTCGAGGAACAGCGTGCCGCCGTTCGCGCGTTCGAAATAACCCTTGTGCTGCCGATCCGCGCCCGTGAACGAGCCGCGCTCGTGGCCGAACATCTCCGATTCGATCAGGTTCGGCGAGATCGCGCCGCAGTTCACCGCGATGAACGAATGCTTGCGGCGCAGCGAGAGCTCGTGCAGCGTCTGCGCGGCGACTTCCTTGCCGGTGCCCGACTCGCCGATGAGCAGCACCGATGCCGCCGTCGGCGCGACGCGGCCGACCTGGTCGTAGACGGTCTGCATGGCAGGTGAATTGCCCAGCATCAGACCGAAGCGCCCCATGCGGCGCAATTCGCCGCGCAAGGTGCCGATTTCCGCTTTCAGGTCGCCGGCGCGCGGCAGGCGCGAAAGGATGGCCTTCACGCGCTGCATGTTGATCGGCTTGACGAGGTAGTCGGCGGCGCCCATCTTGAGCGCGCTGACGGCGGATTCCACCGTCGCGTGTCCCGTAATGACGATGAACTCGACGCCCGAGCGCGGATCGAGATCCTCGAACAGGTCGACGCCCGTGCCATCGGGCAGTTTGAGATCGGTGAATACGACGTCCGGCGTTTGCCGCACGAGCTGGATGCGCGCCTCGCGCAGATCGCTGGCGGTGGCCGTCGTCAATCCGTCTTCGCCGATGATCGCGGCTAGCGCCTCGCGGGTACTGGGATCGTCATCGACAATCAATACGTGTGGCATTGCGTTTCGAATTCTTCCTAAGCGTTTCAGGGTCACACGCCAGGTGGCGGCGTGGTCTTCTCCGCGCGGCGGCGCTGCCGCACGGGCCGGTGCGATTCGCGGTTACGGCCGAAAAAAGATAATCGGCGTCACGCAGAATGCGCGAAAAATAAAATAATTTCCGATTTCTGCACGCTTGATTCGGTCCAAGTAAGTTTTTCCATTTAGGCAACTTATGGCCGAAGTTTCACTGATTATAAGCGTTTATCAAGATGAAAACGCACGCTGGTCCAGCGTGCGTGTGATTGATCGGACCATTAATTCGGCCGAATGTCTGAAGTGAATCAACTCCGCGGAAAATGCCATGCATCGGCGGTGCCGCCGACCGCACCGTGGCCATTTACGGCCTGCCCGCTCGCGCCGGTGGCGGGCGTGAGCACCTTGCCGCCCTCGTCTTCCCAACGGTTCAGATCGCGTGCAGTGCGCCGCCCGGCGTCCTGAGACTGCACCCACTTCCATGCGAGAACGCCGCCTAGCGCGAACAGCGCGCCGAAAATTCCGATTGAAGGCCGTGCCATTTGTGTTCTCTCCTTCGTCTAATGAAAATCGCCGCTGTCAGGAAAGCCGGCCGGAGCGATAAAGCTCTAAATCACCGCGAAACCAGAAGTCCCACCAGAAAACCGACGCCCGCCGCCATGCCGAGCGATTGCCAGGGATTGTCCTTCACGTATTTCTCGGTGCAATCGACGCCTGCGCGGTATCGGCTTTGCGCACTCGCCTGTGCATCTTCGAGCGCGCCGCGCGCCGAATCGACGTGATCGCGCAGACGCGAGCGCAGCGCATCGACGCCCTCGCCTGGCAGCGTCGCCGACAAGCGCAGCAATTCCTCGGCGTCGTTCAGCAGCACCTTGATGTCTTCGATGATCTTTTGCTTGCCCAACGCAAGCTGGACAGTCGTTTGACTCATGGAATGTAGTCCTCGCCCAAGTGGGTTTGTCGGGATCGTCGGCGCGCGTCAGCGCGTTTCGGCGACAGGCACGCCCGCGACGCGGAGGCGCTCGCCCGCCGCGCTCCGCGCGCGCAGGCTGCGCACGACGCCGCTCGCCATCAACGCGCCGCCCATCGCGCCGAACACGAGGCTCGTCACGTTCGCGGCACGCGCGAGTGCTGGCGTGCCCGCCGCATAGCCTAGCACCGCGCACATCAGCGCGGTCACGAGCGCGACAGCGGCCCAGTGATAGATGTCGATCGGCTCGCCGGCCGTGAGTTCCTTCCGGGTCCGGGCCGGCCGCGTGGGAATCGAGCGCGGATGTGCGCCCCCGTCGAAGTTGAAAATGTCTTCCATGATGCGTTGCCTCTCTCGCCCATCCTCGTGTGTGCGCCTCCGAGACCGCGCCCGTCGGCAATTTTTCGAATATGAGTCACGATGTGAGCCCTATCATGCAGCTTTCGTGCCAGATCCGGCGACACCGCGCAGGACTGCCGATGGGAGGCGAACCCGCCGACGATCGGGTAACAATTACGCCGTCGCCTTGTAAATTTTCAGTACGGCAAGGAGAACCTTTCCGGAAGCGCCGCGAGGGCCCGCGCGATGCAGACAAAATGCGCTGAACGGCCGGCCCGCGCATTGCCGCAATGTCGTTGCGAATGGTTAAATAGCGTTTATGAGATAGGTGCGTTTGCAACGAACCGGCTCTGAACAAGCAGCCGATGCAGACGCGCCTGGACCGACGCTCAACCAGGAACGACGCTCACGGATCGCGTGAGTCTCAAGGGCAGCGCGCAAGGGCGCGTCATATGCCGATGCGCGCGGTCATCCACGGTTGCGCCGCTCGCGCGCGCCGAGCCGCGCCAGGCCGACCGCAACCGGAAGCGCCCGCGCGAGTCCGCCGCCCGCCCACTACATACGCAGCACTCAGGAACGATCAGGACACATGGCGTCAACCGATCTGGATCAGCCGCCCGCCGCGGTCGGCGATACACCCGCGCAAAGAAAACGCAACACGGGGGAAGTGCCGGGCTTGAAGTCTTATGGACTGCTCTATGGCTCGTCGCCCGTGATGCAGGAGTTGTACGCGCAAATCGAGCGCGTGGCCGCGACCGATGCGACCGCGCTCATCATCGGCGAGTCGGGCACAGGCAAGGAGCTCGTCGCCCGTACGATTCACGACCACAGCGCGCGCAAGGACGCGCCGTTCATCGCGGTGAACTGCGGTGCGATTCCCGACAATCTCATCGAGGCCGAGCTCTTCGGCCACGAGAAAGGCAGCTTCACGGGCGCGGTGCAGGGACGCATCGGCTATTTCGAGCATGCGAACGGCGGCACGCTCTTCCTCGACGAAGTGACCGAGATGTCGCCCGTGCGCCAGGTCAAGCTGCTGCGCGCGCTGGAAACAGGCACGTTCTTTCGCGTCGGCGGCAACGATCTCATCAGCTCCGATGTGCGCGTGATCGCAGCGACGAACCGCGATCCTGTCGCGGCCGTGAAGGAAAACGGCCTGCGCGAGGATCTCATGTACCGGCTCGCCGTGTTCCCGCTGCGCGCGCCGCCGTTGCGCGAGCGCGATTCGGATCGCGAACTGCTCGCACAGCATTTCCTGTCCGAAATGAACGCGCAGGAAGGCACGAACAAGGTCTTCAGCAAACGCGCGCTCGACGTGCTGCGAACGTATTCGTGGCCGGGCAACGTGCGCGAACTGAAGAACACGGTTTATCGCGCGTTCATTCTGGCGGAGAAGACGGTGGAGATCGCGCATCCGCATCTCGCATCGCGCGTGAAGAAGCCCGTGACGCAAGGCGACGCGATGAACGTCTGGGTCGGCACGCCGCTCGCCGATGCGCAGAAGCAGATCATCCTCGGCACGCTCAAACACTGCGGCGGCGACAAGCGGCGCGCCGCGAAAGCGCTCGGGGTGAGCCTGAAGACTTTGTACAACCGCTTGGGCGCGTACGAAAACGAGGACACCGAGGGCAGCGACGCGTCGTCGAATAGCGAAAGCTGAAGCGTATCCGAGGCGATATCCGCATGACCGGGAAGCGAGCGCAGACATCCGCGCTCGCTTTTTTTTCGCCCTCGGAGCGGTATGTGGATCGAAACGTGCTCTTCACGCTTGCAATTTCTTGCAATTTTCTCAAACCGGTAATTAGAAGCATGCTTCAAAATGCGCGGAGCCCGCGTGCGCGTTTCGTCGCTTCGCGTTGCCGGGCGGTGACTTGAGGGCGGAACCTCAAGTAGATTCGAGCCCCTCGAACCCCGATCGCAAGCGTCGGGAAACGGAAGACGAAGGAAAAGCAACATGCAGATCAGGGTTCATCGGCGCGGGTCGCGTGCCGCCGCGCTCGCCGCGATCGTTTCGGGCGCCATCGCTTGCGTGAGTCTCAGCGGATGCAACTCGCTCTACAGCGAAGGCGCGACGGCCGGCGCCGGTATCGCGGGCGCCGCGGTGGCAAACAGTGTCACCAGCAACGCCGCCGTCGCAACGGGCATCGGCCTCGGCGCGGTCGCCGCCGCGCGCGCGGGCGTGCAGTACACGCAGCGCGTCGCGCATACCTACTCGCAGGATCAGATTGCGACGGTCGCCGGTCCGCTCGCGGTCGGCGCGGTTGCGCCGTGGAAGGCCGTGCATTCAGTGCCGATCGAGGACGACGAAAAAGGCCGCGTGACGGTGAGCCGCACCATCAGCAGCGGCGTGCTCGAATGCAAGGAGATCGTGTTTTCCGTCGATCGCGACGCGACCAAGGACCGCCCCGCCGACAGCGCGTTCTACGTGGCATCGGTTTGCCGCGACGGCAACAAGTGGAAGTGGGCGTCGGCCGAACCGGCTACGCCGCGCTGGGGCGCGCTGCAATGACGCTGTCTTTCGACGTATCTTTTGCGCTGCGTCTTGGGCTCGTCGCTGCCGGCGCGGCCGCGTGCGTGACGATGAGCGGCTGCGCATCGATCGGCGCCGCGACGGGTGCGGTGGCGGGCGTCGCGACCGGCGCGTTCACGACGAACCCGGCTGTGGGCCTGGGCGTCGGCATCGCGGTGCAGGCCGCCACCGACGAACTCGTCGCGCGCACGATGAAATCGCTGCATCAGGATCAGCAGGTCATGATCGCGGTGACGGCGGGCATGTCGCAGGTCGGCGAAACGCGGCCATGGAAGGTCAAGCATACGTTGCCGGTCGAGAACGGCCACGGCGAGGTGCGCGTGCTGCGCGAGTTCAATAGCGCGCTCGCGAGCTGCAAGGAATTCGCGTTTTCGGTCGTCGATGGCGACGATGCGAAAGCGCCCGCCGAGTGGTTCGTCGCTACGGCCTGCCAGCAATCCGAAGGATGGAAATGGGCGTCGGCGGAACCGGCCGTCGAGCGTTGGGGGAATCTGCAGTAGGTTTCCCGCGGCTGGATATCGAACGCGCGGCGCTCGTCACGAGCGCCGCGCTTTTTTGCGGTCTCAGCCGTTCGCGATCGCTTCGAGCGCGACCCGCGCCAGAAAGCCGCTGCGGGTTTCGTGGCGCGCCTCGACGTAGCTGTCGATCTTGCGCAGCACGAATCGCGGCAGGCTGATGTTGATGCGCTCGGGACGCGAGTCGAGCTTCGAGAGATCGACTTCGACGTAGGCCCAGATTGCCGTGGCGAAGTCGGGATCGACGATCAGTTCCTCGATGCTTCGCGACGTGATTTCGACTTCCCCGCCGTCTTCGATAATCGACTCGATGTGGAAGAAGATGGCTTCCCGGGCGTTATGAATCGCTTCGTCGATCGTATCGCCGGCCGAAAAAACGCCGGGCACATTGGGCACGGTCACGCCGTAGCAGCTATCAGGATCCTTGTGAATGGCGAGGGCAAACTCCATGTCCAACTCCGTTACGACGAATACAGACGGTTGAGCAATCCGGCGGCTTTGAGTACCGATCTGACGGTCCCGATCGCCACGTCTTTCTTTGGATGAACCACAGTCACACAACCGGTCTTGGTCCTGTGTCTGAACTGGTGATGACTGCCGCGCGAGCGAACGCGCTCCCACCCGTCATCCAGCAGCATTCGTATCAAGCGCGATGAATCCATCTCGTCTCCGAACGCTGCGTGTGTAGCTTTACACACGCAGCAACACTGTTCAAGACGAAAACGGTACGATTCAACGCACCGCGCGAACATTCAGCCAAACGGCCAACGCGCAAAGAAAAAAAATCGCGGCGCCGTCGCCGGCAACCGCGCTTCGCGTGCTTGCATCCACAGGAAACTCAAGCCTCCACGTCCTCCAGGCTCAGCATCTCGGTCTGATCGTTGTACGAGAAAATTTCCCCGTAGCGGCCCCAGTCGATAACCGCATCGAGCGTTTCCTGCGCGGCCTTGTCGGAGAGAAAGTCCTCCAGTTCCTGCTCGAAGCGCAAGCGCGGCGCGCGATGCCCAGGCCGCTCGTTCAGCACCTTCTTGATCCGCGCCGCCAGCGGCACGTGCCGCAGCAGATGCTCCGCGAACATCATCTTGCGCTCCTGCGTGCCGAACTCCGCGAACACGCGCGCCTGCGGCGTCAGATAGATGTCGCCCTCGCGCACGTCCGCGAAACCGAGATGTTGCAGCACTTCCGCGATCGGGAAGAGATCGTCCACTTCGAGATGCAGCGACCGCGCGATTTCCGGCATGTCCGCGCGGCCGTGGTACGGCTCGGCCGCGAGCGTTTCGATGAGACCCGCCATCAGGTTCGTCGAGACTTCGGGCAGCCAGCTTCCCAACTCCAGCCCCTTCTTCTTCGCTTCGCCCATCTGCCGCGCGGTCATCTTCGCGTAGATATCGTCGACGAGACGCCGGAACGCCGGATCCAGGCGATTGCGCGGATGCTTGAACGGCACCTTGATCTCGGCCATCACGCGGCCCGGATTCGACGACAGCACGAGAATGCGGTCGCACATGAACACCGCTTCCTCGATGTTGTGCGTGACGATCAGCACCGACTTGATCGGCATGCGCCCTTGCGTCCACAAATCGAGCAGGTCGGTGCGCAGGTTTTCGGCGGTAAGCACGTCGAGCGCGGAGAACGGCTCGTCCATCAACAGCAAGGTCGGATCGACGACCAGCGCCCGCGCGAAACCCACGCGCTGACGCATCCCGCCCGACAATTCACGCGGATACGCGTTCTCGAAGCCGTCGAGACCGATCAGGTCGATCGCGGCCAGCGCGCGCTCGCGCCGCTCGCGCGCGGCCACGCCTTGCGCTTCCAGACCCGCTTCCACGTTCTGCAGCACGGTCAGCCACGGAAACAGCGCGAAGGTCTGAAACACCATCGCGACGCCCTTCGCGGGACCGCGCAACGGCTCGTTCAGATAAGTGACTTCGCCGCCCGTCGGCTCGATCAGCCCGGCGATGATGCGCAGAAGTGTCGACTTGCCCGAGCCCGAACGTCCGAGCAACCCGACGATCTCGCCTTCGCGCAGCGAGAGATTCGCATCGTCGAGCACGAGCAGTTCGCCCTGCGTCTTGTTGAAGCCGCGGCTCACGTTCGCGACGCGCAGGATTTCCGCGCCGAGACGCGGCGGCGTGCCCTGGGGTCGCCGCGAGTCTTGCGCAGCGGACGTCTGCGTAGTTTTCAGGTTCTGCATCGGAACTCGTCCTCAATCCAGCCGGAGTCTTGCTTCGGCGTAGGCGTATAGCGGGCGCCACAACAGTCGGTTGAACAGCGTGACGAACAGCGACATCACGGCGATGCCAAGAATGATTTTCGGATAGTCGCCCGCGGCGGTCGTCTGGGCGATATACGCGCCGAGACCATGCGCGACAACCTCCGTCTTGCCCCACGACACCGCTTCCGCGACGATGCTTGCGTTCCACGCGCCGCCCGAAGCGGTGATCGCGCCGGTGATGTAGTAAGGGAAGATGCCGGGGAGCATGCACTTCTTCCACCACTGCCAGCCGCGAATCTGGAAGTTGGTCGCGGCCTCGCGATAATCGTTCGGGTAGGAAGACGCGCCCGCCACCACGTTGAAAAGGATATACCACTGCGTGCCGAGCACGATCAGCGGCGAGAGCCAGATATCCGGGTTCAGATGCCAGCGCACGATCACGACGACGAACACCGGAAACAGCAGGTTCGCCGGGAACGCGGCTAGGAACTGCGCGAGCGGCTGGATCTTCTCGGCGAGCGCCGGGCGCAGGCCGATCAGCACGCCGAGCGGCACCCAGATCACCGAAGCGATCGCGATCAGCACGACCACGCGCAAGAGCGTGATGAAGCCGAGCACGAACACGTGGCCGACTTCGCTCCACGTGACGCCCGTCGCGACGAACGACGCGACCTTCCACACGACGAACACCGTGACTAGCAGCACGGCCGTGCCCCACGCGATATCGCCCGCGCGCGTGGACGGCACCTTCGCGCGCAGCGGCAGGCCGACGTTTTCCAGCGCGCCCTGCAGCGACGGCAGCTTGATCGGCACGCGCGCCGCCTTCGCGAGAATCCAGCCGGCCGGAACCAGCAGACGGTGAATCAGGCGCGTGCGGCGGATCAGGTCGAGCAGCCACGACTTCGGCTCGTCGCCGGAACTCGTGTTCTCCATGCGGAATTTGTCCGCCCACGCGACGAGCGGGCGGAACATCAACTGGTCGTAGGCCAGGATGACGACGGTCATCGCGAGAATCACCCAGCCGATCGCGGAGAGATTGCGCTCGCCGATGGCGGTCGCGAGATACGCGCCGATGCCCGGCAGTACGATCGTGCGGTTGCCGACCGTGATCGCCTCGGAGGCGACCACGAAGAACCAGCCGCCCGACATCGACATCATCATGTTCCAGATGAGGCCCGGCATCGAGAACGGCACTTCGAGCTTCCAGAAGCGCTGCCAGTTGGTGAGATGAAAACCGCGCGACACTTCGTCCAGATCGCGCGGCACCGTGCGCAGCGACTGATAGAAGCTGAACGTCATGTTCCACGCCTGACTCGTGAAGATCGCGAAGATCGCCGCGCATTCGGCGCCGATCACGCGCCCCGGGAACATGGCGAGGAAGAACGTCACCGTGAACGAGATGTAGCCCAGCACCGGCACCGACTGGAGAATGTCGAGAATCGGCACGAGCACGATCGACGCGCGCCGGCTCTTCGCCGCGAGCGTGCCGTAGATCAGCGTGAAAATGAGCGACGCGACCATCGCCAGCAGCATGCGCAAGGTCGTGCGCAACGCGTATTCGGGGAGATTCGCGGGGTCGAGCGAGATCGCCTGGGTCTGCAGGGTCGAGATCGGCGCCAGGGTCTCGTGGAAACCGACTGCGGCGAGCGCGATGATGCAGATGATCATCGGGAACGCGACGAAATCCCAGCGGTTGGGCAGGATCCGCCACGCCGACGCATTCGCCGTGCGATTCAGATTGAAACCAAATTCCATGCAAGGCCCTCCCCGTAAGGCTTTGTTCCGACCGCGCCGGGCGCGGGATGTTGCTTCCGACGGCAGATAACCGTCAGGCGGGCAAGAAGCCTCTGCCCGGCACGACCCCATGCTCAACGCACGGAGCCGCCGAAACGACGACACGTTCAGTTCGCAGCGCGGCGCCAGGCAGTCGCCGCGTCAGACGATCCCCGTTCTGAACCGCGCGACACTACACCAACCCGCGTGACAGGCACAACCTTCATGCGGTCCGGCACGCGAATCATGCGATGTTTCTGTTGCTCTTCGGCACGGCACGGGCAAAATGAAGGGCAGCCCGCGTCGAATGCGCCCGGCGCTCGTGCTTTCGCTTCCTTTCAGTTTGGCTGCGGCTCGCCGCTATTCGACGAAGAAGCGCCAGCGCGTGCGCCCGGCGCGCGTCCGTTGTGTTGGACAGACGTCGCACGCCGTGACATGGCGCTTGATAGGCGGCAAAAAACATCGTCCAATCTGGGCTTATCACAAACAATAATTTGAGCGCCGATGCGATGCGAGACGCCAGATCCGAGCCGAATAACCGCCTGAGCCGCGCCCGCCGCCCCGTTGCGAGCACAAGCCGGAATACGGCAGACATCACGCGCTGCAATCCACACGCCCGCGTCGACCGCCATGTGCACACCGCGCCGAATGGCCGGCATGGCGCATGCGACCTTTGTCTCGCGTGAACCTCCCATGCGCGCGCGTCCGATGAACAAACTCATCCTGCACCGTGTGATCGCGACGCTCGGCATCGCCGCGTTGGCGTGCGCGTGCTGGGTGGCCGCCGGCTTGTTGTCGGACCGAATGGTACAACAGGAGATGACGGCGACGGTGCGTACCGAGCGTCAGATGGCGGGGTCGATCGTCGACAACATGGCGCAGATCATCGCGAGCGATCTGGCGATGTCGCGCGCCATTCCCGCCACGCTCGCGCAGATGGACCTCACGCAGCGCGCGCTCGCGGAGTCGCGGAATTATGCCTCGAACCCGGCCGGGACGGAACTCGAACGCCGCAAGGACTGGACCGCGCGCCCCGCGCTCGAAAAGGTCAATCACTTCCTGCACGACGCGCAGGGCTTCTCCGGCCTCGACTCGATCTGGCTCGTCAACGAGCGCGGCTTCTGCATTGCGTCGAGCAACGCCGCCGACGACGACAGCTTCATCGGCTACGACATGAGCGCCCGGGGCTATGTCGCCCGCGCGCTGCTCGGCGGCTTCGTCGAGATGTACGGCGTCGGGCGGCTGTCCGGCGAGCCGGGCATCTTCATCGCGGCGCCCGCTTACGAAGACGGCATCCTGGTCGGCGCGGTGATCGCCAAAGTGAGCATCGACCGGCTGCGGCACTGGGTGTCGCGCGCCGGCACCTTCGTGACCGATGAAAACGGCGTCGTCGTGATGGCGCACGACGGCCGGCTCGAATACCAGGCGATGCCCAATGCGCCCATCGCGCGCATGACGGAGCGCGAACGCGTCGAGCACTATCGGCGCGAGTCGTTTCCGGAGCTGCGCATCGCGCACATCGGCGAGCAGATGCGCGCCTCGGAGCACTGGCTCGCGCCCGCGCTCGCGCAAACCTTCTACGCCGCGAACGGCAGCAACGTGCCTTCGCTCTACGACGAGCGCACGGGTCTCAATTCGGGACTGTCGGCGCATATCGTGCATCCGCTCACGAGCTGGCCGGAGATCAGCCGCAATCACAGCCGCGACCGCTTCCTCGTGTTCCTGACGATGCTCGGCGTCGTGACGCTCGCGATCGTGATCGCGACGTCGTATTCGCGTGAGCGGCGCCTGCACCGCGCGACCCGCGATCTCGCTGAACAGCTCCAGTCGGCCAATACGCTGCTTTCGGCCGAAGCGCGCCACGACGCGCTCACCGGCGCCCTCTCGCGCCGCTATTTCCTCGACACGCTGCGTCACGAAGTGGAGCTCGCGCGCTCGGTCGGCACCCCGCTGTCGGTGGCGATCGCGGATCTCGATCACTTCAAGCAGATCAACGACCGCTTCGGGCACGCGTCGGGCGATCGCGCGCTGGAGCATTTCGTCGAAGTGTGCCGTGCGCAGCTTCGTCCGAGCGATGCGATCGGGCGGCTCGGCGGCGAGGAATTCGGCATCCTGCTGCCGCAAACCCCGCTCGCCGACGCGCACGCCGTGCTCGAGCGCCTGCGGAAGCGCTTCCATCACGAGCACTGCGCGCATCTGCCGGACGACGCGGCGCTGTCGGTATCCATCGGCATCACGGAGCTCGCGCCCGACGACGCGCTCGAATGGATTCTCTCGCGCGCCGACCTCGCGCTTTACGAGGCGAAATCGCGCGGGCGCGACCGCAGCGAAGTGCGCCCCGCCGATCCCGGCCCGTCCACCCGGCATCCCGAAGACACGCTGGCCGGCAAGTAGCCGGCCGAACCGGCGCGTCGAGTCACCGCACGGTCATGCGCGTGCCGCGACGCGCACGCATCGCGCAGGTATCATCGATGTTCGAAATCGAATGCCGCTGGCGTGAATCGGGAGGATTGCATGAAGGGAAATCTGGTCATCGTGTGCCGGGATCAGGACGCAGAAACGTTCGACCATCTGCTCGCCGAGTACGGCTCTTTTCAGACGCGGCTATCGTCGACGACGTGGTTCCTGAAGATCGATCTCGCGCCCGAGGTGATTCAGGAGGAGATTCTCTCGCGCCTCGGCAAGTACACGACGCACTACATCTTCGAGGCGTCGACGGTGACGTACAACACGGTGGACAGCGAAGCGGCGTCCGCGCTCGAAACCCTGTTCGACTGACGCCGCTCCGCCTCTCTGACCGAGCGCGCCGTTACAGCGCGCGCTCTTCGTGCTGCGACCCGGCGCGGCGCTCCTGCACCGGCCGCGTGGCGCTGTCGAACGGAAAGGTCATCGTGACCTGCAATCCGCCGTCGGCACGATTGCCGATCTCGCACTCGCCGCCCGCACGTCGCGCGAGCCGCTCCACGATCGCGAGTCCGAGCCCGCTGTGGCCGCTGCCGCCGCGCGCCGGATCGAGCCGCACGAAAGGCCGGCTCGCCTTGATGAGATCGTCCGGCGCGATGCCCTTGCCGTGATCGGACACCGACAATACCCAGCCCTTGGCTTCCCGCCGCGTCTCGATGACGACCGGCGGCGCGCCGTATGCATGGGCGTTATCCAGCAGATTCGACAACAACCGGTCCAGCGACGCCGCCGGCAGCGCGAAAGCGGGCCCCGCTTCGAGCTTCAGGCGGATCGGCTGCGCGTCCGGCGACACCGCGCGATAGGCCCGCGCGATCCGCTCGCACTGCTCGTCGACGGGAACCGGCTCGCTGCCGTCCGGGCGGTCGTGCGCGAACACGAGGAACTGGTCGACGATATGCGCCATCGAATCGACATCGCGCACGACGCCGTCGCGCATTTTGTCGTCGTCCATCATTTCGGCGCGCAGACGCAGGCGCGCGAGCGGCGTCTTCAGATCGTGCGCGACGCCTGCAAGCATGACGGCGCGATCGTTCTCCGTCTGCGAGACCTCGCGGACCATCTGATTGAAGCCGTGCGTGAGCTGCCGCAATTCGCGCGGACCGCGCTCCGGCACGGGCGGCGTCGGCTGGCCGCGTCCGAAGCGCCCGACCGCCTGCGCGAGCGCGCGCAGTGGCGACTGCAGCTGCCACGCGCCGAAAAGCGCGGCGAGCACGGCGGTCGAAAAGATCAGCGCGAGCCAGACGAGCATGCGGTCGCGCGAGCGCGGCGGACGCAGCGGCTGCACCGGCACGACGACCCAGCCTGCGTCCTTCGCGCCGTGCACCCAGACGCTCGGCGGGCCGCCGGGCTCGTTGAGACGCACGTCGGTGCCGTCGGGCAGACGGTCTTTCAGATCCTCGACAAAGCGCTGCAGCGGCGGCGGCGTGCCCTCGTCGGGCTGCTTCGGCACGTCCGGGCTATCGAGCGCCACGAGGCGCACGCGCGGCGGCAGCGGTTGATCCGGCGTATTGGCGATGTGCTGGCGCACCGCCTCGACCAGGAACACGGCCTCCTCGACGGCGAAGCGCGTCTGCACGTTATCGCGCTCGAAGCGGATGATCGCGAACCACGCGACATGCGACAACACCAACATGCCGATGACGATGACGACCAGCCGGCCGAACAGCGTGTCAATTGCCCGGCGCATTTTGCTCGCCGTCCGGCACGAACACGTAACCGCGTCCGCGCACCGTCTGGATGAAGCGCGGCGCCGACGGATCGGTTTCCAGGATGCGGCGCAGGCGCCACACCTGCACGTCGATGCCGCGATCGGTGCCGTCGTACTCCGGACCGTGGAGCAGTTCGAGCAGGCGCTCGCGCGTGAGCGTGCGCATCGGGTTGTTCACGAAAATTTTCAGAAGCGCGAATTCGCTGCCCGACAGCGTGAGCGGCCTGTCGTCCTGTTGCAGCGTGCGCGACTGGAAGTCGAGCCTGAAGCGGCCGAACGAATACGGTTCGCGCTGCTCCGGCGCGGCGGACGGAATCGTGCGGCGGCGGCGCAGCACGGCCTGCACCCGCGCGAGCAGTTCGCGCGGATTGAACGGCTTGCCGAGGTAATCGTCCGCGCCGAGTTCGAGGCCGACGATGCGGTCAACGTCGTCCGCGCGTGCGGTCAGCATGATGACGGGGATGTCGTCGCCGGATGCGCGCAATGCTTTGAGCGCGGTCAGCCCGTCGACGCCCGGCATCATCAGGTCGAGCACGATGAGATCGGGCCGCTCGCGTTCGATGCGGCGTTCGAGACCGCCGGCGTCATGCAGCACCGATACCTCGATGCCCTGCCGGACCAGATAGTCGCGCAAAAGGTCGCGCAGTTCGGCGTCGTCGTCGACGACAAGTATTTGCGTAGTCATGGAATGGAGTTTAGCGCGTGCGTCAGACCTCGATTGATGACAGGCCTGCCATAAGGGTTACGGGGTGTTACGACGAAAGCGAGGCGTAAACCTGCGTAACAAGCCTAAACCATGCCGTAACACGCCGTGCACCGCGACCCCCTACGCTGTGTCTCACCGACAAGCGCGAGACCTCCACGCATCAACCCGTACGTCGATGCAGGTTTCGCGGCTTCGGCTTCGAAAACAATCAAGGGAGTACCAAGATGGCCAAGCAATATCGCATCCTCACCGCCGCCGCTGCCGCAATCGCGCTGACGTTCGGCACGGCCTACGCCGCGACGAACGACGCGCCGCCCCCGCCGCCTCCGGGCGGTCCGGCCATGATGGGCGGCCCCGGCGGTCACGGCGCCCACCGCATGGAAATGCGGATGCAGAAGCAGCTGGACGAACTGCACGGCCAGTTGAAGCTGAACGCGGATCAGGAAAAGCTGTGGCAGACCGCGCTCACGACGATGAAGCAGAATCGTCAGGCGATGCGCGAAAGCTTCAGGCAGATGCACGATCAGATGAAGTCGATGGAAAACCAGCCGATCCTCGACCTGAACGCGATGCACGCCGCGCATCAGAAGATCGAGCAGCAGAACGAGCAGTTGCGCGAGCAGACCGCGACCGCGTGGTTGAACTTCTATAACGCGCTGAACGACCAGCAGAAGACGACGGTCAGCACGGCGCTGAAGAAGCACTTCGCGAAGATGCGCGAGCACGAGCAGAAGATGCACGAGCGCTGGGGCAAGCACCGCGGCGGCCCGGACGGCGCACCGGGCGCGGCGGCGGGCGCATCCGCCACGGCCAAGCCGTAAGCCGTCTCGGCGCATGAAAGAAGGCCGCGGAGCATGCGCTCCGCGGCCTTCTTTACATCAGTGGAACGATCAGGCGAGGTCGAACAGCAGCACTTCCGCGTTATCGCCCTTCTCGATCGTCACCTTCGACACGTCTTCGAGCTTCACGGCGTCGCCCGCGCCGAGCGCTTCGCCGTTGACCGTCACCGCGCCGCGCGCCACATGCACATACACGCGGCGGCCCGCCGGCACGTCGAAGTCCGCGCGCTCGTCGCCGTCGAAAAGTCCCGCGAAGATGCGCGCGTTCGCGCCGATCTTCACCGAACCGTCGGTGCCTTCCGGCGATGCGATCACCCGCAGGCGGCCGCGCTTTTCATCGTCGGCGAAGCGCTTTTCCTCATACCCGGGCGCGCCGCCCGGCGCATCCGGAATGATCCAGATTTGCAGGAAGTGCGCGGTGTCCGTCGGCGAACCGTTGAATTCGCTGTGGCGCACGCCGGTGCCGGCGCTCATGCGCTGGACATCGCCGGGACGGATCGTCGAGCCGTTGCCCATGCTGTCGCGATGCGCGAGCGCGCCCTCGAGCACGTAGCTCACGATTTCCATATCGCGATGGCCATGCGCGCCGAAGCCCTGTCCGCCCGCGACGCGGTCCTCGTTGATCACGCGCAGCGCGCCGAAGTGCATGTGCTCGGGATCGTAGTAATCGGCGAAGGAGAAGCTGTGATACGAGTCGAGCCAGCCGTGGTTGGCGTGACCCCGTTCGTTGCTGCGGCGAATCTCGATCATGGTATTTGCTCCCGCCCAAGGCGTTGTTTTGCGATGGAGAGAATGTAAGGGCGACGCCCTTCCGAAACAACGCGCGCCACGGCACTACATCGTTCCGCTGATGCATGTAATCGGACACATCCTGCTTCGAACTCGCGCCCTGGCCGGCTTCGGGTAAAATACCGCGCTTTTCCGGGCGGCGACGGGTTGGGAACGCCCGCGAGACGCCGGGAACGCGCCGCGATGCGCCGGAAAAACGCATCGGAAACGTTGGCAGGGTTAGCAGCAGCGGCTGCTCGCAATTTTGGCCATCTAGAATACCGACCGCCGCGCTCGTCACACTCCATGCACGTCAGGCACCTTACCAAGGAATCACCATGTTGCAAGGCTACGGTCCGCTGATCCTCGCGGGCACCTGGCAGACCGTCAAGCTGGCGGTGCTGTCGCTCGTGTTCGCCTTCGTGATCGGCCTGATCGGCGCGGCGGCGAAGCTGTCGAAGAACCGCGTCGCGTCGGGCGTCGGCACCGTCTACACGACGCTCATCCGCGGCGTGCCCGATCTCGTGCTGATGCTGCTGCTCTTCTACAGCATCCAGATCTGGCTGAATCTCTTCACCGACGCGATGGGCTGGGATCAGATCGACATCGATCCGTTCCTCGCCGGCATTCTGGTGCTCGGCTTCATCTACGGCGCGTATTTCACCGAAACCTTCCGCGGCGCGTTTCTTTCCGTGCCGCGCGGCCAGCTCGAAGCGGGCGCGGCCTACGGCATGACGCCGTGGCAGACCTTCGCGCGCATCATGTTTCCGCAGATGATGCGTTTCGCGCTGCCGGGCATCGGCAACAACTGGCAGGTAATGGTCAAGGCGACGGCGCTCGTGTCGATTATCGGTCTCGCGGACGTCGTCAAGGCCTCGCAGGACGCGGGCAAGGGCACGCTGCGTTTCTTCTTCTTCACGCTGCTCGCGGGCGCGATCTATCTCGCGATCACCACGATCTCGAATCTCGTGCTGATCTGGCTGGAGCGGCGCTATTCCATCGGCGTGCGCAAGGCCGACCTCTAATCGGTCCATTAAGGGCGGCAGGGATCATGATCGAAATCATCCAGGAATACTGGAAGAATTACCTCTTCACCGACGGCTACCGCATCACCGGTCTCGCGATCACGATGTGGCTGCTCGTCATCTCCATCGGCCTCGGCTTTTGTCTTTCGGTGCCGCTCGCGGTCGCGCGGGTGTCGAAGAACAAGCTGCTCTCGCGTTCGGTGTGGCTCTATACCTACGTGTTTCGCGGCACGCCGCTCTATGTGCAATTGCTGCTCTGCTACACGGGCCTGTATAGCCTCCAGGTCGTGCGCGATCACATGCTGCTTTCCGAGTTCTTCAGAAGCGGGATGAACTGCACGCTGCTCGCGTTCACGCTGAATACGTGCGCCTACACCACCGAGATTTTCGCCGGCGCGATCAAGGCGACGCCCTACGGCGAAATCGAAGCCGCGCGCGCGTATGGCATGTCGAGCTTCACGCTGTATCGGCGCGTGATTCTTCCGTCGGCGTTGCGGCGCGCGCTGCCTTACTACAGCAACGAAGTCATTCTGATGCTGCACGCGACCACCGTCGCGTTCACGGCGACCGTGCCGGACATCCTCAAGATCGCGCGCGATGTCAACTCGGCGACGTATCAGTCGTTCGAGGCGTTCGGCCTCGCCGCCCTGCTCTACCTCTGCATTTCGTTCGCGCTCGTGTGGCTGTTCCGCCGCGCCGAGCATCGCTGGCTCGCTTATTTGCGGCCGCAAGGCAAATAAGTTCACCGCCGCTCAAGGACCGTTCATGATTTCCCAGCAGCACAAGCTTTTCGTCGATGACATTCACAAGCAGTACGGCAGCAACGAAGTTCTCAAGGGCGTGTCGCTGAAGGCGAAGGCCGGCGACGTCATCAGCATCATCGGGTCGTCGGGCTCGGGCAAGAGCACGATGCTGCGCTGTATCAACTTTCTCGAACAGCCGAATCAGGGGCGCATCTTCGTCGACGGGAAAGAAGTCCGCACGATGAAGGACAAGACCGGCGCGCTGAAGGCGGCGGACGCGCAGCAATTGCGGCAGGTTCGCTCGAAACTGTCGATGGTCTTCCAGCACTTCAATCTCTGGTCGCACATGAACGTGCTGGAGAACGTGATCGAGGCGCCCGTCAACGTGCTCGGACTTTCGCGGAAAGAAGCGGAGGAGCGCGCGCGTACCTATCTGGAGAAAGTCGGGCTCGCGCCGCGCGTGGAGAAGCAGTACC
Organism: Caballeronia sp. ATUFL_F2_KS9A; assembly: GCF_023630765.1. Lineage (NCBI taxonomy): Bacteria > Pseudomonadati > Pseudomonadota > Betaproteobacteria > Burkholderiales > Burkholderiaceae > Caballeronia > Caballeronia sp. ATUFL_F2_KS9A. Next base: position 257,086 of record NZ_JALQEK010000002.1, on the reverse strand, counting down.
CGTCGCATCTGTCGGGCGGACAGCAGCAGCGCGTGGCCATCGCGCGGGCGCTCGCGATGCATCCCGATGTCATGCTCTTCGACGAGCCGACCTCCGCGCTCGATCCGGAGCTCGTCGGCGAAGTGCTGAAGGTGATGCAGACGCTCGCCGAGGAAGGCCGCACGATGATCGTCGTCACGCACGAGATGGCGTTCGCGCGCAACGTGTCGAACCATGTGGTGTTTCTGCATCAGGGGCGCATCGAGGAAGAAGGCCATCCGGATGCCGTGTTCGGCAACACGAAGAGCGAGCGCCTGAAGCAGTTTCTGTCGGGCAGCCTGAAGTAAGCGATCGCTGCCGGAAGCAGCCTTCCACTCCAAAAAAAGCGTCCGTGAGGCGCTTTTTTTACGCCCGCCCGCAAGGCTTTAGACCTCTTTCGCGCCCTGACTCGACCTAGCGCCGCGGCGAGCGCGCGTCAATAGGCGACAAACCTGACCCCGAAACTTACATGCCGCTGAAGCCCTGATGGAATAAGGCTTTGCGGCGTATTTCCCATCCTGTGGGTCGACTGCCTAGCACATGGGCATTGCATTTTTGACACAAACGGTCGGCGATCGTCATTTTTCTTTGGCGACCATAACGTAATTTGTTAAATTGGTAACGAAAGTACCAAAACGAAGTACACAAAAAGTAGTTTTACTTCAAAAGTCCAAAAGAAACTGAGGAACGGCACCGATCGACGGATCGGGGTCAGATTCGCGCCCACGACGTGCGAATCGTCACTAGCACTACAGCCCGCGCGTGTCCTTCCTCTGAAAACATTTTCGGTTGGGTGCGCTCGCATCGAACCACACAGCAGCACTTGGGTTCTATTTCTTGACAGGGTTGGAGGAGATGATGAAGAAAGCTTTGCTCGCGTCGGCAGCACTGCTGGCGTTCAGCGCGGGGGCGCACGCTCAGAGCAGCGTGACGCTGTATGGCCGCCTGGACGCGGGGCTCGAATACATGAACGGTGTGCCGACCGGTCCGGCCGGCGCGCCCGCCACCGGCTCTTCGCACCGCTTCAAGGCGGAAAGCGGCGATTGGGGCACGAGCTTGTGGGGTTTGAAGGGCGTCGAAGATCTGGGCGGCGGCTATCGCGCCGTGTTCCAGTTGGAAGGCAGCTTCAACACCATGACGGGTCAAGGCCCGGGCGGCGGCGGCCTCTTCAATCGCTGGGCGACGGTCGGTATCGCGAACAATCAGTTCGGTACGCTGTTGCTGGGTCGTGAACTCTTCATCGCCAACGGCGTATGGGACTTCGATCCGTTCGGTCAGTCGAACTGGTCGTCCGCATCGCTGGTGCGTGGCCGCAACTGGCCGCAGTCGAGCAACAACATTTCGTACCAGTCGCCGAAGTTCGCGGGCTTCGACTTCTACGGTCAGTACTCGCTCTCGAACGCGACGAACTGGAACGGTAACGGCACGACGCCGCAAGGCCGCGAAGCGGGCGCGTACATCACGTACACGACGCCCCTCTTCCAGATTCGCGGTATGTACGACGAAATCCGCAACCCGGCAAACGGTACGCTCGGCGGCGCGTACAACCCGATCGACGGCGGCTCGGGCGGCAACGGCGTCTATGCGTACTCGCGCGAGTACACGGCGATGTTCAACCTGTTCCTCGGTCAGTTCAAGGTACAGGGCGCTTATCAGGCAATCCGCAGCTCGGGCATGACGGGCCAGTTGCCCGGCCAGCCGACCACGCTCGATCACGAATGGGGCGGCGTGACGTGGCAAGCCACGCCGGCAGCAGCGCTGATCGCGGCGGTGTACCACGTCAACGGCAACAACGGCGCGGGTAACGCGACCATCTACACGGTCGGCGGCTCGTACAACCTGTCCAAGCGCACGCTGCTCGACCTGCAGGTTGCGACGGTGCAGAACAGCAAGGCCGCGAACTACGGTCTGAACGCCAACAACTATGGCTCGGCTGCTTCGACGGACAACCCGTTCCCTGGCCACAGCCAGACGGGCGTGTACGCAGGTATCCAGCACTCGTTCTAAGCAACGGGTCTGACAGAAAAGTCTTTTAGAAGGTTTTCACGCTGCTGCGAGAGGCGCGTATCGGTGCGGTGCCCGAAAGGGTATCGCACCGTTTTTTATTGGATCGCGAGACTTTCGGGCGTTTGCAGTTGGGCATAACGAACGTCGATGCCGACGGTATCCTGCCCGCGCACGACATTTGTCAACTCGGCAACTAAAACTACAAAACCGGGCATCCGACAAACTAGTTCTACTTCACAATCCCTCCGAATTCGAGAAATGACGCGGATCGCGGCGTGATCGCGATGCTTCGTCATGCACATGTTTTCTTTGACAGCGTTTTGGAGGGGATGATGAAGAAGGTATTGCTCGCGTCGGCAGCACTCATGGCGTTCAGCGCAGCGGCACATGCACAGAGCAGCGTGACGCTGTACGGCCGCATCGACGCGGGACTCGAATACATGAGCGGCGTGCCCGACGGCGCCGGCGGCAGCACGCATCGTTTTCGCGCCGAAAGCGGCGATTGGGGCACGAGCCTCTGGGGCATCAAGGGCGCCGAAGACCTGGGCGGCGGCAACCGCGCCGTTTTCCGGCTGGAAAACGGCTTCAACGCGATGAACGGCCAGGCGCAAGGCAACCTCTTCAATCGCTGGGCGACGGTCGGTATCGCCAACGATCAGTTCGGTACGGTTCTGCTCGGCCGTGAGCTCTTCATCTCGAACGGCATATGGGACTTCGATCCGTTCGGTCAGTCGAACTGGTCGTCGGCATCGCTGGTGCGTGGCCGCAACTGGCCGCAGTCGAGCAACAACATTTCGTATCAGTCGCCGAAGTTCGCGGGCTTCGATTTCTACGGCCAGTACGCGCTGTCCAACGCGACCAACTGGAACGGCAACGGCACCACGCCGCAGGGCCGTCAGGCCGGTGCGCAGATCACCTACACATCGCCGCTGTTTCAGGTGCGCGGCATCTACGACGAGATCCGCAACCCGGCGAACGGCACGCTCGGCGGTGACTACAGCACGGGCAACGGTGCCTACGCCTACTCGCGCGAATACACGGCGATGTTCAACGTGTTCCTCGGCCAGTTCAAGCTGCAGGGCGGCTATCAGGCGATCCGCACGTCCGGCATGACGAACCTGCTGCCCGGCCAGCCGAGCACGCTCGATCACGAATGGGGCGGCGTGACGTGGCAAGCCACGCCGGCAGCGGCGCTGATCGGCGCGGTGTATCACGTGAACGGCAACAACGGCGCGGGCAACGCGACCATCTATTCGGTCGGCGGTTCGTACAACATCTCGAAGCGCACGCTGTTCGACATTCAGATCGCCACGGTGCGCAACAGCAGCACCGCGAACTACGGCCTGAACGCCAACAACTACGGCACGTCGGCGGCGACGGACAACCCGCTCGTCGGACACAGCCAGTCGGGCGTGTACGCGGGCATCCAGCACTCGTTCTGACGCGCCGGTTCGATCCGCAAGACAAAGGGCCGCCGATTCGCATCGGCGGCCCTTCGTTCATCGCGCTTCGAAAGCGCTTCAGTCGCGCGCCATTCCCGATGCGCCGTGGCTCAGCCAGTCGAGCACGGCGGCGGCGTCATCGTCGCTCGACTGACGCGCCTTCGCGACCGTCTCGCTGATCTTCGCGCCGGGCTTCGGCGCGGCACGGCGAATCGCGACGCCGACCGCGAGAATGTCGATGATGACGAGGTGCAGAATGCGCGAGATCATCGAAAGCTGCGACTCGCGGATCTCGATGTGATCCGTCTCCAGCGCGACCGTCGCGCGCTTGGCGAGCGGCGTGTTGCTCGACGTAATAGCGATGACCGTCGCGCCTTGCTGCATCGCCACTTCGAGCACGCGCAGCAGTTCCGGCGCGCGCCCCGACTTCGACACCGCCACGATCACATCGCCCTTGCCGAGCAGCGCCGCGGACGCCGCCTGCATGTACAGGTCGCCGTACGCGATCGTCGGAATGCCGAAGCGGAAGAACTTGTAGTGCGCGTCCTGCGCGACGATATTCGAATTCCCGAGCCCGTAGAACTCGATGCGCCGCGCGCCGTTGAGGATATCGATCGCGCGCTCGACGTTCTCGAAGTTCAGATGCTCGCGCAACTGCAGGATCGCCGACACGGTGTTGTCGAGCACCTTCGCGCCGAAGTCCGTGGCGGTATCGCCGAGATGCACCTGGCTGTGGCTCACCGGAATGGTGCCGGTCAAGCCGGTCGCGAGCTTCAGCTTGAAGTCGGACAAGCCCTGGCAGCCGAGCGAGCGGCAAAAGCGGATCACCGTCGGCTGGCTGACGTCGGCCTTGCGCGCGATGTCGATGATCGGATCGTTGATGATCGAGCGCGGATGATTCAGCGCGAGATCGGCGACGCGCCGCTCGGCGGGCGTCAGCGCGTCACGCATCTGGCGGATGCGTTCGAACACGGCCGACGAACCGCTGTTCGCGCGATTCGACAACTGTTCCGACAAAATCGCCGACACGCCGAGAAACGCCGGATATTCCGCCGTGATGATGTACGTCGGAATGCCCGACAGATACTGCTGGAAGCGCCCTTTCGACTCGAAGCGCTCGCGAAACGGCGACTTGTGGAACAGCTCGCCGAGCTTCAGCACGATGCCGCCGCCGATGTAAATGCCGCCCAGCGCGCCCAGCGTCACCGCGATATTGCCCGCGAACGTGCCGAGGATCGCGCAGAAACAGTTCACCGTTTCGAGCGCGAGCGGCTCGCCTTGCAGCGCGCGCGTCGTGACATCGGCGGCGGTGAAGGTGTCGGCGACCGTGACGTTGTCGCGCTCCGCGAACGCCCGGTAGATCAGCTCCAGCCCCTGCCCCGCGCACACGCGCTCGAACGAGACGTGCGGAAACTTGCGGCGCGCATAGCGGGTGACGAGGTCTTCGTTCTCGTCGAACGGCGAAAACGTCGCGTGGCCGCCTTCGCTGCCGAGCGCGATCCAGCGATCGTCCGCCGGAATCAGCCCGGAGACGCCCAAACCCGTGCCGGGGCCGAGCAGACCGATCACGCTGTTCTGCCGCCGCGAGCCGCCGCCGACCTGTTCGCGCTGGGCGTCGGTCAGGCCGGGCAGCGCCATCGCGAGCGCGGTGAAGTCGTTCACGACGAGCAGCGTGTCGAAGCCGAGCGCGCGGCGCGTCGCCTCGATCGAGAAGCTCCAGTCGTGATTGGTCATCTTCACGTGATCGCCGTCGACCGGATTCGCGATCGCGATCGCCGCATGATTGACGCGGCCGACCTTCGTGTCCTTCAGATACTGCTGCATCACCTCCGCGATGCCGGGGTAATCGGCCCCCGGATACACGCGGATCTGCCCGATCTCGCCGGTTGCGGTCTCCAGCGCGAAGCGCGCGTTCGTGCCGCCGATGTCGGCCAGAAGCCGCGGTCCGTCGGCGTGCTGAGCCGCTGTCTTATGCACACCAGTAGACATCGAGCTTCACTCCTTCAGCGTGGGCCAGCGTCGAGATGGCGTTTTTTTGCGGCGCGGCGAGCGCCGCGTTCAGGACGTCGAGTTTCTTCTGCCCGGCGATGAACAGATACAACTGCCCGATCTGCTTGAGCGCCGACATCGACAGGCTCACGCGCGCATGCGGCGCCGCGCCCGGATGCACGGCGATGAACCGGTCCGGCGTGGAGATCGCGAAATCCCATTCGGGCGCGTCGGCGAAAATCGAGGCCGTGTGGCCGTCCTCGCCCATGCCGAGCACGGCCACGTCCGGCAGACGGCGGCGCGGATCGGCGTTCAGTTCGGCGATGTGCGCCTCGAGCGGCTTGGCCGTATCGACGAGCGGCAGGAAATACGCCGACGCCGCCGCGTTCTGCAGCAGCGTGTCGCGCACGAGCTGCGCGTTGCTCGCGGAATCGGTTTCGGGCACCCAGCGGTCGTCGACGAGCGTCACGTCGATGTGCGCCCAGTCGAGCGGCTCGCGCGAGAGCGACTGCAAGAACGGTTTCGGACTCGTGCCGCCCGAGACCGCCAGCGTGGCGTGAGCGGTTTGTCCGGCGGCATCGGCCGATGCCGCGCCTCTTGCCGCGAGGGACGCTTTCAGCGCGTCGCTCACGGCTTTCGCCAGCGCGTTCGAATGGGCGCGCGGATCGTCGAAAGTATGAAGCTCGATCACTGCTCCTCCTGCTTGTTCTGGTTTATCGATCCGCTTTCTGTTCGCGCCGTCGCAATGACGGGCGAAGCGGTGTCCTGAATCTTCGTGCGCGCCGCGCGCCTCTTGCGGGCTGCGTCGGCGTCACTCCCTCAATTCTCTTCTTCCAGCCAGCATGTGCCCGCCTGCGCGAGCATCGCGCTCGATGCCGCCGGTCCCCACGTGCCCGCCGCATACGGCTTCGGCTTGCTGGTCGCCGATGCCCACGCGTTCAGGATCGGCTCGACCCAGCGCCACGCCGCTTCCTGCTCGTCGCGCCGCACGAAAAGCGCGAGGCGGCCGTGAATCACATCGAGCAGAAGCCGCTGATACGCCTCCATCTGTCCTTCCTTGAAGAACTGATCGAACGCGAGATCCAGATGTACGCTCGCGAGGTTCATGCCCTCGCCCGGCTGCTTCGCCAGGCAGTAGAGACGAATCGACTCGTTCGGCTGCAACCGGATCACGAGACGGTTCGCGCCCGCGCGCAATGCGTTCGCGCCGAGCGCCGAATGCGGCACCGCGCGGAAATTCACGACGATCTCCGCGACGCGATCCGCGAGCCGCTTGCCGGTGCGCAGGAAAAACGGCACGCCCGCCCAACGCCAATTCTCGATCTCCACCTTCAGCGCGACGAAAGTTTCCGTCGTGCTGTCGGGGCGCACGCCCGGCTCGGTCACGTACGCGGGCACCGCCGTACCGCGGATCACACCCGCATGATATTGCCCGCGCACCGCGACGCGGCTGATGTCGCGCTCGTCGACGGGCTTGAGCGCGCGCAGCACGCGCAGTTTCTCGTCGCGCACGGAGTCGGAGTCCATCGAGTGCGGCGGCTCCATCGTCACGATGGAAAGCAACTGGAGCAAGTGGTTCTGCACCATGTCGCGCAGCGCGCCCGTATTGTCGTAGAAGTCGCCGCGCGCTTCCACGCCCAGTTCCTCGGCGATCGTGATCTGGATGCTCTCGACCCATTCCCGCCGCCACAGCGGCTCGAAAAGCGCGTTGCCGAAGCGCAGCGCGAGCAGGTTCTGCACCGGCTCCTTGCCGAGATAGTGATCGATCCGATAGATCTGCTCTTCCTGGAAGATTTCGCCGACGGCGTCGTTGATCGCGTTCGACGACTTCAGGTCGTAGCCGAGCGGCTTTTCGAGCACGATGCGCGCGTTCTGGTTCAGGCCGACATCGGCGAGCGCCCGGCAGATCGGCACGAACAGCGACGGCCCCGTCGCCAGATAGAAGACGCGCGTGCCGTCGAACCGGGCGAGCGCGTCGCGCAAGACGACGAAGTCCTCCGGACGTCCCAGGTCCAGCCCGACGTACTCGAAGCGCTCGATGAAGCTCTGCCACGCGGCTTCATCGATGCCGTTCTTCGCTACATGCGGCTTCACGTGATCCTCGACCCACGCGCGGTATTCCTCTTGCTGCTTGGCCTCGCGCGCGACCGAGACGATTCTGCCCGCCGGATTGAGCATGCCCGCGCGATGCGCCTCGAAGAGCGCGGGAAGAATCTTGCGCATGGAGAGGTCGCCGGTGCCGCCGAAGAGTACGAAGGTGAAGTTCGAGTCGCTTTGCATGAGTCTCTACGTGGGTTCGAGAGCGGATGTGAGTCGAATCGGGGCGAGTCGCCCGGGTGACTACGGATGACAGCGTAGTCCGATAAAATTTTTTTTGACACTGAATTGTAGTTTAACTACAATCCAAATCAAGAGGAAATGTCATCTACAGAAAATTGCCAAAGTCAATCAGACAAGTCTGGTGACGAGCTTTTTTACAGATGATCGTTCTGAGCGCATGTTAACGGAGCGCGCGGCGCGCCGCTTTCCACGGAAAGCGCCCCTTGCGGCTCACGATCGTTCAGGCCTCGCGCCTCGCCGTCGAGTGCGTCTTTCGGGGCAACGCTCGAACGAACGGGTAAAAATCAAAAGAGGAGACAGCCGTTGCGATTCAACCCACTCATCTCTTGAGCGCCGTGCGGCCGACTATCGGTCTGCCGGCCCGGCACGTCGCGTCCGTCGTGACTCGCGCCTGCCGCATCCCCGCCGACACCGCCGATTCCCGGCCATCCAGTTTTGCCGTTTTTTCGACCACCGCTTCTTAGCCATGCTTCTGGCTGCATCGGGAGCCAATCGTTTCTTGTCAGGTGTCTGGAGGAGATAAACAATGAAAGTCCGTAAGCTCATGGGCGCGCTGTGCGCCGCAGGTCTTCTGTGCGGCGCGACGGCGTCGGCGGTTCAGGCTGCCGAGGCCGTTTCCGTGTTGCACTGGTGGACGTCCGGCGGCGAATCCAAGGCTGTCGGCGTGCTCAAGGACGACATGACGAAGCAGGGTTACACCTGGAAGGACTTCGCTGTCGCGGGCGGTGCGGGCGCGGCCGCGATGACCGCGCTGAAGACGCAGGTCATCTCGGGCAACGCGCCGTCGGCGGCGCAGATCAAGGGTCCGCTGATCCAGGAATGGGCCGAGCAAGGCGTCCTCGTGCCGATCGATTCCGTCGCGGGCGACTGGAAAAAGAACCTGCCGCCGGAAATCGACAAGATCATCCACGCCGACGGCCACTACGTCGCCGCGCCCTTCTCGGTGCATCGCGTGAACTGGCTGTACATCAACAAGGCCGCGCTCGACAAGGCGGGCGGCAAGGTCCCGACCAACTGGAACGAGTTCTTCCAGGTCGCCGACAAGATGAAGGCCGCGGGCATCATGCCGATCGCGATGGGCGGCCAGCCGTGGCAGGACCTGACGCTGTGGGAAGACGTCGTGCTGTCGCAGGGCGCGGACTTCTACAAGAAGGCGATCGTCGATCTCGATCAGAAGACCTTGACCTCGGACAAGATGGTTCAGGTGTTCGATACGGTCCGCAAGATCCAGGGCTACTTCGATAGCGGCCGCACGGGCCGCGACTGGAACCTCGCGACCGCGATGGTCATCAACGGCAAGGCCGGCATGCAGTTCATGGGCGACTGGGCGAAGGGCGAATTCGCCGGCGCCGGCAAGAAGGCGGGCACGGACTACGTGTGCGCGCCGGTGCCGGGCACGGAGAAGGCCTACACGTTCAACGTCGACTCGTTCGTGTTCTTCCAGCAGAAGGGCCAGAAGGCTGCGACGCCGGGCCAGCTCGCGCTCGCGAAGACCATCATGACGCCGGAATTCCAGGAGCAGTTCAGTCTGAACAAGGGGTCGATCCCGGTGCGTCTCGGCGTCCCGATGGATAAGTTCGACGACTGCGCGAAGAAGTCCTACGCTGATGAACAGACGGCGATCAAATCGGGCGGCTATGTTCCGTCGCTCGCGCACGGCATGGCTCAGGGCGATGCCGTCGCCGGCGCGATGACCGACGTCGTGACGAAGTTCATGAATTCGTCGCAGGATTCGAAGAGCGCGGTTGCCGCACTCGCGAACGCCGCCAAGACGAAGTAAGGCCGCATCCGCCCGGCGCGTGTGCGAAAGGCATGCGCCGGGCGGGGCAAGACAGAGCAGGACTGCATCTGTAACGTCGCAACATTTCAGCGCCAGCAGGCATTCGCCACAGAAGCGCCAGTCAGTGCACCTAAACGCACGAAAAGCGCCGGCGCATCTTCCAGGAGTCGAGTCGTGACTGCCTCCATCGCCGCGGACAAGAAACCGCAAAACCCGCCCCGTCGCGCGTCACCGACGGCGGCGCTCGCCGATCGCATGATTCCGAAGCTGGTGCTCGCTCCCAGCGTCGTGATCGCGCTCGTTTTCGTGTACGGCTTCATCGCCATTACCGGGTATCTGTCGCTTTCCGAATCGCGGCTCATGCCGCGCTACGATTTCGCGGGCTTCGACCGCTACAAACAGCTTTTCGCCAACGATGTCTGGTGGACTTCCGCCGCCAACCTCGGCTGGTTCGGCATTCCGTTCATCGGGATTTGCGTGTTCCTCGGCCTTTTCCTTGCGATCCTTCTCGACCAGAAGATCCGCAACGAAGGTGCATTGCGCGCGGTCTTCCTCTATCCGATGGCGCTTTCGTTCATCGTGACCGGCACCGCGTGGCAGTGGATTCTGAATCCCGGCCTCGGTCTGGAGAAAGTGTTTCATGACTGGGGCTGGACGAGTTTCTCGTTCAACTGGCTCGGCGACCCGGACAAGGCGATTTTCTGCGTCGTGATCGCCGCGGTGTGGCAATCGACGGGCTTCGTGATGGCGCTCTTCCTCGCCGGTCTGCGCGGCGTCGACGGCGAAATTTTCAAGGCCGCGCAAGTCGATGGCGCGACGCTGCCGACCATCTACCGCAAGATCGTGATTCCGAGCATGCGCCCGGTGTTCTTCTCCGTGCTGCTGATCCTCTGCCACATCACGATCAAGACCTTCGACCTCGTCGTCGCGTTGACGGCGGGCGGTCCGGGCACGTCGTCGTCGCTGCCGGCAATCTTCATGTACACGTTCTCGTTCAATCGCGGGCAACTGGGCGTGGGCGCCGCATCGTCGATGATGATGCTCGCCACCGTCGTCGCCGTGCTCGTGCCGCTCATGTATCTCGAATCGAGGAGCACCCGCAATGCAGCCTAAGATGACCCTGAGCCGCGCCGTCATCTACGCGGTGCTCATACTTTTCGCGCTCTACTTCCTGTTCCCGATCTACGTGATGCTGTCGACGTCGTTCAAGGATCTCGACCAGCTTCGCACGGGCAATCTGCTCACGCCGCCGACGCACTTCACGTTCGCGCCGTGGGTCAAAGCGTGGCAGGAAGCGTGTACCGGCGTGCGCTGCGACGGCATGGAGCCGTTCTTCATGAACTCGGTTCGCATGGTGATCCCCGCCGTGCTGATCTCGTCGTTCATCGGCGCGTTCAACGGCTACGTGCTCACGCACTGGCGCTTCCGCGGCGCGGACGCCATCTTCACGATGCTGCTCGTCGGCTGCTTCATCCCCTTCCAGGCGATCCTTCTTCCGATGGCGCGTCTGCAGGGCTTTCTCGGCCTTTCGAACACGACGACCGGCCTCGTGCTCGTGCATGTGATCTACGGTATCGCGTTCACGACGATGTTCTTCCGCAACTTCTACGTGAGCATTCCGGCCGAGCTCGTGAAGGCGGCGCGCATCGACGGCGCGGGTTTCTTCACCATTTTCACGAAGATTCTGCTGCCGGTGTCGCTGCCGATCTTCATGGTGTGCCTGATCTGGCAATTCACGCAGATCTGGAACGATTTCCTGTTCGGTATCGTGTTTTCGGGCGTGGATTCCATGCCGATCACGGTGGCGCTGAACAACCTCGTGAACACATCGACGGGCGTGAAGGAATACAACGTCGACATGGCCGGCGCGATCATCGCCGCATTGCCGACGATCCTCGTCTACATGATCGCGGGACGTTATTTCGTGCGCGGGCTGACGGCCGGCGCGGTGAAGGGTTAAACGAGCAGTATCGAGAGATAGAGGATTCACATGGCAAGCCTTTCCATCCGTGACGTGTACAAGACCTACCCGAACGGGGTGCCGGTTCTCAAGGGCGTCAATATCGATATCGAGGACGGTCAGTTCCTGATCCTCGTCGGCGGCTCGGGCTGCGGCAAGTCGACCCTGCTGAACATGATCGCGGGTCTGGAGACCGTGACCCGTGGCGACATCATGATCGACGGCAAGACGGTCAACGACCTCTCGCCGAAGGACCGCGATATCGCGATGGTGTTCCAGTCCTACGCGCTCTACCCTTCGATGAGCGTGCGCGACAACATCTCGTTCGGTCTCAATATTCGCAAGGTGCCGAAGGACGAGCAGAAGAAGATCGTCGATCGCGTGTCGGAGACGCTGCAGATCGGTCATCTGCTCGATCGCAAGCCGGGGCAACTGTCGGGCGGGCAGCGTCAGCGCGTCGCGATGGGCCGCGCGCTCGCACGCGATCCGGTGATGTTCCTGTTCGACGAGCCGCTTTCGAACCTCGACGCGAAGCTGCGCATCGAAATGCGTTCGGAGATCAAGCTCTTGCATCAGCGCCTCGGCACGACGATCGTCTACGTGACGCACGATCAGATCGAAGCGATGACGCTCGGCGATCGCATCGCGGTGATGAAGGACGGCATCGTGCAGCAGTTCGGCGCGCCGCAGGAGATTTACGATTCGCCGTCGAATCTGTTCGTCGCGGGCTTTATCGGCGCGCCGCCGATGAACTTCATCACGGGCAAGCTCGTCGAGTCGGGTTCGGGCGTCGGTTTGCAACTCGATACGGGCGTCACGCAGAAGGTGCTGAATCTGCCGTTCGATGCGGGTCGTTTGCGCAGCAAGGTCGGGCAGGATGTGATTCTGGGCCTGCGTCCGGAGCGCATCACCGATTCGCGCAGCGCGCACGATGTGTCGGATGCGAGCCTGCAGCCGGTCGACGTGCGCGTCGACGTGATCGAGCCGACCGGCCCGGACACGCTCGTGTTCGCGCAGGTGAACGGCAAGCGCGTCGTGTCGCGCGTGCACCCTGCGAGCAATCCGCAGCCGATGACGAACATGACCCTGCTGTTCGATGTGTCGAAGGCCGTGCTGTTCGATCCGCAGACGGAAGAGCGGCTGGCTTGAGTCTGCCTGGTCGTTGAAGTTGAAAGCCGCGCTGATGCGCGGCTTTTTCATTGCGCCGCCATAACAGGCACAATCGGCGTTTTGCCTTTCGAAGCTCCGATTCCGCATGACCATCCTCGATCAGAATCCCGAACTCGCCTGGCCGCCCTCCGACGGCCCCGATCCCTTCATCGGCCTCGAAGCGCTCGACGACGCCCGCGTGCAGTCGTGGATCGACGCCCAGAACCGCCGCACCGAAGCCGCGTTCGGCAACACGCCCGACGCGCGCGCCCTCGCCGGCCGGCTCGAAAAGGCGTACACGTCGAAAGACCGCATCGTCGCCTGTTCGCGCTATGGCGATTGGGGCTACAACACATGGCAGGACGACGCGCATCCGCTCGGCATCGTACGCCGCACGCCGTGGTCTGCGTGGCTCGAAGGCAAGCCCGCATGGGAAACGATCCTCGACGTCGACGCGCTCGCCCTGAACACCGACGCGGTGGGCGACACACGCTGGGCCCTCGCCGACTTCGACATGCTCTATCCCGACTACGATCGCGCGCTCGTGAGCCTGTCGCCGGGCGGCTCGGACGCGTGCATGGTGCGCGAGTTCGAGATCGCGTCGAAAACGTTCGTCGCGGATGGCTTCGCATTGCCCGATGTCGGCAAGCACGACATCTCGTGGATCGATCGCGACACCGTGTACGTCGGCTGGGACGACAGCAAGACGAACCCGAGCCCCGCGCTGACGACATCCGGATTTCCACGGCAGGCGCGTCGCTGGAAGCGCGGCACGCCGCTCGCGGATGCGCCCGTCGTGTTCGAAGGCAATCGGCGCGACGTGTCGGCGGGCGTGGACTACGATCCGATCGAGAAGCTGCATCTCGCGTCGCGCGCGGTCACGTTCTACGACACGCTCAACTACTGGCTCGACGAAACCGCCAACGAATGGCGCCAGTACGATCTGCCGTCGCACGCGGAAATCGAGCACTGGAACGGCTGGCTCTTCGTCACGCCGCGCAAGTTCTGGAACGCGGGCGGGCGCCGCTACGCGCCCGGCACGCTGACCGTCATCCGCCGCGACGCGTTTCTCGCCGGCTCGCGCCGGTTCACGGCGCTTTTCACGCCGTCGGAACGCCTCGTCCTCGCGGGCATCGACTTCACGAAGCAGTTCCTCATCGTTTCGCAGATGGATGACGGCACGCCGCGCGTCACGCTGCTGCGCCCGGACGCGAATCCCGATGACGCATGGCAGGCGCGCGAATTCGCGCTGCCGGAAGCGAGCCAGTCATGGGTCGATTCGATCGACAGCGAACGCGACGACACCGTGCTCATCCACGTCGAGCATTTTCTGTTGCCGCCGTCGCTCTATCACGCCGATCTCGCCAGCGACGCGCCCTGGCGACTGCTCGCGCGCCTTCCCGCGCAATTCGACGCAACCGGTCTCGCCGCCGTGCGCCGCCACGCGATCGCGCCGGACGGCGAACGCATTCCGTACTGGCTGATCGGAAGAGACATCGAGACCACCGCCGAACCGCGCCCTTGCCTGCTCTACGGCTACGGCGGCTTCGAAGTCGCGCTCGACCCCGGCTACGACGCAACCACGGGCATCGCGTGGCTCGAACGCGGCGGGCTGTACGCGGTCGCGAATATCCGTGGCGGCGGCGAGTTCGGCCCGGCGTGGCATCAGGCGGCATTGCGCGAGAACCGTCAAATTTCGTTCGATGATTTCACCGCGGTGGCGCAAGCGCTCGTCGATAGCGGCGTCACGACGCCGAAGAAGCTCGCCATTCGGGGCGGCAGCAACGGCGGCCTGCTCACCGGCGCGTGCATGGTCCAACGGCCCGAGCTTTTCGGCGCCGTGCTGTCCGAAGTGCCGCTGCTCGATATGGCGCGCTTTCACTTGCTGTTGCAAGGCGCATCGTGGATCGACGAATACGGCGATCCCGACGACGCCGGCGATCTTCATCATCTGATGGCGTATTCGCCGTATCAGAACGTGAAGGCCGACGTGACGTATCCGCCGGCGCTGTTCACGTCATCGACGAGCGACGACCGCGTGCATCCCGGCCACGCGCGCAAGATGGCCGCGAAGATGCAGGCGCAAGGCCACGCCGACGTCTGGTATCAGGAGACCGGCGACGGCGGGCACGGCGCGGGCGTCGAACCCGGAGCGGTCGCGCAGGCGGAAGCCGCGGCCTTCACGTTTCTCGCGGCGACGATCGGCCCCCTCGAATAGCAGCACGCGGGGACGTTTCAGTCGATGCCTATCGAGAAGCGCGAACGCATTCTGCAGGATCTGGACCCTTCGAATGCGCTTCCCGAGTCATGCCGATACCGATCCCGCCGACACGCTTCACGCTCGACCCCGATGCGTTCGCCGCCGCCGGCGAACGCGCCTTCGTCACGTCGAACCTGCATGAGATCGTCGCGCTCTGCGTGATCTCCGATGTCAACGAGGCCACGCTGTCCGCGCTCGCGGCGCGCGGCACTCCTCTCGCGCCGCCCATGCCGACGCTCGCGCGCGCGGTTTAGGCGAACATCGGTTTCACGGCGCGCAACAGCGCGTTTCGGCCGTCGCGCGGCCTTGCCCACCGATTCGAATTCCTTCGATATGTCGTCGTTCGACGACGGCCTACACTCGTCTCATTCCTTGATGCAGTCCAGCTTCGTCGACAAGGCTGAAACGGCAACGAGGAATAACCGAATCGACACGAACCCGATCAGGAAGCACCTTTGACCCAGGCACCACTGATCGCTCATCTGGAGAACATGCCTATTGCCCCTGCGACCGAAGCGAGCCGGTAAACAACTTTGACCCAGTAAGTTACCGAATCGACAAACAACTGCGATCGACCCAGGAAGCACCTTTGACCCAGGCACATCTGATTCGAGACCGCAAAAACGAGCATCAAATGTTGAGCCTCGCCACATAGCGAGGCTTTTTTGTTTCTGCGCGCCGTTCAGACCTTCACGGGCGCCGCGTGCGAGCGCAGCACCAGCGTGCGCCCGGCGAATGTCAGCACGCCGCACACGCCTATCACGATGCCCATGCCATGCGGCGAAACATCGTGAAACAAGCCGACGGCGAGACTCGCGAGCGCGCCGAGCGCGAGCTGCATCGCGCCGAAAACCGCGGCGGCCGCGCCCGCGTTGTGCGGATACCGATGCATCAGCTCGGTCGTGCAATTGGCCGACAGCAGTCCGACCACGCCGACCACGAAGAACAGCGTCACGACGATCGACCACAGGCCGCCCAAGCCCGTCAGCGCGACGAACGCGACCGCGAGCGCCGCCGCGACGCTCACGAACGATGCAGCCGAAATCATCTTCATCGCGCCGACGCGGCCGACGAACTTCGTGTTGAGCACATTCCCCGCGATGATGCCGACGATGTTCAGGCCGAACAGCAGCCCGTAATACTGCGGCCTGACGTGGAAGTAATCGATATAGACGAACGGCGTGGCGGTGATGTACGCGAACATCGACGCGAAAGCCATGCCGCCGCACATCATGTGGCCCCAGGTGACGGGATCGGTCAGCAGATGCCCGTAAGCGGCGAACGATTTGCCGACCGCCGCGCTCGCGCGCCTTTCCTTAGGCCATGTCTCCGGCACGCGCAGATACGCCGTCACCGCGCATGTCACGCCGAAGAGCGTCAGCGCGACGAACACGACGCGCCAGCTGCCCAGCAGCAGCAATTGCCCGCCGATCAGCGGCGCGAGCAACGGTCCGATCGACGTGACGATGGACAGCATCGACAGGACGCGTGCCGCGTCGGTCGGCGCGTGGGCGTCGCGGGCGATCGCGCGCGCGAGCACCGACGCCGCGCCCGCGCCGAGCGCCTGCAGGAAGCGCACGAAGACGAGCGCGTCGATGGAAAACGCCGCCGCGCAGCCGATGCTCGCGAGCGCGTACAGCGCGATGCCGCCGAGCAGGACGGGGCGGCGGCCATAGGCGTCGGACATCGGACCGTAGAGCAGCATGCCGAACGAGAAGCCG
The DNA here is from genome assembly GCF_023630765.1 of Caballeronia sp. ATUFL_F2_KS9A. Lineage (NCBI taxonomy): Bacteria > Pseudomonadati > Pseudomonadota > Betaproteobacteria > Burkholderiales > Burkholderiaceae > Caballeronia > Caballeronia sp. ATUFL_F2_KS9A. Next base: position 240,420 of record NZ_JALQEK010000002.1, on the reverse strand, counting down.
AACATGAAGCTCGTCAGCGTGCTTTGCGCGGCGGCCGGGCTCGTGCCGAACGCGGCGGCGAGCGACGGCAGGCTCGGCAGATACATGTCGATCGACAGCGGGCCGCACGCGGCGAGCGCGCCGAGCAGAAGGATCAAACGGCCATCGGGCCGGCGCCGGGTGGTGTCGGACATGGAGTTCGGGAGACGGGGAAGCGTTGAGGCCGCGCGGCATCCTTACCGCGCAAGGAGCAAACATTGTACGCGAGCCCTTGCCGCGATCCGGCCCCGGTCGCGACGCTGCGTTAAGCTCATCGCTCTCTTCTCGTCCGACCGAACCCATGACCGCCTTTCTGCTGATCTGGAGCCCAAAGAAATGGCCGTGGCCCGACTTGCCCGAGTTCGCGCGGCGCGTCGCCGCAGGCGATGCCGTTGCCGACGTATGGGGCTGCGGCACCGCGCGCGGACTCTTGCCGGGCGACCGGGTCTTCGTGCATCGCGTGTCGCAGGAACCCAGGGGCGTGTTCGCGTCGGGCTGGGTGACGCGCGCGCCGTACGAAGTGCCGGATGCCGGAGCCAAGCGCGGCTATCGGCTGCGCATCGACTTCGTTTATGACTGGCTCGTCGATGCGCGCGAGCAGGTCGTCGTCACGCGCGACGAATTGCGCGCGCATCCGTTCTCCGTGCAGACGTGGGACGCGCAGATGTCCGGCACGCTCATCAAGCCGATCGCCGAGGGCGCGCTGGAAAAACTGTGGGCCGCACGCACCGGACGGCGCTCGATGCGACCCTAGCCGGACACGGTTGCATTGCAACGACTCCGGTACAATTTCAGCATCGTTTTTCGCGCCGGACGGCGCGTTTCGCGCGCCGTGCAGACGTTGCAGCGGCAGCCGGGCGCGTGTCCTCGCGACTCCCGCATCCACTTTTCAGTGCAGGCTTCCATCCATGTCCAAGAATCAAGCTCTCTTCGAACGCGCGCAGCGAACCATTCCCGGCGGCGTGAACTCGCCGGTGCGGGCGTTCCGCTCGGTCGGCGGCACGCCGCGCTTCATCGAGCGCGCAGAAGGCGCGTATTTCTGGGATGCGGATGGCAAGCGCTATATCGACTACATCGGCTCGTGGGGCCCGATGATTCTCGGCCATGTCCATCCGGAAGTGCTCGGCGCAGTACAACGCGTGCTCGCGAACGGCTTCTCGTTCGGCGCGCCGACCGAAGCCGAAATCGAAATCGCCGAGGAAATCTGCAAGCTCGTGCCGTCGATCGAACAGGTGCGGATGGTGTCATCCGGCACCGAAGCGACGATGAGCGCATTGCGCCTCGCGCGCGGCTTCACGAACCGCAGCCGCATCGTCAAGTTCGAAGGTTGCTATCACGGGCACGCGGACAGCCTGCTCGTCAAAGCCGGCTCCGGTCTGCTCACGTTCGGGAATCCCACTTCCGCCGGCGTGCCCGCCGACATCGCGAAGCACACGACCGTGCTCGAGTACAACAACGTCGAGCAATTGAACGAGGCGTTCAAGGCATTCGGGCCGGAAATCGCGTCGGTGATCGTCGAGCCGGTCGCGGGCAACATGAATCTCGTGCGCGCGACGCCCGAGTTTCTCAACGCGCTGCGCGAACGCTGCAACGAATACGGCTCCGTGCTGATCTTCGACGAAGTCATGTGCGGCTTTCGCGTGGCGCTCGGCGGCGCGCAGCAGGTCTACGGCATCAAGCCCGATCTCACCTGTCTCGGCAAGGTCATCGGCGGCGGCATGCCGGCGGCCGCGTTCGGTGGACGCCGCGACATCATGGCTCATCTCGCGCCGCTCGGCGGCGTCTATCAGGCGGGCACGCTGTCGGGCAATCCGATCGCGGTGGCCGCGGGCCTGAAGACGCTGCAACTGATCCAGCGTCCCGGTTTCTACGACGATCTCGCCAAGCAGACGCGCAAGCTCGTCGACGGCCTCACCGGCGCCGCCCGCGACGCGAAGGTGCCGTTCTCCGCCGATTCGATCGGCGGCATGTTCGGCCTGTATTTCATGGACAGCGTGCCGGGCAGCTTCGCGCAGATCCAGCAAGGCGACACGAGGCGCTTCAATGCGTTCTTTCACGCGATGCTCGATGCCGGCGTGTACTTCGCGCCGTCCGCGTTCGAAGCGGGCTTCGTGTCGAGCGCGCACGACAACGCGATCATCGACGCGACGATCGACGCGGCGCGCGGCGCATTCGCGTCGCTCGCCGCCTGACGTTTCCGGGCCGCGCCGATGTTCTCGCAAACCGACTTCACGCACATGGAGCGCGCGCTCGCGCTCGCCTCGAAGGGCATGTACACGACGACGCCGAATCCGCGCGTCGGCTGCGTGCTCGTCAAGAACGGCGAAGTGATCGGCATGGGCTACACGCAGCCGGCCGGCCAGGATCACGCCGAAGTGCAGGCGCTGAAGGACGCCCGTTCGCGCGGCAAGGATCCGCGCGGCGCGACCGCGTATGTGTCGCTGGAACCGTGCAGTCACTTCGGCCGCACGCCGCCGTGCGCGCATGCGCTCATCGATGCGCGCGTCGAGAAAGTAATCGCCGCGATGGAAGATCCGAACCCGTCGGTGTCCGGCCGCGGCTTGACGATGCTGCGCGACGCCGGCATCGACGTGCGTTGCGGACTGCTCGCGAACGAGGCGCACGAGATGAACATCGGCTTCGTGTCGCGTATGACGCGCCGCCGTCCGTGGGTGCGAATGAAGGTCGCGGCCACGCTGGACGGCCGTACCGGTTTGCCGACGGGCGAGAGTCAGTGGATCACGGGCGAAGACGCGCGCGCCGACGGCCACGCGTGGCGCGCCCGCGCCTGCGCGATTCTCACGGGAATCGGCACGGTGCGCGAGGACGATCCGCAACTGACCGTGCGCGCGGTCGACACGCCGCGCCAGCCGCAACGCGTGCTGATCGACAGCCGGCTGGATGTGCCGATGCACGCGCGCATCCTCGACGGCGCGCCGCCCTGGATTTTCCATTCCGCCGACGCCGATCCGGCGCGCATCGACGCGTTGCGCGAGAAAGGCGCGGATCTGATCGAGCTGTCGAACGAGTACGGCAAGGTCGATCTGCCCGCGATGCTCACGGCGCTCGCCGATCGCGGCATCAACGAATTGCATGTCGAAGCGGGCCACAAGCTGAACGGCTCGCTGCTGCGCGAAGGCTGCGTCGACGAACTGCTGATCTATCTCGCGCCGAGCCTGCTCGGCAGCGCGCCCGGCATGTTCGACTTCGCGCCGCCCGACACGCTGGATGCGCGGCCGCATCTGAAATTTCATCGCATCGACCGGCTCGGCGACGATCTGCGCATACTTGCGCGTTTTGCCGAAGCCAACGTGGCGAGCTGACCCAGCACCGAATCGAGGAATCCGACCGATGTTCACAGGAATTGTCGCGGCCGTGGGCCGAATCGAAAAAGTCACGCCGCTCGGTGCCGAGCCGGAAGCGGGCGTGCGTCTGACGGTCGCCGCGGGCGATCTCGATCTCGCCGACGTGGAGCTCGGCGACAGCATCGCGATTCAGGGCGCGTGCATGACGGTTGTCGAGAAATCGGCCGGCACGTTCGACGTCGAAGTGTCGCGCGAGAGTCTCAACAAGACCGTCGGACTCGGCGATGCGGGCGCCGGCGTGAATCTGGAAAAGGCGTTGCGCGCGCACGACCGGCTTGGCGGGCACCTCGTATCCGGTCACGTCGATGGGCTGGGCGTCGTGTCGAAGTTCGAGCCGGTGGGCGAATCGCACGAATTGCGCATCGTGGCGCCGAAGGATATCGGCAAGTACCTGGCTTACAAGGGCTCGGTGACGGTGAACGGGGTGAGCCTCACGGTGAATTCCGTCAGCGACAGCGCCGACGGCTGCGAGTTTTCCATCAATCTGATTCCGCATACCGTCGAAGTGACGACGCTCAAGGCCCTTGCCAAAGGCGCGAAGGTCAATCTGGAGATCGATCTGATCGCGCGGTATGTGGAGCGGATGATGAGTGCGGGGTGAATGCTCGCGTTGTCCTGACCTAGCGCTCCGGACCCCACAGATCCCTGAATTCGGAGGAAGTCTCTTTCATGTGCCGGAGCGACAAGAAAGTGATCTTGTCACCGGACAACAGATAGAGCAGCACGTAGTCATCGAACAGATGTTCGTGTAGCTCGCCTTGATGAGGCGCGCCCGACTTCGTGACGTCCACGATCTCCTCGATCGTCAGCAAAGCATCGACCGTATCCGGCTTCGAATTGAGAAGGCGTCGTCCAAGAGCCGGAAAGCGCCGAAGCACCGGTACGACCTTCTTTTCGATCGCCTCGACTAGCCGAAGGAAGCTTTCAGGCCGGTCAACGCGGTTCCAGTAGCGCTCGATATCCGTGAGTCGGGCATTGAATTCGCTCGAGATTCGGATGGTCGTGCACTTGCGTTCATCATTCACGGTCCGACTCTCCGTCATCGGTTTGCGGCGCTCCCAGACGCGCTTTCAGACGGATGAAGTACTCGTCGGCATCTTCCGTTTTGTTCTTGTCGAGGCTCTTCAGAGCGGTCAACGCGTCGTTCAGCAGCACCAGATGAATGCGGGACCTCTCCATGCGGTAGAACGCTTCGAGCTTTTCCGCGCTGATCAACGCGGCATAGCTTTCTCCGTTCTTCGTGATGATCTTTTCATTGCCGCCGCGAACCTCGTCGACGAGTTCAGAGAGATTTGCACGCGCCTGAGAGAGCGGAATGATGTCCCTTGCCCTATAAGCCATGTTCGGCCCCATTAAGTTTAATGTACACAACATTGTACAAAATCCATCCGCTTTAAAGTTACAGTGAGGACAGTTTCCCAAACGCTTGCCCGTCGCGCCATTCGTCCGAATGGCTTAGGAAACCTCCACCTCTCGAAGAGAGTCGATTTCCCCGACGCTCCACCAGCCGTGGCGTAAAATACGCGCTTTCCCCAAATCAGAGCCCGCTCGGGACGTCATCATGTCGCTCGCCTCCACTCCTGAGATCATCGCTGAACTGAAAGCCGGCCGGATGGTGATCCTCGTCGACGAAGAAGACCGCGAGAATGAAGGCGATCTCGTCGTCGCCGCAGAATTCGTCACGCCCGAAGCGATCAACTTCATGGCGAAGCACGGCCGCGGCCTCATTTGCCTCACGCTCACGCAGGAACGCTGCAAGCAGTTGAACCTGCCGCTCATGACGCATCGCAACGGCACGCAGTACGGCACGGCGTTCACGGTGAGCATCGAAGCCGCCGAGGGCGTGACGACCGGCATCTCGGCCGCCGACCGCGCGAAAACCATCGCCGCGGCCGTCGCGCACGATGCGCGCGCCGAGCACATCGTTCAGCCGGGCCACGTCTTCCCGATCATGGCGCAGCCGGGCGGCGTGCTCGTGCGTGCGGGCCATACGGAAGCCGGCTGCGACCTGACCGCGCTCGCGGGTCTCACGCCCGCCGCGGTGATCTGCGAGATCATCAAGGACGACGGCGAAATGGCGCGTCTGCCCGACCTCATCGAGTTCGGCCAGCAGCACGGCATCATGATCGGCACCATCGCCGATCTGATCCACTACCGCAGCCGCACCGAATCGATCATCGAGAAAGTCTGCGAGCGGACGATGCAGACCGCGCACGGTCCGTTCCGCGCGCTGCTGTATCGCGACGAGCCCACCGGTTCGCCGCACATCGCGCTCGTGCGCGGCACGCCGCGTCCGGATCGCGACACGCCGGTGCGCGTGCACGAACCGCTCTCCGTGCTGGATCTGCTCGAAATCGACTCGTCGACGCACTCTTGGACCATCGACGCCGCGATGAAGGAAATCGCCGCGCGCGATCTCGGCGCGATCGTCATGCTCAATTGCGGCGACACGAAGGAACATCTCGTCGACGTGTTCCGCGCGTTCGACCAGAAGGACAAGGCGGCGGAACTCAAGCGCCGCCCGATCGACTTCAAGACCTACGGCATCGGCGCGCAAATTCTGCGCGATATCGGCGTCGGCAAGATGGAAGTGCTCGCGAATCCGCGCAAGCTCGGCAGCATGTCGGGCTACGGCCTGGAAGTGACAGGCTTCGTGCCGATGCCCGGCTGCCCCGCCACCGCCGCGCCCGCCGATACGAGCATCACGCAGTTGCGCTCGGCCTGAACGCCAAACCCAATCTGAACCAACGGAAATCATTCATGGAAATCGGACAATACCAGCCGAACCTCGACGGTGACGGCCTGCGCATCGGCATCGTGCAGTCGCGCTTCAACGAACCGGTGTGCAACGGCCTCGCCGACGCCTGCATCGAGGAGCTGGAACGCCTCGGCGTGATCGGCCAGGACGTGCTGCTCGTCACGGTGCCCGGCGCGCTCGAAATTCCGCTCGCGCTGCAAAAGCTCGCGGAATCCGGCCAGTTCGACGCGCTGATCGCGCTCGGCGCCGTCGTGCGCGGCGAGACGTATCACTTCGAGCTCGTGTCGAACGAAAGCGGCTCGGGCATCTCGCGCATCGCGCTCGACTTCGGCATTCCGGTTGCGAACGCCGTGCTGACGACCGAGAACGACGAGCAAGCCGTCGCCCGCATGACCGAAAAGGGTCGCGACGCCGCGCGCGTGGCGGTCGAAATGGCGAATCTGTCCGTCGCGCTCGAGCAGCTCGGCGGCGACGATGAAGACGAAGACGAAGAAGACGAGGACCGCGCATGAAGAGCGCACGACGCCGTTCGCGCGAACTCGCGACGCAAGGGCTTTACCAGTGGTTGCTGTCGGGCGCGCCCGCCGGCGAAATCGACGCGCAGTTGCGCAATTCTCAAGGTTTCGACAAGGCCGATAAGGATCATCTCGATGCGATCCTGCACGGCGTGATCAAGGAATCCGACGCGCTGTCGGCCGAGTTGCAGCCGTGCCTCGATCGTCCGATCGAGCAGCTGTCGCCGGTCGAGCGCGCGGTGCTGCTGGTTGCCGCCTTCGAGTTCAAGCATCACATCGACGTGCCGTATCGCGTCGTCATCAACGAAGCAGTCGAGTTGACGAAAACTTTCGGCGGCTCGGACGGCTACAAGTACGTCAATGGCGTGCTGGACAAGCTCGCCGTCGTGATGCGGCCCACCGAAGCGCAGGCGCGCGGCCGCGGAGCATAAATGAACCAGACAGCCGAACCGCTCGTGCGGCTGGCGTCGCGCGTCGACGCAATCGAGCCGTTCTACGTGATGGAGCTGATGAAAGAGGCGCAGGCGCTCGAGCGCGCGGGCCGCGACATCATCCACATGAGCATCGGCGAGCCGGATTTCACCGCGCCGGAGCCGGTCACGAACGCCGCCGCCGATGCCCTGAAGCGCGGCGTGACGCAGTACACCAACGCGCTCGGCATCCACGCGCTGCGCGAGGCGATTTCGCAGCATTATCGCGATACCTTCGGCCTGGCCGTCGACCCCGAGCGGATCGTCGTGACGGCGGGCGCGTCGGCGGCGCTGCTGCTGGCGTGCATGGCGCTCGTCGATAACGGCGACGAAGTCCTGATGCCCGATCCCTGCTATCCGTGCAACCGGCATTTCGTGTCGGCGGCGGATGGCAAGCCGGTGCTCATCGCGAGCGGCCCGGCCGAGCGCTTCCAGTTGACGGCCGAGCATGTCGAGGAGAACTGGAGCGAGAAGACGCGCGGCGTGCTGCTCGCGTCGCCATCGAATCCGACGGGCACGTCGATCGAGCCGGACGAACTGCGGCGCATCGTCGACACGGTGCGCGCGCGCGGCGGCTTCACGATCGTCGACGAGATTTACCAGGGCCTGAGTTACGACGCGAAACCCGTGTCCGCGCTCTCCTTCGGCGACGACGTCGTCACCGTGAACAGCTTCTCGAAGTACTTCAACATGACCGGCTGGCGGCTCGGCTGGCTCGTCGTGCCGCACGCGATGGTCAGCGCGGTAGAAAAGCTGTCGCAGAATCTGTTCATCTGCGCGTCGGCGCTCGCGCAGCATGCGGCGCTCGCGTGCTTCGAGCCGGAGACGATCGGGATCTACGAAGCACGGCGACTGGAGTTCAAGCGGCGTCGCGATTACATCGTGCCGGCGCTGCGCTCGCTCGGTTTCGGCGTGCCGGTCGTGCCGGACGGCGCGTTCTACGTCTACGCCGACACGACGACGGTTCATCACCCCGCCGCCGGCGACAGCGATGCGCTCACGCATTCGATGCTCCACGACGCGGGCGTCGTGCTCGTGCCGGGCGCGGATTTCGGTTTCCACGCGCCGCAGCGCTACATCCGGCTGTCGTATGCGACGTCGCAGGCGAAGCTGGAAGAAGCGGTCCAGCGACTCGGCACGCTGTTCCGTCGATAATCGCGACGGCACACGCAACAAAAAGGGCACCCGCGGGTGCCCTTTCCTTTTTACGTCTGCCGAAAGCCTTACGCGCCCAGCTCCGCCGATGCGACGTGCTTCGTCTCCCCGTCGCCATCGTCCTGCGATTTCTTCGGCGATTCGATCGTCGCGTGAACGCGTTTGTCCGCGGACGTCGAGGCGAGAACCTGCTTCGGCGCGGCCTGGACCGGCGCCTGCGGCGCGTTGATCGGCACATTGCGGCCACGCGCGACATCGCGCAGACGCGAGCGCTCGGCCAGCACCTTCGCGCCGTAACCGCCGTCGTCCTGCGTCGTCGAGCCGACGTAGTAGCGCAAGCCGCCCGCCACCGAGCCACCGCGCGCGATGCAATCCTTCAGCACGAGCGCGCCGACCTTGATGTTCGCGAGCGGATCGAGCGCCGCGTGCGAGCCGCCGAAGTACTCGAATTTGTCGGAATGCACCTTCGACATGACCTGCATGAGGCCCTGCGCGCCGACGCCGCTTTCCGCATACGGATTGAAGCCCGATTCGATCGCCATCACCGAAAGCAGCAGCAGCGGATCGAGGCCGACTTCGCGACCCGTATCGAACGCGGCGCGCACGAGTTCCGTGACCGGCTCTTGCGCCACGCGATAGCGACGCGCGATGAAATTCGCGACGAGCTTCTGCTCACGCGCCGAGACGAGCACACGGTCATCGCGCGCATCCGCGACGACGCGTTGCGCAGGAATCAGGTTCGCCAGCATGCCGACGGACGGCATCGTGCGCGGATCGAGCCCGTTGGGCGACACGGCCAGGCTGATGCCGCCGGTGAGCTGACGGGTGCTGGCGTCGTCGCTGGCCGCCGCGCCGAGCGACGGGGTCACGGCGGCCGGCGCCTTGGCAATTTCGGGCGCCGCCGTGTTAGCGGTCACGTTCACGGACAGCGCGGCGTCGCCGGGCGCGCGATGCACCGCCGAGAACGGCGGCAGCGGCTGGCCGGCGAGCAAACGCGCCGGACCGGCCTGGACCGCGGCCGACACGAACGGCATGATCTTTGCGGCGAACGTCGTGCGCCAGGAAGGCGCCAGCCAGAGCGCGAGCGCACTGACAACGGCCGCGCAACCGACCACGGCGAAGAGATGGTGACTCAAACGGCGTCCGCGACGTAGCGCTACGCGCACAACCTGCGCGGCGCGGGAGTCGGAACCCCACCAAACCGAAGCATTCATCGATACTCCCAATGTTGCATGATTTGCGCAGATGAATACGAATGAAGCACGTACTCGAGAGACAAATCAGACACCGCTCACTCTCGGTAAGCGTCAGCGGCATCGGGGATACGGCAAGCGCCGTCTGAAAAGCCGATCCGGCAAAAATCCGCCGGGTTGCGCGGCACGAACTGCATGCCCTGAACGCGCACGTGGCTTTCCACGCGAAAAACCGGCGTGCGAAACGCCGGCAATGACAACCAACAGCCATGAATCGCCGGGCAGGAGCGGCGCAGGCGACGCATTGGCGTCTGACAGACCTGAGGCTAAGGTAAAAAGTTTCAAAACCTGCAATGGATGCCAAGCGATTCTAACAGGGTTTAATGATCCGTCAATGCTATAGACTTTGGTTTCAATTACTTACAGTTATATTGAACAGTGTTCAGCAGCCGAAAACCACGTCTCCCGGGCGATTCCAAGTGGTTTTCGCTGAATGTCGCCCAACGCACGGACGCCGACGCAGGTAAAATCGACAATCGCTTAGCGCGCAGCCGTCCCGCCCGGGGAGTTCTGCCTCCGGGCGCCTTCGAGTCCACTTCCGACCATCGATGAAATACAAAGATCTGCGCGACTTCACCGCCCGCCTTGAAGCGCTCGGTGAACTCCGCCGCATTCGGCAGCCCGTCTCTCCCGTTCTCGAAATCACCGAAGTCTCCGATCGCGTGTTGCGCGCGGGCGGACCGGCGCTGCTGTTCGAAGCGCCCACCGGTTACACGATGCCCGTGCTCGCGAACCTGTTCGGCACGACGCGGCGCGTCGCGCTCGGCATGGGCATCGAGACGGACGCGCAAAGCGGTTCCGATGTGAGTCTCGGCAGCGACGTCGCCGCGCTGAGTTCGTTGCGCGATGTCGGCAGGCTGCTTTCCGCGCTCAAGGAGCCCGAGCCGCCGAAGGGCCTGAAGGATGCCGGCAAGCTGCTCTCGCTCGCGAAGGCCGTGTGGGACATGGCGCCGAAGTCGGTCAGCGCGCCGCCCTGTCAGGAAATCGTGTGGGAAGGCAACGACGTCGATCTCAATCGGCTGCCGATCCAGACATGCTGGCCCGGCGACGCCGGTCCGCTGCTCACCTGGGGCCTCACCGTCACGCGCGGGCCGAACAAACCGCGTCAGAATCTCGGCATCTATCGGCAACAGCTGATCGGGCGCAACAAGCTCATCATGCGCTGGCTCGCGCATCGCGGCGGCGCGCTCGATTTCCGTGAGTTTGCGCTCGCGAATCCCGGCAAGCCGTATCCCGTGGCGGTCGTGCTCGGCGCCGATCCCGCGACGATTCTCGGCGCAGTGACGCCCGTGCCCGATTCGTTGTCCGAATATCAGTTCGCTGGTCTCCTGCGCGGATCGCGCACCGAACTCGCCAAATGCCTGACGCCGGGCGTCGATGCATTGCAGGTGCCGGCACGCGCGGAAATCGTGCTCGAAGGTTTCATCTATCCGCAGGACGGCGCGCCGCCGCCCGCGCCCGCAGGCGCGCCGCCGCGTCCGTCGGCGGGGGCGTCGGCGAAATACGAGCACGCGCTCGAAGGCCCGTACGGCGATCACACCGGCTATTACAACGAGCAGGAATGGTTTCCGGTCTTCACCGTCGAGAAGATCACGATGCGCCGCGACGCGCTGTTCCATTCCACCTACACAGGCAAACCGCCGGACGAGCCTGCCGTGCTCGGCGTCGCGCTGAACGAAGTCTTCGTGCCGCTGTTGCAGAAGCAGTTCACCGAGATCACCGATTTCTATCTGCCGCCGGAGGGCTGCAGCTATCGCATGGCGATCGTGCAGATGAAGAAGAGCTATCCCGGCCACGCGAAGCGCGTGATGTTCGGCGTCTGGAGCTTCCTGCGGCAATTCATGTATACGAAGTTCATCGTCGTCGTGGATGAAGACGTGAACGTGCGCGACTGGAAGGAAGTGATCTGGGCGATCACGACGCGGGTCGATCCGACGCGCGACACCGTGATGGTCGACAGCACGCCGATCGATTATCTCGATTTCGCGTCGCCGGTTGCGGGTCTCGGCTCGAAGATGGGACTCGACGCGACCAACAAGTGGCCCGGCGAAACGAATCGCGAATGGGGCCGCCCGATCGTCATGGACGAAGCCGTGAAGCGCCGCGTCGATACGCTCTGGACCGAACTCGGACTCGACAAATGACGATCGCGGCCACGCTCTATCGAGGCGATGTCATCGAGAACACGCACGCGGCGCATGTCGCGGTCGTCGATGCCGATGGCCGCCTCATCCATTCTTTCGGCGATCCGCGCCGCGTGACGCTGCCGCGCTCGGCCGCGAAGCCCGCGCAGGCGCTCGCCGTCATCGAAACGGGCGCGCTGGAACGCTTCGGCTTCACCGACGAGGACCTCGCGCTGATGTGCGGATCGCACAGCAGCGAGCCGCGTCATATCGAGCGCGCGCTCGCGATGCTCGCGAAGTCGAACGCGAGCGAAAGCGATCTGCGCTGCGGCGGCCATCCGCCGATTTCAGACGCCGTGTACAAGGACTGGATCCGGCGCGATTTCACGCCGACCGCCGTCTGCAGCAATTGCTCCGGCAAGCACGCCGGCATGCTCGCGGGCGCGCGCGCGATGAACGCGCCACTCGCCGATTACCACTTGCCCGGTCATCCGCTGCAGGCGCATGTGAAGCGCACGGTGGCGCGCGCCGTCGATCTCGCCGATGACGAAGTGCAATGGGCCATCGACGGCTGCAATCTGCCGACGCCCGCCTTCCCGCTCGAACGTCTCGCGCGGCTCTATATGAACATCGCCGCCGCGTCGGACGGCTCGCCGCTCGCACGCATCCATCGCGCGATGACATCGCATCCGGAACTCGTCGCGGGCGAAGGCCGCTTCTGCACGCTACTGATGCAGGCGTTCGGCGGCGCGCTCGTCGCCAAGACCGGCGCGGACGCGAGTTACGCGATCGGCGTGCGCCGCGAGACAGGTCCGATCGGCATCGCGGTGAAAGTCGAGGACGGCAATACGGCCGTGGTGAACGCGGTCGTCGTCCATCTGCTCGATGCGCTCGGCATCGGCACGCAAGCACAGCGCGATGCGCTCGCCGCCTTCCGTAATCCGCCCACACGCAACACGATGAACGTGCCGACCGGCCGTCTCGATGTCAGCTTCACGCTTCACAACCATCAATAACAACATGCATTCGTGGTCGTTGCTGTCGGACGGGTTCTTTCTGTCGCTGTCGTTGTGTCTGGATATCGGGATCGCCAACGTCGCGATCATTTCGCTCGCCCTGTCGCACGGATTCAAGCCGGGGATGGTGCTCGGCCTCGGCACGTGCTTCGGCGATCTGTTCTATGCGGCGCTCGCGCTCGCGGGCATGTCCGCGCTCTTGCAGTTCTCCGCCGTGCGCTGGGTCGTGTGGATCGGCGGCGCCGTCGTGCTGCTCTTTCTCACCTGGAAGATGGCGCGTGAAGCGCTCAATCCGGCGTCGGCGCCGCCCGTCGAAGGCGAAGCGGATCTCACCGTGCCGCGCCCGAAGCATTGGCAAAGCTTCGTGCGCGGATGCCTGCTCGCGGTGTCGTCGCCGAGCGCGATATTGTGGTTTGCGGCGGTCGGCGGCGCGCTCATCGCCAAGGCCGGCGCGACGAGTCCCGTCAGCGCGTCGGTGTTTCTGATCGGCTTCTTCTGCGGCGGGCTCGGCTGGACGATCTTCATCTGCACGCTCGCGAGCCACGGCCGAAAGCGCGCCGGCACGCAGCTCCTGCGCGCGTGCCACGTGATGTCCGCCGTGCTGTTCGCGTACTTCGCGTACAGCGTGATCGTGAACGGCTACCGCGATCTGATCGTCAACGCAGCGTCGTGACGATCCGCCATCACGCGAGATACTGCGACAGCTTCGGCAAATCGACGTTGCCGCCCGACACGATCACGCCGACGCGCTTGCCTTCGACCGGCACGACCTTCTGCAGCACGGCGGCCGCCGCGAGGCAGCCGGTCGGCTCGACGACCATCTTCATGCGCTGCGCGAAGAAGCGCAGCGTGTCGATCAATTGCGCATCGCTCACGGTGACGATCCGGTCCACGTGACGCTGGATGATCGGAAAGTTGTATTCGCCGACGTGCGTCGAAGCGGCGCCATCGGCGATCGTGCGCGGCACGTCGATATGCACGATTTCGCCGCGAGCGAGCGATTGCTGCGCGTCGTTGCCCGCCTCCGGCTCGACGCCGATCACCTTGCAGTCCGGCGACAACGCCGCCGCCGCGAGCGCGCATCCGCCGATGAGCCCGCCGCCGCCCAGACACACGAACAGATAATCGAGCGGACCGGTTTCCTCGATCAGTTCCTTCGCCGCCGTGCCCTGCCCCGCGATCACATGCGGATGGTCGTAGGGCGGAATCAGCGTCATGCCGCGTTCCTCGGCGAGCTTGCGGCCGATTTCCTCGCGATTTTGCGTGTAGCGGTCGTAGGTGATCACTTCGCCGCCGTAGCCGCGCGTCGCCTCCATCTTCGCGGCGGGCGCGTCTTCCGGCATGACGATCGTCGCGCGGATGCCGGCGAGCTTCGCGGACAGCGCGATCGCCTGCGCATGATTCCCCGACGAGTACGTGATGACGCCCGCTGCGCGCTGGCGGTCGTCGAAATGAGAGAGCGCGTTGTAGGCGCCGCGGAACTTGAACGCGCCCATGCGCTGGAAGTTCTCGCACTTGAAGAAGAGCGACGCGCCCGCGATGGCGTCGGCGGTGCGGGAAGTCAGGACGGGCGTGCGATGGGCGAATCCTTGGATGCGCCGGGCGGCGTCGGCGACGTCATCGAAAGTCGGGGCGGGAAGAGTGGACATCGGCGTGAGAGCGTGAGGTGAGGAGGATCATCATTGTCCCAGTTCCGTCGCAAAAATCCAGAAATCGGCCCGTAAACGCAGAAGGCGATGCATGCATGCATCGCCTTCGGAATAAGCCGTTCGGGCCGATCAGCGGCGCCAGTAGCCCGGTCCGTGACGGTAGTAACCGTGATGCCGGTAATACGGACGGCCGTAGTAGCCATAGCCGCCGTAGCCGCCATAAACCACCGCGGGCGGCGGCGCATACATGACAGGCGGCGGCGCCACATAAACGGGCTGCGGCGGCGCGACATAGACAGGAGCCGGCGGCGCGGCGTACACCGGGTAAGCCGGCACCCCGATACCCACGCCCACCGATACATGCGCCTGCGCTGCACCGACGAATCCCACGCCGAGCGCACCAGCGACCAACAAACCACCGAGCTTTTTCACTTTCGTTCTCCTCGCCGCTACGCATGATGGCCGGTCCAGGCGGCTCACGAGCGACGGTATGAGTCGAATTTATCGAAAAAGCAGATCGGTCGGCGGAGTCATTTGTTGCAAATTGCAAGATGCTTAACGCTGCCAGGAGACCGAAAGCCGGGCGATGGCCGCAAACAGGCTCCGATCGACCGTTCGGCGGACCTGCGCGCGGTGGCTCGACTCGATATACGCCATAAGTTAAAAAACGGCGTAACGTCTATTTACAAAAGAACGGAAAAGCCCCGACGGACAATGCGTCCGCCGGGGCTTCTCATGTAATGCGCGAGATTCTTAAAAGCTCGAAGCGTCGTTCAACCCACTTTGACGTAAGCGAATTCACGCGTGACGTTCGGCGGCACATAAGCCGCGCCGATAACGACGCGAGGCGTCAGGCGCTTTTTCTGATCCCACCAGCGGCGCCGTTGGGCTTGGCTCAAAAATCGCAGATGCTTTCTATAAGAGAAAATGCTCACGGCAACCTCCGAACGTAGCGAATGAAACCTTGATGGGAGAGCCGGCTGCATCCCGCCGCGCCTGCGCTCCCGCTGAAATCGTCTTCTCTTTAGTATCGAGCGCCCTGTTCGTTCCTCAATGTACGCAAAGAAACCAAGCCTTCACGTCGATATGCGATTGATGTGTGTCAAACCACATTCAGCGAAAAGCATGCTTTTTGGCCGGAAAATTCGTCCTGTCCGATTTCTCGCCCACTCATTCGAAGGGAAACAATCCCGCCCAATGAAGCGCTCGGCCCTTTCGCTTTCCGTCTTTATATCCTGCCAGTTTTGCGTGAAATACGCTTTTCGCGATCGTCTCAAAATGGCAACACTAGGGTTTTCCGACACTGGCGTTTCATGCGGATGAGTCTCCTGCGATTAACTTTCGCGTACCTTTCACGCAATCGCCCGACCAATCGCGCGCGGCGCGTGCGACAACGTCCCCAAGCGGCTGCAAAGCCATGTTAAGGTGACGTCCGGCGCCCCATCAGGCAAGCCTGTTGGGCGGGGAGTTCGAATCGCCGAGAACAGAAAAACGCGAAGCTTCGTCTAACGGCGTGCGTGCGACGGGCGCGCAAACGCGCATGATGCGCCGCGCGCCGCGCGCCGCGATGACTTCGACGAGATACTCAGTCCAGAGAACGAACAATGATCAAGGTCAGCATTCAAGATTCGCGCCGCGCGGACGGCCGCCATCCAGACATCACTCGCGGGCGGCTCTGCGCCCGCTAGCGCCTTTCGTCTCCCTTCACCTTTCGCTTAACCCGACCCGGCGCACGTCGCAACACTGCGCACGCATCCTAGAGGACCCGAGATGTTCGGCGATATCGCCCGTTTTCTGCTCAACACCCTTTTCACCCTGTTCGGCGCGGCGCTCCTGCTGCGCGCATGGATCCAGGTCGTGCGGATGCCGCCCTACAACCCCGTGTCGAACGCCGTGATGCAGGCGACCAACTGGCTCGTGCTGCCGCTGCGCAAGATTCTTCCCGGCGGGAAGATCGACTGGGCGAGCATCGTCGCGGCGTTCATCGCCTCGGCTGTCTACGTGACGCTGATGGTCGTGCTCGCGGGCGTCGATCCGACGCTCATGGCGCCGACCCTTCTGCTCGTCGCGTTGCTGACCGTCGTCAAATGGGCGCTAAACCTGATTATCTGGGTGACGATCCTGATGGCGCTCCTGTCGTGGCTCAATCCGCAGTCGCCGGCGATGCCGCTGCTGTATCAGATCACCGCGCCGTTTCTCGATCCGCTGCGGCGCATCCTGCCGCGACTCGGCGGCATCGATCTTTCGCCGATTCTGCTCTTCGTGATCGTCCAGGTGCTGCTGATGGTCGTGACGCGCGTCGCCGTCTCGATGACGCTCTTCGGCATCTGAAACCCGCGCGCAATTGCGCCTCGGGACGCGTTGCGCTTACAATAGCCGGCTCATGCGGGCGTCGTATAATGGCTATTACCGTAGCTTCCCAAGCTACAGACGTGGGTTCGATTCCCATCGCCCGCTCCAGAATCCCAGCGAAAGCCGCCCCAAGTCACGTTTGGGCGGCTTTTTAGTTTCGCGCATCCGTTCCAGCATCGCCTCATGAGCCACGATCCCCAAGACGAAGCCGACGACAACGGCACGCACCCGTCCGACGTCAACGAAAACGCCACGCTGCGGCATCGGCGCATCCGCAGCTTCGTCACGCGCGCGGGGCGCGTATCGCCGGGCCAGCAGCGCGCGATCGACGATCTCGGCCCGCGCTACGTCGTGCCCTACACGCCGCAGCTCGCCGACTGGGACGCGCACTTCGGCCGCCACGCGCCGCGCGTGCTCGAGATCGGTTTCGGCATGGGCGCAACGACGGCGGAAATCGCGGCCGCGCGTCCGGGCGATGACTTCATCGGCGTCGAAGTGCACGAGCCGGGCGTCGGCGCGCTGCTGAAGCTGATCGGCGAGCAAGGGCTCGGCAATATCCGCATCCTCCAGCACGACGCCGTGGAGGTGCTCGAACACATGATCGCGCCCGACAGTCTCGACGGCGTGCACATCTACTTTCCGGATCCGTGGCACAAGGCGCGCCATCACAAGCGCCGCCTGATTCAGCCGAAGTTCGTCGCGCTGCTCGTGTCGCGCATGAAGCCGGGCGGCTATATCCATCTGGCGACCGACTGGCAGAACTATGCCGAGCAGATGCTCGAAGTGCTGTCGGCGGAACCGGCGCTCGAAAACACCGCCGACGGCTACGCGCCGCGCCCCGATTTCCGCCCGGTCACGAAGTTCGAGCGGCGCGGCCTGCGGCTCGGCCACGGCGTCTGGGATCTGATGTTCCGCCGCCGCTGAACGGCATCGCCCAGAAAGCAAAACGCCACGGCAAGCCGTGGCGTTTTGCTTTGCGTGGCGAGAGCGGGATCAGTCGGCCCAGCTCAATCCGCCGCTGTATCCGACGATCAGGATCAGCAAGCCGAAGCCGATGCGATACCACGCGAACGCCGTGAAATCGTGCGACGCGACGTAGCGCAGCAGCCAGCGCACGCAGACGAACGCGCTGACGAAAGCCGCGACGAGCCCGATGACGAACAGCCCGATATCGTTCACGGTCAGCGTGCGCCAGTACTTGGCCATTTCGTAGAGCGTCGCGCCGAAGATGATCGGAATGGCGAGGAAGAACGAGAACTCCGTCGCCACGCGCCGTTCGAGCCCGAACAACATGCCGCCGATGATCGTCGCACCCGAACGCGAGGTGCCCGGAATCAGCGCGAAACATTGCGCGAGGCCGACCTTGAAGGCATCCCCATAGGAAAGATCGTCGACGGAATGCACGCGCGTGATGACGCCCCGCTCGCGCTGGCGCGACTCCGCCCAGAGAATGACGATGCCGCCGACGATCAGCGCGACCGACACCGGCACCGGCGAGAACAGCACCGCCTTGATGTGCTTTTCGAGCAGGAGACCGAGCACGATGGCCGGAATCGTCGCGATGATGACGTTGAGCGTGAAGCGCCGCGCGTCGGAGCGTGCGGGCAGGCCGGCGACGACGGAGCCGATCTTCGCGCGGTATTCCCAGCAAATCGCGAGAATCGCGCCGAACTGGATGACGACGTCGAAGGTTTTCGATTGCGCGTCGGTGAAATTCAGCAAGCTGCCCGCCACGATCAGATGCCCCGTGCTCGAGACCGGCAGAAATTCGGTCAAGCCCTCCACGACGCCCAGGATGAGCGCCTTCACCATCAATATCCAGTCCATCCGTCAGCCCTTGTTCGCGGTGTAGCCGTAGGTTTTGATGCACATTGCGCAGCGATTTCGATTCACTTCTCGACAATCTGCACACGTATGCCGTTTGTAAGGACTGTGATTGTACCGGGTTCGTAAGACACCCCGGCGAACTGGAGCTCCTCGGGCTTGAAGGTGTGGATCGGATAGCGGTCGAGCAATTGCGCCGCGAGTTGCGCGCCGACCGACGCGATCTGCTGGTTATATTGCGCGGCATCGCCCGTGAACTGCGCATCGTCGACGGACGGCGACACGAGAATGACCGAACGGCTCGGCGCATCGTAGCCGAGCTGCGTCGAGAGCGTGAACGCGCCGATCACGGGATTCGGCATGAACGGCGTCGAAAGTCGCGCATCGACGCGCACGGTCACGCGGTTGCGATCCGGCGCCATCCCGACGACGGGATTGCTCAGGACGACGTCGAATATCTGCGAAGCCGTGCGTTGCAGCGGGAACTTGCGCGCGACGGCGGCTTGCACCTGCTGCGTCGAGAATGTGTAGTGATCCGGAATGAAGGGGAATACCGAGTTCGAGGCCGCGTGGGCCTTCGATGCGAGTGCGAGCGCGGGCAGCGCCATCAGCCCTGCCCGCACGAACCGGCGCCGCAGCGGCGCGACGGGTTCCGTCATGCTTGATCCTCCAGTGTTCTTCTTCGAATCTGCGCCGTCTTCGGCGCGGTCCGCGAATTGGACTGTCGATCGTCACGACAGTTGCGTCGGCTGCGTCGCTGTTTCGAGCCGCTCGATCCACGTCAGCGCATATTCGCGCGTCTCGCCGCACATCTCGTGCGAAGGCTGCAATCCGCCGCAGCACGCCGGCCTGCGCGGATCGCCGAAAATCCTGCAGCGCAGATCGTCGCCCAATTGAACGCAGCGTTCGCCCGCGCGCTTGCCATCCGGCATCCCCGGAATCGGACTCGAGATGGACGGCGCGATGCAACAGGCGCCGCAGCCCTCGCGGCAGGCATGGGGCGAAGAATCGATCGACATGGCGTGACTGAACAGCGCAAAGAGAACCGGCATTTTCTCATGCCTCTTCTTTGCGGTTCGTCAAATGCTGCCATTGGGCTGCGACCTTATCACGCAATGTTCGCGCGCATCGTCCGACTACACTCGGACGTTCCCCCCGAGGTCCGCCATGACTCCCGCCGCCCCGCTCTTTCGCCCCGACCTGCTCGCGCGCTACGACGCGCACGGTCCGCGCTACACGTCCTATCCGACCGCCGTCCAGTTCACCGATTCCTTCGACGCCGCGCACTATCGCGAAGCCGCGAGCCAGTCCAACGCGAACGCCGATCTCTCGCTCTACTTCCACATTCCGTTCTGCGACACCGTCTGCTTCTACTGCGGCTGCAACAAGGTCGCGACGAAGAATCGCGCGCACGCTCGCCCGTACCTCGATCGCATGAAGCGCGAGCTGGCGCTGCAAGCAGCGCTTTTCGATACGTCGCGCCCGGTGACGCAGCTTCACTGGGGCGGCGGCACGCCGACTTTCCTCTCGCACGACGAGATGGCCGAGCTGATGTCCGCGACGCGCGAGCACTTCAATCTCGTTTCCGACGAGCGCGCGGAATATTCGATCGAAGTCGACCCGCGCGAGGCGTCGGCGCAAACCGTCGCGTTGCTGCGCGAGCTCGGCTTCAACCGCCTGAGCCTCGGCGTGCAGGACTTCGACGAACGCGTGCAGCGCGCCGTCAATCGCATTCAGCCGCGCGAAATGACCGAAACCGTGCTCGACGCCGCGCGCGCGAACGGTTTCAAGTCGGTGAGCGTCGATCTGATCTACGGCCTGCCGCATCAGAGCGTCGAAAGCTTTTCGCGCACGCTCGACGCGATCGTCGATCTGAAACCGGATCGCGTCTCCGTGTTCGGCTACGCGCACATGCCGGCACTCTTCAAGATGCAGCGGCAGATCGACGAAAGCGCGCTGCCTTCACCGGCCGTGCGTCTCGCGATTCTCGAGCGCGTGATCGGGCGCATGAGCGACGCGGGCTACGTGTACATCGGCATGGATCATTTCGCACTGCCCGGCGACGAGCTCGCGCGCGCCTTCGAAGCCGGCACGCTCCAGCGCAACTTCCAGGGCTACAGCACGCATGCGGATTGCGATCTGATCGGCATCGGCGCGTCGTCGATCGGCAAGATCGGCGATGTCTATGCGCAGAACGCCCGCGAACTCGCCGACTATGCCGCGGCAATCGACGCGGGGCGGCTCGCCATCGCGCGCGGCGTGCGCCTGTCCGCCGACGATGCACTGCGCCGCGACGTCATCATGCGTCTCATGTGCGGCGGCGAGCTGCGCTTCGACGATGTCGCGAGCGCGCACGGCATCGAATTCCCCGCCGTTTTCGCCGACGAACTCGCGCGCCTCGCGCCGATGGCCGGCGATGGCCTCATCGATCTCTCGCGCGACGCGATCCGCGTGCTGCCCGCTGGCCGCATGCTGGTGCGCAACGTCGCATCGGTATTCGACCGCTATCTGGGTCAATCGAGTCTGCGGCGCTTCTCGCGCACGATCTGAGCGGTGTTCGATCGGCGTCGGTGGCTTAGAATGACAGCCACCTTGGACGCCCCGGCTTTCGGCTGCGGCGTCCATCCACTCACTGCCGATGCGAAGCGCCGGGCATTGCCGGCTTCTCGCAGACGGCGACGCCACTGCCCGACGCCATGCCGACCACTTCGCCGCAGTTCGCCCCTCTCGCCCAACTCGCCGCCGATCTGAAAAGCGGCCGCACGACGAGCCGCGCGCTCGTCGAGACGGCGCTCGAACGGATCGCCGACCCGGCGGGCCAGGGCTCGACCGTTTTCCTGCATGTCGATGCCGATCACGCCCGCGCCGCCGCCGATGCGCACGACGCGCTGCGCCGCGCCGGGACCGTGCTCTCGCCGCTCGCGGGCATTCCTGTGTCGATCAAAGATCTCTTCGATGTCGAAGGCCAGGTGACGCGCGCCGGCTCGAAGGCGCTCGCCGACAACGCGCCCGCCAGCGCCGACGCCGTGACCGTCGCGCGCCTGCGCCGTGCGGGCGCGGTGATCGTCGGGCGCACCAACATGAGCGAGTTCGCGTTCTCGGGCCTCGGGCTCAATCCGCATTACGGCACGCCGCGCTCGCCGTGGCGCGCGAACGTGCCGGGCGACGCGCGCATCGCGGGCGGCTCGTCGTCGGGCGCGGCGGCATCGGTCGCCGATGGCATGGCAGCCGTCGCGCTCGGCACCGACACCGGCGGCTCGATCCGCATTCCGGCCGCGCTGTGCGGCCTCACCGGCTTCAAGCCGACCGCGAGCCGCATCCCGAAGCAAGGCGGCGTGCCGCTGTCGAAAACGCTCGATTCGTTCGGTCCGATCGGCGTGTCGGTCGCATGCTGCGCGCTCGTCGACCGGATTCTCGCGGGGCGCGATCCCGGCGTGCCCGCGACGCGCCCGCTCGAAGGCGTGCGCCTCGGCGTGCTGACGAACTACGTCACCGATGGCGTCGAGGCGAGCGTCGCCAGCGCCGTCGCCGCGGCCGTCAATCATCTCGCGGCGGCCGGCGCGCTCGTGGAAGACGTGCGCTTTGCGCCGCTCGATCGTCTGCCGGAGATCAATCGCTATCCGCTCGTCGCGATCGAAGCGTATGCGTGGCATCGCAAGCTGATGGCCGAGCGCGGCGCCGATTACGATCCGCGCGTGCTGGCGCGCCTGCAACGCGCCGAAGCGGCGAGCGCGGCGGATTACATCGACTTGTGCGAGGCGCGCGCCGCGATGATCGAAGCCGCGCGCACGACGCTCTGGCAACGTTTCGACGCGATTCTCTGCCCGACGGTGCCGGTGCTGCCGCCGCGCATCGCCGATCTCGAATCGGATGACGACGCCTTCACGCGCACCAACGCGCTGATCCTGCGCAATCCGACCGCGTTCAATTTTCTCGATGCCTGCGCGCTCTCGCTCCCCTGCCATCCGCGCGGCGAGGCGCCCGTCGGCCTGATGCTCGCGGGCGCGCCGAACTCCGACGACACGTTGCTGTCGATCGGACGGGCGGTCGAAGCGGTGCTGGAAACGACGCGCTGAGCGGGCCGGGAAACTCGGCCAATCGTCGCGGCTGATTTTGCGCACCGGGCGTTCGCGCTAGAATTCCCCGCGATCCCCGCGCAACTCAGGTGCTTCCTTCTCGAATCGTTGCGAAATAATGAACAACTCTTTACATCACTTCACGATGCATCAGGACGACCGGGTGATGCGCCGCGAGCGCCGCCTGCTCGTGCTGCTCGGTTTGGTCAGTCTCGGTCTCGTCGGCGGTGCGCTGTATCTGCAGTTCTTCCATAACGAAGATCCCTGCCCGCTTTGCATCATCCAGCGCTATTTCTTCGTGCTGATCGCGATCTTCGCGTTTCTCGGCGCGGCATTCCGCAACTGGCGCGGCATTGCGCTTTTAGAGACGCTGGTCGCGATTTCGGCGCTCGGCGGTCTCATCACCGCGATTCGCCACGTCTATGTGCAGTCGCATCCCGGCTTCAGTTGCGGCTTCGACGCGCTGCAACCGATCGTCGACGGCCTGCCGCCCGCAAGCTGGCTGCCGCAAGTGTTCAAGGTCGCCGGTCTGTGCGAAACGCCGTATCCGCCGATCCTCGGACTCTCGCTGCCGCAGTGGTCGCTGATCGCGTTCGCGCTGATCTTCGTGCTCGTCGCGGCCAGCCTGCGATTCAAGCGCAAACTGCGCTCGACCGTCCGGTAATGTGTTCCGGGCGGCCGTCCGCGCCGCCCGTCCTTCCCCGCTTCATCGCGCTTTGCGCGCTTTCTCTTTCCCGCATCAGCGCATCCGCATAATCTTGATACGTCTGCCGCAATGTTTTTGGGATATTGCGGTGTTAAGGTCGTGTCTGGATGGCGATCTACGTGCGCGCAGTCCGCTTCGCTCAAAGGCAACCGGTTTTTTTCACGGTAACGCATGAAACGAACGGAAACCGCGTAACGCGCGCCCGGTCCGCAATGTCTTCCTGAATCATGACAACGCAAACCATCCGCTTCCCTTCGGCTCTGCGCCCTATTCCTATGCGCTCGCACGCGTTTGCGTGTGCGCGCTTTTCCCGCTTTTCTCTCGCTGGCCGATGGGATGTCCATCGCCCGGTAAACTAGCGTCTGCGACGACGCACATCCGCGCAAACCCCGCACAAACCCGATCACTTCCGGAGCTCACTCGATGCAAGTTTGGCTGAACGACCTGCAACACCTGCTCGCGCACGGCGACGCCGTCGTGCTCGTGACGGTCGCGCGTGTCGAAGGCTCCGCGCCGCGCGAGCCGGGCACGAAGATGATCGTCACCCGCGAGGACGCGCGTTACACGATCGGCGGCGGCCATCTGGAATGGAAGGCCATCGAAACCGCACGGCAAGTGCTGAAGGACGGCATGCGCAGCCCGCGCATGCGCAGACTCGAGCGTTTCGCGCTCGGCCCGAGCCTCGGCCAGTGCTGCGGCGGCGCCGTCGTGCTCGCATTCGAGCGGCTCGACGTCGCGGATCTGAACTGGGTGACGACGCTCGGCAAGCGCACCGCGCAAGGTTTATCGACCGTGCGCAGCGTTTCCTTCGCGCCGGATCCCGAGCTTCGCGATGCGGTGATGCTCTCCGATCCCGAACCGGGCGCGACCGACGCCGACTGCCTGCTGTGGGACGGCGCCGGTTTCGACGAGCGCGGCGCGCTTTTGACCGAGACCATCGCGCCGAACGACTTTCAGGTCGTGCTGTTCGGCGCGGGCCATGTCGGGGCAGCGCTCGTGCGCGTGCTCGCGACGCTGCCGTGTCACGTGACCTGGGTGGACGAGCGCGATGCGGCATTTCCCGCACCGCAGTTCGTGCCCGATAACGTGACGATCGAGCCGACCGACGCGCCCGACGAAGCTGTCGATAATGCGCCGCCCAACGCGTACTTCATCGTGATGACGCACAACCACACGGTGGATCTCGCGCTGGCCGAATGCATCCTGCGGCGCGGCGACTTTGCGTTCTTCGGCATGATCGGCTCGTTCACGAAGAAGAAGCAGTTCGAGCATCGGCTCGCGGCGCGCGGCATCGACCCGGCGCGCATCGCGCGGATGGTGTGTCCGATCGGCATCGACGGCATCGTCGACAAAGCGCCCGAAGTGATCGCCGTTGCAGCGGCAGCCCAACTGCTGCAGGCGGTCGAAGCCAACGCTTCGAGCCATGCGTCGTCGCAACAGACCGCCTGACCCACAGGCGAACTTGTAGCCCCAAAACTCAAAAGCCCAAATGAATCCCACACTCGCCGACAAGATTGCGCACGCGCCGAAAGCCGAGTTGCATATCCATATCGAAGGGTCGCTAGAGCCGGAACTGATCTTCGCGCTCGCGAAGCGCAATAACGTGAAGCTCGCGTACGACTCGATCGATGCGCTTCGCGCGGCTTACGCGTTCACCGACTTGCAGTCGTTTCTCGACATCTACTATGCGGGCGCGAGCGTGCTGCTCACGGAGCAGGATTTCTACGACATGACGATGGCCTACGTCGAACGCGCACTCGCGGATCACGTCGTGCATGCGGAAATCTTCTTCGATCCGCAAACGCACACGGAACGCGGCGTGCCGATCGAAACGGTCGTCGCGGGCATCGACGCCGCGCTCGCGGAAGGCGAAAAGCGCGGCTTGTCGAGCAAGCTGATTCTCTGCTTCCTGCGCCATCTGTCCGAAGACGACGCGCTCGCCACCTTCGACAGCGCGTTGCCGCTGTTCGACAAGTACGCGCATCGGCTGATCGGCGTCGGGCTGGATTCGTCGGAACGCGGCCATCCGCCGTCGAAATTCGAGCGCGTGTTCGCGAAAGCGCGCGAACGCGGTCTGAAGCTCGTCGCGCATGCGGGCGAAGAAGGACCGCCGTCGTATGTCTACGAAGCGCTCGATCTGCTGAAAGTGGATCGCGTCGATCACGGCGTGCGCAGCATCGAGGACGCCGCGCTCGTCGCGCGTCTCGCCGATGCGCGCATCGCATTGACGGTGTGCCCGCTCTCGAACATCAAGCTCTGCGTATTCGACGACATGACGAAGCACACGCTGAAGGATCTGCTCGATCAGGGCGTCGCGGTGATGATCAATTCCGACGATCCGGCGTACTTCGGCGGCTACGTCAACGCGAATTACTTCGCGATCGTCGATGCGTTGAAGCTCACCGATCACGAGGTCTACACGCTGCTGAAAAACAGCCTCGAAGCCTCGTTCGTCACCGAAGAAGAACGCGACGCGATGGTCGCGCGCCTGGATCAGCACTGGAAGCAGTAAGCAAGCACGATGGAAACAACCGCAACAACACAACAAGACAGCACCGCGCTCGAACGATTCTTCGGCATTCGCGCGGCCGGCTCGCGCACGAAGACGGAAATCGTCGCGGGCATCACGACGTTCCTCACGGCGATGTACATCATCGTCGTCAATCCGGGCATTTTGTCGGCGGCGGGCGTGCCGTTTCCGGCGGCGCTCACCGCCACGGTCATCGTCAGCTTTCTTGGCAGCTGCGCGATGGGCCTGTATGCGCGCAATCCGGTGCTCGTCGCGCCCGGCATGGGCATGAACGCGCTTTTTGCGTTCGTCATGGTTCACGGCGGCAAGATGCCGTGGCAGACCGCGCTCGGCTGCGTGTTCTGGTCCGGCGTGATCTTCGCGATTCTCGCGGCGTTCAACGCGCGCAAGCTCGTCGTCGATGCGATACCCGCGAATCTGCGGCACGCGGTCTCGTGCGGCATCGGACTCTTCATCAGCCTGATCGGGCTCGTGAACGCGAAGTTCGTCGTCGGCGATCCGGTGACGATCGTGCATTCGGCGTCGCTCAATCCGGTGGTCGTCACGTTTCTGATCGGCCTCGCCGTCACGACGATTCTCGTCGCGCGCAAGGTCACGGGCGCGCTGATGCTCGGCATCGTGTTCACGACGATCATCGCGATTCCGATCGGCCGCTTCTACGGCGACGGCACCGCGTACTGGCCCGCCGCCATCGCCACGAAAACGCTCGTCAACTGGAACGGCCTCTTCGCCGCGCCGGACTTTTCGGCGGTCGGGCAGCTCGATCTGATGGGCTCGCTGAAGGTCATCTACTGGCCGTTCATCTTCGTGATGCTGTTCACGTCGTTCTTCGACGCGCTGTCCACGTTCATGGCGATTTCGGAAGCCGGCAAGCTCTACGACAAGGACGGCAATCCCCGCAACATCCGCCAGTCGATGATGGTCGACTCCTTCTCCGCGCTCATTTCCGCGCCGCTCGGCACGAGCCCGGCGAACGCGTACATCGAATCGGCGGCGGGCATTTCGGCGGGCGGACGCACGGGTCTCGTCGCGGTCGTCGCCGGATTGTGCTTCCTGCCGTTCCTGTTCCTTTCGCCGCTCCTGTCGCTCGTGCCGGCGATCGCGACCGCGCCCGCGCTCGTGCTCGTCGGCGTGTTCATGATGGAAGCGATCACGAAGATCGAATGGCATCGCTTCGACGAAGCCATTCCCGCGTTCCTCGCGATGATCCTGATCCCGCTGACGTACTCGATCACCGATGGCGTCGCGTACGGCTTTCTCGCGTTCGTCGTGCTGAAGTCGGCGACCGGGCGCGCGCGTGAGATCAAGCCGGCGATGTGGATCATCGCGGCTTTCTCGTTAGTCCTGCTTTCGCAGCTTTGAACATCAGATACGGAGACGTTGCACCATGACTCAGACCGCCTACCGCGCCCAATTGCTGACCTTTCGCGAGGACCCCGCGCATGCCGCCGACGGCGCGGTGTACGAGGCCGATGGCCTCCTCGTCGTCGATGACGGCAATGTGGTCGCGGCAGGCGCGTATGCGTCGCTGCGCGACACGCTCGCCGCCGACGCGACCGTCCACACGATGCGCGACAAGCTGATCGTGCCGGGTTTCATCGACTCGCACATCCACTATCCGCAGACGGACATGATCGCGTCGCCCGCGCCGGGCCTTTTGCCGTGGCTCAACACGTACACGTTTCCGACCGAGCGCGGCTTCGAGAATCCCGCCGTGGCGCGCGAGACGGCGAGCTTTTTCATCGACGAGCTGCTCGCGTGCGGCACGACGACCGCGCTCGTCTACTGCACGGTTCACAAGCAATCCGCCGATGCGTTCTTCACTGAAAGCGAAGCGCGCGGCACGCGCATGATCGCGGGCAAGGTGCTGATGGACCGCAACTGCCCCGAGTTTCTGCGCGACACGGCGCAATCCGGCTACGACGACAGCGCCGAACTCATCGCGCGCTGGCACGGGCGCGGCCGTCAGCAGTACGCGCTGACGCCGCGTTTCGCGCCGACATCGACAGAAGCGCAGCTCGAAGCATGCGGCGTGCTCGCGCAGAAGCACAACGACGTGTTCATCCAGACGCACGTCGCGGAAAACACCGACGAGATCAAATGGGTCGAGAGCCTGTTTCCGGGACATCGCAGCTATCTCGACATTTACGATCACTACGGCTTGCTGCGTCGCCGCGCGGTGTACGGCCACTGCATCCATCTCGACGACAAGGACCGCGCGCGCATGGCGGAAACGGGCTCGGTTGCATCGCACTGCCCGACTTCGAACCTCTTCCTCGGCAGCGGCTTGTTCGATTTCGAGAAAGCTGGCGAGTCAAACATGCCGGTCGCGCTCGCGACGGATGTCGGCGGCGGCACGTCCTTCTCCATGCTTCAGACGATGGGCGCCGCGCACAAGATCGCGCGTCTCACCGGCCATCATCTGACCGCGACGCGCATGTTCTGGCTCGCGACGACAGGCGCCGCGCAAGTGCTCGAACTCGACGACAGGATCGGCACGCTCGCGCCCGGCAGCGAGGCGGATTTCGTCGTGCTCGATCCGAACTCGACGCCGCTGCTCGCGCGCCGGACGTCGCGCACCGAATCACTGGAAGAACTGCTGTTCGCGTTCGCGCTGCTCGGCGACGATCGCGCGGTCTTCGAGACCTACGCGGCCGGCAAGCGCGTGCACGCGCGCGACACGCGCAACACGGCGAAGCTGGAACTGGCGGCCTGACGCGTTCAGGAATCCGCGCAACCGACGCCCTTCCTTCGAAGGGCGTTTTTGTATGTAGCGTCACGCAAACCGCGACGATCCACTCGACGGAATGAGCACTTTTGTTGCAATCTCGTTAAAGTGCTGGCTGTTACGTTCGCTGCTTCGCCATGATCGCTGCCCGACTCGTTCGCTTTGTTCTGCCGATGACGCTCGCGTCGCTGGCCGCGCTCGCCCACGCGGAAGCGCTCGATGCGCAACTCGATTGCAAGTCGACGCCGCACGCTTTCATCGCGCCGCTGCAAGAAAACAATCTGCTGGAAAAGAAGCCGATGCGCGTCGAGCCGAACTCGATCAACGCGTTCCGCGCGGCGAAAGGCGCGACGCTGACGGCATATGGATTCAAGGTCTACGCGCTGGTGGCGTATCAGAAGGACGATCCGCTCTTCAGGCAGGGCAAGGGCGAGCCGATC
This sequence comes from Caballeronia sp. ATUFL_F2_KS9A, assembly GCF_023630765.1. Taxonomy (NCBI): domain Bacteria; kingdom Pseudomonadati; phylum Pseudomonadota; class Betaproteobacteria; order Burkholderiales; family Burkholderiaceae; genus Caballeronia; species Caballeronia sp. ATUFL_F2_KS9A. The sequence continues at coordinate 211,442 of NZ_JALQEK010000002.1, read as the reverse complement.
GGGGATGCGGCATACGGCGCGGTCGTCTGGGGCGGCGACGCCGAGGTCGAGCAGAAAGTGCGCGCGGCGGGCAGCGACGCGGTCGTGCGCCACGTCGCGCCCTTCATCACGGCGATTTTCTGCAAGCTGTAATCAGCGCAGCAGCGTCACGAACGACGAAATCAGGCGATCCATGTCGTTCGCGTCGAGCGCGCCCATCGTCGAGATGCGGAACAGTTCCTTCGACAGGCCGCCCTGCCCCGCATAAATCACGAAGCCCTTCGCCTTGAGCGCGTCGTGCAGCGTTTCATACGTGACGCCCTTCGGCAGCCGATACGCACGCAACACCACCGACGACTCTTCCGGCGGCAACGCGCTCTCGATGCCGAGCGCAGCCAGCCCCGCGCGCACCTGTTCGGCGAGCTTCGCGTAACGCTGATGCCGCGCGCGCCAGCCGCCTTCTTCCTCGAACTCGCGCAGCGCCTCGACGAGCGCGTAATACGCATGCACCGACGGCGTGAACGGCGTGTTGCGCTCGTCCTGCAGCTTCGCGAGGCGCGCGATGCCGAGGTAATAGTTGCGGCTCGCGGCCTGCGCCAGCGCATCGCGACGCGCGATGACGAACGCCGCGCCCGGCACGCCGTGCAGGCACTTGTTCGCGGTCGCGGCAATCGCGGCGATGCCGCCGCCCGCGAAATCGATCGCTTCGGCGCCGAAGCTGCTCACCGCGTCGAGCAACAGACCGACGCCGCGTTCCTTGCACGCGCGCGAAAGCTGATCGATCGCGTTCAGGCGGCCGGTCGTCGTTTCGTGATGAATGATCGCGACATTGCTGAACTTCTTCGTGTCGAGCAGGCCGACGATCGCGTCGATGTCCGGCGCCTGCATCCACTCGTATTTGACGACCTCGTGATCGATCCCGTACTGCTTCGCGATCTGCGCGATGCGATCGCCATACACGCCGTTTTCCACGACGAGCAGCCGCCCGCCTTCCGGCACGAGCCCGGCGATCATGCTTTCGACCGCTGCCGTGCCCGAACCGGTCATCAGCACGGCGCTCCACACGGCCGGATCGAGCGCGTAAGCGGCGACGAGACGCTCGCGCGCTTCGTCCTGCAGATCGAAGAACTCCGGCTCGCGATGGCACAAGTCGGTTTGCAGCAGGCTCTTGCGCACGCGTTCGCTCAGCGTGACAGGGCCCGGATTGAGCAGCAGCATCAACGGCCTCCTATGTGTTGTTGCAGGCGCGCGCGTACATCCTCGGGCGTGATTTTCGGACGAGGCAAGTCGGCGGGCGTGCCGGTTCTGATCGACAGCCGCGCGAAACGCACGCCGCCGACATCCTTCGCTTCGAAGAGACGATCGATCACGCCGATTTCGTCGCCGTCGAGCGCGAGCGCATAGCCGCACGCCGATGCGATCGACGCGAAATCGACTTCGCGCGACACCGTCGCCTGGCCGCCCGTCGATTCGTGCGCGCCGTTGTCGAGCAGCAGGTGAACGAGATTCGACGGGCCGTATGCGCCGAGCGTCGCGAACGCGCCCATCCGCATGAGCGCGGCGCCGTCGCCATCGAGGGCGACGACGGTCAGATCCGGACGCGAGAGCGCGAGGCCGAGCGCCATCGGCGTGACACAGCCCATCGAGCCGACGAGATAGAGCTGATTCTCGCGGTCGTCGATCGCGTACAGCTCACGTCCGCAAAAACCGGTCGATGCGAGCACGACCGTCGCATCCTTCGGCGTCTTCGCGATGACCTTTTGCAGCGCGTCGTGGCGCGTCACGCGCTCGCCTTCGAAGCGCTGCACGCTCGCCGGATTCGCATTGACGCGCACGCCGGACAAGCCGGTTTTCTTCAGCTCGTAAGGCGCGACGCTGCCCTTTTGCATCACGAGCGCGTACGGCCGGCCCGTGCGGTCCATGTAGTCGGTCGCGCGATCGAGCGCCGGGCCGATCTCGCCGGCTTCCGTGGGGAACAGCTCCCACGGGATTTCCATCGTCTCGAGCATCTGCGGCGTGATGGGGCCCATCAGCGCGTGCTGCGGCTCGTCGTGGACGCCCGGCTGGCCGCGCCACGTGACGATCAGCAATTGCGGCAGACGGAAGGTCCACGTGAGCGACGTCAGCGGGCTTACGGCATTGCCGAGACCGGAGTTCTGCATCATCGCGATGCCGCGACGCTTCTTCCCGCCGCCCAACGCGACGCCGGCGATCAGCGCGACCGCGTCGCCTTCGTTCGCCGCCGACACGTAATGCAGCGATTCGTCCTGCAACACGTAGTTGATGAACGGAGTCAGAAACGAGCACGGCACGCCCGCATACCAGTCGAAGCCTCGTTCGCGCGCCGCCTCGACAAACTGGGCGGCCTCAATCACGCGCGTTCTCCGTGCTTTCCGAGCCGATCGGCGTCTGACCGTGCGCGAAATCGCCCGCGCGACGGAAATCGTCGAGATCGTTCACGCCGCGCCAGTGGCCGTGCACGTATTGCACTTCGATTTTCTGGCCATCGGCGATCAGCGCGTTGAGAAGCGCGGCCGTGTCGAGCGTGTCGAAATCGGCGCGTTGCTGCAGCGTGCCGAGCGTTGCGAGCAGGCGTTCGCGCGCAGCGGCGCGCACCTTGACGAGGCCCATCCAGCGGCCTTGCGGCGCGCGTCCATCGGCGATCATCTGGCCCGCGCCGACCACGCTTTCGAGCCACACTTTCTGGCCGAAGAGCGCGCGGTCGTCAGCGGTCGAGCAGTACGCGAAATCGGTTGCCGCCGCGCCCGCCTGTAGCGTCTGCGACGAATCGACGACCACGCAGAAGTCGCTGTCCGACTCGACCAGATCGCGCAGGATGTAGCTGCGGAACAGCAGGTCGCCGTAGGAAATCACAGTGTCGCCGTTCATGTGCTGGACGGCGCACGCGAGCGACGCAAGTTCGCCCGTGCTTTCGTGCTTCTCGTTGACGACGAGGCGGATGCCGCCCTTCTCGATCGCATCGGCGCGATATCCGCCGACCACGGTGATGTCGTTGATGCTTTCCTTCTTGAACGCCTCGACGAGATGGCGCAGCAGCGGCTTGCCGGCGACCGGCAGCATCACCTTCGGACGCGCTTCGGTCAGCGCTTCGAGGCCCGCGCCGCGGCTCGCGGCGAGCACGATCGCGCTGCGCTTCTCGTTGGCCGCGCTCAGGTAGATGTTCTCGGCGGCGGAATATTCGTCCGCGTCCTGCAGACGGAAAATCTCGTTCACCGACGCGATGCGGTCCTCGACGTTGACGAGCGTCTCGCTGTCGTGGATTTCCTTCGCGATCGCCTGCATCGCCGAAACCGCGCCGCGAATCAGATGATTCGCCCAGATGACGCAGCTGATGCCCGCCTGACGGAACGCATCGGTGGGCGTGCTGTAGTACTTCGTCGGCACGATGACGAGCGGACCGCGCCCCGCCCATTCGCGCGCGAACGTGAGGATTTCGTCGGGCTTGGAGAGCTTGCTGTGGATGAGAATCGCATCCGCGCCCGCCTGGCGATACGCTTCGGCGCGCTTCAACGCCTCTTCCATGCCCCAGCCGGCGATCAGCGCTTCCACGCGCGCGACGATCGAAAAATTCGGATCGCTTTGCGAATCCTTGCCCGCCTTGATCTTGCCGCAGAACTCGTCGATATCCGCGAGCGGCTGCGCTTCGCCGTTGATGAAGCTGTTGGTCTTCGGAAACTGCTTGTCCTCGATGCACACGCCCGCGATGCCGCGTTGCTCGAGCTTGCGCACGAGACGCCGCACGTTGTTGAAGTTGCCGTAGCCGGTATCGCCGTCGAGCAGGATCGGCAGATCGCTTGCGTCGGCCATGAATTCGAGGTTGTCGACGACCTGCGTCCAGCTCGCTTCGTTGTTGTCGCGCACGCCGAATTGCGCGGAGATCGACAGGCCCGAGCCCCAGATCGCCTTGAAGCCGGCTTCCTTCGCGATGCGCGCCGAAATGCCGTTGTGCGCTTCCATCAGGAATTCGAGGCGGTTGCTTTGCAGCATTTCGCGCAGGCGCAGCGTGCGCGAGTAGCCAACCGGGATTTGCGTGGGTGCGTTCATTGTTGCGAGGCTCCTGCAAACTGACGCAGCGCGTTGAGCGACGGCAACACTTCGTCCGCGGCGCGCTTCACGTCGTTCTGAAAATCGATTTCGATCCACGGCGCGCCGGTCACATCGGCGATATCGAACGCGTGGGACTTTTCCAGCAACAGGTCGCGCACCGCTTCTTCGTGCGGCATCTTCGCGCGGCCCGTCGCGACATAATCGGCGCAGATTTCGGCGAGGCGCGTGGCCGTCGCGTGATCGAAGCGGAAGAAGCCGACAGATTCGCCGATCGTGTCGTACTTCAGCCCCGCCGCGACCTGCTTGCGCAGTTCGACCGGCACGCCGTTCTCGACGCACAGCTTCACCGGCTCGTCGCCGGCTTCGAAATCGCGATCGATCAGCAGACGATTCAACGAGCCGCCCGCGACGAGCGGCTCGAAGATGCGTTCGTCGTAGAGCACGTCGGCGTCCATCAGGAGGACGTCGCCGCCGCGCGTCATCGCGTCGCGCGCGGTGTGCACGGACAGCACGCTGCCGAGCGTGAATTCGTCGTTGACGACGATTTCCGTCTTCGGCTTCCAGTCGATCGCCGCAAGCTCCGCCTCGATCTGCTCGCTCTTGAAGCCGGTCACGAAGACGACTTCATCGACGTTCGCGGCTTTCAAAAAGTGCAGATGACGTTCGAGCAACGATGCATCACCAAAGCGCAGCAGACACTTCGGCTTTTGCTGGCCTTCGGGCTGAACGAGGCGCAAGCCCATCCCGGCCGCAAGAATAATTGCGCGCATGCTTGTGTTCCCTTCGTGGGTGGGTCAGTCGATATCCGGCACGCGCGCGAGACGGCGGCGCTGCCAGCCTTTTTCAACGAAATGCAGATAGACGATGCCCGGCACGCCGAGCAGCAGTTCGCGCGCGCGCTTCGCAAGCGACAGCGCGAGCGCCGCTTCCGGCGGCAAGCCGACCAGACGCGCAAGCAGCAGATAGCCGCCTTCCTGCACGCCGAGCGAGCCGGGAATGGCGAAGGCCGCGCCGCGAATCGCCTGGCCGAGACTTTCGAGCAGCAACGCTTCCGCCCAGCCGACCGGATGGCCGAGCAGATGCAGCGCAAGCCACACTTCGCCCGTGCCGACGATCCAGCCGACGAGACTCAGCCCGAAGCTCGCCGCGACCTTGCCGCGCTCGCGATACATCTCGTGGACGGCGGCGTCGACGGCTTCGGCGCGCGTGACGAGCGACGACCAGTCGCGCTTCGCCGAGAACTTCGCGGCGATGCCGGACGCAAAGCGCATCGCGCGGCCGAAGAGACCGCGCCGCTGCGCGAGATAGAAACCGAAGATCATCAGACCGATCACGCCGATCACCGCGAGCACGGCGATCGTGACCGTCGATGACGAGCCGCCCGCCGCGTAGCCTGTCAGCAGCACGACGCCGATCAGCGCGAAGATCAGTTGCGCGACGGTCTGCATCGTCGTGCTGACGGTGATGACGGCGGCCGCGTCGCGCGCGCGCATGCCGCGCTGCGCGAGATAGCGGACCATCAGCATCGGCCCGCCGATCTGGCCCGCGGGCATCAGGCTATTGACCGATTCGCCGGCCCAGCGCGCGAGCAAGGCGTCGCGCAGGGACACGTCGCGTTCCTTACTGGAGAAGAGCACGCTGATCGCGCCGGCATCGACGACGAGCGGCACGAAGTGAAACGCCGCGACCGCGATCAATCCCCAGCCCGCCGCGGCCAGCGTCGATGCAACCGAACCGAAGCCTTGCCAGCCGAGCAGCGCGATGAACAGCACCACGCCGACCGACAGCAGGAATGTGCCCGCGCGGCTCATGCCTGTCCGTTCTTGCCGCCCTTGCGGCGAAAGACCTGCCTGAATCCGAAATACGCGATCGAGTCTTTCATGTTCGAGATGAAGCGCTGAAACGGACGCATGTTCGGGTTCGTCACGTACTCGAACGTGAGCGACACGCGCATCTCGTTTTCGCCGAGCGGCGTGACGCGATGGCGCAGCTTGTCGCCGTCGAAAAACACGAACGCGCCGGGCGGATATTGCACGGAGCCCGGCTGATCAGGAACCGCCGGATTCTTCGTGTGCAGTTCGTAATCGAGCTTGCAGGACGAATCGTCGATCACGCCGAGCAGGAGCGTGTAGCGGCGGCCATCGTAATACGACGTGTCGTAATGCCAGCCGATGTGGTCGCCGGGCTTCGTGTAAAAGTAAAGCGCGTAGGCGTGAGGATCGTCCTCCGGCGAGAGTTGCAGCTTGTCGCCGGTGATCGATTCCAGCCACTTGATGAGCGCTTCCGATCGATACAGGTCGGCGATGAACGGCGCGAGCTTGTCGAGCGTGTGACGGCTCACGCTGCCGCCCGCCTTGTGCCCCGGCAGATAGTTGCGGTTCACGGACGGCATCACGTCGTGCACGGCGGCGATCAGCCGCTCGGTGTAGTCGCGCGGCAGGAAGTCTTCGATATAGAGAAACGAGCCTTGCTGGCCGTACTCGTCGCGCAGCTTCGGCGTCTGCAGCGCGGCGAGGCGCGCGTTCATCGTCGAATCGATATCGCGCTTCGACGGGCGCGCGGTCGTCGCCGTCTGCGCCGGTTGTGTCAGCGTGCTCTCCGGAGTTGCCGTATCGCTCATCTCACCGCCTGGAAATCTTTGTCGTCTTTTGCATGCGTGGCCTGCGCGCGGCGTTTCGTCTGCGCGACGACGCGCTGATAGTCCACCGCCACATAAATGGCGAAGAGCGGCGCGCCGATCGCCGCGGCGATCAGAAACGGCGTCATGCCGTTCAGAATGGTCACGAGCGGAAGCAGATACAGCACGTCTTCCGTTTCGAATCCGGCCAACGACGCCTGTTTCGTGCCCGACTTGCCGATCATCGATTCGATACGCATGCGCAGGAAAAAGATCAGCGCAACCGCCACGCCCGCCATGCCGCCGAGCCATTGCGCGGGCACGATCATCGACGGATGATGAACGGCCACGTAAAACCCGATGCCGAGGAACAGCAGCACGGTCACGAGCGCATCGCACGCGAGATCGTAGAAATGGCCGATCTTGCTCGACTGGCCGCTGATGCGCGCGAGTTCGCCGTCGGTGTGATCGACGAAATTCGACAGCGCGATGAGAAGCGCGCCGAGCGTGCACATCCAGAACTGGCCGAGCGACAGATACCACGCTCCAGCCAAGCCGATGGCGAGGCGCAGCGTGGTCAGATGGTTGGGCGTTACCGGCGTGCCGACGAGCGGCGTGACGAGACGGCGTGCGAGCCGCGCATCCCATGTGGTGGGCTCGGGAACGGCTTCAGGATTGGGCGGACACGATTTTGTCATCCCGGGAATATATCGCTAATTGACCGAAGCTGCATATATTGCGGCCCGGCGCCGCCGCGATATTTCCCTGTTTAGTCAAGGGCGGCGGGCGTGTTTGAAACATTTCCCGAAGCCGTAAAAGGCAATGCTCACTGCGCATGACGGCAAAAAATTCCGATGCCGTTTTCGCGTCGATGCGACGGCCCGATCAATCGACGGTTTTCGCTGCGGGCGCGGGTGCGACGCTGCGCTCGTTCGGTCCGGCCGACGCGGCCGTCTCGTTCGACATGCCGCCGCTCTTGTCCACCGGCAGCGTCACCGTTCTGACCGTGCCGTTACCGAGCGGAAAGTCCGCCAGCGCGCTGCGCACGAGATACGGCATCGCCTGATACAGCGACGGATCGCCCGTCGCGTTCACCGCCGTCACCTTGTACGTCTCGCGGCCGGTCTTGCGGTCGTTCATGCGGATCTGCAGCGCGTGGGTATAGACCGGATAGCTCTGATCGACGTAACCCGTCGCGCCCCACGAACCGTACGGCCCCCACCCGCCCCACGGTCCGCCCCAGTATGGGCCGGCGCCCCACGGACCGTACATCGGCCACGGATCGTAGTAGACCGGTTGACGCACGGTCACCATGTCGCCGCGAACCGAATAGGCGATCGCGATCTGATAGTTCGCGCTCGCCTCGGGCGCCTGACGGAAGTTGTACTTCGCGAGTTCGTTGGCGAGGAGCGTCTCGTAGGTCGTCTGCTCGATGCTGTTCTGCTGCTCGCTCTTGCGCGTGAACGCGTAGGTGCGGGTCGCGTCGCTGCCGCTCCAGTCGGAGAATGCAGTGACCTGCGTCTGCACGTAGGTCGTGCAGCCGGCGAGCCACATCGCCGCCAGCATCAGCGGCCATGTGACGAGCGTCCTGATCGGGAATTTCATGGTCGTCCTCACTTCGTTCAGCACCCTTCTCCGTTATAGACAGCACCGCCTTGCGTCGCATGGCGGCGTCCTTGTTTTGTGGGGTCCACGACGCGTGGCGCCGCCCGATTCACGATCGCCGGGCGGCTTGTACAATGATTCGACCAGGCGCGCACGCGTTGGTGCGCTAAAAGCGCACGCGCGAGACGCCGGCGCCGTTCAATCCAAACATGAAGATCTTGCCATGTCTACCACGACCGCATCCGCTGTGATTCGCCGCCAGGACTACACGCCGCCCGCGTTCCTGATCGATTCCGTCGCGCTCGAATTCGACCTCGTGCCATCGCGCACGGTCGTGAAGAACACGATGAAGCTGCGGCGCAACCCCGACGCCCAAGGCGACGCATCGCGCCTCGAACTGATGGGCGAGCAGCTCGAATTCGTGAGCGCGGCGATCGACGGCGTCGCGCACGCGGATGTCCGCGTCAATGAAAACGGACTGTCCATCGGCAGTATTCCCGCGGATGCTTTCGAGCTTAGCATCGAGAGCATCTGCAATCCGGCCGAGAACACGACGCTCTCCGGACTTTACGTCTCCAGTGGCAACTTCTTCACGCAGTGCGAAGCCGAGGGCTTTCGGCGCATCACCTACTTCCTCGATCGCCCGGATGTGATGGCTACCTACACCGTCACGCTGCGCGCCGACAAGACTGCGTGTCCGGTGCTGCTGTCGAACGGCAATCTGATCGAGGAAGGCGATCTGCCCGATGGCCGCCACTTCGCCAAATGGGAAGATCCGTTCAAGAAGCCGAGTTATCTGTTCGCGCTCGTCGCGGGCAAGCTCGTGTGCATCGAGGAACGCATCGAATCGGGCTCGGGCAAGGAAAAGCTGCTGCAAGTCTGGGTCGAGCCGCACGATCTCGACAAGACCCGTCACGCGATGGATTCGCTCATCAACTCGATCCGCTGGGACGAGAAGCGCTTCGGCCTCGAGCTCGATCTGGACCGCTTCATGATCGTCGCGGTGAGCGACTTCAACATGGGCGCAATGGAGAACAAGGGCCTCAACATCTTCAATACGAAGTATGTGCTCGCAAACCCGGAAACCGCGACGGACACCGACTTCTCCAACATCGAGGCCGTGGTCGGCCACGAGTACTTCCATAACTGGACCGGCAATCGCGTAACCTGCCGCGACTGGTTCCAGTTGAGCCTGAAGGAAGGCCTGACCGTGTTTCGCGATCAGGAATTTTCCGCCGATATGGCCGCCGGCGACGTCGAGGGCGCGGCGAGCGCCGCCGCGCGCGCGACCAAGCGCATCGAGGACGTGCGCGTGCTGCGTCAAATGCAGTTCGCCGAGGACGCCGGCCCGATGGCGCATCCGGTGCGCCCGGAAAGCTACGTCGAGATCAACAACTTCTACACGATGACCGTCTACGAAAAAGGCTCGGAAGTCGTGCGGATGTATCAGACGCTTTTCGGTCGCGACGGCTTCCGCCGCGGCATGGACCTGTATTTCAAGCGGTTCGACGGCCAGGCCGTGACCTGCGACGACTTCCGCCAGGCGCTCGCCGACGCGAATCATTGCGATCTCGCGCAATTCGAGCGCTGGTACAGCCAGGCGGGCACGCCGCGCGTGTCGGTGCGCGCAAATTACGACGCCGCGACGAAGCGCTACACGCTGACGCTCACGCAGGGTTACGGCGACGGGTCGGAAGCTGCGCGCGAAACGCAGAAGGGGCCGCTGCTGATTCCGTTCTCGGTCGGCCTGATCGGCCAGAACGGCGCGGACTTGCCGCTGCGCCTCGAAGGCGAGAAGGAACCGAACGGCACGACGCGCGTGCTCGAATTCACGGAGCGCGAGCAGTCGTTCACTTTCGTCGACGTGAACGAGGCGCCGCTGCCGTCGCTGCTGCGCAATTTCTCCGCGCCGGTGATCGTCGAATACGACTATACGAACGATGAACTCGCGTTCCTGCTCGCGCACGACAGCGATCCGTTCAACCGCTGGGAAGCCGGCCAGCGGCTCGCCACGCGCGAGTTGCTGGCGCTCGCCGAGCGCGCGGCCAAGGGCGAGGCGCTCGCCATCGACGATCAGGTGATCGCCGCGTTCGCCCGCGTGCTCGACGACACCACGCTCACGCCCGCCTTCCGCGAGCTCGCGCTGATGCTGCCGTCGGAGAGCTATCTGGCCGAGCAGATGACCGTGTCCGATCCCGCCGCCGTCCACGCTGCGCGCGTGTTCATGAGCCGCCGTCTCGCGTCGCAAATGCGCGACAAATGGCTCGCGACGTACGAAGCGAACCGCACGCCGGGCGAATATCGTCCGACGCCGGAAGACGCGGGCAAGCGCGGCCTGAAGAACCTCGCGCTCGCCTATCTCAGCCAGCTCGACGATCCGCGCGACGCCGTCAAGCTCGCGCAGGCGCAGTACGACGCCGCCAACAACATGACCGACCGCTCGGCGGCGCTTTCCGCGCTGCTGCTTGCGAGCGCGACCAAGGGCGCGGATGCGACCGTCGCGGACGCGGCGCTCGCGGACTTCTATCGCCGCTTCGAGAACGAGGCGCTCGTCATCGACAAGTGGTTCGCGCTTCAGGCGACGCAGCGCGGCGGTCCGGATCGCAAGGTGATCGAGATCGTGCGCAAGCTGATGCAGCATCCGGCGTTCAACATCAAGAATCCGAATCGCGCGCGCTCGCTGATCTTCAGCTTCTGCAGCGGCAATCCCGCGCAATTCCACGCCGCCGACGGCTCCGGCTACGCGTTCTGGGCCGAACAGGTGATCGCGCTCGACGCGCTCAATCCGCAGGTCGCGGCGCGGCTCGCACGCGGGCTCGAACTGTGGCGCCGCTTCACGCCGCAGTTGCGCGAGAAGATGCACGCGGCGTTGAGCGACGTCGCCGCGAAGGCGAAATCGCGCGACGTTCGCGAGGTCGTCGAAAAGGCGCTCGCTGCTTAAGCGCTGTTTCGTCGGGAGTTTTTGGTGTTTAGCGGCCGCCGCGCGAGAACCTCGCGCGGCGGCCGTTCTCGCTTATGGCGGATGCAGGCGGTCGCTGTCACATGGAGCGGCCGGGTCGAGCGGTTAGAATCGTGAATATTCGTCTAACGCTCACGGAGCCTAAGCATGTCCTCCATTTCCAGCCGCACCACGCTCTCGAAGTATCTGATCGAGCAGCAGCGTGAACATCAGAACCTGCCTGCCGACTTGCGTCTGTTGATCGAAGTCGTCGCGCGTGCCTGCAAGCAGATCAGCTATCACGTCAGCAAGGGCGCCCTAGGCGAGGCGCTCGGCTCGGCAGGCAGCGAGAACGTCCAGGGCGAAGTGCAGAAGAAGCTCGACGTGCTTTCGAACGAAATTCTGCTCGAAGCCAACGAATGGGGCGGCAATCTGGCCGCGATGGCATCGGAAGAAATGGAAAAGATCTTCCCGATTCCGAATCGCTACCCGAAGGGCAACTATCTGCTGACGTTCGATCCGCTCGACGGCTCATCGAACATCGACGTGAACGTGTCGATCGGCACGATCTTTTCGGTGCTGCGTTGCCCGGACGGCGCCGATCCGAGCGAAGCGGCGTTCATGCAGCCGGGTTCGCAGCAGGTCGCGGCGGGCTATGCGGTGTACGGTCCGCAAACCGTCCTCGTGTTGACGACCGGCCACGGCGTGAACTGCTTCACGCTCGATCGCGAGCTCGGCTCTTGGGTGCTCACGCAGCGCGACATGAAAATCCCCGTCGAGACCCGCGAATACGCGATCAACGCGTCGAACAGCCGTCACTGGTATGAGCCGGTGCAGCGCTACATCGGCGAGCTGAACGACGGCAAGGACGGCCCGCGCAAGGAAGACTTCAACATGCGCTGGATCGCATCGATGGTCGCGGACGTGCATCGCATTCTGAATCGCGGCGGCATCTTCATGTATCCGGCCGACAAGCGCGATCCGTCGAAGCCCGGCAAGCTGCGTCTGATGTACGAGGCTAACCCGATGTCGTTCATCGTCGAGCAGGCGGGCGGCGCCGCGACCAACGGCGAACAGCGCATCCTCGATATCGTTCCGACGAGCCTGCATCAGCGCGTCGCCGTGTTCCTCGGCTCGAAGAGCGAGGTCGATCGCGTGACGCGCTACCACGTCGAAAAGAAAAATTGATCTAAGGTATTGCCAAAGCCAGAAAGGCTCTGCATAATCTCACTTCTTCGTTGCTGACGAACTAAACGAACGCAAAAAACGAAGAAAAAATTCGGAGCCGGAATAGCTCAGACGGTAGAGCAGCGCATTCGTAATGCGAAGGTCGGGGGTTCGATTCCTCTTTCCGGCACCACAAGAATTCAGGCAGTTCTAAAAACCCGCGATCACGCATGTGTCGCGGGTTTTTGCTTTTTGCTCCGCGTTTCTCGAAACCCCCGCAATCTTTCGCACTTTCGCAACGATCGCCATCGCGACACACAGGTTTGCGATTCGAACCGAAAATCGGCTTCAGCGATTTCACATTCGGCAGCACCCGCGCGCCTGATTCGTCTTATATGTGCGCTTTCGTACAACAACGAGCCATTTTCCGCTGCGCACCATGAAGCGTCAACGCTGGTTTCCCGGTATCGTTATATCCATAGAGGAAAAGCTACAGTTTAAGTACGCGCTGATGCCTTTCGGGGTACAGCCCAAGCTGGATGCGGCTCGCGGGGCGGCAGTCGCTAGGCGATAAAACGTAGTTTTTGCAGCAACGAATACAGCGGCCGGCAATCGATTACCGAAGCGATTCCGGTCCCGACACGAACGATCATGCGTTCTTGATGAAACGCGCCGATTCGGCTCAAGCAGAAGCGGTGGCGATCCGATAACGCATCTATGGAAGGAACCGTAATCGGCAATTCGGCTGCATGCGGCGGCGCAATAGCCGCATCGACCGTGTTAGCGCAATTGTTGTAGTCATTCAGGAGAGAAATCATGGACGCAAAACCGACGAAAATCCCGACGCCCGACAAGGTGCTTTGTCCGGATCCGGAACCGGTTGGCGTCGAGTTTCTCGCGACGGAGCTGCCCGAGCATGTGCGCGCGTTCTTCGACGAACAGCGCGACTCGGCGCAGTCGAAGTAGGCGGACCCGCTGGATCACGCCGTCGTCGTGAGAACGACGCCCGCCGCGCGCGGCGCACTCGGACCATCCGGTCCGCACATGGCTCACGCCAGGACGCGTCGCGCCTCTCGTTCATGACCGCATCGGGGCCGGTCGTGCGCTACGGCTTGCCTCGTGAAATCCCCTCCGCCAGTTGGCTGCCGTCGTTCCCGTTTGACCGCGGTGCGCTATTCTGGCGCTTTTGCCCGGATACCGATGCGCCGCCGATCGCCCCCTTCTCTCCTCGCCTCCGCCGCGTTCGCCTGTGCGCTTGCGTTCGCCGCGCCCTCTTCCGTGCATGCAGACGGCGACGACACTCCGTTCACCAACCTCATCGCCCTCGTCTCCCAACGGCTCGCACTCGCGGAGCCGGTCGCGCGCTGGAAGTGGGCGCATCACGAGCCGATCACCGATGCGCCGCGCGAAGAAGCGTTGCTCAAGCACGTCGAGGAAAAGGCCGGCGCCGCGCAGGTCGATCCCGAATTCGCGCGTCAGTTCTTTCGCGATCAGATCGAAGCCAGCAAGGATGTGCAGAACGCGCTCTTCGCGAACTGGCGCGCGCTGAAAGCTGCGCCGGAAGAAGCGCCGCCCGATCTCGCCAAGGACACGCGTCCGAAGCTCGATCGGCTGACGCAGTCGCTCGTCTCGGCGCTCGCGCATGTCGAGCCGATCCGCCATGCCGAAGACTGCCCCGTGCGGCTCGCGGAAAGCGTCGCGCGATGGAAGCATCTGACGCGCTACAACTCGTCGATGAACGCGCCTCTCATGCGCGCGCTGTCGCACGTCTGCGCGTCGGGCGGCGTGGGCGCGGTCGGGTGACGGCGCGTCAGATGGCGGACGCGAGCGTTGCGGCGACAAGCGGTGTCGCGACGAGACCGCGCGCGAGACGCTCGCTCAGAATTCGATAAGTGGACAGCTCGAACGCGGGAGAATCCGCGCTTGCGCGCAGCGCGCCGGCTTCCTCGAGCGTGCCGGCCGTGCCGAGATAGCGCCAGTTGTCGATGACATGCCACGCGCGTTGCCCCGATGCCGCATCGCACTCTTCGATCGCGATAGCACCCGCATACGGCCAAGGCGCGCCGCGAACGTCGCCGGAACGCGACTTCGGCGCGCGGTTGTGCGCTGGACGCGCGCTCGCGATCCATTGCGCCTCGGCCAGCAATGCCCCGATTTCGCCGCCCGTCGCCTTCCATTCGAGACGACGCACCAGCGCGGCGAGACGCAGATCCTTCGCCGAGCGCCGCGGGCCGACGAGATGCGAACGCACACGCTGACGCAAGCGCACGCTGCGGCCAGCGTAGAGCGGCGCGTCGTCGTCGCCATAAAACATGTAGACGCCGCAGCCCGAAACGATCTGCTCGATCGTGTCCTCGTCGATGTGCGCGGCGAGCTGGAACCGGCGCGTCACGCGTTCGAGATGCGTGCGCATCACATCCGGCGCATGCGCGCGATGCAGGTGCTGCCAGAATTGCCACAGCAAATCGGCATCGGCGAGCGCACGATGCCGCGCCGCCGGCACGAGCGCGTGGCGCGCGACGAGCGCATCGAGACCGTGACGGCTTTCCGCCGGATAAACGGCGCGGGAAAGCTGTACCGTGCACAGCACGTCGGGCGCGAAGCGAAGGTCCACGCGCCGGAATTCGTCCTTCAGAAAGCTGTGGTCGAAGTGTGCGTTGTGCGCGATGAAAAGGCGGCCCTTCATGCGGTCGAGCAAGCCGGACGCCAGCTGCTCGAACGTCGGAGCCTCGCGCACCATTGCATCGGTGATGCCCGTCAACTGTTGCACGAACGAAGGAATCGGCCGCTGCGGATTGACGAGCGATGTCCACTGCGACACGCCCGCCGGCCCGACTTCGACAACGCCGATCTCGGTGATTCGGTCCACGCCGAATGTGCCGCCGGTCGTTTCGAGATCGACGAAGACGATGGGTTCGGAGGGATAAGCGTAGCTTGCGGACGGATCGGGATGCATCGTGAACGGCGAGAGACGGCGGGATGCGCCTTGGATGGAGCGAATGCTGGATTGCCCATTCTAACGCAGCCGGAAGCGGCGGACTTTTACCGGAACAGTCGGTGGGCGGGACGAGTCGGCTTTTTTGGCTAGTTTTTGCTTCAGTTAAAACCACACCATTTTGATAGTTTCCCATTAAGCCGATGCTGAATTTAACGCATCGCAATGGCGGATAACCCTTAAAAGCATTTCCGGATTATCAAGGATACGAGTTTGCGGCCGTCGCGGCTCGCTGAGCCGCAGGAAGGCGAACCTTGCGAGGCTTGGGCGAGGGCCGTTGCGCCGCGCTCGCCCGTGGCTGCCGCCCGCCAGCGTCCATTTAGGGCGCTGACCGTTTTCTCGCTTAGTTAATCGGTCCGCATTAAATGAAAATAGCGCAAGCACGGTTTATCGGCGAAAAAGAACAGCGACGCAACGCGGCTTCTCCTATACCGAACGATATTAAGACTTTAGTGCCTCCGGGCTGCACAGAGCATTATATTAATCGTCAGCGCCTTTCGTCTTGCCCGATTCTCCGACATTAACCGGCCTGCAAACTAAGTCGCAACTTAAATGTAATGAAACAAATCGGCGATGATTCCGCTCGACCGATTCGAGCGATGATGCCAAACGCTCGTCGCGTCTTCCTTACTGCGCGCCGCGGCCGCTTAAAAGCTTCCGCGCCGCGGACGCGAACCCAAGTCCCACAAGGCT
This sequence comes from Caballeronia sp. ATUFL_F2_KS9A, assembly GCF_023630765.1. Taxonomy (NCBI): domain Bacteria; kingdom Pseudomonadati; phylum Pseudomonadota; class Betaproteobacteria; order Burkholderiales; family Burkholderiaceae; genus Caballeronia; species Caballeronia sp. ATUFL_F2_KS9A. Next base: position 195,380 of record NZ_JALQEK010000002.1, on the reverse strand, counting down.
CCGGGCAAAAAAAAGCGCGACCGGGAAGTCGCGCTGACAAAGTTTGGAGATCTTTTTCCGTCAACGAAAAAGTCTGCTTCGGAAAGCAGAGACGACAGTATATCGATGCGGCCCGCATTCATTACCCGCAAAAGCAGCAAACTTCTGTTTCAAATATCTCAACAATCGAATTTCCAGAAGTTTCCCGTTGTTTTCTTGCGGCAATCGTGTCGCGCATGCGCAACGTCATTTGGTTGACACCGCATGTCTTACGACTTTATTCGCGGATAAACCCTTGTATATAAACAAAAATACGCGTTCCATCGATCATTGCCGCATCCACAATGATTTATTGTGGAAATTGGAACGCCTTGCGCTGTAACACCGTCTTTACACTTCGTCTGGTCCGGAAACAAATGTGTCGGTGACGCCGATCCATTGCTCCTCCGCCCGCGCCTCTCGCAGCGCGCCGGAGCGAGGTTTCCTCAAAGCCTGGGTCCCCGGCCCTATCTGCTCTCGGAGTTACAAAGATGAAAAAGACTCTCATGGTCGCCGCCCTGTCGGGCGTTTTTGCTACCGCCGCCCATGCGCAAAGCAGCGTCACGCTGTACGGCCTGATCGATGCGGGCATCACCTACACGAACAACCAGCAAGGCCACAGCAACTGGAAGGCGACGAGCGGTTCGGTCAACGGCAGCCGTTGGGGCCTGCGTGGTTCGGAAGACCTCGGTGGCGGCCTGAAGGCGATCTTCACGTTGGAAAACGGCTTCAACATCATGAACGGCACGAACGGCCAGGGCGGTCGTGAGTTCGGCCGTCAGGCGTTCGTCGGTCTGTCGAGCAACCAGTTCGGCTCGATCACGCTCGGCCGTCAATATGACTCCGTGGTCGACTTCCTCGGGCCTCTGGCTCTGACGGGCACGCAATACGGCGGCACGCAGTTCGCTCACCCGTTCGACAACGACAACCTCGACAACACGTTCCGCGTCAACAACTCGGTCAAGTACACGAGCGCGAACTACGCTGGCTTCAAGATGGGCGCGATGTACGGCTTCTCGAACGAAGCCGGCGGTTTCGCGGATAACCGTGCGTACAGCGTCGGCGCGTCGTACAACTACGGCCCGTTGAACGTTGCTGCAGCGTACATGCAACTGAACAACGTCGGCTCGCCGACGAACAACACGGCCGGTGCGGTCACGACCGACAACACGCCTTTCGTCGCTTCGCGTCAGCGCATCTTCGGCGGCGGCATCAACTACGCGTTCGGCCCGGCAACCGTCGGCTTCGTGTTCACGCAGACGATGCTCGACAACGCGACGCAGCTGACGAACGTCGGCTCGCAAGGCGCTGGCAACATCGCGCTGAACGGCGACAGCATGCGCTTCACGAACTACGAAGTGAACGGCCGCTACAACCTGACGCCGGCTCTGTCGATCGCAGGTGCGTACACGTACACGGATAGCCGTATCGAAGGCGAAAAGCCGAAGTTCCACCAGTTCAGCCTGCAAACGGCGTATGCGCTGTCGAAGCGCACCGACGTGTACCTGCAAGGCGAATACCAGCACATGACCGACCAGGACGGCCTGCCGGTCGGCGCGGTGATCAACGGCGTTGGTATGTCGTCGAACGGCAACCAGGTTTCGGCGACGGTCGGCATGCGTCACCGCTTCTAAGCTTCACAAGCAGTCCCGCTGTAGAAAAGCCGCTCTTCGGAGCGGCTTTTTTTTCGTCGTTGCGCGTCGCTTCAGCGTGGATATCGGACGTCCAGGATGTCGATCTGCTGAATGCCTGCAGGCGTGTGCAACGGCACCGTATCGCCGATCTTCGCCTTTAGCAGCGCGCGCGCGACCGGCGAGATCCAGCTCACGTAGCCGCGATCCAGATCGACTTCGTCGACGCCGACGATCGTCACCGTCTTCACGTCGCCGTCGTCGCCCGCGTAGTCCACCGTCGCGCCGAAGAACACCTGATCGACATTCTCCTGCTTGCTGCTGTCCACCACTTCCGCGAGATCCAGGCGCTTGCCCAGGAAGCGGATGCGCCGGTCGATCTCGCGCAGCCGCCGCTTGCCGTAGATGTAGTCGCCGTTCTCCGAGCGATCGCCGTTCGAAGCGGCCCACGAAACGAGCCTGACGACTTCCGGGCGCTCCGTATCGAGAAGCTGCAGCAACTCGTCACGCAGCCGCTGATGGCCTTGAGGCGTGATGTAGTTCTTCGTGCCCGCCGGGACGTCGGGCTGGCCGAGTTCGAGGTCGTCGTCGGTGTCGTCCGACTCTTTGACAAATGCCTTGTTCATGATGCCGCTCGTTGCCGATTGATGTCGAATTCCGGAATGTACTTGCTTTCGAAACATCAACTTACCACGTCGAGGCCATCTTTCGTCGGAGGCGCATCGACCGAAAATTCGAAATTCTGGGCAAAACCCCTTCCTTTTCAGAATAGGCTTGGCTATAATTCCGCTTCTGCGTGCGGCTGTAGCTCAGTTGGATAGAGTACTTGGCTACGAACCAAGGGGTCGTGGGTTCGAATCCTGCCAGCCGCGCCAACTTTTCGGATGTTCTCGCTCTAACGAGGTCATCAAGCGCTTAACCATTAGCGCGTTGAAGTAACATAGTGTTGTACCGTTTTGCGTGCGGCTGTAGCTCAGTTGGATAGAGTACTTGGCTACGAACCAAGGGGTCGTGGGTTCGAATCCTGCCAGCCGCGCCATCTTTCGAAGGGCCTTCCATACGGAAGGCCCTTTTTGTTTGTCCCGACCGTAGCGCGCAAACTACTGTCGCGGCACCGAGCCGATATCGCCGATACCCAGGTCCGGCCTCGGCACATCCTCCACCGAAGCCACCGCGCTCGACTCCCCGATCGCCTCAGCCCGCGCGCCGAGCAGCGTCTGAGAACGGCGCGGGAATTCGTCGTCGACGGCATCGCCGAAAGCATGCCGCACGAACGCCCGCAGCAAGGCGATGCGTAGCGACGCGCCGCGCCCTTCCACGGGTTTGCCGTCCTTGCCGAACGTGACGATGCAGACCACTTCCCCGCGCCCGTGATCGTGCATCTCGAGCTTGCAGGCGCGCTCCAGAACCACGGCCGCTGCGTCCCATGACGTCGATGGCAGGAAACGCCCGTCCCAGGGCTTGCCGCGATCGTTGCCGCGAATGGACAGCGTCTCGCCGCTATCGGTGAAGTGGATTTCCCGGATGAATTCGTGCAGCCCGCGCGCGACCCAATAGTCGAGCGTGGCGCCTTCGAGATCGGATGTGTTCATTACGGCGCTCTCTCCTGTTCGTCGAACGACGACAGGCATGCACGCCGCATACCCGCGCCGCGTCAGTAGTCGGCGCGCTCGCGGTCGATGCGCATGCCGCCGTCCTGATTGCGGTGATGCGGTTCGTCGCTCGGACGCTCGCGCGCGATGCGCATCACGTCCGGATTGGTGCGCACGCGGCGCATGACGTTCGCCAGATGCACGCGGTCGCTCACCTGGATCACGAAGCGCAGCAGCTTCGCTTCCTGCGACACGTCTTCGTCCATCGCGATATGCACGATGTTCGCGTCCGCCGACGTGATGTCCGCCGCGACGCGCGCGAACACGCCCTTCGTGTTCTTCACGAGCACCTTGACGGCGACGTCGAAGAGACGGCCCGGCTGCGGCGCCCACGCGACGTCGATCCAGCGACCCGGATCGCGCCGATGGATGCGCTGCGCCACGCGGCATTCGGTCGTATGGATGGCCATGCCGAGTCCGATGCCGATATAGCCCATGATGTCGTCGCCCGGAATCGGCCGGCAGCACGGTGATAACTGCACCGACATGCCTTCCGTACCCGTGATGACGACCGGCGGCGCGGTATTCGTGTTGTGATGCTCGCGATGCGGGTGATCTTCGTCATCGGCGATGCCGTTCATCAGCACCTCGATGCGCTTGGCCATGACCGCCGCCACGCGCCGGCCGAGACCGATATCGGCGAAGATTTCCTGACGCGTCTTGTTGCCGGTCCAAAGCACGAGCTTTTCCCATACTTCCGGCGTGACGTCGGATAGCGCGAGACCGTAACCCTTGAGACTCTGATCGACGAGCCGCTCGCCCAACTGGACCGACTCGTTCAGTCGCATCGTCTTCAGATAGTGACGGATGGCCGAGCGCGCCTTGCCGGTGCGCACGAAGCCGAGCCACGCGGGATTCGGCTTCGAGTACGGTGCGGTGATCACCTCGACGATGTCACCGCTCTTCAACTCCGTGCGAAGCGGCAGCAGTTCGTTGTTGATCTTCACCGCGACGCACTGGTTGCCCAGGTCGCTGTGAATCGAATACGCGAAGTCGAGCGCCGTCGCGCCGCGCGGCAGCGGCATGATCTTCGACTTCGGCGTGAACACGTAGACGGCGTCCGGGAACAGGTCGATCTTGACGTGTTCGAGGAACTCGCTCGAGTCGCCCGCCTCGCTTTGAATGTCCAGCAGCGACTTGAGCCATTGATGCGCGCGCTTCTGCACGTCGTTCAGATCGGCGCCGCCGTTCTTGTAAAGCCAATGCGCCGCGACGCCCGCCTCGGCGATCTCGTGCATCTTGCGCGTGCGGATCTGGAACTCGATCGGCGCGCCGAACGGGCCGACCAGCGTCGTGTGCAAGGATTGATAGCCGTTCACCTTCGGAATGGCGATGTAGTCCTTGAATTTGCCCGGCACGGGCTTGTAGAGCGCATGCAGCGCGCCGATGCACGTATAGCATTCGAGCGCGCCCTCGACGACGACCCGAAAGCCGTACACATCGAGCACCTGCGAGAACGACAACTGCTTGTCGCGCATCTTCTTGTAGATGCTGTAGATCGTTTTTTCGCGGCCGGTGACTTCCGCGTTGATCTTCGCATCCGCGATGGTGCGCTGCACCGCTTCGAGAATCTTGCCGACCACTTCGCGCCGGTTGCCGCGCGCTGCTTTCACCGCTTTTTCGAGCGTCGCGTAACGATTCGGATTGAAGTTCGCGAACGACAGATCCTGCAACTCGCGATACGTATTGTTCAGACCGAGCCGATGCGCGATCGGCGCATAGATATCCAGCGTCTCGCGCGCGACGCGCCTGCGCTTTTCCGGCGGCACCGCGCCGAGCGTGCGCATGTTGTGCAGCCGGTCCGCGAGCTTGACGAGAATGACGCGCACGTCGCGCGCCATCGCGAGCAGCATCTTGCGGAAGTTTTCCGCCTGCGCTTCCTCGCGATTACGGAATTCCATCTTGTCCAGCTTGGACAAGCCGTCGACCAGTTCCGCGACCTTGGCCCCGAAGCGCTCCGCGATTTCGGTCTTGGTCACGCCCTGGTCTTCGATCACGTCATGCAGCAGCGCCGCCATGATCGATTGCGCATCGAGCTTCCAGCCCGCGCAAATTTCCGCGACCGCGACCGGATGCGTGATGTACGGCTCGCCGCTCTGCCGATACTGGCCGAGGTGCGCTTCGTCGCTGAAGTGGAAAGCCGCCTTGACTTCCTTGATCTCTTCCGGAGTGATGTAGCTCGCGAGCGCGTTCGTGAGTTTCGCGATGGAAACGACGTCGTGCTTGCGCGGCTGCTCCGGCGTGGCGGTCGGCCCGAACAGATGGCGGAAGGATTGTTCGAGAACCGCGTCGATGTACTTGCGCGCCGCGTGCGGCTTTTCGGCATCGAGCATCGAGTCGGCGTCGACTTCGATATCGGGATCCACGGCGGTGGAGATGGGCAACGGTGTCTGACTCATCTTCCCCTCCGTGGTGACGTGACGCGCTGGGTTGTCGGTTGCAAAAAATGAAACCGTGTGGAACTGCGGCCCTTAGACGGGCACCTTCTTCAACATTTCGATGCCAACCTGGCCCGCGGCGATCTCGCGCAGCGCGACGACGGTCGGCTTGTCGCGGCTTTCGATCTTCGGCGTGTGGCCTTGTGCGAGCTGGCGCGCGCGATACGTTGCCGCAAGCGCGAGCTCGAAGCGATTCGGGATTTGTTTCAGGCAGTCTTCGACAGTGATGCGGGCCATGTTTGTTTCCTTCGGAATATGGGTTTTATTCTACCTTATGTGACCGATCGACCCGGCCACTGCAATGCGTCACGCTTGCGGCGTGGAGTGGATGCCGAGGTCCACGAAAAGCTGCGTGTTGCGTGCGTATTGCGACGTGAAGCGCAGGCGCGTCGCGGCGACGAGACAGCGCAGTTCGTTAAGCGCGCGATCGAAGTTCTCGTTGATGACGACATACTCCGCTTCCGATGCATGCGCCATCTCGCTGCCGGCCGCGAGCAGACGCCGCACGATCACTTTTTCGGAATCCTGGCCACGTTTCTTGAGGCGGTCTTCGAGCGCATCGAGCGACGGCGGCAGAATGAAAATCTCCACCGCATTGCGGAACTGCTTCTTCACCTGCTGCGCGCCCTGCCAGTCGATTTCCAGCAGCACGTCATGGCCCTGCTTCATCTGCTCCGCGATCCACAGCTTCGATGTCGCGTAGTAGTTGCCGTGCACTTCGGCGCTTTCGAGAAACTCGCCCTTGTCGCGCCGCTCCATGAATTCATCGACGGACACGAAGTGATACTGCACGCCATTGGTTTCCTTCGAGCGCGCCTCGCGCGTCGTGTACGAAACCGACAGCAGAATGTCCTTGTCCTCGGCGAGCAGCGCGTTCACGAGCGTGGACTTGCCCGCGCCCGAGGGCGCTACGACCATGAACAGGTTGCCCGGATAGATGCCCGTGTAATGGCTGTGCGAGCGATGCGTGGTATTCGGCATGATGTTGCGTTACTCCAGATTCTGTACTTGCTCGCGCATCTGCTCGATGAGCAGTTTCAGCGTCATCGATGCGTCGGCGAGTTCTTTCGCGGCGGCCTTCGAGCCGAGCGTGTTCGCTTCGCGGTTGAGCTCCTGCATCATGAAGTCGAGACGCTTGCCGACCTTGCCGCCCTTTTGCAGCACATGGCGCGTTTCGTTCAGATGCGCGGTGAGACGCTGCAATTCTTCCGCGATGTCGATGCGAATGCCGTACATCGTCACTTCCTGGCGGATACGCTCGGCGATTTCCTCGCGCGGCACGCTCGTCGTGACCGCGCCGCCGCCTTCGGTCGTCGCGATGCCGAGCGCGTCCTGCAGCCGCTCGACAATTTTCTGCTGATGCTTCGCGATGAGTTCCGGCACGAGCGGCGTGATGCGCGCGACGATCGTTTCCATCTCCGTCACGTTGTCGATCAGCACTTTGCCGAGCGCCGCGCCTTCGCGCGCCCGCACTTCGATGAGATCGGCGATCGCCTGCTTGCCGCACGCGAGCACGGCCTCACGCAACGTTTCCTGCGACACCGAGCTTTCCGCGAGCACGCCGGGCCAGCGCAGGATTTCGCCGGTACGCATGCGCTCGGCGTCGGGGAAGATATCGAGCACGGCGCGTTCGAGCGCGGCGAGCTGCGTGAGCGCGTCGCGATTGAGCGCGCCCGCGTTTGCCGTCTGCTCGACGCGATTCAGGTTGATGCGGATATCGACCTTGCCGCGCGAGAGCTTGGTCATCAGCATTTCGCGCAATTGCGGCTCGGTCGCGCGCACGTCTTCGGGCATGCGGAAGTTCAGGTCGAGAAAGCGCGAATTCACCGTGCGCAATTCCACCGATACACCGACGCCCGAACCGCCCGCGCCATCGGGTCCCGCGCCATCCGCGACGACTTCGCGCGTCGCGCTGGCATAGCCTGTCATGCTGTAGATCATGGTACGTCTCGCGATAGAGAGCCTTCGTTGCGAAGACCCATTCGATACGAAACGCCCGGCGCTGTCGAAAGTGCCTGTGAGTGGCCTGCGTTGGGCCGCCGGGCGAGGAACCCGCATTATCCCATTTTTGCCGCGAAAGCCGCCCGGACGGCGGACCGGCGCGCATGGCGCACGCGCAACGCCTGAAAGTGAATGACGATAAAATCGCTAAGTTTGCTGGTTCCACACTCTTCTTCCGACATCCATGACCGACTCTCCCCTGCTCAAGCCTTCTCCCCCGCGTCCGAGCGGCCGCCGCGCGAATCAGCTGCGCGACGTACGCATCACGCGGCATTACACGAAGCACGCGGAAGGCTCGGTGCTCGTCGAATTCGGCGATACCAAGGTGATCTGCACGGCGAGCATCGCCGAGCGCGTGCCCGAGTTTCTGCGCGGCCGGGAGCAAGGCTGGCTCACCGCGGAATACGGCATGCTGCCGCGCGCGACGCACACGCGCAGCGACCGCGAAGCCGCGCGCGGCAAGCAGACGGGCCGCACGCAGGAGATTCAGCGGCTGATCGGCCGCGCATTGCGCTCGGTGTTCGATCTGGACGCGCTCGGCGCGCGCACGCTGCATATCGATTGCGACGTCATTCAGGCCGATGGCGGCACGCGCACGGCGAGCATCACGGGCGCGTTCGTCGCCGCGCACGATGCGGTCGGCAAACTGCTCGCGTCGGGCAGGATCGCGAAGTCGCCGGTGAAGGATTTCGTCGCGGCGATTTCGGTCGGCATCTTCGCAGGCTCGCCCGTGCTCGATCTCGACTACGACGAAGACTCGCAATGCGATACCGACATGAACGTCGTGATGACGGGCGCGGGCGGCTTCGTCGAAGTGCAGGGCACGGCGGAAGGCGCGCCCTTCACGCGCGACGAGATGAACGAGCTGATCGCGCTCGCCGACAGCGGCATCAAGGCGCTGATCCTGAAGCAGAAGGAAGCACTGGGGATTCGCGGTGTGTGACGTCAATGGTCTTGGGCGCGTCGTGCTCGCATCGAACAATGCGGGCAAGCTGCGCGAATTCGCATCGCTGCTGGATGCGGCGGGCATCGAACTGATCGCGCAGGGCGAACTCGGCGTGCCCGAAGCGCCCGAACCGCACCCGACCTTCGTCGAGAACGCGCTGGCGAAGGCGCGGCACGCCGCGACGTTCACCGGCCTGCCCGCGCTCGCCGACGATTCCGGCCTTTGCGTGCGCGCGCTCAACGGCGCGCCGGGCGTGTATTCGGCGCGCTATGCGTCGATGAGCGGCGGCGCCAAAAGCGATGCCGCGAACAACGCGAAGCTCGTCGCCGACCTCGCTCAGCACACGGATCGCCGCGCTTACTACTTCTGCGTGCTCGTGCTCGTGCGTCACGCGGACGATCCCGAGCCGCTCATCGCGGAAGGCCGCTGGCATGGCGAAGTGATCGATGCGCCGCGCGGCGCAAATGGCTTCGGCTACGATCCGCACTTCTTCCTGCCGACGCTCGATGCGACCGCCGCCGAACTCGATCCCGCGCGCAAGAACGCGCTCAGCCATCGCGCGCTCGCGTTGCGCGAGTTGCTGCAACGACTGAAGGAACTTGCGTGAGCGCCGGACCGAAGACGATCAACATCGTGCAGGCGTTCACGTCGCCGGGAAGCATCCGGCTGACGTCGCTGCCGCCGCTTTCGCTGTACGTGCATTTCCCGTGGTGCGTGCGCAAGTGTCCGTACTGCGACTTCAACTCGCACGAGTGGAAGGACGACACGTTTCCCGAAGAACGTTATCTCGATGCCCTGCGCGCCGATCTCGAAAGCGCGCTGCCGCTCGTGTGGGGACGGCAGGTGCATACGATTTTCATCGGCGGCGGCACGCCATCGCTGTTATCGGCGAAAGGGCTGGACCGCCTTCTCTCCGATGCGCGCGCGCTGCTGCCCATCGATGCCGACGCCGAAATCACGCTCGAAGCCAATCCCGGCACGTTCGAGGCGGCCAAGTTCGCGTCGTTTCGCGCGAGCGGCGTGAATCGTTTGTCGATCGGCATTCAGAGTTTCAACGAGGCGCATCTGAAGGCGCTCGGCCGCATTCACGATGCGATGCAGGCGAAAAAAGCCGTCGAGATCGCCGCGAAGCACTTCGACAACTTCAATCTCGATCTGATGTTCGCGCTGCCGCAGCAATCGCTCGACGAGTGCAAGCACGATATCGAGACGGCCATCTCGTTCGCGCCGCCGCATCTGTCGCTGTATCACCTGACGATGGAGCCGAACACGGTCTTCGCCAAATACCCGCCCGCGCTCCCCGACGACGACGCTTCCGCCGACATGCAGGACTGGATCCACGAGCGCACGCGCGAGGCCGGTTACGCGCGCTACGAAGTGTCGGCGTATGCGAAGCCGCACCGTCAGAGCAGGCATAACCTGAACTACTGGCGCTTCGGCGATTACCTCGGCATCGGCGCGGGCGCGCATACGAAGCTGTCGTTTCCGTCCAAGATTCTGCGTCAGGCGCGCTTCAAGCATCCTTCGAGCTATATGGATCACGCGCTTTCGCCGGCCGAAACCGCGATCCAGGAAGAACGCGAAGTCGGTCCGCGCGATCTGCCGTTCGAGTTCATGCTGAACACGCTTAGGCTCGTCGAAGGCTTTCCGGTGCATTCGTTCGTCGAGCGCACGGGACTGGCGCTGTCCGCGATCGAGCCGGCGCTCGCCGAAGCGGAACAACGCGGGCTCATCACGCGCGACATCGAACGCATTGCGCCGACCGAACTCGGCCAACGCTTTCTCAACGATCTCCAGGAACTGTTCTTGAAGGATCCGCACAATTGAGCGCGCCGACGATGGCGCCGAACTCGGTGATGCGGCATCGCCCGTTCGCGCTTTTCTGGAGCGCTCGCGTGATGTCGTCGGTGGCGTTTCAGATGATGTCGGTCGCGATCGGATGGCAGGTTTATTCGATCACGCATAGCGCCTACGCGCTCGGTCTCGTCGGCCTCGCGCAATTCCTGCCGATGTTCGTGCTGACGCTCGTCGTCGGGCACGTTGCGGACCGTTACGACAGACGCGTGATCGCGTACGTGTGCCAGTCGATCGAGGGCATCGCCGCGCTCGTGCTGTGTCTCGGCGCGTGGCACGGCTGGCACGATGTCGCGCCGATCTACGCGATCGCCGCCGTGACGGGTGCGGCGCGCGCGTTCGAATCGCCGTCGATGGCCGCGCTCTTGCCCAATCTCGTCGCCCGCAATCAGTTGCAGCATGCGAGCGCGTGGTCGACGTCGGCGAATCAGACGGCGCAGATCCTGGGTCCCGCGATGGGCGGCGTGCTCTACGGGTTCGGCGCGCTGACCGTGTACGGCGCGGTGAGCGTCGCGTTTCTCGTCGCGGCGTGCGCCGTGGCCGCGATCAGAATCGACGAAGCCGTGCGTATGCGCGCGCCGCTCTCGTTCGAAGCGCTCTTTTCGGGTATCGGTTTCATTCGCAGCAAGCCGGTGATTCTGGGCGCGCTGTCGCTCGATCTTTTCGCCGTGTTGCTCGGCGGAGCGACCGCGCTCCTGCCGGTCTACGCGCGCGACATCCTGCATACCGGACCGTGGGGACTCGGCGTTCTGCGCGCGGCGCCCGCGGCCGGCGCGCTGGCCGGATCGATCTGGCTCGCGCATTTTCCGCTGCGGCAGCGCGCGGGCAATGCGCTGTTCGGCGGGGTGATCGCGTTCGGAATCGCGACGATCGTCTTCGGACTGTCGCGCAATATCTACGTGTCGCTGATTGCGCTGGCGGCGCTGGGCGCGTCGGATGTGATCAGCGTCGTCGTGCGGATGTCGCTCGTGCAGTTGCAGACGCCCGACGAAATGCGCGGACGCGTCGGCGCGATCAATTCGCTGTTCATCGGCACGTCGAATCAGCTCGGCGAGTTCGAATCGGGGATGACGGCGGGACTGCTCGGCGCGGTGCCGGCGGTGCTGATCGGCGGAATCGGCACGATTGTCGTCGCGCTGTTGTGGATGCGCCTTTTTCCCGCGCTCAAGGCGACGAAATCGCTCGAAGGATGAGCGTTCCTGCGCGGCTGCGAGTTGCGCTACAATACGCGCCTTGCTGGAGGTGTGGCCGAGCGGTTTAAGGCACCGGTCTTGAAAACCGGCGAAGGAGCGATCCTTCCGTGAGTTCGAATCTCACCGCCTCCGCCAGATCAAATCAAGCCTCGTAAGTTCAAACGCTTACGGGGCTTTGTCTTTTGCCGCTCCGTTTTCGCGACGCGCTCGAACGCGCCAAGCTGGCCGTTGCTTCGCTATCCTGAACCATCAATTTCAGACAAAACGCCTATCCGACGTCTCCGGAGCCACGTATCTTCCCTTCTGCCTCCTTCCGAGTTCCCCCCATGCTCGATTCGAAGGAGGTCTTCAATGGGAAAGGTTGGACTTGGGCCTCGCACTCGCGAGGCTTTTTTTCGTCCGATGCCACGCCCCGAGAAACAATCGACGTGAACACTACGGCCATAACGCCATCTAACCGCCTCATCGATCACAACGCGGAGAGTCGCCCATGAAGTCAGGCCGCATCATGCCCATCCTCGTCGGCTGCATCGCCGCCGTGAGCCTGTCGGCGCATGCCCAGCCTCAGCCAAACGCGCAATGGCGCGCGACCGAAACAACGCTCTTCGACCTGATTCAAAACGGATATGGGATCGTCGCGGTGACGAGCGTGGCCGCGCGCAACTCCGGCCTTCCCGAAGACACCTACGTGCTTCAGAAAAACAATAGCCTCTACCGCTGCGTGGAAACGCGCGCGGCCGAAACCGGCGCGGTCAGATCTGCCGCGCCGATGCGCTGCGCCGAACTCGTCAAGCCCTACACCGAATAATCGAAACCGAACGCTCAATTGTCATCGGATCTGACGGGCGGCCGGACGTGCGGAACCGGCTCCGCCTTCGCAGCGTCCTGTTTGGGCGCGGCGCGTTGCGATTCGCTCTTCGAATGCGCCGCGGAAGCCGGTTGCTGCTTCCTTGCGGGCGCGCCCGACGGTGCAGGATCGTTCTTGCGTGTCATGGCATTCTCCCGAAATCCGGGGACATCCCCTTTCCACATTAGCACCGCGCCGCCGATACCGCACACGCCATGCACGACTCAGCCGACCGGCGCCTCGCCCTCACCCGACTGCTTGCCCGGCCTGTCGTTCGGACCTTGCTTGCGGTTGTCGTCATCGCGCTCGGGCAGCTTGCTTTTCTCGTTGTCGCTGTGCTCGGCCGTCTTTCCGTCTTCCGGACGGTTGGTCTCGCTGTTCATGGCGCCCTCCTTAAAGTGCTTTCGAATGAAAGCATCGGCAGCAAAACGCGCGCCTGAATGCGTCCGGGCGCACGAATTCGGTTCGCTGACGGCCTTTGCAGCGACTACCATTTAAGTAACGCCATCCCGCCATTGTTGCGATGTCCGCGTCACGTTTTCGCCGTACCGCCGCTGCGCTCGTCCTTGCGTCGGCGATGAGCGCCTGCACGATCACCCCGCCCCCCAGCGTCGTGGCTGCGCGCCCGCCCGCGCCGGCCGTCTCCGGTCAAACGCTCGACGAGTACAAGGCGCGCATCGCGCAGCGCATCTTCGAGCGCAATCCGTCGCTCGTGCTGAAGGGCACGCCGCAAGCGATGCTGCGCTCGTTCGTGCTCGTGTCGTTTACGGTGGATCGCGGCGGGCGGCTCGTCGAATCGTCGGTGTATCGCACCAACGGCGATGACGAAGCCGAAGCGACCGCGCTCGCCTCGCTGCGCCGCGCATCGCCGCTGCCCGCGCCGCCCGCGCGCCTTTTGAACGGCAACGGCCAACTGGAGCTTTTCGAAGGCTGGATGTTCAACGACAACGGCCAGTTCCAGCTACAGACGTCCCATTCGCCGCAAGCCACGACCATCGATTGATTGGCGCTCCGCCGGCACGCTCGTTATAATTTTTTGCACCCCGGCCGGACCCGCTTCCGGCGTGGCCTGCGCCTCGCGCTCACCCCGCGCGTCCGGCGCAGCGCCCGAGCGCAGCCGAACTGCGCCGCGACACCGCGCGCCACTCACGCGCCGTCCAACCCTGGCTTTCCCGCCATTGCATCGCAATCCCTACAAAAAGCTGACGCGCGCCGGACGACGACATCGTTCGTCATTCCGATCGCTCTTGCCCGGCGATGCGCGCGACAATGCTTCGCACCAAGGCAACACGACAACGGAGACAACATGGCCTCACCCTCGCTTTCCGCCGCAAAGCCCGGCGACGGATCCCAAAGCGCTTCCCGCGTGATTTTCGCGAGCTTCATCGGCACCGCGATCGAGTTCTACGACTTCTATGTCTACGCGACCGCCGCCGCGCTCGTCATCGGACCGGTGTTCTTTCCGCACGACTCGCCCGCCGCGCAGGCGCTCTCGGCGTTCGTCACCTTCGGCATCGCGTTCTTCGCGCGGCCTATCGGCTCGTTCATCTTCGGACACTTCGGCGATCGCATCGGCCGCAAATCGACGCTCGTCGCCTCGCTGCTCGTGATGGGCCTCTCGACGACGCTCATCGGCTTCGTGCCCGGCTACGATTCGATCGGCAGCGCGGCCCCGATCCTCCTGTGCATCCTGCGGTTCGGCCAAGGCATTGGGCTGGGCGGCGAATGGGGCGGCGCGGCGCTGCTCGCGACCGAATACGCACCGAAGGGCAAACGCGGTCTCTTCGGCATGTTTCCGCAGCTCGGGCCGTCGATCGGCTTTCTCGCGTCGAACGGTCTGTTCTTCGGTCTCGCGCTCTCGCTCTCCGATGAGCAATTCCGCAGCTGGGGCTGGCGCGTGCCGTTCATCGTGAGCGCGGTGCTGGTCGCGCTCGGCCTGTATGTGCGCCTGAAGATCGCGGAAACGCCGGCGTTCCGCGCGGCCGTCGAGCGCGAAGAACGCGTCAAGGTGCCGGTCGCGACGCTGCTCGGGCGCCATCTCGTGCCGACGCTGCTCGGCGCGTTCGCGATGGTCGTCTGCTACACGCTCTTCTATATCTCGACGGTGTTTTCGCTGTCGTACGGCGTGGCCAAACTGCATTTCGCGCGCGAGACCTTCCTCGGCCTTCTGTGCCTCGCCGTGGTGTTCATGGCTCTCGCCACGCCGATCTCCGCGATCGCGAGCGACCGTTTCGGACGCAAGCCGGTGCTGATCGTCGGCTGTCTGCTGGCGATCCTCTCCGGCTTCGCGATGGCTCCGCTCCTCGGCAGCGGCGACACAATCCAGGTCGCGCTCTTCCTGACGATCGAGCTCTTCCTGATGGGCGTCACGTTCGCACCGATGGGCGCGCTCCTGCCCGAGCTCTTCCCGACCAACGTGCGTTACACGGGCGCGGGCGTCGCGTACAACCTCGGCGGGATTCTGGGCGCATCGGTGGCGCCGTACATCGCGCAATTGCTCGCCAATCGCGGCGGGCTCGCGTGGGTCGGCGGATATGTGTCGGCGGCTGCGGCGGTGAGTTTGATCGCCGTGCTGTGTATGCGCGAGACGCGCCACATCACGCTGGAGTAAGCACGAGAGAAACCGGCGCGCTCAGCGATCGCGCCGGTTCGTGGCGTGCGCCGGGACCGGCCTGCCCTCGATGACGGGCATACGCGGCGCCGGCCGCTCGACGCTCTTCGCACGCGCCGCTTTCGCCGCCTTCCGATCCGCCCAGAAGCGCGCGAGCGCAAGCAGGCTGACAATGGCGATGCCATCGGCGATCAGCCCCAGAATCCAGTGCGACGGATACCGCCCGAGCCCGAGCACGCCCATCGCGCGCAGCGCCGAATCGAGCACGAGCGACACGCATGTGCCCGCGATGAAGCACACGAGCCCCTGCTGGCCGATCGTGACGACGCCCGGCAGCCTGCGTGCGAGCTTGCCGACCCAGCCCGCATACACGCCGCGCGCGACGATCCACGCGATGGCGGCGAAGCTCACGATGCGCAGCGTCGCGAGATTCTGCTTCATGTATCCCGGCGGCGCCTGCGTTTCGAGGAAGAGCTTGGCGAACGCGAAGGTCAGCGCCAACGCGATCGCCCCGGCGGTCAGCCAGCGCGCGAATCGGCCGGCGTGGAATTCGTCGCTGATCGGCTGCACGCGCGCGAGCACGCCGGTCATGAACATCAACTGCCACGCGAACGGATTGAACGACCACGCTTCGCCGTATGTGCCCGGCAGGAAGCGCAGCAGCGGCATGGCCGCGAGCCACACAAGCAGGCTGCCGAAAATGGCGATGACGGGTTTCTTCTGCGCGAGCGGCACGATCGCCGGGACTGCGAGCGCGAACACCGAATACATCGGCAAAACCGCCGACAGATACGGCTGCTGACGCAACAGCACGATATCGACCGCAAGGCCGAACGGCCGCGTGAGAAAGTTCGGCCACTCGGTGTACTGGACCATCGGCGTGTCGACTTGAAGCGCCATCAGGATCGCGCCGCCGACCAGCATCAGAAACGCCGTGAACAGATACGCGCGATAAATTTCCCAACTGCGTTTGAAAAAGCGTCGGCGGGCGGCTGAATCGCTACGGCGAGTCGCAAGCGCCGTATAAGCCGCCGCCGACGCATAACCTCCGAGAAACACGAAAACTTCGGCGGAATCGCAAAACGCATACTGGTGCAGCGTAAAGCGCGATAGCACGCTTCCCGTTATATGGTCGACCGCGATAATGAGCAGCACGATTCCTCGAAAGAAATCGACTTCGAGAGAACGTGTCGTCGGGGAAGTCATCTGGCGAATGCTCCACGGACCTGCGGTTTCGGCGCGCCGCCGGACGGGCTGGCGCACATACGCGGTTTGTACCTGCTCCGAAAGGAAAATTCCCTTAATCAACGAGTATTTAAATTAGCACTCGGTGCCAGTCGGCAAGCTGGCGGCAAAATGACTTTTTTGTCCGCTTTCCAGTAAATATGCCGCTGCCTATACTCGAAAGAAGTTCGACAAAAACGATGCGCGGAAAACTTGTGCCGCGAACCGGAAGGAGGCCGGGCATGCGTATTCATGTTGAGAGCGCTCATCTCGTCGCGATGATCGCCATCGCGCTTTCGACCGCGTTGCTGCTCGCGATCAGGTTCCGACCGGCGACATGGCGAGGCGTGCTCGTCGAAGCCGTCATCGCGAATGTCGGCGCGATCCTGGCCGTGCTCGCCTTCGAAGTGCTGACCGCCTGAGCCGCGCGCGCCGGCATCAGACGCCGGACCTACAGAAAAATTTCAAATCGGTTGAACTTTCCCCCGCGCGGGCACTCTGAGCAGGTAATGCCGTTCGTCGGATCGCTCGTCGAACCTAACGCACGGCTCTCATCTCCTCTCCGCTCCTGCTTATGGCGGGAGCGTTTCTTGGGCGCCCGGCGAAAGCCTCGCGCCTGTTCTTTTTTCTGGCCCCGGAAAACGCTGATCGACCGCGCATCGGCGGCGTCGAAATGACACGCGCAAACGATAACGCGCCAAGCAAAAGAGCCAGAATCCCGAGATTCCGGCTCTTTCGATAAACGCGGCGCGCAAGCACGCGCCGCACGCGGCATCACGCCTGCGGAATTTCGATCTTCACTTCCAGCACTTCGAGATCGTCCTGACGTTCGAGGCTGACTCGAATATCGTCATCGGAAATCTTCACGTACTTCGAAATCACGGCAACCAGTTCCCGTTGCAACGCCGGCAGATAATCGGCGGCGGCTTTGCCACCCGCGCGCTCGTGCGCAATGATCAACTGCAAGCGTTCCTTCGCGACCGTAGCGGACTTCTTCTTCTCGCCCAGCAAAAACGAAAGAATCGACATTGCGTCCCCTTACTTGGTGCCGAAGATGCGTTGCAGCAAACCGGGCTTCTGATAATCGGTGAAGCGCAGCGCCTTTTCCTCGCCGAGGAATCGCGACACCACGTCCTTGTACGATTCCGCGACATCCGTGCCATCGAGATGCACGGCCGGCAAACCCTGGTTCGATGCGTGCAGCACCGCTTCCGATTCCGGAATCACGCCGATCAGATCGATGCGCAGGATTTCCTGGATGTCGGAGAGCGACAGCATTTCGCCCTCGCTTACGCGCTTCGGGTTGTAGCGCGTGATGAGCAGATGTTCCTTGACCGGTTCCTTGCCTTCGATCGCGCGCTTGGTCTTCGACGACAGAATGCCCAGAATGCGGTCCGAATCGCGCACGGACGACACTTCCGGATTCGTCACGATGAGCGCTTCGTCGGCGAAGTGCATTGCCATCAGCGCGCCGGATTCGATGCCCGCCGGCGAATCGCAGACGATGTACTCGAAGTCCATCTTGATCAGCTCGTTGATGACCTTCTCGACGCCTTCGAGAGTCAGCGCGTCTTTATCGCGCGTTTGCGATGCCGGCAGGATGTAGAGGTTCTCGCACTTCTTGTCCTTGATGAGCGCCTGATGCAGATTCGCTTCGCCCTGGATGACGTTGATCAGGTCGTACACGACGCGGCGTTCGCAACCCATGATGAGGTCGAGATTGCGCAGACCGACGTCGAAGTCGATCACGGCCGTCTTGTGGCCGCGCAATGCGAGCGCCGATGCGAAGCTCGCGCTGGTGGTCGTCTTGCCGACGCCGCCCTTTCCCGAGGTCACCACAATGATTTTTGCCATACAAGTACCTTGTGTTCGTCAATAAGTCCGCTTGCGTTGCCTGCGAGCGCGCGCCAAGGGCATCGGGCGCGCGAATCGATGCAACCCGTCAGGTCAGACGCAGCGGTTCGATCATCAGTTTTTCTTCGTTCAGCCAGATCTGCACCGGCTTGCTGAGCACGTCGGCCGGCAGCGGGTTCTCGGTCGTTCGATAGATGCCCGCGATGGAGATGAGTTCCGGCTCGAGACAGGTGCAGAAGATGCGCGCGTCGAGATTGCCGTGCACGCCCGCGAGCGCGCGGCCTCGCAACGGCGCATAGATATGGATATTGCCTTCGGCGATCACTTCGGCACCGTACGACACGAGCCCGAGGACGATGAGATCGCCCTTCGCATAGACCTGCTGCCCCGAGCGCAGCGGACGATCGATGATGGTCGCCGGCGCCGGCAGCGCGGGCGGCGGCGGCGTGTTCGCGACCGCGGCTTCGATCACCGCGGCAGCTTCGGTGTTGGGCTTCGCTTCGTCGACGGAGGGCTTGGGCGCGCCGCGCCGGTCACGTGCTTCGAGAACAGGCAGGCCGCCCGCGTTCGCCCATTGAATCGCCCACGTCTGCTCGGGCAGCGCGACGATGCCGATCGGACGCATGCGGACGTCTCTCAGCACCTTTTCCAGATCGGCAAGCGCGACACGTTCGCCTTCGGCGAGACGGCGCACGTCGATGGCGACGACATCGCCTGCGAAAAATTCGGGAGTCGCTTCGAAGCGCCGCGTGAGTTCAGTGCGCAGGGCATCGAGGTCGGGAGTCTTGACGACGAAGAGAAGCGTGTCGACGGAGCCGCTGCGCAGTTCGAAGAAGGGCGTTTTGTTGAGCGACATAAGAACGGCCAAAAATTTTGCGTATTTTACAGGCGTTGTCGCACACGGCCATAATTTTTAGGACCGATTTCAGCTATCGGAAACGAGAAGTGCGTGCGACGAACGCGCACGACGAACATGCGTGAAGCGAAGACGAAGCCGAAGCGGAGGCGCCTCAGTCGTCCTCTTCGGGATGCATGTGGCGCACGAAGAGCGACTCGGCTTCTTGCTCGTGAGACGGCATCGCGCGACGATCGCCGGTGGGACCGAAGCCGAGGCGCTCGTAGAAGCGCACCGCAGTGCGGTTCTCCTCGGATATCCACGCATGCACCTCTGCGACGCCTTGCTGCGCGAGCCATCGCGACGCGACGTTCACGAGCAGTTCGCCGCCACGCAGATGCCGCACGGCCGGCGCGACCCACAGCGCGCTCACGAATGCGCGCTCGTTCGGCGCCTCTTCGATGTACGCGTGCACGAGACCGCAAGGATGGCCTTCGGTGTAGAGCAGAAACGTCGCGAGCCGGGGCGAACTCGCATGCAGCGACGCGGTGTCGTCGAACGACGACGGATCGACGAGCAGCGCATCTTCCAGCGTTTCGCCGAATGCGTATGGCGCTTCGCGCAGCGATGCCGTGCGAAGCTCGCGCAAGACCGAACCTTGTTGCGCGGCGATGCGGCTGACGGTCAGTGAGGGACTCATGCGGGCGCTCATGCGGACAATTTCTCTCTGGCTTTCAGGCGGGATACGCGTGCGGCTCTGTCGGCCGGTCCGGCGCTCGGGCCATCGGCATAGCTTCAACCGAACGGGCGAACCCGTCAATTCCTAAATCCGGGAAAGTGCTTTACAACGCACACGGCATGGCGAACGCGCGCTCATGGCGCTGCATAGCTGCCCGTGCCATCCGGCCACGGCGTGAGCACTTCGAAGCCGTCGTCGGTCACGGCGACCATGTGCTCCCACTGCGCGGACAACGAGCGGTCCTTCGTCGTCACGGTCCAGCCGTCGCGCGACTGCTGCGTGCCGGCGCGGCCCGCGTTGATCATCGGCTCGATCGTGAAGACGAGGCCCGGCTTCAGACGCAGGCCCGCGCCACGCTGACCGTAATGCAACACTTGCGGATCTTCGTGATACACGCGGCCGATGCCGTGTCCGCAATACTCGCGCACCACCGAGAAGCCTTCCCGATGCGCGACGCTTTGAATCGCCGCGCCGACGTCGCCGAGCGTCGCGCCGGGACGCACTTCGCGCATGCCGGCGACCATCGCTTCGTAGGTGGTTTCGGTGAGGCGGCGCGCCTGCTCGCTCGGTGTGCCGGCGTAGTACATGCGGCTCGTGTCGCCGTAGTAGCCGTCCTTGATGATCGCGACATCGATGTTGATGATGTCGCCTTCCTTCAGTTCCTTCGCCCCCGGAATGCCGTGGCATACGACGTGATTCACCGACGTGCAGATCGTTTTCGGAAAGCCCATGTAGCCGACGTTCGCGGGCACGGCCTTCAGTTCGTTGACGATGAAGCGATTGCAGATGGCGTCGAGTTCGTCGGTGGTGACGCCCGGGCGGACGTATTCGCCGATCATCGCGAGGACTTCGGCGGCCATGCGGCCGGAGATGCGCAACTTTTCGATGTCGGCGGGTGTCTTGAGCGTGATGGCCATTGAGCAATGCGAATGGGTTCGTGCCGCCTCGCGCGCGCCTTTTCGCCGATGTTCGACGCAGGCGGCGCGCGAGGACAATGGGCCCGATGATAGCACTCCCGCGCAGCCTCTCCGCTCGCGGAGGCGCATCGGCGCTGCATTTCGAGCCTTCGGGCGCGTTGTTTGTGCGTGCGTCGCCGTCGTCGTTCGATCTTGTGATGAGCGACCGTTTGTGTTTTAGTGGCGCGACTTCTGACCTGCCGGAGTGTTATGAACCTGCATCGATCTGCTTCTCTTTGCGCCGTGCTGTCGGGCGTCGCCACCCTCGCCGCCTGCAGTTCGACGAGCGATCCCGAACTGCGTGCGTCGAAACCCGTGATTCATGTTTCGTCGGCGCGGCCTGCGTCGGATATATCGAGTTGTCTGCAACGCATGATTCCGTCCGCGCAGACGCGACGCGATCAGGGCTCGACGGAGTTGCTGGTCGGCTCCAATGCGTGGCTCGTGACGCTCACGCCTTCGGCTTATGGATCGATCGTGAAGGTGCAGCAGTCATCGAGCGACGATGGCGGCGTGCCCGAACCCGAATTGCGCTTCGATATCGCGAGGTGCACGACCTGAAGACGCGCTCTGCCTCGACGAAGCGGAGCCACCAAAGCAAAACCCCGCAAGCCTTTCGACTTGCGGGGTTTTTGTGTCTTGGCGGAGAGGGTGGGATTCGAACCCACGGTACGGGAAAACCGTACGCCTGATTTCGAGTCAGGTACATTCGACCACTCTGCCACCTCTCCGTCTACCCTTGCGGGTCTTCGTGAACTGGTCGTTGCTCAACGAAGAACGAAAGTATATCGAACCCTTTCGCGCTTTCCAAGCCCCTTTTTGAAAATAAACGTCAGGCCGACGCGGAAACTTCGATTCTTTCCGCGCCGCGCATGTACGGACGCAGCACTGTGGGAATCGTCACCGAGCCGTCCGCATTCTGGAAGTTCTCCAGCACCGCGACGAGCGTGCGGCCGACCGCCAGGCCCGAGCCGTTCAACGTATGCACGAACTCCGGCTTGCCCTGCGCATTGCGGAAGCGCGCCTGCATGCGACGCGCCTGGAACGCCTCGGTATTCGAGCAGCTCGAAATCTCGCGATACGTGTTTTGCGCCGGCAGCCACACTTCCAGATCGAACGTCTTCGCCGCCGAAAAGCCCATGTCGCCGGTGCACAGCGTAATCACGCGATACGGCAGTTCGAGCTTCTGCAAGATCGTCTCCGCCTGGCCGACCATCTCGTCGAGCGCGGCGTACGAATGCTCGGGCGCCACGATCTGCACCATCTCGACCTTGTCGAACTGATGCTGGCGGATCAGGCCGCGCGTATCGCGCCCGTACGAGCCCGCTTCGGAGCGGAAGCACGGGGAATGCGCGGTCAGCTTCACCGGCAGCGCGTCGGCTTCGAGGATGCTGTCGCGCACCGTGTTGGTGAGCGAGATCTCCGACGTCGAGATGAGGTACTGCGTGACCGTGTTCTCGTCGCCGCCTTTCTCGACGCGGAACATGTCGTCGGCGAACTTGGGCAGCTGGCCCGTGCCGTAGAGAATCTCCGGATTCACGATGTACGGCGTGTACGCCTCGGTGTAGTCGTGCTGCTCCGTATGCGTGTCGATCATGAATTGCGCGAGCGCGCGATGCAGCCGGGCGATCGGCCCGCGCAACAGCGTGAAGCGCGCGCCGGAGAGCTTCGCGCCCGTTTCGAAATCGAGACCGAGCGGCGCGCCGACATCGACGTGATCCTTGACTTCGAAGTCGAACGAACGCGGCGCGCCCCAGCGCCGCACTTCGACGTTCTGCGTCTCGTCGTTGCCGACCGGCACGCTTTCGTGCGGCAGGTTCGGCACGGTCAGCATCAGGTCCGACAGACGCTTCTGGATCTCATCCAGCTTCGCCGCCGATTCCTTCATCGTGTCGCCGATGCCGCTCACTTCCGCCATTACCGCCGACGTGTCCTCGCCGCGGCCTTTCATCGCGCCGATCTGCTTCGACAGGCTGTTGCGGCGTGCCTGGAGTTCTTCGGTGCGGGTCTGGATCTCGCGACGCTCGGCTTCGAGCGCGGCGAACGCGGCGACGTCGAGCGTGTAGCCTCGAGTGGCGAGACGCTTCGCGACGCCGTCCAGGTCTTTGCGGAGGGTTTGGATGTCGAGCATGGCGGGGCTGCTTTGTTAAGTAATCGGAAACGCCGATTTTAGCGCACGGTCATCGCGCGCCGGGCGGGATCG
The DNA here is from genome assembly GCF_023630765.1 of Caballeronia sp. ATUFL_F2_KS9A. Taxonomy (NCBI): domain Bacteria; kingdom Pseudomonadati; phylum Pseudomonadota; class Betaproteobacteria; order Burkholderiales; family Burkholderiaceae; genus Caballeronia; species Caballeronia sp. ATUFL_F2_KS9A. Next base: position 172,378 of record NZ_JALQEK010000002.1, on the reverse strand, counting down.
GCGAAACGCGGCGAGCGCGCGCGCGAAACGGACCGCGCCGGTTTCAGCGCTTCTTCTCGTCGCGATGCTCGCGCCGCCACGCATCGTCGAGTTCGGCGAGACGCGAGAGCTTTTCGCCGATCTTCCCTTCGAGTCCGCGCGGCGTCGGCTTGTACCAGTACGGATCGCGCATGCCGTCGGGCAGATAAGTTTCGCCGGCCGCGTAGGCGTCGGGCTCGTCGTGCGCGTAGCGATATTCGTGGCCGTAGCCGAGTTCCTTCATCAGCTTGGTCGGCGCGTTGCGCAGATGCACCGGCACGCCGCGCGACTGATCCTTGCCGACGAAGCGCCGCGCTTCGTTGTACGCGTTGTAGCCGGCGTTCGATTTCGGCGCGACGGCGAGATAGATGAGCGCCTGCGCGAGCGCCAGTTCGCCTTCGGGCGAGCCGAGCCGCTCGTAGGTTTCGGCGGCGTCGAGCGCGATGCGCGCGCCGCGTGGATCGGCGAGGCCGATGTCCTCCCACGCCATCCGGACAATGCGCCGCGCCATGTAGCGCGGGTCCGCGCCGCCGTCGAGCATGCGGCAGAACCAGTAGAGCGCCGCGTCCGGATTGCTGCCGCGAACCGATTTGTGCAGCGCGCTGATCTGGTCATAGAACGCGTCGCCGCCCTTGTCGAAGCGGCGCAGGTTTTCGGCGAGCGCGCTGCCGAGCAGTGCGCCGTCGACCTCCGTCTGCTTTTGCTGCGCCGCCGCGCGCGCGACGATTTCCAGATTGTTCAGGAGCTTGCGGCCGTCGCCATCGGCGGAACCGATCAGCGCGTCGCGGGCTTCGTCGGTGAACGTGAGGCCGCCGAGTTCCTTCGTTGCGCGTTCCAGCAGTTCCTTGAGTTCATCGGCGTCCAGACTCTTCAGCACGTACACCGCCGCGCGCGACAACAATGCGCTGTTCACCTCGAACGACGGATTCTCCGTCGTCGCGCCGACGAACACGAACAATCCCGATTCGACGTGCGGCAAGAACGCATCCTGCTGGCTCTTGTTGAAGCGATGCACCTCGTCGACGAACACGAGCGTCTGATGCCCGTTCGCGCGATGAATCTGCGCCGTTTCCACCGCCTCGCGAATGTCCTTGACACCGGACAGCACCGCCGACAGCGAGATGAACTGCGCGTGAAACGCATCGGCCATGAGACGCGCGAGCGTGGTCTTGCCGACGCCGGGCGGGCCCCAGAGAATCATCGAATGCGCCTCGCCCGATTCGAAGGCGACGCGCAGCGGTTTGCTCGGCCCGAGCAGATGCTTCTGGCCGATCACGTCGTCGATGGTGCGGGGGCGCAGGCGCTCCGCGAGCGGAACGGTGCCACGGTTTTCTTCGAACATGTGCTGTGCGATGCAGATTGACGCAGTTGGGTGGATCGCGGCGATAATTTCGCGCTTCGGCAAAGGCGCGGCGCGGCCGCAGAATCGGGTCATTATGACAGCCTGAGGGCCGCGACCAACGCGGGCCACGCCTGAACAATCCATATAAGGACGCAATCCGATGGGGCAAGAGCACACCACGAACGCCGCAGCGCACGGCGAAACTTCGACTTACGCGCCGCTCACGCCGGTGCCGCCGGAGCGGCGCGCATTCGGCACGGGCGACGCCTTCGCGCTCTGGTTCTCGCTCGGCATCGGCCTGCTGGTCGCGCAGGCGGGCGCGCTGCTGGTGCCGGGATTGTCGCTGCCGCACGCCCTCGCGGCGATCGTCATCGGCACGGTGATCGGCGTCGTGCTGCTCGCGCTCGCGGGCGTCGTCGGCACGGATACGGGGCTTGCGGCGATGTCCTCGCTGCGCCCGACGCTCGGCGTGCGCGGCGCATCGGTGCCGGCGGTGCTCAACGCAATTCAGCTCGTCGGCTGGGGTTCGTTCGAGATCATCGTGATGCGCGATTCCGCCGACGCGCTCGCGAAGCAATCCTTCAATCTCTCGATGCCGCTCGTCTGGACGCTCGTCTTCGGCGCGCTCGCTACCTTGCTCGCGGTGAGCGGCCCGCTCTCCTTCGTGCGCCGCTTTCTGCGAACGTGGGGAATCTGGCTCCTGCTCGGCGGCGCGGGCTGGCTCACCTGGAATCTGCTCGCGAAGCACGATCTCGCCACGCTGATGGCGCGTCCCGGCACCGGCGAAATGGCGTTCGGCGCGGGCATCGATCTGGTCGTCGCGATGCCGCTGTCGTGGCTGCCGCTGATCGCCGATTACACGCGTTTCGGCAAGAGCGCGGGCGGCGCGTTCCGCGGCACGCTTCTCGGCTACGGCATCGCGAATCTGTGGTTCTATGCGCTCGGCGCGATCTACGGGCTCGCGGCGGGCGGCGGCGATGCGCTTCTCACGACCGCGTTCGCGCAGGCGGGCGGCGGGCTCGCGCTCTTCCTGATCCTGATCGACGAAACCGACAACGCCTTCGCCGATATCCACTCCGCCGCCGTATCGACGGGCACGTTCTGGGCGCGCGCGAGCGTGCCGCTGCTCTCGTGCGCGTTCGGCGCGCTGTGCACGCTCGTCGCGCTCGTCGTCGAGATGGGCAAGTATCAGAACTTCCTGCTGCTGATCGGCTCGGTGTTCGCGCCGCTCTTCGGCGTCGTGCTGGCGGATCACTTCATCGTGCGCAAGCGCCGCATCGAAGCGGCCATGCTCGCCGATGTCAACGGCCGCTATGGCTTCTCCGGCGGGTGGCACGTCAGCGCGTTCATCGCGTGGGGCATCGGGATCGCGGCGTATCACGCGATCAATCAATGGCTGCCGAATCTCGGCGCGACGCTGCCCGCGCTCGCACTCGGCGCGGTGTGCTATCTGCTGCTCGTGTCGGGCAGACGTCGCGCCTACGCGTAAGCGTTATTTCGCCGCGCGATACTCCACGCCCGGCAGCACGCACAGCAACTCGAACGCGAGGTTCGCGCCGAGCAGCGCGGTCGTGCCGAACGGATCGTAAGGCGGCGCGACTTCGACGAGATCCGCGCCGACGATGTTCAGCCCGCGCGCGCCGCGTACGATCTCCAGCGCTTGCGGCACCGTCAGCCCGGCGATTTCCGGCGTGCCGGTGCCGGGCGCGAACGCGGGATCGATGCCGTCGATATCGAAGGTGATGTACACCGGCCCATCGCCCATCTGCGCGCGCACTTCGTCCATCAACGGAACGAGCGACTTGTTCCAGCATTCCTCCGTCTGCACGACGCGAAAGCCCTGCTCGCGGCACCAGTCGAAATCGCCCGCTTCGTAGCCCGTGCCGCGCAGCCCGATCTGCACGACGCGCGAGCAATCGAGCAAGCCCTCTTCCACCGCGCGGCGAAACGGCGTGCCGTGCGCGATCTTCTCGCCGAACATCGTGTCGTTGACGTCCGCGTGCGCGTCGATATGAATCAGCCCGACCTTGCCGTGCTTCGCGTGAATCGCGCGCAGGATCGGCAGCGCGATGGTGTGATCGCCGCCGAGCGTCAGCGGCTTGCAGCCGTGCTTCAGGATTTCGCGATACGCGCGCTCGATGCGGTCGATCGAATCGAGCAGGTTGTACGGATTGATCGCGACATCGCCGATATCAGCCACGCGCAGCGAATCGAACGGCGCGGCGCGCGTCGCCATGTTGTACGGACGCAGCAGCACCGACTCGCTGCGCACCTGACGCGGGCCAAAGCGCGCGCCCGTGCGATTCGACGTGCCGAGATCGAACGGCACGCCGACGAAACACGCATCCAGCCCTTCCGCCGATTGAACGTGCGGCAGACGCATCATCGTCGTGATGCCGCCGCAGCGCGGCATCTGATTGCCGGAAAGCGGCTGCGGACGCTCGGCGCGCTGTTCGAGAAAATGCGAATCGAAGTGTTCGGCTGGAGCGAAAAGCGACGAAGGCGAGGAAGGATTCATGGCGTCGAATGGCGGCGGGTGGTCGATCCGACAATTAATAGCCGCTTTCCCGCGGAGATAAAATGGCGAAGAAATCAACTTAACATCGATATTTATCGATGTATCGACGGCGGCCATGTTCACTCACCTTTCCGATCTGGATCTGCGCCTGATCCGCGTGTTTCTCGCCATCGTCGATGCGGGCGGCGTCTCGTCCGCGCAAGCGACGCTCAACGTCGGGCAGTCGACCATCAGCACGCAGCTCGCGACGCTGGAAACGCGGCTCGGCTACCGGCTTTGCGAGCGCGGACGCGGCGGCTTCGCGCTGACCTCGCGCGGCGAGCCGTTCGTCGAGGCGTGCCGGACGCTGCTCGCGGCCATCGACACCTTCGATTCGACCGCGCGCAATGTCGGCAAGAAACTCGTCGGCACGCTGACGCTCGGGATGATCGGCAACACGCCTGTCAGCGCGAACGCGCGCGTCAGCGAGGCGATCGCGCGTTTCCGGCAGCGCGACGAATCCGTGCGCTTCGCGGTGCTCGTGCGCTCGCCCGGTGAACTCGAAGAGATGCTGCTCGCCGAACGCATCCAGATGGCGATCGGATACTTCTGGCATCGCGTGCCGTCGCTCGAATACACCGAAATTTTCGCGGAGGATCAACTCGCGTATTGCGGACGCGAGCATCCGCTGTTCGCGCGCGCGGGACGCGTCGCCGTACCAGAAGCGTTCGAGCACGACTGGGCGTGGCGCAGCTATCCGCTGCCGGAAGCGGGCGAGCTGACGCCGCGCAATATCGGGGCGGTCGCGGACAACATGGAGGCCGTCGCGATGCTCGTGCTGTCGGGCCGACATCTCGGCTATCTGCCCGAGCATTTCGCCGCGCCCTACGTGAAGGAAGGGTTGCTCGCGCCGTTGAACCCGAAAGCGATGCGCTATCGCGTCGCGTTTCAGATGGTCACGCGCGCTGAACGCTCGGGCAGCGCGAAACGGGAAATCGTGGAAGCGTTCGTCGAGGACATGCAAGCCGCGCACGCCTGACGCGCGCGGCCGGACCTGAAACGTCAACCGTTGATGACATCCGCGCCCTTCGGCACGGTGAATTTGAACGTATCGCTCTTGATGGGCGGGTTCTTCTGGATGTTCGAGAACGTCAGCAGCGTCACGTTGCCGAAAACGTCGTGCAGTTCCATCGCCTGCAGGTTGCCGTCCTTGAAGCCGATGCCGACCGTCTCGAATTGCGTGTCCTTCGCCTTGGGCGTGAGTTCGAGCCAGTCGATGCCGCCCTTCTCCCCCGCGTCGCGCAGGTTGAAGTTCTTTTCCAGATCGTTACTGCCGAAGAGAATCGCCGCCGGGCTCGCCCCGAGCGCGCCGCCGAGCGTGCGTACCGTGACCTGGTTCAGATCCTTGTCGTACACGTAGAGCTTGTCGCCGTCGGCCTGGAGAATTTGCGAATACGGCTTCTGATACGACCAGATGAACTTGCCCGGCCGCGCGAACATGAACGTGCCGCTGGAGGCTGCGCCCTTGGTCGGCACTTGCGTGGACGTCGCGCCGTTGTTGGTCTTGCCGGGCGCCTTGATTTCCTGCTGCGTGAAGTCGCCGCGCGCCGCGTGGACTTGCGACACGAACGCCTTCAATTGCTCCGTGCCGCTCGCGAATGCGTGCGATGCGACCAGCATCGACGCCGAAACCAGCGCCGTGCCGAATGCCTTGACGAAACTGCGCCCCGTAAACTGCTTCATGCTTATGTTCTCCATATAACGCGCGGTCATTCCGCGTCGCGCGCCGGCGTGAGGATTTCGCGGTTGCCGTTCGACGACATCGCCGACACGAGCCCCGAGTTCTCCATCTGTTCGAGCAAACGCGCCGCCCGGTTGTATCCGATGCGCAAATGCCGCTGCACGAGCGATATCGACGCGCGACGGTTCTTGATGACGACCTCGACCGCCTGATCGTACAAAGGGTCCGACTCGCCATCGGCGCCGCCGGTTCCGCTTGCGCCCGCCGAGCCTTCGTCGCCATCGCCCGCGAGGCCGCCTTCCAGAATGCCCTCGATATAGTTCGGCTCGCCCTGCTCCTTCAGCTTGTCGACGACGCGATGCACTTCTTCATCCGACACGAACGCGCCGTGCACGCGTACAGGCAGGCCCGAACCGGGCGGCAGATAGAGCATGTCGCCCATGCCGAGCAGCGACTCCGCGCCCTGCTGATCGAGAATCGTGCGCGAATCGATCTTCGACGACACCTGGAACGCCATGCGCGTCGGCACGTTCGCCTTGATGAGGCCGGTGATCACATCGACCGAAGGACGCTGCGTCGCGAGAATCAGATGGATGCCCGCCGCGCGCGCCTTCTGCGCAATGCGCGCGATCAGCTCTTCGACCTTCTTGCCGACGACCATCATCAGATCGGCGAGTTCGTCGATCACGACGACGATGTTCGGCAGACGCGTGAGCGGCTCCGGCTCGTCGGGCGTGAGGCTGAACGGATTCGGAATGTTTTCGCCGCGCTTCTTCGCTTCGTCGATCTTCGTGTTGAAGCTCGCGAGATTGCGCACGCCCATCTTGCTCATCAGCTTGTAGCGGCGTTCCATTTCGGCGACCGCCCAGTTGAGCGCGTGGCCGGCCTGCCGCATGTCGGTGACGACCGGACACAGCAAATGCGGAATGCCTTCGTAGACGCTCATTTCGAGCATCTTCGGATCGATGAGGATGAGACGGACCTGATCCGCGCTCGCCTTGTACAAGAGCGAGAGAATCATCGCGTTGATGCCGACGGACTTGCCCGAGCCCGTCGTGCCCGCGACGAGCAAGTGCGGCATCTTCGCGAGATCGGCGCAGACCGGATTGCCGCCGATGTCCTTGCCGAGGCCCATCGTCAGCGGCGATGCGCCGTTCGCATAGACTTCGGAGCCGAGAATTTCGGAGAGCTTGACCGTCTGACGGCGCTGATTCGGCAATTCGAGCGCCATGAAGTTCTTGCCCGGAATCGTCTCGACGACGCGAATCGACACGAGCGACAGCGAGCGCGCCAGATCCTTCGCAAGACCGACGATCTGGCTGCCCTTCACGCCCGTCGCCGGCTCGATTTCATAGCGTGTGACGACCGGCCCAGGATACGCCGCGACCACGCTCACTTCGACGCCGAAGTCCTTCAGCTTCTTCTCGATGAGACGCGACGTGTATTCGAGCGTATCGGCGGCGATGGTTTCCTGCGTCTTCGGCGGCGGATCGAGCAGCGCGAGCGGCGGCAAGGTGGAATCGCCCGGCAGGTCCTTGAAGAGCGGCACCTGCTTTTCCTTCTCGGCGCGTTCGGAACGCGCGGGCGCGGGCGCGGCGGGCACGATCATCACCGGCTCGTGATCCTCGCTCTTCTCGCGCGAACGCACGACCTTGCCTTCGCGCTTGACCGCGGCCGCTTCGCCCAGCTTGCGATCGCGTCCGGCTTCGCGGCGCAGTTGCGCGCCGGTGATCGCATCGAGAATGCCGTCGCCGACCTTCTCGCACACGGACAGCCACGAGAAGCGGAAATACAGCGAGAGGCCGATCGCGAGCGCGATCAGCAGAAACAGCGTCGCGCCCGTGAAGCCGAGCGCGTGCGATACATGGCGCGCGACCACATCGCCGACGACGCCGCCCGGCGCGCGCGGCAACTGCACCTTGAGCGACCACATGCGCAGTGCCTCGATGCCGTCGGAGGCAAGCAGCACGAGCACGAACGCGAACGCTTCGGCGAGCCAGGTGCGGTCTTTCGGCGCGTCTTCGTCGACGACCGGCGGATGCGTGATCTTTCGATAATTCGCGATGATGCGCCGCGCGAGCAGCACGATCAGCCAGTAGGACGATAGCCCGAAGACGAGCAGGAGGATGTCCGACGTGTACGCGCCGACGCGCCCCGCCCAGTTCGCGATGTGATCGACGCTCACCGCGTGGGTCCAGCTCGGATCCTTGCGGCTGTACGAGAGGAGCGCCATGACGAGAAACAGTCCGAGTGCGACCTGGAGAATCCAGCGAATCTCGGTGAAGAGCCGCGACATGCGGTGCGGCAATGCCTGCGGGCTCGCGGAATAGGTAGCTTTGGCCATTGATTCGGTGTCGCTTTGTATCGCTTTTTTGCGGCTCGCGCCTGTTGCGCAAGAGCGGCATGGAACGGTGAACTATTGTAAACGCTGCATTGCGGTGAAAGGCGCAAAAACCGGCGCGTTCTTGCAACCTGTAACACTCGTCACGCGCGCGTCATGTCGCGGTTTCGGCCCGGCGCGGCTATCAATCCGATTGAAAGGTTCATTCGGAAGGCTTTTTCCGACGCCTTTATAATCGTTGTTTTGCACTCAAATACGGTTCATCGGATGTACCGGGCGTCGAGATTGCTGCGTCGCAGGCAATCGCTCGCGCGCCTCGAGGCGCGCATCCGAAACCATCAATAACGGACCATCATCATGTCTTCGCCCAAACACGCCAAAGTGCTGATTCTCGGTTCCGGCCCCGCCGGCTACTCCGCCGCCGTCTACGCCGCGCGCGCGAACCTGTCGCCGCTGCTCATCACCGGCCTCGCGCAGGGCGGCCAGCTGATGACCACCACGGACGTCGAGAACTGGCCGGCGGATCCGTCGGGCGTGCAAGGCCCCGAACTGATGCAGCGTTTCGAGGAACACGCGCGCCGCTTCAACACCGAGATCGTCTTCGATCACATCCACGCCGCGAAGCTCAACGAGCGCCCTTTCCGTCTGATCGGCGATTCCGGCGAGTACACCTGCGATTCGCTCATCATCGCGACGGGCGCATCGGCGCAATATCTCGGCGTGCCGTCGGAAGAAGCGTTCATGGGCAAGGGCGTGTCGGCGTGCGCAACGTGCGACGGCTTCTTCTATCGCAACGGTGAAGTCGCGGTGATCGGCGGCGGCAATACGGCCGTCGAGGAAGCGATCTATCTCGCGGGCATCGCGAAGAAGGTCACGGTCGTGCATCGCCGCGACAAGTTCCGCGCCGAGCCGATTCTCATCGACCGCCTGCTCGCGAAGGAGAAGGAAGGCATCGTCGACATCAAGTGGAATCACGTGCTCGACGAAGTCACCGGCGATCAGTCCGGCGTCACCGGCCTGCGCATCAAGGACACGCAATCGGGCAAGACGACCGACATCGCGCTGCAAGGCGTGTTCGTCGCGATCGGCCACAAGCCGAACACCGATCTCTTCGTCAACCAGCTCGAGATGAAGAACGGCTACATCATCACGAAGGGCGGCACGAGCGGCGACGCGACCGCGACGAGCATCCCCGGCGTGTTCGCGGCGGGCGACGTGCAGGATCACGTCTATCGCCAGGCGATCACGAGCGCGGGCACGGGCTGCATGGCCGCGCTCGATGCGCAGCGTTATCTCGAAACCATCGACGAAACGCCGACGCCGCATTCGATGAGCCACGAAGCCGACCGCTGATCGGGCGGCGCGAGCCGCTAGAATGCAGCAACGACGGGCCACGGTTCACTCCGCCGGCCCGTTTTCGTTTCGGCGCGCGCATGCCGTCGTTTCACGCGGCGGCGCCGGCGCGCGGCGCGCCGAGTCCGATCCCCGACCCATTCCGCTGGCCGAACGATGCCGAAGAATCTCCCTCATCCGAACGAACCGAAAGTCCGTCGCAAGGAAGCGCCGCGCCCGGCCGCGCCCGCGCAAAAACCGGTGGATGCGCGCGATGTCGCCGCCGCCGTGAAACGCGAAGGCCTGTCGGGTCTGTCGTCGCTGAAGGGCGCGCTGAAGGCCGACGCCGAAAAGCGCGAAGTCCAGCGGGTCGCGGCGGCGCGCGCCGAGCGGGAAGCCGTCGCGGATGCCGACGAGTTTCGTCGCGCGATCGGCGAAATCGAGCCGCTCAAGACGCCGCCGCGCACGACCGTCACGCGCGTACCGCCGCCGCCCGTGCCGCTGCAGAGCCGCCGCGACGAAGAAGCGGTGCTGCAGGAAGCGCTCTCCGACGAATACGATCCCGAAAGCCTGCTCGACATCGACGAAACGCTGTCGTTCTATCGTCCGGGCGTCAGCCAGGAAGTCGTCAGAAAGCTGCGGCGCGGGGCGTGGATCGTGCAGGCGCAGCTCGATCTGCACGGCATGCGCCGCGAGGAAGCGCGCGAGGCGCTCGCGGAGTTCATCCGCGAATCGGTGAAGCGCGGGCTGCGCTGCCTGCGCGTCATTCACGGGAAAGGGCTCGGGTCCATCGGCAAGGAGCCGGTGCTGAAGGGCAAGGTGCGCGCGTGGCTCGTGCAGAAGTCGGAGGTGATTGCGTTCTGTCAGGCGCGGCCGCACGACGGCGGCGCGGGCGCGGTGCTCGTGCTGCTGCAGCCGGGCGGCACGCCGCGTCATCACAATCATCCGCAGGACAAGTCGCAGGACCGGAGCCTCGGCAAGAACAGCAATCCGGGGCCGGACAGTGCATCCTAGACTCACCCTCGCCATCACCATCATGGAGGCGCTCGCGATTTTCGCGTACGCTTTCTCCGGACTCATCGAGGCGCGCAAGCGCCGGCTCGACGCGGTAGGCGCGTTTCTCGTCGCGCTCGTGACCGCGTTCGGCGGCGGCACGGTGCGCGACGTGCTGCTCTCGCGCCGGCCCTTCTACTGGGTCGAGCATCAGGACTACGTGCTGTTCATCTTCGCGATGGCGATCTTCGCGCCGCTTTTTTTGCGCGTCACGTCACGCCTCTTCGACCAGCGCGCGCTGCTCGTCACCGATGCGATCGGGCTCGGACTCTTCAGCGTGTCGGGCACGTCGATCGCACTCGACGCCCAGATGCCCGCCTTCACCGCGACGATGATGGGCGTCATCACCGGCGTGTTCGGCGGCGTGCTGCGCGACGTGCTCTGCAACGAGATTCCGCTGATCCTGCGCGACTCGCGCCCGTACGCGGTCTGCGCGTTCGCCGGATGCTGGATGTATCTCGGGCTCGAACGGCTCGACGTCGACACGATCTACAACGTGCTATTTTCGACGGCGTTCATCCTGATCGCGCGGCTCATCACCTTCAAGTTCGATATCCGCCTGCCGCATTAGCCGCACGAGAGGCCAGCGCGTCGGGCGCAGGTCGGGCGCAAAGCAGGCGGGAAAACCCTTCGATTTGCTACAATCGCGTAGTTTTCTAGCCCCGCATCCGGCCGCGATGCAAGCCGCTCCGGTCGCCATCACGCACACAGAACATGAACATCGAGCAAGCGCGTTTCAACATGATCGAGCAACAGATTCGTCCGTGGGAAGTGCTGGACCAGGACGTCCTGAACCTGCTCGCGATCGTCAAGCGCGAGAACTTCGTTCCCGCCGCGTACCGCAACATCGCTTTCGCCGATCTCGAAATTCCGCTGCCTGGCGGCGAGCGCATGTTGTCGCCCAAGGTCGAAGCGCGCGTCCTGCAGGAACTCGCGATCCACAAGGGCGAAACCGTGCTGGAAATCGGCACCGGCTCGGGCTACATGGCGGCGCTGCTCGCGCACCGCGGCCGCAGCGTGACGACGGTCGAGATCTCGCCGGAGCTCGCCGCTTTCGCGCAGCAGAACCTCGCGGCGAACGGCGTGACGAACGTCGACGTGATCACCGGCGACGGCGCGCTCGGCTGGAATCAGGGCGCGCCTTACGACGTGATCTGCGTGTCGGGCGGGCTGCCGGTCATGCCGCAGGAATTTCTGGAACAGCTGAAGATCGGCGGGCGCATCGCGGCGTTCGTCGGCTCGGCGCCGGTCATGAAGGCGCAGATCATCACGCGCGTGGACGAAAAGCAGTTCCGCGTGTCGGATGTCTTCGAAACGCTCGTCGCGCCGCTCAAGAACGCGGTGCATCCGTCGCAGTTCAAGTTCTAAGCCGAAAGCGCGCTGCCGGCCTTATCCGGTAGCGCGCATCTTGCCGGAATCTCCATGCAAAACCTGACCGCACCCGAACTCGCCGCGTGGCTCGCCGATTCGTCGCGCCCCGCTCCCGTTCTGCTCGACGTGCGCGAGCCCTGGGAAATCCAGACGGCGAAGATGGACAACATCGTGTCGATTCCGATGCGCGACATCCCCGCACGCAGCGAAGAACTCGACGACGAAGCGCAGATCGTCTGCATCTGCCATCACGGCGCGCGCAGCGCACAGGTCGCGATGTTCCTCGAATCGCGCGGCTTCACGAAGACGTTCAATCTCTACGGCGGCATCGACGCATGGTCGCGTCAGGTCGATCCGTCGGTTCCGACGTACTGAAAGCGCTCGGCGCGGCGCTTCATCCCTCGCTCGACCAGAGTGCGGTGCCGCGCGCCGAAAAGATGACGAGATAGCCGTTCGGCAAGATAGTCGCGTAGGCGCCCGGATGCCCCGACGTGTGCGTCTGCCAGACCGTCGCGCCATTGTTGTCGTACATCGCCAGATTGCCGTCCTCCTGCATGCGCAGTTCGACGCCCGGCGTGCCGCTCACCTGCGATGACCAAATCGTCGCGCCATCCTTCACCGCGACGAGATAGCCGTCGCCGCGCAAGTTCACCTGCACGTTTCCACTGCACGCCGCGATCGATTGCCCTTCCGCAAGGCCTTCGCCCATCGCGATGCGCCCGCACGCCGTCGGCGCGTTGATCGGCGGCAGCGCGGCTAACCAGCCCAGATCGACCGCATTGGCGATCGCCAGCATGCCGGCATCGTCCGGATGAAGGTCGTCGCCGCTGTTGTAGGCGCGCGCGAACGCCGTCGAGTCGTGCGCGCCGGCCGGGTGGCCCAGCGCCGCGGCCTGATCCAGCACGGCATCGCAACCGCTGCTCTTGCTGCGCAGATAAGCGTTCACCGTCTGGCGCGTGTTCTCGATCTCGGGCGTCCATTCGTCGAGGCCTTCGAACGGCGTAAGCGTCGAGCAGATCAGGCCCACTTTCGCCGCAGCCGCCTGGTGAACGAGTTGCTGATACGCGCCGATGAGCTGCTGCGCGCTCGGCGGATTGCCGCTGATGAGATTGTTCACCGCGTCGTCGGAGACGATCACCCATTTGACGTTGGACTGCGCGAGCACGTCGCGGGCGAAGCGCGTCAGCCCGGCTTGGCCCGAACCGTTCGTGAAGAAATCGTTGCCGCTGATGCCCTGATTCAGCACGCCGACCGTCATGCCTGAGCGGATCAGCCGCTCCGCGAGGCGGTTCGGCCAGCGCCGGTTCGTATTGGGCGTCGACGCGATTCCGTCCGTGATCGACGCGCCGAAGGTGACCACCGCGCCCGTCGCCGCGGCGTTCATCACATCGACATTGGTGAGGAAATAGTACGACTGCTCGCCCGCCGCGTTCACGACGCCGCCCGTGAACGCCGGGTCCGCGCTGACGTCGCCCGGTGCGATCCAGTTGTCCTGCAAGCCCTCGACGTGCCCGGTCGATCCCGGCGGCGTCTGCGACGGAATATGGAAGCTCACGGAGATGTCCGCGAGCGCCGGCACCTGAAACGGAACGGGGTCGGTCTGGACGGTGCCGCCGACGGGAATCGTCACATAAGTCTGCCCGTTGAAGGTCGCGGCCTTGTCGCTGCCGGCGATCGTCCGCGCGCCGCTCGCGCGACGGGCGACATGCACGTCGCCGAGCGTAACGGGCTGCGTGCCGAACAGATTGGAGAACGTCAGGCGCGCCGCCGTCCCGCCGATGCTCGTCCGCACGACGTGGCGAATCGTCTGATTGTTGAAGCCCCGGTCGGCGGTGACATCGGGCGCGGCGGCCCAGGTTCCGGTCCACGGCGCGGACGTGATAACGCCCTGCGCGAAGTAATGCGACGTATCGGGCCAGGACAGAAAAACGACGAGCGCAAGCCCGATCAACGTGTGTAGCGCCCGTTTCACGCCGCCTCCTTTTCTTTCGATCCTCGTATCGGTGGAAGGAAACTAGACCATCTTGCCCGCGCATCGGCCGTGCGGTGGCGTACAGACAACGCGAAAACGCCGGTCCGGAAAGCGCGTGCGAAAAAAAAATGGGCTGCATGAGCATCGCGCCCGTGCAGCCCGTTCCTGAACGCGTCAGGCGAGCGCAATCAGACGACGTTCATCGCCAGCGCGCTTGCGCGGTAATGTTCCGCGGCCTTGTCCGCGTCGCCGAGCTGTTCGTGCAGACGGGCGAGCGCGCGATGCGTGCGAATCTTCAGCGGTTCGTTGTCGGCGAGCTTCAGCGCCGATTCGAGGAACGCCTGCGCCTTGCCCCACAACTGCTGATGCAGGCAGAGACGTCCGAGCGTGAAAAGCAGGTCGGCGTCTTCGGTGCGTTCCTTCTGCCACGCTTCGGCGCGCTGGATCAGCGGGAAAGCGTCGCCGCCGACGATGCAGTCCGGATAACGCCGCAACAGCCGCGCGTCCCAGTTGTGCGCGAGCGCGTCTTCGACGATCTTCTTCGCCTCCGCGCGACGATCGAGCGCGATCAGCAGTTCCGCGGCGAGATCGGCGAGACGCGGCGACTGGCGCTCGGTCGCCGACAGCGATTGCCACAGTTCGAGCAGCGCGTCCGGGTTATGCCGGCGATCGCGCAGCAGATTTTCCGCCGCGACCTGGCGCAGCCGCACCGCGACCGCCGGATGCAGCGCCTCGCGCTTCTCCAGCATCCGCACGAGCTTCAGCACTTCGCCCCAGTTCTTCAATTGCTGCTGCGCGCGCAGCGCGATTTGCTGCGCGTGGATGCGCCGGCCGCCCTGCGCCTGCATTTCGGTGAGCGCGACGAGCGCGCCGTCGGCGTCGCGGCCATCGGCGCGCATGTCGGCGGTGGCCATCAGGCGCGCGTCCTGCCAGTCGGCGCCGGAAACCTGCGCGAGCCACTCGTCGCGGCGCGCATATTCGTGCAGACGATGCGCCGCGTTCGCGCCGATCAGCCCGGCCGCACCCTTGTTGTCTTCGACGGACAACGCATCGCGCGCGGCCTTCTCGGCTTTCGAGAAACGTCCGGCGTACAGATGCCCGACCGCATCGCGCAGCGACGCATTCGCCTTCGCGATCTTGCTGCGCGTGCGATACGCGGCGACGCGCGACGGCATCTTCCAGACGCCACGCACCGCGCGGATGATCGCGTACAGCACGATGAACAGCACGACGAGCGCGACCGCGAACAGATTGAGCGACATGTCCACGCGATACGGCGGTATCACGAGCAGGATTTGTCCGTTGTTGAAGCCGCCGACGGTCGCGACGATCACCGCGACGGCGAACAGCAGCGCGAGCCAGATGAGTCCACGAATCGTCATCATCCGCCTCGCTTGAACTGATGGACGGCGGCGAGGCTCGCGTTCAGGTTCGGTACGGCGACGGCGAGCGACGCCTGATCGACCTGCTTCACGAGCTCGCGCACGGCCTGCACTTTCTTCGACGAGGCATCGAAGTAGCGGCCGAGCGCGGCGTCGGCGGCGTGCAGGTCCGACTTGAGCGTCGGCTCGCTGCGCGACAGCAGCGAAAGACGCGCGGACAGCAGCCGCAGCTTCACGTTTTCGCGCACGAAATAACCTTGATCGGGCGATGTGAGCATCGCATCGGCGTTATCGATGCGGCGCACCGAGACGAGGCTCGACAACTGCTGGCCGATGCCGTTCGTGATCTGATGCCATAGCACCTTCCAGCGCGGCTCGCCGGTCGCCGCCGCGATCGACGCGCTGTTGGCCGGCTCGGCGGCCTGCGCGCGGGCGCGGGCGATCGGCGCCTCGCCCGAAAGCGGCAACTGGTCGATCTGGTCGATGGCCGTGTCGAGCTTGATCGCGAGACCGGTGAGATCGGTCGTCGGCGTGGCTTTCAGCTTGTCGATGTCCTGCGCGATCGCCTTGCGGATCGCGACGACCTGCGGACCGGTGGTCGCGGCAAGACGCGTGTCGGCGCTTTGCAGCGCGAAAAGCGCGAGTTGAACGTTGCCGGTGAGTTGCAACTGCTGGCTCGCGCTCGACAGAATCTGCTCGACTTCGGCGACGGTCCAGTCGTCGCGATTGCTCGCGAGATCCTGATATTGCTGCTGCAGCGCCTGACTGTGCGCTTCGGCATCGGCGAGCTTGCCCTGCAACTGGATGATCTGCGTGTTCAACGCGGTGGTCGCGCTCGCGGCCTGATCGGCCTTCGCGCGCAGATCGGCGTTCTGCTCGTCGGACTGGGCGAGGCGCTGCGACAGTTGCGCGTCGGTGCGCTCGAACTTCCGGTTCAGGACGAAGGCGCCCGCGCCCGCCGCCACCGCCAGAATGACGACGACGAACCACAACACCACGATGCCCGCGCCGCCGTTCTTCTTCTGCTGCTCATAAGGCGTGAAAGGCGTGTTCGGCGGCAAGGGCGGTGTCACGTTCGGCTGAGGTGAAGCTTTTTTGGAATCGTTCGAATCAGTCATGCGTGATTGAGCCGTTTGTTGGGCCGGCGCGGTGGCCGGATTGGCGTCCGTCGGCGCGGATGAGGAATTTATCGAAGCCGATGCGCTCGCGTGCGCGTGAGCCTCCGGATCGCGTTGGAGCGGGAACAGCGCTTCCAGCGCGTGCGCGATGCGCTCATCGCCCGCGCCGGACACCGTAATCCTATCAAAACCCGCTCCCCGCGCGGCCTCGGCGATGCGCGGGTGCGGGCAGACGAGCGGCGCGCGCTTGAGCAGCACGATTTCGTCGGCGGTGAGATGTTCGTGGGCGAGCTCGTCGAGATTGCGCACGCCTTCCGAGCTTGTCAGCAGCCACGCGTGCGGTTCTCCGGCCAGCAATTCGTGGATGCGCTCCCACTTTTGCATCGACGGTTCCGGCAACACGCGGCGATAGGCGGCGGCCTTTTCGACCCGCGCGCCTGCTTGCGCGAGCCGCTCGGCGAGCCATTCGCGGCCGCCGTCGCCGCGCACGATCAGCACGCGCTTGCCTTCGAGACCGTTCGTGCCGAAATGCGCTTCGATCGCGGTGAAGAGCGCCTCGGAATCGAAGCGCGGATCGAGCGCTTGCGCCGACGGACTGATCACGCGATGCGACGGCGCGTGCACGCCCTGACGCGCGAGCGCCGCGACCGAGCCCGGACCGACGACCGCGACGGGCAAATCGACGGGCCACGGCGCGGCGAGCCGCGAGAACGCATGATCGATCGCATTCGGCGACACGAACACGACGAGCGCATAGCGCCCCGGCGCTTCCGGCGGCAGAAAAAGCTCGTCGAGCGCGGCGCGCAGCGGCGCATCGTCGGCGACGGGCGCGATATCGATGAGCGGAAATTCCAGCGCGTCGAAGCCGGCGCTCGCAAGGAGCGCGAGCAGCGCGGACGACTGTCCGGCGGGACGCGTGACGACGACGGTGGCGCGGCGCTCGCTCGCCATCAGGACTTCGGCCCCGAGGGCGCGGTGTTCGGGCCGTCGGCGCGCGACATGGTGCTGAGCGCGGCGACGATATCCATCGCGCCTTGCGCTTCGAGATCCGACGACACGCGCTGGCCGAGCGCGAGCGCGGCGGCGAGATCGGGCGCCTGCACGCTTTCCTCCGCGCGCAGCACGCGCTTGCCGTCGGGCATCGACACCGCCCCGCGCAGATGCAGCGCGCCGTCGCGCCATACGGCGTACGCGGCGAGCGGCACTTCGCAACTGCCGCCGAGCGCGCGCGACACCGCGCGTTCCGCCTCGACCGCGAGCGCGGTGTTTTCATCGTGCAAAGGTGCGAGCCACGCGGCGAGATCGGCGCGGTCCGCGCGAATCTCGATGCCGAGCGCGCCCTGCCCCGCTGCCGGCAAGCTCTCGGACGGATCGAGCAGCGCACGGATGCGCGCTTCCAGACCGAGACGCTTCAAACCCGCCGCCGCGAGGATGATCGCCGCGTACTCGCCGCGGTCGAGCTTGGCGAGACGCGTATCGAGATTGCCGCGCAACGGCCGCACTTCGAGATGAGGAAAGCGCGCGCGAATCATCGACTCGCGGCGCAGGCTCGACGTACCGACGATGCTCCCCGCAGGCAGCGCATCGAGCGATGCGTAATGCGGCGACACGAAAGCGTCGCGCGGATCTTCGCGCTCCATGATGGCGCCGAGCGTGAAGCCTTCGGGCAGTTCCATCGGCACGTCCTTGAGCGAATGCACGGCGAGATCGGCGCGGCCCTCGGCGAGCGCGGCTTCGAGCTCCTTCACGAACAAACCCTTGCCGCCGACCTTCGACAACGTGCGATCCAGAATCTGATCGCCGCGCGTCGTCATTCCGAGGATTTTCACGTCGCAAGATGGATATAATTTGTGCAGCGCACACCGCACGTGCTCGGCTTGCCACATCGCAAGCCGGCTTTCCCGCGAAGCGATGATGATGCTCGCGGGCGGTGTCGTTGAATGCGTCTCGGAATTCATTGATGCTCGATCGAATGACGGGATGGATGAATAGACATTAGCGAACAATGGTAGCACGCACGCCAAGGTCCACCGACACCCGGGCAGCGCGCGAGAGCCTTGTCCGATGCGCCTTTCGGGGCGTCCGTGGTGTGTTCGTAGCGGCGTGAACGACGGCCCCGGCCGCGTCGCGCGCGATGAACGCTTCGGGGCGCGAAGAATGCCGCGGCATGCTGTCGCCGGTTTGACGCACGGCCGTTCGCGCGGCCCGCGATTTTCTGCCGATGCGGCGCCCGTCGAGGTCGCCGGATCATGTCGATGTACCCTGGCTTCGCAGCTTTCGAGAGGAACCCAACGTGACGTCATCCGGATCGGCTCGCCCGGCGCGCCGCAACGCCGCATTGCCCAAGTCTTCCTCCTCCGACGCGCCGCGCGCGGCGTCGTCGCCTATCGTCACGACGAAGGCCGCGACGGCCGCGAAGGCTTCGAAAGCGGCCATCGCGCCGAAGCTCGCGAAGAAAGCCATCGCGACCAAGACCGCGCCGACGAAGCTCAAAACGCCGCGCCCCAACGGCGCGGCCGTCGCGAAAGCCGCGAAGCCCCCGAAGCCCGCGAGCCGCACGCGCGACGACAAGGACCGCCCGCTCTTCGAAGACATCCGCTTTCTCGGGCGTGTGCTCGGCGAAGTGCTGCGCGAGCAGGAAGGCGACGCCGTGTTCGAGGTCGTCGAGGCCATTCGTCAGACGGCCGTGAAGTTCCGCCGCGAGGACGACGTCGAAGCCTCCCAGACGCTCGAAAAGAAGCTGCGCGCGCTGTCGCCGGAACAGACGGTGTCGGTCGTGCGTGCGTTCAGCTACTTCTCGCATCTCGCGAACATCGCCGAAGACCGCCATCACAATCGCCGGCGGCGCATTCACGCGCTCGCGGGCTCGGGTGCGCAGCCGGGCACCATCGCGTATGCGATCGAGCGCATGCGCGAGCACAAGAACATCAGCGCGACGCGCAAGCTGCTCGAGAGATTTTTCGGCGATGCGCTGATCGTGCCCGTCCTCACCGCGCATCCGACCGAAGTCTCGCGCAAGAGCATTCTCGACGCGCAACACGATATCGCGCGTCTGCTCGCCGAGCGCGATCAGGAACTGACCGCGCGCGAACGCGCACAGAACGAAGCGGTGCTGCGCGCACGCGTGACGTCGCTGTGGCAGACGCGCATGTTGCGCGACGCGCGCCTTTCCGTCGCCGATGAAATCGACAACGCGCTGTCTTACTATCGCGCGACCTTTCTCGCCGAAATTCCCGCGCTCTACGCCGATATCGAAGCCGCGCTCGCGGAACACGGCCTGCCCGTGCGCCTGCCGCCGTTCTTTCAGATGGGAAGCTGGATCGGCGGCGACCGCGACGGCAATCCGTTCGTCACCGGCGAAACGCTCGAAAACGCGATCACGCGTCAGGCGATCGTCATCTTCGAACACTATCTGGAAGAGACGCACAAGCTCGGCGCGGAATTGTCCGTGTCGGACCTGCTCGCCGGTTCGAGCGATGCCCTGAAAGCACTCGCCGATGCCTCGCCCGACCAGTCGCCGCATCGCAAGGACGAGCCGTATCGGCGCGCGCTCATCGGCATCTACACGCGGCTTGCGGCGAGCGCGCGCGTGCGGCTCGGCGAAGGCGTCGTGACCGTGCGTAGCGCGGGTCCGGGCGCACCGCAGATTCGCGCGACGCCCTACGCCGATGCCTCCGAATTCGTGCGCGACCTGCACGTGCTGATCGATTCGCTCGCGGAGCATCACGGCGCGTCGATGTCGAGCCTGCGTCTGTCGCCGCTCGCGCGCGCCGCCGAAGTGTTCGGCTTCCATCTCGCGAGCATCGACCTGCGGCAAAGCTCGGACATTCACGAGGCCGTCGTGAGCGAGCTGCTCGCGCGTGCGGGCGTCGTCGAGGATTACGCGTCGCTCACCGAAGAGCAGAAGCGCGAAGTGCTGCTGAAGGAGCTCGCGCAGCCGCGCCCGCTGCGCCTTCCCTACGCGCACTATTCCGATCTCGCGAAAAGCGAGCTCGGCGTGCTCGAAGCGGCCCGCGAGACGCGCGCGAAGTTCGGCGCGCGCGCGGTGCGCAACTACATCATTTCGCATACGGAGACCGTCAGCGACTTGCTGGAAGTGATGTTGCTGCAGAAGGAAACGGGCGTGCTGCAAGGCTATCTCGGCGCGAAGGACGATTCCCCGCGCGACGGCCTGATGGTCATTCCGCTCTTCGAGACCATCGCCGACTTGCGCAACGCGCCGGTCATCATGGGCGAATTCTTCGCGCTGCCGGGCATCGACAAGCTCATCGAAAATCAGGGCAACGAGCAGGAAGTGATGCTCGGCTATTCGGACAGCAACAAGGACGGCGGTTTCCTCACGTCGAACTGGGAGCTGTATCGCGCGGAACTGGCGCTCGTCACGCTGTTCAAGGAGCGTGGCACGACGCTGCGCCTCTTCCACGGACGCGGCGGCACGGTCGGACGCGGCGGCGGCCCGACGTATCAGGCGATTCTGTCGCAGCCGCCCGGCACCGTCGACGGGCAAATCCGCCTGACCGAGCAAGGCGAAGTGATTGCGAGCAAGTTCGCGAACGCGGAAATCGGGCGGCGCAATCTGGAGACGGTCGTCGCCGCGACGCTGGAAGCATCGCTGTTGCCGCACGAGAACGCGCCCGCGCAGTTGCCGCAATTCGAAGCGGCGATGCAGACGCTCTCCGATTCCGCGATGGCCGCGTATCGCGCGCTCGTCTACGAGACGCCGGGCTTCACCGACTACTTCTTCCTGTCGACGCCGATTTCGGAGATCGCGGAGCTGAACATCGGCAGCCGGCCGGCGTCGCGCAAGCTGCAGGATCCGAAGCAGCGCAAGATCGAGGATCTGCGCGCGATTCCGTGGGGCTTCTCGTGGGGCCAGTGCCGTCTCTTGCTGACGGGCTGGTACGGCTTCGGCAGCGCGGTCACGGCGTATCTCGACCGCGCCGGTTCCGACGATGAACGCGCGAAACGTCTCGCGACGCTGCGCAAGATGCACAAGACGTGGCCGTTCTTCAAGAACCTGCTGTCGAACATGGACATGGTGCTCGCGAAGACCGATCTCGCCGTCGCGTCGCGCTATGCGCAGCTCGTCACCGACAAGAAGCTGCGCAAGACCGTGTTCGACAAGATCGTCGCGGAGCATCAGCGCACGTGCGACGTGCTCGGCGAAATTACCGGCAAGATCGATCGTCTTTCGGATAACCCGCTGCTCGCGCGTTCGATCAAGAACCGCTTCCCTTATCTCGATCCGCTCAATCACTTGCAAGTGGAGCTGTTGAAGCGTCACCGCGCGGGCGATCAGAACGTGCGGCTGCGGCGCGGGATTCATTTGACGATCAACGGGATTGCCGCGGGGTTGCGTAATACCGGCTGATGCCTTCCCTTGGCGGGGCGTTTTGGTTCGGGATGCAACGTTGCCTCGATGTATGCGTGGGTTTCGGCGGATCCCGATTTCGTGTCGGTCTATTGGCGTTGCCCCTGTGCGGGGCAGTGCTTATAGACCACTAAGAAAACGGGATCCGGCGAAATCAACAACCGTCACCGACACGAACCCGAGGATCGAGCGACATCCAACAATCTTCAACCACGCCGCTTCCCCTCCACCATCACCGCATCGAGCTCGAACGAGCAATCATCCTCCACGTTGAAATACTGCCGCACCTCATCCGGCGCGCTCGCCCACATCGATCTGATGGCCGTCACGCGCTCGGCCGGCGTACGCATCCGCGTCACCCACGACTCGAATTCCAGCGGGATGCGCCAGCGCTCGGCGATTTGCGCATCGAAACCGGCGGCATCGAGCATCGCGATCCATTCGTCGGCGCGATAGTCACGGATATGCGACGCATCGCGCAGGATTTCGATCGCCTGAATGTGCGTGTCGTAGAGCGGATCGTCGATGCCCGCGATATCGATGAACTTCAGCCGCCCGCCAGGCTTCAACACGCGATGCACTTCGGCAAGCGCTGACGAAACGTCGCGCCAATGATGCGCGCTCATCCGGCTCACGGCCCAGTCGAACGACGCATCCGCGAACGGCAGCGTTTCGGCCGCGCCCTGCTGCGTGCGAATCGTCGTCAGGCCGCGTTCCTTCGCGGCGGCTTCCACGGTCGCGAGCATCTGCGGGGCGATGTCGTACGCCACCACTTCGCGCACGTGCGGCGCGATCGCAAAGCTCGCGTGTCCCGCGCCGCATCCCATGTCCAACACGCGCGCGTTGCCGCAAGTGGCCGCGAACGTCGCGGAGAGATTCTGCAGATCCGCGCCGCTCGCATGGACGGCGCTCGTGAGATACGCGGCAGCGGTGCTGCCGAATGCGTCTGCGACCTGATCGTGGTGTTTCATCGTGGGCTCCGGTTTCGTCGTGGTCTTGTGTCGCTACAATAGAACCCGCTTTGTACCAGTACAAGTTGTGCAGTTATTCTGGTATGTACACCACCTGCCACGCATGAATCACATCGACAAGAACGAAACCCTCGCCGAAACGTCCGCGCACGCGCTCGGCGAGTTCATCCGCGCGCATCGCGAAAGGCTGTCGCCGCAAGCGGTCGGACTCGCGCCCGGCCCGCGCCGCCGCACGCCCGGCTTGCGCCGCGAAGAAGTCGCGCAACTGTGCGGCGTGAGCCCGACCTGGTACACCTGGATCGAGCAAGGCCGGCCCGTGTCCGCTTCCGCCGATGCCCTCGCGCGCATCGCCGTCGCGCTGCAATTGTCGCGCGCCGAACGTGCGTATCTTTTCGAGCTCGCCGCCCAGCGCGATCCCGCCGAGCCCGATCCGGCTTCGCAGGACGCGCCCGCCGCGCTGCTCCAGACCGTCGGGCTGATCGCCGCGCCCGCCTACGTGCTCGATCGTCAGTGGAACGCGCTGCGCTGGAACGAGCATGCGTCGGCGCTGTTCGTCGGCTGGCTCGACGGCGAGCACGACCGCAATCTGCTCACGTACACGTTCACGTCGCCGGCGGCGCGCGCGCTGATCGTCGACTGGGAAACGCGCGCGCGGCGTCTCGCGGCCGAATTCCGCGCCGATTCGATCCGCCATCTGAACGATGCGCCGACGCGCGCGCTCATCGACGATCTCTCCGCCGCGAGCGATGCCTTCGCGCGCTACTGGGCGTCGCAGGACGTGTTCGAGCGCGAAGGCGGCGAGCGCGCGTTCAATCATCCGTCGCGCGGGCGCGTCGTGTTCAATCAGATCACGTTCAAGCCCGCGCATCGCGAGGATTTGAAGCTCGTGATTCTGGTCGGATCGGAATAGTGCCGAATGTTAAAATTGTCGACTTCCCGAAGCCCGAACCGCTGAAAACATCACCATGACGTCCCAACTCCACAAAAAAGGCGAAGCCTGGTCGGCTCGCTTCTCCGAGCCGATGTCGGAGCTCGTCAAGCGCTACACGTCGTCGGTGTTCTTCGACAACCGGCTCGCGCTCGTCGACATTCAAGGCTCGCTCGCGCACGCGTCCATGCTTGCGGCGCAGAAGATCATCAGCGCCGACGACCTCGCCGCCATCGAGCGCGGCATGGCGCAGATCAAGGGCGAAATCGAGCGCGGCGAGTTCGAGTGGAAGCTGGATCTGGAAGACGTGCATCTGAACATCGAGGCGCGCCTGACGGCGCTGATCGGCGATGCGGGCAAGCGCCTGCACACCGGCCGCTCGCGCAACGATCAGGTCGCGACCGACATCCGCCTGTGGCTGCGCGGCGAAATCGACCGCATCGGCGAGCTGCTGAAGGAGTTGCGCGTCGCGCTCATCGACATGGCCGAAAAGCATGCCGACACCATCATGCCGGGCTTCACGCACCTGCAGGTCGCGCAGCCGGTCACGTTCGGGCATCACCTTTTGGCCTATGTCGAAATGTTCTCGCGCGATGCCGAGCGCATGCGCGATCTGCGCCGTCGCGTGAACCGTCTGCCGCTGGGCGCGGCGGCGCTCGCGGGCACGAGCTATCCGATCGACCGTCACGCGGTCGCGGCGGCGCTCGGCTTCGACGGCATCTGCGCGAATTCGCTCGACGCCGTGTCCGACCGCGACTTCGCGATCGAATTCACGGCGGCGGCCGCGCTCGTCATGACGCACGTGTCGCGCTTCTCCGAAGAACTCGTGCTGTGGATGAGCCCGCGCGTCGGCTTCATCGACCTGGCGGACCGTTTCTGCACGGGTTCGTCGATCATGCCGCAGAAGAAGAATCCCGACGTGCCCGAACTCGCGCGCGGCAAGACGGGCCGCGTGAACGGCCATCTGATGGCGCTGCTCACGCTGATGAAAGGCCAGCCGCTCGCGTACAACAAGGACAATCAGGAAGACAAGGAGCCGCTGTTCGATACCGTCGATACGGTCGCGGATACGCTGCGCATCTTCGCGGAAATGGCCGCAGGCATCACGGTGAAGCCGCAGGCGATGCGCGCGGCCGCGCTGCAAGGCTTCTCGACCGCCACCGATCTCGCCGACTATCTCGTGAAGCGCGGCCTGCCGTTTCGCGACGCGCACGAAGCCGTCGCGCACGCGGTGCGTATCTGCGACGATCGCGGCTGCGATATCGCGGACCTGTCGCTCGACGCGATGCGTATCGAACTGCCGAACGTCGCGCATCTGATCGGCGAAGACGTGTTCGACTATCTGACGCTCGAAGGCTCGGTCGCGAGCCGCAATCATCCGGGCGGCACCGCGCCGGATCAGGTGCGCGCGGCGGCGAAAGCGGCGCGCGCGGCGCTCTGATCGCATTGTCGCGTTGCTGATCTCGAAGGCCGTTCGCAAGGACGGCCTTTTCGTTTCCGCACGCGACGTCATGTCTCGCGCGCGATGCACCTTATTTTCGAGATAATCGGAAATTCATTGCGGTTTCACCGGCAAGCTCGTCCATGATCATTCGCCCCAAGCTCAACTGGTTCCGGCTGCTGTTCGTGTGGCGCGGCTCCGTGCTGCCGCAACTGCTGCCGCGCCTCGGGCTGATCTTCGCGCTGTCGCTCGCGGCGATCTTCATGCACGACCACATGCGGCACTATCCGCTCGGGCTCGGCACGCCGCCGTTCGCGCTCGTCGGCATCGCGCTCGCGGTGTTTCTCGGTTTCCGCAATAGCGCGAGTTACGAGCGATGGTGGGAAGGCCGCAAGCTGTGGGGCACGCTGCTCAACACATCGCGCGCGCTGGCGCAGCAGGCGCTGTCGCTGCCGGACAATCGCGACCGCGCTGAGGAGCGACGTTTTCTGTCCGCGCTCGGCGCGCTGCCTCACGCGTTGAGACATCAACTGCGCAACACCGACGCGCTCGCCGATCTCGCGCCCCGCCTCTCGCCTGAACTGCACGCACGCGTGGCCGCCGCGAAGTTCCGGCCCGCGCTGATTCTGCTCTGGCTCGGCGAATGGGTCGCCGAACGCAAGCGGGAAGACGCGCTCGACGGCTATGCCGTCCTCGCGATTCAGCACAATCTGAACGCGCTTTCGGATGTGATCGGCGGATGCGAGCGCATCGCCTCCACGCCGCTGCCCTTCTCCTACTCGGTGATGATTCACCGCACGATCTACCTCTTCTGCGTGATGCTGCCGTTCGGCCTCGTCGATGGCGCCGGCCTGCTCACGCCGCTTTTCGCGTTGCTCGTCGCGTATGCGTTCATGGCGCTGGAGGCGATCGCCGCGCAGATCGAAGATCCGTTCGGCCTCGAGGAAAACGATCTCGCGTTGAACGCCATCTGCGACGCGATCGAAGCCGCGCTGCACGACATGGCCGCCGACCCCGACTTCCCGATGCCGCCGAAGACCGTCGCATCCTCGCGCGATTTCATCCTCGATTGATCGCGGTTCGATCTTTCATCAAACGACACAATTCGTTTCGCGATAGCGGATGCTGCGCAAGCACGACATCGTTCATAATCGTGCGACTCATCCTGGAGGAATTGTTTTGAAACTGTTCTACAAGGCAGGCGCCTGTTCCCTCGCGTCGCACATCGCGCTCGAAGAATCCGGGCTCGCCTACGAAACCGAAGCCGTCGATCTCAAGACCAAGCTCACCGCGAGCGGCGCGGATTTCACCAAGATCAACGCGAAGGGTTACGTGCCCGCGCTCCTGCTCGACAACGGGGAACTGCTGACCGAAGGCCCGGCGATCATGCAATACATCGCCGATCAGGTTCCGGCGAAGCATCTCGCGCCGCTCAACGATGCGATGGCGCGGTACCGTCTGCAAAGCTGGCTCACGTTCATCGGCACGGAACTGCACAAGAACTTCTCGCCGTTCTTCAACCCGGCCGCAAGCAGCGACTGGAAGGCCGCGGCGATGGCCAATCTCGAACGCCGTCTCGCCTACGTCGCGCAGCAAGTCGATGACAAGCAGTTCCTGCTCGGCAACGAATTCAGCATCGGCGATGCGTATCTGTTCACGGTTTTGAGCTGGGCGAAGCATATCGATCTCGACCTCGGCAAGTGGCCCGCGCTCGTCGCGTATCAGGCGCGTGTCGGCGCGCGCCCGGGCGTGCAGGCCGCGCTCAAGGCCGAAGGACTGATCTGAATCCACGTCGTCTCCGGTAGCCAGGCGGCCTCCTTCGGGAGGCCGTTTTCACATGTAGCGTCGGCATCTCGATAAACGCGTCAGCACAATGCCATCCGGCGAAACCGCTCGTTTCACCATCTCAAATAAGAGTCGTCTCATTCAGTCTTAGACGCGCGCTCCCTATCATTTGCTCATGTTCTCGCGACGCCAAACGCAATCGGCGTCGTCAATCTGATACCGGAGATTCTCATGCGCAATCTGTTCAGCAAAGCCGCCGTCATCGCCATCGTTGCCGGCGCCGCCACGCTCGGCGTCGTCGCTTCGCCCAATGCAATGGCCGCCAGCAAGAGCGCGACCTTCGATGTCACGCTGACCGTGCAGGACGACTGCTCCATCGCCGCGAACCCGCTGAATTTCGGCAGCACCGGCGTGATCAGCAACAACCTCGATCAGACGACGACGCTCTCGGTCACATGCACCAAGGGCACGGCCTACAGCGTCGCGCTCGACGCGGGCACCGCGAACGGCTCCACTGTCGCGGACCGCAAGATGAGCAACGCGGCCGGCGATGCATCGGTCGAATTCAATCTGTATCGGGATACGGCGCGCACGCAGGTCTGGGGCAATACGGTGGACAGCGACACGGTCGCAGGCACGGGCGACGGCTCGAGCCAGAGCATCACGGTTTATGGCCGCGTGCCGTCGCAAGACACGCCGGCTGCGGGCACGTATTCGTCGACCATCACCGCGACGCTGGTTTTCTAAGCATTTCGGTTTCCTTTTTTCAAAGGCGCGGGGCTTTTTAGAAAGCACCCGCGCATATGCACTGTTGCATGGCGCGAAAAATCAATATCCCCTCGGGTCCATTCATGAAAAGTCACTCGCTCTACCATGCCGCATTCGCCGCCTTGATTGCGGCGGAAACGCTTGCTGTGTCTCCCGAAGGTTTCGCGAAAAGCGGCACGGCCAAAATGGACATCGCGCTGACAATCGAAAATGCCTGCTCGATCGTCACGCCCGGCGCACCTGTCGAAATCGATCAGGCAAGCCGCGTCGCGGTGAATTGCGGCGGGACTAAAACGCCGTATCGCGTCGGCGTCGAAGCGAGATCGGCTTCGGGTGAGGCGCTATCGTTGCAATCGATCGAGCACGCATCTCACGTCAAGGGCGCGGCGGCATCGACCAGTGTGTCCGGCAGCGAAAACTATCCACCGATCGTTGCCGTCACGGTTCAGTTCTGACGCACCGATACGCCGATATACCGGCAGGCGATTAAAGCGATCCCGCATACGGACCCGCGGCGCGTTTCATATTCGCATCGCTGCATGCATCAACGATCCATATCGCCGGAATGCCGATTGAAAATAACGGCCCGATGTCGAACTCACGACGTGCATATTCAAATCGACGGTGCCATATTTCGAAGCAGTATTCTTTGCGTCGCGTAAAAAGCACGCCTATAAGAAAACCAGAAGGAAAACTAATCATCAATTTCCAACTTGCTTAGTGGAGAAGCTTGGATTATCAATATATCCGCGTATAGGCGCTTGAAATGCGCGGCGTTTGAGGCAAACAGCTTGACAATGTAGAGAATCGAAACCAACCATAATCGAAACAAAGGAGGCCATTCTCATGAATCGCCTTGTTAAGCATTCCAAAATTAGCGCATTGACGCTGGCATTGCTGGTTGCCTATTCAGTCAGCGCCAATGGCGCCGAGTGGCAGGAAGGGACCACATATTCGGCAGGCGCCACCGTCACTTACAACGGCCACACGTATCAGGCGCTGCAATCGCATACCGCCTACCCCGGCGCGGGATGGACGCCTTCCACCACGCCGACGTTGTGGAAGGATCTCGGCGCAACGGGCGGCACGCCGACGCCGACACCGACTCCAACCCCGAGTCCCACGCCGACACCGACTCCAACGCCGACTCCAACACCGACTCCAACACCCACGCCAACGCCAACGCCAACGCCGACTCCGACTCCGACTCCGACTCCGACGCCCACGCCGACACCGTCGGGCTCCGCGTGTTATGACGCGTGGTCGTCGACGCAGGCTTATGCGACGGCGGGCACGCGCGTGACGTACAACGGCCGCAATTATCGAAACAAGTGGTGGACGCAGGGCGAAAATCCGGCGCAATCCGGGCAATACGGCGTATGGGAAGATCTCGGCGCGTGCTCGGGCGGGCCGTCGCCTGCTCCTGCTCCTGCGCCGACGCCGGTTCCGACACCGACGCCAACACCCGTTCCGACGCCCACGCCGACGCCCGCGCCGACGCCCACGCCGACGCCGACGCCGACGCCGGTTCCAACACCAACGCCGACGCCCACGCCGGTTCCAACACCGACGCCAACGCCAACGCCGGTGCCAACGCCGGCCCCAACACCGACGCCGACACCCACACCCACACCCGCACCCTCCCCCTCAGGGGCGCGTGAAATCGGCGGCTACTTCGCGCAGTGGGGCATCTACGACCGCAACTACAAGCTCAAGGACGTCGACACGACCGGCTCTGCCTCGATGCTCACGTTCATCAACTACGCGTTCGGCAACCTCTACCAGAAGAACGGCGGCTACGAGTGCGGCATCATCAACAAGGCCGAGCCGGGCGCGACCAATCCGAACGCCGCGGACGCAGGCACCGGCGGCGACGCCTGGGCCGACTATCAAAAGAACTTCGGCGCCAACGAAGCCGTCAGCGGCAAGGGCGACACCTGGGACTTCCCGACGAACGATCCGCGCTACGGCAAAGCCGGAGCCGGCCCGCTGAAAGGGAACTTCAATCAGCTCAAGCAGTTGAAGGCCAAGCATCCGAACCTGAAGGTGATCATTTCGCTCGGCGGCTGGACCTGGTCGCGATGGTTCGGCAAAGCGGCGGCAACCGACGCGCTGCGCAAGCAGCTCGTGAGCTCGTGCATCGACGTCTACATCAAGGGCAATCTGCCCTATGACGCCGGCTCGAACGCGGGCGGAGACGGCATCGGCGCGGACGTGTTCGACGGCATCGACATCGACTGGGAATTCCCCGGCGGCGGCGGCCAGCCATACAACGCCGTCGATCCGAACGACAAGAAGAACTACACGCTGCTGCTCGCCGAGTTCCGCAAGCAACTCGACGCCATCGGCGCCCAGAACGGCAAGCGCTATCTGCTGACGGTCGCGATCGGCGCGGGCGGCGACAAGATCGCGATGACCGAGCCGGGCGAATACAGCAAGTCGCTCGACTGGATCAACATCATGTCGTACGACTTCCACGGCGGATGGGAAACCAACGGGCCGACCGACTTCCAGGCGCCGCTCTACGGCGACCCCGACAGCCCGAACTACAAGGCGGGCCAGTATGCGCCGACCTATAACGTCGACGGAGCGGTGAAGGCGCTGCTCGCAGGCGGCGTGCCGACATCGAAGATCGTGGTCGGCGTGCCGTTCTACGGACGCGGCTGGACCGGCGTCACCAAGGGTCCGCAAGGCGACGGCCTGTATCAGAAAGCCACCAAGCCCGCGCCGGGCAAGTACGAGGAAGGCATCCAGGACTACCGCCTCCTGAAGAGCGCGGCCGGCACGGTGTACGAGCATCCGGTCGCGAAAACCGCGTACAAGTTCGACGGCACCACCTGGTGGTCCTACGACACGCCCGGAACCATGAAACTCAAGATGGACTACGTGAAGGCGCAGAACCTGCGCGGCTCGTTCGCCTGGGAACTCGACGGCGACGGACCCAACGCCGAGTTGCTGAAAGTGATGAGCGACGGACTGAAGTGATGCTCGACGGGCCGCGCGCGTATCGCCCGACCGGGCAGACGCGCGCGGCGCCGAGATCCGAACCTGCCGGGGGCTGCCATGTATAACCATTTGACGAAGGCTGCCGCACTGAGGGGAAAGCTGACGCAGACCGGCATCGGCTTGCGCCGGCGCGGCTTCACCTTGCTCGAACTGCTGGTGGTGCTGCTCATCATCGCGCTATTGGCGGGCTATGTCGGACCGAAGCTCTTCGGCGAAGTGGGCAAGGCGCGCAGCAAGACGGCGGCATCGCAGATGAAGGGCATCGAAAGCGCGCTCGACCGTTATCGGCTGGACACCGGGCACTATCCGGGCACCGACGCCGGCCTCGCCGCGCTGATGACCAACGTCGGCAACACGTCGGGCTGGGAAGGTCCGTACATGAGCAGCGCGATTCCGAACGATCCGTGGGGCAAGCCGTATATCTATCGATCGCCGGGCGAAGGCGGCAAGGACTACGACCTGATGACCTACGGCGCCGACGGCAAGCCGGGCGGATCGGGCGAGGACGCGGACATCGTCGCCAAATGATCCGCGCGGTGAGCGCCATGCGATATCGCGTACGGGTCGAAAGCGACGGCGGCCAGCAGGAGCTGGAACTCGACGCCGCCGATGACGCCCAGTTGCGCCAGAGCGTCGCCGACATGGGTCTGTCGCTCATCGAAGCGACGCCGCTCGAAAAGCGCAAGGCGGGCTTCACGTTCCGCAAGCCCGTGTTCGAGCGCGCGCTCTTCACGCAAGAGCTGATCGCGCTGCTCGAAGCGGGCCTGAGCCTCGTCGAGACCGTCGAGACATTGCGCGACAAGAGCCGCGACGGGCTCAATCGCACAGTGCTCGCGCAGATCGTCTCCGCGCTCTACGAAGGCGAGCCGCTGTCGCGCGCGCTCGAGCGGCAGCCCGCGCATTTTCCGCCGCTCTACGTCGCGACCGTGGCCTCCGCCGAACAGACCGGCCATCTCGCCGAGGCGCTCAAGCGCTATCACCACTACGACGCGCGGCTCTCCGTGGTGCGCAAGAAAGTCGTGTCGTCGATGGTGTATCCGTCGATCGTCATCGCGACGGGCGCGCTCATCGTCCTGTTTCTCGCGTTCTACGTGATCCCGAAGTTCAGCCAGGTGTTCGCGTCGATGAAGGAGATTCCGTTCTCCGCGCGCGTGATGCTCGCGTGGGGAAATCTCGTCGAGGCGCACGGCGGGCTGCTGCTCGCGGGCGTCGTCGGCGCGATCGTCGGCGCGGGCTTGTCGTTGCGCAGCGAGAAGGTGCGCGCGCGGCTCTTCGAAGCGTTCATGCGGCTGCCGAAGCTCGCGGACTATCAGCGCCTCTTCGCGCTGACGCGCTTCTACCGCACGCTCGGCCTCTTGCTCGCGGGCGGCATGTCGATGGTTACGTCGATGGAACTCGCCGCGCAGGTCTTGCCCGCGCAATTGCAGACGGCGCTCGCGCAGGCGCTCGACGAAATTCGCGCGGGCAAGCCGCTCTCCGGCGCGCTGCCCGCCGCGAATCTGACGACGCCGGTGGCCGAACGGCTCATCCGCGTGGGCGAGCAAAGCGGCGAGCTGGCCGGCATGGTGACGCGCTCGGCCGAGTTTTGCGACGAAGAGCTGGACCGCGCGATCGACACGCTGATGCGCGTGGTCGAGCCCGTCCTGATGCTGGTGGTGGGCAGCATCATCGGGACGATCATCTTCCTGCTCTACATGCCGATCTTCCAACTGGCCGGAGCCGTGGGGTGAATCATGGAACAAGCCGCGCACATCGCGCCCGATACGCGCACGCGCCAGCAGCGATTCTGGGACGATGCCGATCACGATCCCGCCGACTATCTGCATAACGTGACGGCGACGCTCGGCCTGCGCGGCTTCGACGCGCAAGCGCTCGAAACGCTCACGCCGCGCTTCGACCTGCTCTCTTTCGGCGACGCGATGTCGCGCAAGTGCCTGCTCGCCGACGACCCCGGCGCGCACTTGTGGCTCGTGCTCGCCGACCCTTTCGACGCCAACATGCGCGCCTGGGCGATGAACCGCGTGAAGAAGCCCTTCGCGTTCGCGTTCTGCGTGCCCGCCGAACTGATGGCGTACCTCGCGCTGCATGAATCGGCGCATCAGGCGCTCACGCAGATCAGCGTCGAGGGCAAGTCGTCGGCGAGCGCCGATGCGGGCGTCGAGATCACGCTCGCCACGCTCGCCGCCGACGTGCATCCCGTGATCCGGCTCGTCAATTCGTCGCTGTACGACGCGCTGCGGGCCCGCGCATCGGATATCCATATCGAAAGCACGGCGGCGGGACTCGTCATCAAATACCGCATCGACGGCGTGCTGCAGGAAACGGCGAGCGCGCCGGGCATCGACACGGCCGAGCAAGTGCTGTCGCGCCTGAAGGTCATGGCCGATCTCGATATCGGCGAGCGGCGCATTCCGCAGGACGGGCGCTTCAAGGCGATCATCAATCAGCGCGAGATCGATTTTCGCGTCTCGATCATGCCGTCGATCCACGGCGAAGACGCCGTGCTGCGCGTGCTCGACAAGCAACGCGGCGAGGCCGGCGCCACCGCGCTGCGGCTCGATTCGATCGGCCACGAGCCGGAGATCGTCGAGGCGATCCGCACGATCGCGCACGAGCCGTACGGTCTCCTGCTCGTGACCGGGCCGACCGGCTCGGGCAAGTCGACGACGCTCTACGCGACGCTCACCGAAATCAATACCGGCGACGAGAAGATCATCACGATCGAAGATCCGGTGGAATACGAGTTGCCGGGCGTGCTGCAAATTCCCATCAACGACAAGAAAGGGCTCACGTTCGCGCGCGGCCTGCGCTCGATCCTGCGGCACGATCCGGACAAGATTCTCGTCGGCGAAATCCGCGATGGCGAAACGGCGGGCATCGCCGTGCAGGCAGCGCTGACCGGCCACCTCGTGCTGACGTCCGTCCACGCGAACAACGTCTTCTCCGTGCTCGACCGCTTCCTGCACATGGGCGTCGACATGCACAGTTTCGTCGACGCGCTGCTCGGCGCGGTCGCGCAACGGCTGATGCGCAAGAACTGCCCGCATTGCGTGCGCGACGACGATCCGCCCGACGACGCGCTGCTGCGCGCTTCGGCGCTCACGCGCGAAGAGATCGCCGGCTGGCGTTTCCGCAAAGGCGCGGGCTGCGAGGCGTGCAGGCGCACGGGCTATCTCGGACGTCAGCCGATCGCGGAAGTGCTGCGCCTGAACGATGCGATCAAGCAATGCTTCGTCGAGCGGCGGCCGATCGTCGAGCTGAAGCAACTCGCGTATCAGAGCGGCTTCGTGCCGCTGCGCGGCATCGCGTTGCGCGCGGTCGCCGACGGACGCACGACGCTCGCCGAAGTCAATCGCGTCACGATGGTCGAAGGCTGACGGAGGCGAATCATGTCGCGTTGGTCGGACCATCTCGAAGCGTTGCGCAGCGTCGCGAAGAAGCGGCCGAAGCTGAATGCGCCGTCGATCGAAACGCCCGCATTCATGAGCCGCACGACGATCTGGATCGACGGACGGCACGCCCGCACGTTCGGCGGCGCGCCGATGCCGCTGTCATCGGCGAACGATGTCGCCGCGGCGCTCAAGGCCATCGAAACGCTCGCGCCGAAGCCCGCGAACCTCGGTCTGCATGGGCTGCGCGTGGTGGTCGGCGCACCGTTCGCGCGCTATCACGCGCTGCCGTGGCAGCCGCTGCCGAAGCCGCAGGACTGGGTCGCCGCCGCACGCGTGCAGGCCGTGCAGATGGGCGCGGGCACCGAGGCGTGGCGCTACGCCGTCACCGATGGCGCGTGGGAACAGGGACGCCTCGCCGCCGCCATATCGGAGGCGCTGTGCGCGGGCATCGAGCGTCTGTGCAAGACGCGCAAGCTGCAACTGCTCGGCATCGAGCCGGCGTATACCTTCGCGATGCAGAAGCATGCGGCGCGCATCCGCGACGGCGCGATCGCGATCGTCGCGCTGGAGGAAACGGAGCGTGACGCGGCCATCGCGCATATCGGGCTGCGGCGCGGCGGCGGATGGACGGCCTTCATCGCATTGCCGGTGACGCGCACGCGCGAGGGCGCGCTCGATGGCGTGCTGCGCGACGCGTTCGCGCTCTGCGCCGATACACCGCCCGAACGCCGCTACGTGATTGGACCGGGCGGACCGGGCGGACCGGACGCGCGCGAGCGCTGGTCGGCCGACGCCGCGCTCGTCGAATGGCTGCCCGCGCCCTGGGATGCCGCGACATGAAAGCGCCCGTCATCGACCTGCATCGTCCGAACCGGCCCGGCGCGGCCGTGGGGCTGCTCGCGCTCGTCGTCGGGATCGTCGCGCTGATCGCGGCGATGCAGTATCGCGACGCGCTCAAGGAACAAGGCGAGGCGCTCGACGAACGCGAGGCGACGATCGCGAAGCAGGAAGCGAAGTTTCATGTGATCAGCAACGCACATCGCGAGTCCGGCGACGCGCGCATGGCGCAGTTGATGGCGCAGCAGCGCTACGCGACGGAACCGGCGCGCGATCTGATCGAAGGCGGATGGCATCCGAATATCGCGCTGCTGTCGCTGGATTTCGTCACCGCGTCGCGGCAGATCAACATGCAGTTCGAGACGCGCTCGGTCCAGGAAGCGATCTCTTACGCCGACTGGCTTCAGGCGCAGCCCGGCGCGGAAAGCGTCGCGATCAAGCGGCAGATTCAGAAGCCGGGACCGCCGGCGCCATCGGTGGAGACGTCGTTGCAGGTCACGTGGAAGGCGTTCGTCGCGCGCCCGGTGGCGGCTTCGGCGGTTGCGGCCGCTGCTTCGGCATCGGCGGCATCGACGGCGGCTTCGGCGGCTTCGGCGGCATCGGCGGCATCGGCGGCATCGCCGGCTTCCGCCGCTCCGGCCGCATCGCAAGCGCGGCCCCAGGCGAGCCACGCCGCCCATCCGAGCGGAGCGCGCCGATGAACCGCCTCGTCTGGGAACTGCGGCGCGCGCAGTGGCGGCTCGGCACCTTCGGGCTGCTCGCGGTACTGCTCATCGCGGGCGCGGCGATCGTCGCGCTGACCGACATCCTGCCCTTGCATCGCGACATCGCGCAGCGTGAGGCCGATCTGAACGCGCGCGCCGTCCATCTGACGCAACCGCCGCCACCCTCGCCCGACGAAGCCGTCGCGCCGGTCAGCCCCGAGGAGCGTTATTTCGTGTTCCTGCACAGTCTGCATGCGATCGCGGCGAAGAACGGCATCGCGATTCCGCAGATCACGTATCAGCTCGCCGCGCAGGAGAAGGACGATCCGTCGCTGCGGCGCTATGTCGTCGAGACGACGTTCAGCGCCACTTATCTGCAGTTCCGCGGCTTCATGCACGAACTGCGGACGCTGCCGGGCCTGCGCTGCGAACGGCTCAGCCTGTCGCGGCCGAATATCGGCGTGACGCAACTGGAGGTGCGCCTGCAATGCGCGTTTCTCGTGGAAGCAACGAAATGAGCCGGCTCGACCTGCGCACCCTGAAGATCTCGCGTCCGGTGCTGGGGCTGATGGTGGCGGCGCTCGCGCTCGTCGTATTCACGTATTTTCGCGGCGGCGACGATACGGCGCCCGAACCGCAACAGTCAGCGGCGACATCGACGGCGAAGCCCGCCGCGCCCGCTTCCGCGCCGCCGGCGGCGAGCGCAGCCGATATCGTCGCGGCGGCCGGACCCGCGCCCATCGATCTCTTTCCGACGCAGAACTGGCAGCCACCGCCGCCGCCTCCGCCGCCCGAACCGCCCAAGCCGTCGAAGCCGCCGCCGCCCGAGCCGCCGCCGCTGCCGTTCGCGGTTCGCTCGCTCTGGCTCGATCAGCAAGGCGTTTTCTATGTGGTCATTTCCGGCGCGAACCGCGAGTTCCCGCTCTGCATGAACTGCCAGAAGAAGGGCTTCCTGCACAAGGGCGACGTGATGCTGAACGCTTATCGCATCGACGACATCAGCCGCCGCGAAGTCCAGTTCACGTACCTGCCGCTGAAGCGCCGGCAGACGCTGTCGCTTGGAGAACTCAAATGAGCCGGCTCAAAGACGTGACGGTCTGCCTGTTGATTCCGCTCATCGCGGCATGCGCGGGGGATCTGCATCGGCAGGATCTGCAAAACCGGCTCGCGGGCATGCCGCCCGACGCCCAGCTCGAACTGCTCGCGCAGCAAAGCGCGCAGTATCCCGACGATCTGGAAATCAGAAGCTGGTATCTCGCGTTGCGGCGCAGGCTGTCGATGGAATACCTGCAACGCGCGACCGTCGCGTACCGCGCGGGCGACGCGGCGCAGGCGCTCGGCTGGGCGCACAAGGCGCAGCAGGCCGCGCCCGGCGACGACAACCCGCGCGAGATGATCGAGTGGATCGAGCGACAGGCGCCGATCGACGCGGAAGTGCGCTACGCCGAATCGGTGCGTCTGGATCAGCCGCAGGCGGCGCTCTCGGCCGTTATCGACGTGCTCGCGAAGCAGCCCGACAACGCGCGCGCGATCCGGCTGCGCGAAGAACTGCTCGCGCCGAAGGGCCAATCGATCGAGCCGAAGCTCAACAAGGACCTCGATCAACCGATCACGGTGCAGTTCCGCGATCAGCCGATCATCAGCATCTTCGAGCTGGTGTCGAACATCACCGGGCTGAACTTCACGTTCGACCGCGAAGTGCAAGCGACCGCGCCGACCACGATCTTCGCGAGCAACACGCCCGTCAAGCAGGTGCTGTCGATGGTGCTCCAGGCCAATCAGCTTTCGAGCAAGATCGTGAGCGGCAATTCGATCCTCATCTACCCGAAGCGGCCCGACAAGGAAACCGAGTACAAGGATCTCGTCGTGCGGACGTTCTATCTGCAGAACTCGACGGCGGCGCAGGTGCTCGGCGTGCTCAAGCAGATGGTCAAGACGCGCGACGCCGTGCTCGACGAGCGCACCAACGCGATCATCATGCGCGACGCGCCGGACACGATCAAAGTGGCGGAGCGCATCATCCGCGCGCTCGACGTGACGCCCGCCGAAGTGGTCATCGACGCGCAGGTGCTCGAAGTGTCGTCGTCCGATCTGCTGAACATGGGTATCCAGTATCCGGACCGCATCACGTTCGGGCTCAAGTCCGGCACGATCGACGACGGCACCACGCTGCCCGACAACACCGTCACGCTCGAACAACTGCATAACCTCAACAGCAGCGACGTGCTGGTGCGGATCGGGCCGGTCGGCATCAACTTTTTGCAGACGCACGGCAAGACGCGCACGCTCGCCAATCCGAGCATCCGCGTGCGCAATCGCGAGAAGGCGAAGGTGCTGATCGGCGA
Source organism: Caballeronia sp. ATUFL_F2_KS9A (assembly GCF_023630765.1). NCBI lineage: Bacteria > Pseudomonadati > Pseudomonadota > Betaproteobacteria > Burkholderiales > Burkholderiaceae > Caballeronia > Caballeronia sp. ATUFL_F2_KS9A. The sequence continues at coordinate 134,663 of NZ_JALQEK010000002.1, read as the reverse complement.
CCGGCTGCCCGTCGTCACGACGACGCTCTCCAGCAACTTCAGCTCCGAGAGCGTCAACTATCAGGACGTCGGCCTCACGCTGGAAGTCGCGCCGGTGATCGCCAGTCCCGACGAAGTGCAGGTGAAGCTGCGCATGGAAGTGTCGAATGTCACCGACACGATCACGACGTCGACCGGGCTCGTCGCGTACCAGATCGGCACCCGCACCGCCGAAACCGTGATGAGCGTGCGCAACAACGAAACGCAGATGCTCGCGGGCCTGCTCCAGCGCAACGATCGCAGCTCGGGATCGGGCTTGCCGGGACTGAGCCGCCTGCCGATTTTCGACCGCATCTTCGGCTCGCGCGCCGACGACTCGAAGGAAACCGAACTCGTCTTGCTGCTCACGCCGCGCATCGTGCGCAATCAGGCCGTGCCGACCGGCAACGCGATGCAGTTCGATTCGGGCACGGAAACGCGCATCAGCACCGAGCGCGATGTCGTGACCGGCAACGAGAGCTTGCGTCTGCCGCCGCCGGTCGCCGCCGCGCCGGCGGTCGCGGCCGGTGCGGTCGCCGCAGCCCCGCTGCCCGCGCCGCCCGCGCCGCCCGCTCCGTCGGCTCCATCGGCTCCATCGGCTCCATCCGTGCCGAACGAGCCGCCGAGCGCGCCGCCCATCGCGATCCTGCCGCCGCCCGCGCCGACGCTTCAGTCAACCGGCGAAGCGCAGCGGCTGCCGCGCGAGCAGCCCTGAACCGCGCAGCCGGCCGACGACGATGGAAAAGGGCTTCACGATCATCGAACTGCTGGTCACGCTCGCGATCCTCGCCGCGCTCGCGATGGTCGCCGCGCCCCTCGTGCAGATCGCCGCGCAGCGCAACCGGGAGGACGAGTTCAGGCGCGCGCTGTGGAGCATCCGCGACGCGATCGACGCCTACAAGAAAGCCGGCGACGACGGCAAGATCGACCGTCCCGTCGGCGAGACGGGCTATCCGGCGAAGCTTGCAACGCTCGTCGAAGGCGTCGTCGACAAGACGAGTCCGACGCACGCGCGCATCTACTTTCTGCGCCGCGTGCCGCGCGACCCGATGTGCGACTGCCCGAGCCGCTCCGACGACGCGACCTGGGGCAAGCGCAGCTACGCGAGCCCGCCCGATTCGCCGAGCGAAGGCGACGACGTCTACGACGTCTATTCGCTCTCCGAAGGCACCGGTCTCAACGGCGTTCCCTATCGAAAGTGGTGAGAGCCATGTGGAAGAAGGCGCTGCGCGCATTCACGCTGATCGAGTTGCTGGTCGTGCTGGCGATCATCGCGACCTTGCTCACGCTCGTCGTGCCGCGCTACTTCGGCCAGGCGGACAAGGCGAAGGAAACCGTGCTGCATCAGAACCTCGCCGCGATGCGCGATTCCATCGACCGCTTTCGCGCGGATCAGGGGCGCTATCCGCAATCGCTCGATGAGCTCGTGCAGAAGCGCTATCTGCGCGAGATACCGATGGACCCGGTCGCGGGCAATCGCACCGCATGGACGACCGAGCCGCCCGCCGACGGCACACCCGGCGTCTACAACGTGCGCAGCGGCGCGAAAGGCAAGGGCAAGGATGGCAGCGATTACAGCGCGTGGTGAGCGGCGCGGCGGCGCACGTCGAAAGCGCGAGCGCGGCTTCGGCATGTTGTGGGCGCTGATGTGCGTCGCGCTGATCTCCATCTATCTGATGGCGGTCGGCACCGTATGGACCACGCAAATCCAGCGCGTGAAGGAAGACGAGCTGCTGCGCCGCGGCGACGCGATCCGCCGGGCGATCGAGGCTTACGTCAAGGCCGACAAGAGCGGCGCGTTCCCGAAGCGCTTCGACGATCTGCTGCGCGATCCGCGCGCGTCATACGTGCAGCGCTATCTGCGCGAGGCCTATGCCGATCCGATGACCAACGACGGCCCGTGGCAGGAGATTCGCGGGCCGGACGGCGAGTTATACGGCGTGTACAGCGCATCGAACGAAGCGCCGCTCAAGAAGGACGGATTTTCCGACAGCGATGCGAGCTTCGGGCTGCAGACGAGCATTTCGGAATGGAAGTTCACGTACTACCCGGAAAAGAACATGAGCCGACGGTAGCCGACTTCAATCGTCCGGCGCGCATCCGGACCTTCACGCTGGAGAGACTGAGATGACATCGATTCGAAGAAAGCTGGCATTGCTGCCGGCCGCGCTGATGCTTCAGGCGGGTCTGACGTTCGCGCAGCAGGCCTGGACCGAGGGCACGACCTATTCGGCGGGCACGACAGTCACGTACAACGGACGCGTCTATCAGGCTTTGCAGACGCATACGGCTTATCCCGGCGCGGGATGGAATCCGGCTGCGTCGCCGACGTTGTGGAAGGATGTCGGCGCGGCGGGGACGCCTGCGCCGGCTCCGGCTCCGACGCCTGTGCCGGTTCCTGCTCCGGTTCCGGTTCCGACTCCGACGCCTGTTCCGACGCCCGCGCCGACGCCGACGCCGGTTCCGACACCAACGCCGACACCAACGCCAACGCCAACGCCAACGCCGACACCAACACCGTCCGGCTGCTACACGGCGTGGTCCGCGAGTCAGGTTTATGCGCAGGCGAACACGCGCGTGACGTACAACGGGCGGAACTATCGAAACAAGTGGTGGACGCAGGGCGACAATCCCGCGCAATCGGGCGCGTATGGCGTGTGGGAAGACCTCGGCGCGTGCAGCGGCGCAACGCCGAGCCCGACGCCCGTTCCTACGCCTACGCCTGTTCCTGCGCCTGTTCCTGCGCCGACGCCTGTTCCTGCGCCGACGCCTGTTCCTGCGCCGACGCCTGTTCCGACTCCAACGCCCACGCCGACTCCGGTGCCGGTGCCCACGCCGACGCCGACGCCCGTACCTGTGCCCACTCCGGTTCCGACGCCAACCCCAACGCCAACGCCAACGCCAACGCCAACCCCCGCGTCCTACAAACCTCAAATCACCTACATCCCCGCGCCCGCCGATTACCCGACGCAGGCCCAGTTCAACGCGTCCGAGAAAGCGCTGATCGACCAATCCGGCGGCCAGATCGCGACGCTGCGCGACGCCCTGCGCGTGCTGCCCGACGACGAAGTCAACGCCGTCGTGCCGAAACGCGCCGCCAATCCGTCGAACGTGAAGCGCGTCGAAGCGATCATCCCCGAAGCGAAGTTCGACGCGCTCTTCCCTGTACGCAACATCGCTTATTCGTACGTGAACTTCCTGCGCGGCATCGCTAAATTCCCGGCCTACTGCGGCGACTACACGGACGGACGCGACGCCGACGCCATCTGTCGCAAGCTGCTCGCCACATCGTTCGCGCACTTCGTGCAGGAAACCGGCGCGAACTGGAATTCGCTGACGCCGGCGCAAGCGCGCTCGAACGACGCCGAGCACAACAACCCGGTACTCGCGACGATGCCGCAAAACACGCCGATTCCCTTCTGGCAGCAAGGGCTGTGGTTCCTGCGCGAATCGGGATACACGGAAGGCTCGGCGGTCGGCGCGTATCAGCAGTGCATCCCCGGCTCGCACGCGACGAACTGGATCTTCTATCCGTGCGCGAAGAATGCCTCGGGCAAGTATCTCGACTACTTCGGGCGCGGCGCGAAGCAGCTCTCGTGGAACTACAACTTCGGCCCGTTCTCGCAGGCGCTGTATGGCGACGTCAACATCCTGCTCGACAATCCCGGACGCGTCGCGGATACGTGGCTCAACTTCGCATCCGCGATCTGGTTCGCCGTGACGCCGCAAACGCCCAAGCCGCCGATGACCTGGGCCGTCGACGGAACCTGGAAGCCGAACGCCGTCGATATTGGCAACAACATGAAGCCGGGCTTCGGCGCGACGGTGTTCATCATCAACGGCGGGATCGAGTGCGGCGGCGGCGGCGCGGAAAAATCGCAGGTGACGAACCGCATCAACGCGTACAAGGAGTTCACGCGCGAGCTGGGCGTGACCATTCCCGCCGACGAACCGCTCGGCTGCGCCAACATGAAAGGCTTCAACGAAGGCTCGGCCGCCGCGATCAAGGCGTATCTCGACAAGGACTATTCGTGGATCAACGGCAAGCCGGCGACGGGATGCAAGCTGGTCGACTATCAGATGCCCTTCTCGCTCATCAATCCGGGCGATTACAAGGCGTGCACGGACTACTTCTTCCGCGGCAAGGTGACATACAACGGCAAGGTCGAAGTCGACAACACGAAGTAAGCGCCGGCGCGCTCCATCGCGGCAACATCCGCGCGAGGGAACGCGTGAAGCGTTCAGCGCCCGTCGCGATAACGCGCGGCGAGCGTCTTCACGCGCGACACATACGTGCGCGTCTCGTTGTATGGCGGCACGCCGTTGTAGCGATCGACGGCCGCCTCGCCGCTGTTGTACGCGGCCAGCGCGAGATCGAGATTGTTGTTGAAGCGCCTGAGCAGCCACGACAGATACTGCACGCCGCCGCGAATGTTTTGCGCCGCGTCGAACGGATCGCCGACGTTGAAGCGCGTCGCCGTCGCCGGCATCAGTTGCATGAGGCCCTGCGCGCCCGCGCGGGAGATCGCGTTCGCGCGATACGCCGATTCCGCGTGAATCACCGCGCGCACGAGCGCGCTGTCGACGTTGAACGACGCGGCGGCGGCATCGATTTCGCGTCCGTAGGAACGCGTGTCGAGCGCGAGCCCCGCAACGTTGACGTCATCGGCGGGCGAGCACAGATTGCACGTCTCCATGAAACGCAACTCGATGACCGTTACGTTCGCCGCAACGCCGGCCGGTTTCCTGGACACGAAGTGGCGCACGCCGTCTTCGACATAGCTGTAGATGCGCGCCGTGGTCTGACGTCGCGTGAGCGGCGCGGCGGGCGGCGCGGCCGACGCCATCGATGCGGATGACGCTGCAGGCGGCGTCCACTGCCAGTTCATGTTCACGCGGATGCACCTTGCGTTTTCGATGCGCGTGCTGACATACGTGACCGTGTTGTCATCGGACTCGCAGCGCAGCATCGACGCGGCGCGCGCGCGCTCGCCAAGCGCGAGGCATCCGATCGCCAGCAACACGGCGATCGCACGGCGCCCTTCGATCCTTAACGATGCGCTTCGCATGGCGCGATTCATCCCTCATCCGACACGGCCCGATGCCGCGCCTTGAGAAAGCATAGTTCGCTTTGCGCGAGCCGCGCGGCTGTTTCAATCGCGCCGTTGTTATTCAGATGCTTTTGTGCTTCCATGAAAGGACCGATCGTTTAGTGATACTCGGAAAGCCGCCATGAGCACGATTCCCCGCTTCGATTCGACATGGAAGAACTGGCTCGACGACAACATCCGCCGCGGCTGCACGCATCAGTCGCTGATCGACGCGATGATCGCCGCGGCGTTCCATCCGAACACCGCGCGCCTGCTGCTCGCGCGCCATCTTGCCGGCGACGCGCCTCAAGCCGACGATGAAACATCGCCCGACTATCTCTACGGCACGCCGATGCTGCCGCAGGCGCGCGTGCTGACCGCGAGCGATCGATCCGCGCCCAAGGTCTTCAGCAGCGAACAGCCGGTGATCGCGCTCGTCGCCGACGTGCTCGACGACACCGAATGCGACCGGCTGATCGAGATCGGCCGCGAGCATGTGCAGCGCTCGTCCGTCGTCGATCCCGATTCGGGCAAGGAGATCACCATCGAAGAACGCAGGAGCGAAGGCGCGTTCGTCAATGCATCGACGGATGCGCTCGTCGAAACGATCGACCGAAGGATCGCCGAACTGTTTCGCCAGCCGGTAGAGAACGGCGAGGATCTGCATATCCTTCGATACGGCATGGGCGGCGAATATCGCCCGCATTACGACTACTTCCCCGAAGAGCAGGCCGGCAGCAAACATCACATGCAGCGCGGCGGGCAGCGTATCGCGACGGTCATCCTCTATCTCAACGAAGTCGAGCAAGGCGGCGACACGACGTTTCCGGACATCGGACTCGCGATTCATCCGCGGCGCGGCAGCGCGCTCTATTTCGAATACGTCAACGAACTCGGACAAAGCGATCCGAAAACGCTGCACGCGGGCACGCCCGTCGAAAAAGGCGAGAAGTGGATCGCGACGAAGTGGATCCGGCGCGGGCGTTTTCGCGCTGAAGCATGAGACTTGCGCGACGCCTCGATGCGGGCGCCGCGCTCCCCCTCCCTCATTTGCAGGCTCCGACTTTTTCCCAGGCGCCGTCCGAGTTCGTCGCCGGATCGGCGTTGGCGCTCCACCACTTGTTGCGATAGTTCATGCCGTTGTAGCTGACCGTCGTGCCCGCGGTCGCGTAGGTCTTGCTCGCGCTCCACGGCGCGGCGCACGCGAGCAACGTCTGTCCCGAACACGCGCCCAGGTCCTGCCACGATTTGCCGCTGCCCGAATTGCGCGAGGGATCGTCGGAGTTCTCCCAGCGCGCGCTGTAGTTGCGGCCACTCACCGATACGTTTTCCTTCGCCTTGTAGATCGTGCCCGACTGCCACGCGATGGCGCATGTCGCGCCTCCTGCGCTGGGTGAGGGGGCGGGGGTTGGTGTCGGCGTTGGCGCCGGTGCGGGCGTAGGTGTTGGCGTTGGCGTTGGCGTAGGCGTTGGCGTTGGCGTTGGCGTGGGCGTTGGCGTGGGCGCAGGTGAAGGCGTCGGCGTCGGTGAAGGCGCGGGTGCCGGCGCGCCGGTGTAATCGACCGCGAAGTTGTAGTCCTGCGGACTGTCGACGTAGATGCGGTTCGCCGACATCGTCTTCTGCGGCACGATGTTGCCGTTGTTGTCGATCAGCCCCAGCCGCACATGCTTCGCATCCGAGTTGACCTTCTGCGCCATCGCATACACCCAGTCCGCAGCGGCCGTCGTCTGCGCCGTCACCGTATAGCTGATCGATTCCAGATCGTGCCCGTCCGCATCGAAGACCCGCAGCGTGATCTTCATGCCCGCCGGTTGATCCAGCGCCGTCGTCGGGATCGGACGCATCTCGCGCCAGGTCGTGCGCGCGCCGTTGATGACCACGTCGCTGCACGCATAGAACGCTTCGGCGCTGTCGTTGCGCTGCCAGATCGTGTAAATGATCCGCCTGCCCGTTTTGCCCGCGGGCAGCTTGCATTGCAGCTTGTAGCGCCCGTTGTCGAGCGTCGCGCTGTTGAGTTCGCAGAACGGCTTGCTGTCGAGATCGGACCATTTCAACGGCTGATTGAAATCGTAGCCGTCCGAGGTCATGTACATCTGGAAGTAGCGCGTGACGTGCGGCGCGGTCGCGTACCAGACGAATGTGTAGTTTCCGCTCAGATCGGCCGAGATCGTCGTGGCCGGCCAGTCGCTTCGGCCGAGATCCAGACCGTAGTAGTTGGTCTTGCCGCCGCTGCACAGATGCCCGTCGGGCACGAAAGCCTTGTGATCGCCATTGGGCAGTTGATTCACGCCAGCCCAGTCGTACAGAAACGACGGCCCCGCCACCGCGACCGCAGCCTTGCACGGCGCCGACGTCGGGCTTTCCGGGCCCTCGAGGTAGCACGAATAGACGCGGCTGATCGGCGTCTCGATCGTACCGTGCGCCGACACCGCACACGGCACGGCCAACGGAAGCAGCACGAACCTCAATTTCCACTTCTCAGCGAACATGACAATCCCCTTTTTTGATTTGCTTCGCATATCTAATTCAAATGGTCGAACCGCGCCCGATCGCTCTTCATTCTAGAAGGCGCAATCGGGATGAGTTAGCACGAAGATGCTCCGTGCCGGCAGCCAGTGATTCGCGGCACGCATCAATCTCAATAACGCCCGCGACATGACCACAACAAGCGAAACACCGCGCCTGCCTATCTCAATTAAGAGTCGTCTCATTCAGTCTTAATCGCGTATTCCCTATGATTCATCCATGTCCTCGCGACGCCAGCGCGATTCAGCATCAGTCATCTTTTCGATCTCAGGAGTGTTCCTCATGCGTAACCTGTTCAAGAAAGCCGCCGTCATTGCCATCGTTGCAAGCGCCGCCACGCTCGGCGCCGTCGGTTCGCAGAATGCATTCGCCGCCACGAGCAAGACCGCGACTTTCGACGTCACGCTGACGGTTCAGGACGATTGCTCGATCGCCGCCAATCCGCTCGATTTCGGCAGCACCGGCGTCCTCACGCAGAACATCGATCAGAACGCCAGCCTGTCGGTCACCTGCACCAAGGGCACGCCCTACACCGTCGCCCTCGACGCGGGCACGGCCACCGGTTCGGCCATATCGGATCGCAAGATGGGCAACGCAGCAGGCGACGCATTCGTCTCGTTCAACCTGTATCGCGATATCGCCCGCACGCAGGTCTGGGGCAACACGGCGGACACCGACACGGTCGCGGGCACCGGCGACGGCGGCGCGCAAACCATCCCGGTCTATGGCCGCGTGCCGACGCAGAACACGCCCGCGGCTGGCGCGTATTCGTCGACCATCACCGCGACGGTCGTGTTCTCAACCTCGCATCGCGCCGCAAGCATCTCGCACTCAGCGCGACGCTTGCTTGTTCGCAGATAAATCTATATCAATGGGATAGTCGGGATGACATAAGGAGACCGACGATGCCCACCTTGCTACCGCGCGTCTGCGCGGTTTTTCTCTTTCTGCAATGCTCCGCGACGCTCGCCGCTTCATTGCAAATCTCCCCGGTAACGATCCAGCTCACTGCCGCGGAGAACGGCAAAGTCATCAACCTGAGCAACGGCGGCGACGAACCGATCCACGCTCAAGTGCGCGCGTTCGTCTGGGATCAGGCCGATGAACAGGACAAGCTGACGCCGACGCGCGAGATCGTCGCGAGCCCGCCTATCGCCGAAGTGGCCGCGGGCGGACAGCAGGTCATCCGCGTGATTCGCTCGAGCATGGAGCCGTTGCAGCAGGAGCGCGCGTATCGTCTGCTCATCGATGAATTGCCGCCCGAAGGCGCTACCGCCGGTGCGAACGTTCAGTTTCGCTTTCGATATTCTGTACCACTATTTATTTCGCCAGCCGGTGAAGCGGGCAAGCCGAAGCTGCAATGGAGCATCGTCGAGAGAAACGGCAAGCCGTTTCTGCTCGTCTCGAACAGCGGGGCGATCCATGCGCAGTTGAGCGCGGTATCGCTGAAAAACGGCGGCGCGGACATTCCGATTTCCGCGGGCCTGCTCGGCTACGTCCTGCCGGGCCGCGTGCGCGCGTGGGCGCTGCCCGCCGCCGCGAGCGCCTTGCGCGGCAAGCCGGCGGACGTCGCGGCGACGGTCAACGGCTCGGCCGTCACGGAGCGGCTCGGCGAGAGCGGCGGACCTTGATCGCTTGCGCATCGCCGCGAGCATGTCCTCGTCCGCCGACACCGCCAGGAAAACGCCGGGCCGGAAAGCTCGCGTCGCGCTGACGCTCGTTCTCGTGTCGGAAGCGGCGATCGCGCAGGTCGACATCACCGGCGGCGGCTCGCCCGCCGAACTGCCGAGCCTCTCGGGCGCAGCGCGCGGGGAGCCCTTCGGCGCGTTCGCCGAAACGAATCAGCAACTCGTGCTCGAGATCGTCATCAACGGAACGAATCTCGGCGAGCCGTCGGAGTTCGAACTGCGTCACGGCCAACTTTATGCCGAGCCGCACACGCTCGGAGCCGCGGGCATCCGCGTGAGCGATTTGAAACCGGACGCCGATGGCTGGCTCGCGCTGTCGTCGATTCCCGGCTTGCGCGCGACGTATGCGCCCGCGCGCCAGCAGGCGATTCTCGACGTCGACGAAGCGCGCCAGACCACACGCAAGATCGGCTACAGGCTGCCGGTCACGCCGAAGGCGACGTCAGGCACCGGCTTCCTGATGAACTACGACGTGAGTTACACGCGCGAATACGGCGAGGACAGCGAAAACAGCATCGGCGTGTGGAGCGAGCAGCGCCTCTTCACGCCCTTCGGCGTGTTCGACAACACCGGCACCTGGATCAACGCGGACGGCGGCTCGAACCGATACACGCGGCTCGACACGAACTGGAGCTACTCGAATCCCGCGAAACTTTTCACGATGACGGTCGGCGATTCGGTATCGGGATCGCTGCCGTGGTCGCGCTCCGTGCGCTTCGGCGGATTCCAGATCCAGCGCGACTTCACGCTGAGGCCCGACCTCATCACGTTTCCCCTGCCGATGTTCTCCGCCTCGGCCGCCGTGCCTTCCGCCGTCGATCTCTACGTCAACGGCCTGCGCCAGTACAGCGGCGAAGTCGCGCCCGGGCCGTTCCAGATCGCGCAGGCGCCGAGCCTGAACGGCGCGGGCGTCGCACAAATCGTCGTCACCGATGCGCTCGGTCGCCGCGTCACGACGAGCGTGCCGCTCTATATCGATGCGCGGCTCTTGTCGAAGGGATTGTTCAACTATTCGTTCGAACTCGGCTTCCTGCGCGACAACTACACGGTCGAGTCTTTCGACTACGAGCGTTCGCCCATCTATAGCGGCGTGTTCAGCTATGGCGTCAGCGACTGGCTGACCTTGCAGGCGCACGCCGAAGGCGGCCAGGGACTCGTCAACGGCGGCGCGGGCGCGGTGATCGGCACCGGCGGCTTCGGCGTGTTCAGCACGGCGGCGGCCGCGAGCAAGGTCGACGGTATGACCGGTTCGCTCTACAGCCTCGGCTATCAGTACATCGGGCCGAAGTTTTCCGTCAGTCTGCAGGGCACGCAGGCGTCGAGCGGCTATCGCGATGTCGCGTCGCTTACGGGCACGTCGACGTTTCAGCATGTCTATCAGGCGACGGCGTCGGTTTCGTTCCTGCGCACGCAATCGGCGACGATGAGCTACGTCGATTCCGAGGACAGCTTTTCCGGGCACGCGCGCGTCCTTACGCTCGCGTACAACGCGCAGTTCGGGCGGCGCTGGTCGCTCTTCGCGACGGCGTACCGCGACTTCCTGCAGAAGAACGTGTGGGGCGGATCGATCGGCGTGACGGTCGCGCTCGGCGGCAACATGGCGGTCAGCACGACGCTCGCGCAATCGGGCGGCCACTCGACGGCGGACGTCACCGCGTCGCGTCCGGCCGATTTCAGCGGCGGATGGGGCTGGACGGTGCAGGCGGGCGCGGGCGCGGATTATCGGCATGGGTTCGCGGGCGCGAACTATCGTGCGAGCTTCGGGGAATTCCAGGCGACGGCGCAGCGCTTCAACGGCACGACGACGGGCACCGCCGAGATGACCGGCGCGATCGCCATCATGGACGGCGCGGTGCTGCCCGCGCGCACGATCACGGATGGCTTCGCGCTCGTCTCCACCGACGGCGTCGCGGGCGTGCCGGTGAGCCAGGAGAACCGCAAGGTCGGCGTCACGAATTCGGGCGGCCATCTGCTGGTGCCGGATCTGCAGTCGTATCAGCGCAATCAGATCGCGATCGATCCGCTCGCCTTGCCCGCCGATGCGCGTATCGAAACGACGAAGCTCAACGTCGCGCCCGAACGGCGCTCGGGCGTGCTCGCGCGCTTCGGGATGTCGCGGTATCAGGGCGCGTCGGTGAGTTTCGTCGATGCGGGCGGCGCGCCGATCAAGGAAGGCGCTGCCGCGACCAACGAGAGCACGGGCGAAACGGCGATCGTCGGCTTCGACGGCCTCGCGTTCTTCAACAAGCTCGACGCCGCTAACACGGTGACGATTCGCGGACACGGCGCGAGCTGTTCCGCGCAGGTGCCGTTCGACGCCGCGTCGTCACACGAGTTGCCGCAGATCGGGCCGTTCGTCTGTCGCGGCAACGGAGGATGAATCATGCGAACGCGATCGTGGATACGAAGAGGCGCGGTCATCGTCGTCGCGATGTTTGCGCTGCTCGCGCTGCCGAAAGCGTCGCGGGCGCAGATGTGTTCGTTTTCCGTCGGCTACACGGATTTCGGCGAATACGACACGACCTATTCGGAGCCGACGGAGGTCGTCGGCGCGGTCATCATGTATTGCACCGGCTACACGACGCCGATGGTGCGCATGTGCCTGAACATCAGCACGACGTCGCCGCGCGTGCTGACCGGCCCGAACGGCGCGACGCTCGACTACAACCTATACGTCGATCCGGATCATGTGAGCGTGTGGGGCTCGATTCTCAACCCGTCGACGACGCCGTACATCATCGACCTGCCTGTGCATCCGAGCGGCAAGGTGTGGGCACAGGAGCCGTTCTACGGGCGGATTCCGCCGAATCAGCAGGTCGGATTGGGGACGTACACGCAGACGTTCACCGCCGCCGACACGTATTTCGTCTATGTGGGCTACAGCGGCACGCCGCCGAGTTGCAGCACGGCGACCGCGCCGTACAAGTCGGCGGCGTTCAACGTATCGGTCAACGTGGCGAACAACTGCAACATCTCCGCGACGCCGATGGCGTTCGGCACGCAGAGTTCTTTTCAGGAGCCGCTCGAGGCGACGAGCCGCATCACCGCGACCTGCACGTCGGGCGCGTCGTACAACATTGCGCTGAACGGAGGCACGTCGGACGGCGGCGCGATCACTGGGCGCAAGCTCACACGGGTGGGTGGGACCGAGACAATCGACTATCAGCTGTACATCGACCCTTCGCATACCGTCCCGTGGGGCGACGGCACGTCCGGGACTGTGATGGGCAACGGCGTCGGTACGGGCGTCGCCTACACCTTCACCGTCTATGGGCAAGTGCCTGCGCAATCGGCCCCACGGCCCGGCCCCTATCGCGACACGATCACCGCATTCATTATTTTTTGATGCGGCTCGTGATCGCCACGGCGTGCACTCAATCCCGCACGCAATCCACGAAATACTCGATCCGTCCGTTGATCATCTCGCCGACCAGCCCGTGAATATCCGTATGGAATCCCGGGAAGCGCTCGTTGAACTCGCGCGCGAAACGCAGGTAATCCACGATCGTGCGATTGAAACGCTCGCCCGGAATCAGCAACGGAATGCCCGGCGGATACGGCGTCAAAAGAATCGACGTCACGCGTCCTTCCAGTTCGTCGATAGGCACGCGATCGATCTCGCGGTGCGCGAGCTTCGCGAACGCCTCGGACGGCTTCATCGCCGGCTCCATGCTCGACAGATACATCTCCGTCGTCAGGCGCGCGATGTTGTTCGCGCGATAGACGCTGTGAATCTGCTCGCATAGATCGCGCAGACCGATGCGCTCGTAAGACGGATGCTGCGCGACGAACTCCGGCAGCACGCGCCACAGCGGCTGATTGTTGTCGTAGTCGTCCTTGAACTGCTGAAGCTCCGTGACCATCGAGTTCCAGCGGCCCTTCGTGATGCCGATCGTGAACATGATGAAGAACGAGTAAAGCCCCGTCTTCTCCACGATGATGCCGTGCTCCGCCAGATACTTCGTCACGATCGCGGCCGGAATGCCGGTCTCGCCGAATTCGCCGTCGACGTCGAGTCCCGGCGTGATGATCGTCGCCTTGATCGGATCGAGCATGTTGAAGCCTTCCGCGAGCGCGCCGAAACCGTGCCAGCGGTCGTTGGGCTTCAGCACCCAGTCCTCGCGATCGCCGATGCCCTCTTCCGCCAGCGCGTCCGGGCCCCAGACCTTGAAGAACCAGTCGTCGCCGTATTCGGCATCGACCTTGCGCATCGCGCGGCGGAAATCGACCGCTTCCGCAATCGACTCCTCGACGAGCGCCTCGCCGCCCGGCGCTTCCATCATCGCGGCCGCGACGTCGCACGACGCGATGATCGCGTATTGCGGCGACGTGGACGTGTGCATCAGATACGCCTCGTTGAAACGATGACGGTCGAACGTGCTGTTCTCGCTGTCCTGCACGAGAATCTGCGACGCCTGCGAAATGCCCGCGAGCAGTTTGTGCGTGGAGTGCGTCGCGAACACGAGCGCGCCCGTGCGCGGACGGCCCGCGCCGATCGCGTGCATGTCCTGATAGAACGAGTGGAACTCGGCGTGCGGCAGCCAGGCTTCGTCGAAGTGCAGCGTGTCGAGCATGTCGCCGAGCAGATCCTTGATCATCTCGACGTTGTAGATCACGCCGTCGTACGTGCTCTGCGTGATCGTCAGAATGCGCGGCTTGATCTTCGGGTTCTTCGCCAGCGCCTCGCGCGCGAACGGATTCGCCTCGATCTTCCTGCGGATATTCTCCGGCTTGAACTCGTCGCGCGGAATCGGTCCGATGATGCCGAAGTGATTGCGCGTCGGCGTGAGGAACACGGGGATCGCGCCCGTCATCGTGATCGCGTGCAGGATCGACTTGTGGCAGTTGCGATCGACCAGCACGATATCGCCCGGCGCGACGGTCGCATGCCACACGATCTTGTTCGACGTCGACGTGCCGTTGGTCACGAAGAAGAGATGATCCGCGCCGAAGATGCGCGCCGCGTTACGCTCCGACGCCGCGACCGGGCCGGTGTGATCCAGCAGCTGACCCAGTTCCTCGACCGCGTTGCAGACGTCCGCGCGCAGCATGTTTTCGCCGAAGAACTGATGGAACATCTGCCCGAGCGGATTCTTCAGGAATGCCACGCCGCCCGAGTGCCCCGGACAGTGCCACGAATACGAGCCTTCGTCCGCGTACTGCACGAGCTCCTTGAAGAACGGCGGCGCGAGCGCATCGAGATACACCTTCGCCTCGCGAATGATGTGACGCGCCACGAACTCCGGCGTGTCCTCGAACATGTGGATGAAGCCGTGCAGTTCGCGCAGGATGTCGTTCGGCAGATGGCGCGACGTGCGCGTTTCGCCGTACAGGAAGATGGGGATATCGGCGTTGCGCTTGCGCACCGCGGTGATGAACGCGCGCAAGGCGACGATGGCCGTCGCCAGTTCCGGCGTATCGCCTTCTACGACGACGTTGTCCGCGTAAGGCAGCAATTCCTCGTCGTCGATCGACAAAATGAAACACGATGCGCGGCTCGACTGCTGCGCGAACGCGGCGAGATCGCCGTAACTCGTCAGGCCGAGGACTTCGGCGCCTTCCTTTTCGATCGCTTCTGCGAGCGCCCGGATGCCGGAACCCGAAATGTTTTCGGAGCGAAAGTCTTCGTCGATGATGACGACGGGGAAGCGGAACTTCATGGGGCGAATCTCCAAATGGAAACGACCGCTGCCCGAGTCGCAATCTCGGGGCCAGCGGTCTTTCGACAAGCTTGTAACGTGCGTGGTTCGATCAGGTTTTCGGCAGCGTCACGCCGTGCTGACCTTGGTACTTCCCGCCGCGATCGGCATACGACGTCTCGCACATTTCATCGCTTTCGAAGAACAGGACTTGGGCGACGCCCTCGTTCGCGTAGATTTTGGCAGGCAAAGGTGTCGTATTCGAGAATTCGAGCGTGACGTAACCTTCCCATTCCGGCTCGAACGGCGTCACGTTCACGATGATCCCGCAGCGTGCATACGTCGACTTGCCGAGGCACACCGTGAGGCACGAACGCGGAATGCGGAAATACTCGACCGTGCGCGCGAGCGCGAAAGAATTCGGCGGAATGATGCAGACATCGCCCTTGAAGTCGACGAACGATTTCTCGTCGAAGGCTTTCGGATCGACGATGGTGGAATTGATGTTCGTGAAGATCTTGAATTCGTCGGCGACGCGAATGTCGTAGCCGTAGCTCGACGTGCCGTAGCTCACGATCTTGCGGCCGTCCTCGGCCACGCGCACCTGATCGCGCACGAACGGCTCGATCATCTTGTGCTCTTCGGCCATGCGGCGAATCCACTTATCGGATTTGATGCTCATAGGGGACGCTACTCAACGGTGAACGGCTCGGTCTCGCGACCGCCGCCTGCGGTGAAACGGGGCATGGCCGGCGGCGGTTCTCGCCGCGCGGGCCAAACGAAAGCGGGTATTTTACGCGAAGCGCGCCGCCGCGCCGGGCGCTTCGCATGCCGCCGCAGCAGCTACCGCCGGATCACGCCGCAAGCGAGCGCGGGTCCGACGTTGTGCGGCGCGCTCGCGTACGGGTCGAGCGCTTCGCGGTGCAGCATGATCGCGCGCGAAATGATCGAGCGCACGCCGTCGAGCGAGACATCTGTCGCGACGATGAAGCCCGTCGCCGCGCCGGTTGCGTCCGCGTGGATGTTGCCGAGCTCGCCTTCGAGACGCGATGACGTTCGTCTGCGATCGGAAGGCAGCGCGAACACCGGACTCGCGTCCGGCCCGTTGACCGCGATGCAGTCGCCGCGCTCGTGGACGGTCAGCGCGTGATCGCTGTTCGGCGGCATGTCGGTGAGGCTGTAGGAAACCTGCACGCCGTCCGCGCGCTCGATCAGCGTGACGGTGCCGCGCGTGGCGTTGCCGGGCGTCGGATTCAAAACGGCGTCCGCGCGCTTTTCGTGATTCTGGAAGATGAGGCCGCAACCGCTCAGCATGACGCTGCAAGCGGCCATCGCGATCGAGGCGTAAAGCGCCCTTCCGTCGAATCTGTGTCTCATGCGATCCTCTCGGCGGCCCGCCGACGCCCCGTGCGTCCGCGCTGCCGCGCATCGAAGGCGACATGATACCGCGAGCCGCATCGCACAAGGCTCGCGCCGATTCGATCGCTTATTCGAAATCAGGTGTTCTGCACGACGATGCTCGGAAACTTCGAGGTCATGTCGCGCTGGCGCTCCGCAATCGAAATGGCGACGCGGCGCGCGATGGCGCGATACGTCTCCGCGATGCGGCTGTCCGGCTGCGACACGACGGTCGGCTGGCCCGCGTCGGTGCGCTCGCGAATGGCGATATCGAGCGGCAGGGAACCGAGCACTTCGACGCCGTATTCCTTCGCCATGCGCTCGCCGCCGCCCGCGCCGAAGATGTGCTCTTCGTGACCGCAGTTCGAGCAGATATGCGTGCTCATGTTCTCGACGATGCCGAGAATCGGAATCCCGACCTTCTCGAACATCTTCAAGCCCTTCTTCGCGTCGAGCAGCGCGATGTCCTGCGGCGTCGTGACGATCACCGCGCCCGTCACCGGCACTTTCTGCGATAGCGTGAGCTGGATGTCGCCGGTGCCCGGCGGCATGTCGACGACGAGGTAATCGAGATCCTTCCAGTTCGTCTGACGCAGCAATTGTTCGAGCGCGGACGTGACCATCGGGCCGCGCCAGACCATCGGATTGTCCTGCTCGATCAGAAAGCCGATGGAGTTCGCCTGAATGCCGTGGCCTTCGAGCGGATTCATCGTCTGGTTGTCAGGCGATTCCGGACGGCCGGTGATGCCGAGCATCATCGGCAGCGAGGGACCGTAGATGTCCGCGTCCAGCATGCCGACCGACGCGCCTTCGGCCGCGAGCGCGAGCGCGAGATTCGTAGCCGTCGTGCTCTTGCCGACGCCGCCCTTGCCGGACGCCACCGCGATGATGTTCTTGACGTTCGGCAGCAGCTTCACGCCGCGCTGCACGGCATGCGCGACGACCTGCGACGAAACATCCACGGTCACGTTCGCGACGCCCGCGATCTGACGCAGCGCGCCTTCCACCATTTCGCGGATCGCACCGAACTGCGATTTCGCCGGATAGCCGAGCACGACACTCACCACGACGTTCGCGCCGTCGACGGATACGTTGCGAATGCTTTTCAGATCAACCAGCTTGCGGTTGGTGTTCGGATCGGTCAGTGTGGCGAGTGCGGCGTCGATCTTCGCGCGGTCAATACTCATCGAGACTCCATGGAACGATTGTTGCTGGCGCCCAGCGGCGCACGGAACACTCTGAGGAAATTGAAAGTAATTGTTAGCGCCGTTGCGTTGTAACGCTTACGCATTGCACTATCCCGCTGCAAATCTTTCCGGGGACGCATCCCACCGGGCAGTCGGGCGCTTTTCTCATTATTGTAGAGGCTCGCCCGGAGGCTCGTCCGAAGACCCTTTCGCACTGTCGGCGCATGCGCCGAACGCTTGTTGAATCAAAGGAGATCGTAGATGAATACTAAGTTGATGACCCGCCTGTCCGTCGTTGCCCTGGTGGGCGCGCTTCTCGCCGGCTGTCAAACGCAGCAGGGCACCAACACCGCAGTCGGCACCGGCGCGGGCGCCGCGACCGGCGCGGCGATCGGCGCGATCTTCGGCGGCGGCAAGGGCGCGGCGATCGGCGCGGCAGCCGGCGCGGCGACGGGCGGTATCGTCGGCTACAACTGGCAGTCGATCAAGAACAAGATCTCGGGCGACTCGAAGGGCACGGGCACGCAAGTGACCGAGCAGCAGGACGGCTCGCTGAAGGTGAACATTCCGAACTCGATTTCCTTCGACACGAACAGCTACGCGATCAAGCCGTCGTTCGATCCGGTGCTGAACTCCGTCACGCAGACGATGCAGCAGCATCCGGAGCTGATCGCGAGCGTGGTCGGCCATACGGATAACACGGGTCAGGCGGCTTACAACCAGACGCTGTCGCAGAATCGCGCGCAGAGCGTCGCGTCGTACATTTCGACGCACGGCGTCGCGGCGCAGCGTCTCGCGGCATCGGGCATGGGCCAGACTCAGCCGATCGCGGACAACTCGACGGAAGCCGGCCGCGCGCAGAATCGTCGCGTGGAGATCTATCTGCGTGCGACCGCGCAGCCCGGACAAGTGCAGTAAGCGTCTGATTATAAAGGAGAATATGCCGCCGCGAGGGCGATGGCACGAGCGGCAATTAGTCGTCTGAAAAAAATTTGAAACTTGGACGCGGTGCTGCTGTCTGTCCTTACGGTAGGCGGATGGCGATGCCATCACCTGCCATTCTCCTCTTGTCGTTGTTGCTCCGGGGCCCGATTGGACCCCGGTTTTTTTTGGGCGCTCGAAACGCACTCCGCCCCATCCACCGCCGACTCCGCCCGCCTCTCCCCGCCCTGCTAAAATCGAACTCCGCGTTTTTTCACAACCTCAAGCACTCCCACCGGGCCGCGCCTTTATGTCAGCACCGATTTCAGCCACTGCCACCGCCGCGCCTGCCGCTCAAGCCTTTGAAGGCGGCCGCCGCCAGATCCTCGTCACGTCCGCGTTGCCGTACGCGAACGGTCAGATTCATATCGGCCATATGGTCGAATACATTCAGACGGACATCTGGGTTCGGACGCTGCGAATGCATGGCCACGAGGTCTACTACGTCGGCGCGGACGACACCCACGGCACGCCAATCATGCTGCGCGCCGAGAAGGAAGGCATCACGCCGAAAGCGTTGATCGAGCGCGTGTGGAAAGAGCACAAGCGCGACTTCGACAGCTTCGGCATCTCGTTCGACAACTACTACTCGACCGATGCCGAGGAAAACCGCGAACTGTGCAACACGATCTACGGCGCGCTGCAGCAGGCGGGCCTGATCGAGGCGCGCGACATCGAACAAGCCTACGATCCGGTCAAGGAAATGTTCCTGCCGGACCGTTTCATCAAGGGCCAATGCCCGAAATGCGGCGCGAAGGACCAATACGGCGACAACTGCGAAGTCTGCGGCTCGACCTATCAGCCGACCGAACTGATCAATCCGTATTCGGTCGTGTCGGGCGCGACGCCGATCCGCAAGACGTCGACGCATTATTTCTTCAAGCTGTCCGATCCGCGCTGTGAGGAATTCCTGCGCGGCTGGGTCAGCGGTCTCGCTCAGCCCGAAGCCACCAACAAGATGCGCGAATGGCTCGGCGACAAGGGCGAAGCCAAACTCGCCGACTGGGACATTTCGCGCGACGCGCCCTACTTCGGCTTCGAAATTCCCGGCGCGCCGGGCAAGTATTTCTACGTCTGGGTCGATGCGCCCGTCGGCTATTACGCGAGCTTCAAGAATCTCGCGGACCGCATCGGCGTGAATTTCGGCGAATGGGTGAAGCCCGGCTCGAAGGCCGAGCAATATCACTTCATCGGCAAGGACATTCTGTACTTCCACACGCTGTTCTGGCCGGCGATGCTCGAATTCTCCGGCCATCGCACGCCGACGAACGTGTTCGCGCACGGCTTCCTGACCGTCGACGGCGCGAAGATGTCGAAGTCGCGCGGCACGTTCATCACCGCGCAGAGCGTCATCGACACGGGGCTGAATCCCGAGTGGCTGCGCTACTACTTCGCGGCGAAGCTGAACAGCACGATGGAAGACATCGACCTGAATCTCGAAGATTTCCAGGCGCGCGTGAACAGCGATCTCGTCGGCAAGTACGTGAACATCGCGAGCCGCGCGGCGGGCTTTCTCATCAAGCGTTTCGACGGCCGCGTGCAGGACAGCGCGATGCATCATCCGCTCGTCGCGCAACTGCGTTCGGCGATTCCGCACATCGCCGGCTTCTACGAGTCGCGCGAATACGGCCGCGCGCTGCGCACGACGATGGAACTGGCCGACGCCGTCAACGCCTACGTCGACACCGCGAAGCCGTGGGAACAGGCGAAGGATCCGGCGAACGCCGTCGCGCTGCATGAAACCTGCAGCGTGAGCCTGGAAGCCTTCCGCCTGCTGTCGCTCGCGTTGAAGCCGGTTTTGCCGAAGCTCATCGAAGCGGTGGAATCGTTCCTCGGCATCGCAACGCTCGTCTGGGCCGATGCCGACAAGCCGCTGTCGTCGGCGAGCGCGATCAACGCATACAAGCATCTGACGACGCGCGTCGATCCGAAGCAGATCGAGGCGTTGCTCGCCGCGAATCGCGAATCGCTCGCGCCGGCCGCGGAAGCCGCAGCCGCAACGGCGACGACAACAGCCGCTCCGGCCAAGACCGCCGCTAAGAAGCCGGACGACGCGGGCGTCATTTCCATCGACGACTTCGCGAAGGTCGATCTGCGTATCGCGAAGATCGTCGACTGCAAGGCCGTCGAAGGCTCCGACAAGCTGCTGCAACTCACGCTCGACGTCGGCGAGGACAAGACGCGCAATGTGTTGTCGGGCATCAAGTCGGCGTATCAGCCGCAGGATCTGATCGGCAAGCTGACCGTGATGGTCGTCAACCTCGCGCCGCGCAAGATGAAGTTCGGTCTGTCGGAAGGGATGGTGCTCGCGGCATCCGCCACGGACGAAAAAGCCGAACCGGGCCTCTACATTCTCGAGCCGCACAGCGGCGCGAAACCGGGCATGCGGGTGAAGTAACACGCATCGCATAACGAAAAGGGCACGCAGATCGCGTGCCCTTTTTGCTTGAAGCAGACGATGCTCAGTCCGATTCCACTTCCGTCGCCGATGCCCCGAATGGCGCGCTCACGCCCGACGCCCCCGAGGCCGCCGATGGCTGCACAGCCGACGCCCGCGATGCCGACGAAGACGAAGACGACGACCACAGCCTCGACCAGCGATTGAAGCGCCGCGTATAAGACAGATCGACGCCCTGATACGTCCCGCCGTACACCGTCACGGCCCAGAACCGCGACAGGTTCAGCGTCGCCTTGACCGCGTTGCTCGCCGATTGCAAGCCTTGCTCGTAGCCGATCACGAGCCGTTCGTTGATCGCCTTCGACAGCAGCACGACTTGCGGATCGGTCAGGCCCACTTCGCTCGATCCGACCGTGAACTCGTCCAGTCCGACCGTCTGCGCGATCTTCGCGCCGCCGCGGCTTCCGAGCAGCGCGAGCGCGCTCGTCATCGCGCTCTGCTGGCCGACGTTGTTGCCCTGATCGGTGCCGTGGCCGAACAGCAGCCACGAGAGCTTTTCGTTGTCTGGCACGCTCGGCTCGGAAATCAGCTTGGCGACCGGCGCCTGCACCGTGCCCGTCACCTGCACACCCGCCTCGACTTCCTGATTGCGCCGCATCGCGAGAATGTTGAGGCCGGGATTCGCCACCGGCCCGTTGAACGTGAAGAAACCGTTCTCGATGTTCAGCTTGCGCCCGAACGCCGTGTACGACGAACCCGGCGTCGTCACGCGCACGTTGCCGACCGCGCGCAGCGGCATGTTCGGCGCGCTCATCGCCGTAATCTTCCCCGCGAGGCCGAGGTCCGCACCCGCGCCCTTGAAGCGGAAGTGCTGACCGAGATCGATCCCGATGTTCGCGCGCGGCGTGAACGGCCCGACCGGCTTCTCGGTCTTCGCGGTGATCGACTGGTTCTCGCCCTTGATCGTGCCATCGGGGCGCTCGATCACGACATCGTCGCCGAGAGACGGCGCGGACGATTCCGGCAGATCGATGAGCGCGTGATCGACGGTGAACTTGCCGTCGATCGCCATGCCGCCCTGCAAGCCCGCGTTCGCGATCGTCGCGCTGCCTGACAGCATCAGCTCGCGATCCGGCGATGCGAACAGCTCCAGCTTGTCCGCGATGATGCTCGCGGTCAGATCGGGCTCCTGCTGATCGAGGCGCACCTTGCCGGTCGCGCGCAGCGTGCCGCTCGCGCCATGAAACTCGACGCGCTGAAAATCGACGAGATTCTCCGACAGCGCAATGCGGATGATGCCGTCCTTCAGTTGCACGCCCTGATCGACGACCGTCGCGGAAATGTTGTCGCCCGTCAGCGAGCCCGACAGATTCGGCTTCGCGACGATGCCCGCGATCACGAGTTTGAGCGCAATCCTGCCGCCGAGCAGATAGTTCGCGCCGAGCAGGCCGCCGGTCGTGCGCAATTCCGGCACGTTCGCGTTGATGGCGCCGGTCAGCGGCGCGTTGTCGTCGATGGTGAGCATGCCGTCGCGATTGACGAGCGGCGTGTGCACGTTGGCATCGATCACGCCGATGCGGCTCGCCTGGGCGTGCAGCGACGCGTTCAGGCGGTTGCCGTCGGTGAAATCCGCGCGCGCGGCGATATCGGAAATGCCGAGCGCCGACAGACCGCGCGTACCGTCGATCGTCACGTCGCCGGCGCGGCGCTTGATCTGCGCGTAGCCCGTCGCGGTCACGCCGAGCGTGAAGTTCCAGTCGCCGTCGAAAACGAGATCGGTGCGGATCGGCGGCTCCGCGCCCGTCAGCGTCTGGCGCACGTCGAGCAGATGCGGCACCGACAGGTTCGTCAGCGTGCCCGCCGATTGCAGGCGGCCGTTCTCCATCGCGAACGATTTCAGATTCAGCACCGCGCCTTCCGCGACGAGCCGCGTCGCGCCGAGCACGAGACGCTTCGGACCGTAGCTCACCGAAAGCGGCGATTCGAGATTCAGCGACGGCGTGCCCTTGTTCGACAGCTTCGTGATCGCGCCGTCCCAGTGCGGGCCGTCGGGCGCGTCGGTGAACTTGCCGTTCGCGCCGAGCGCGAGATTCACGGGCTGGCCGCGCACCTTGCCGGTCGCCGTCACGTCGAGCGTGTGATGCGCGCGCGTGCCGTTCAGATTCGCGTCGAGATTCGCGATGTCGATGTCTTCCGTGCTCGCATCGCGCGCCTTCAGCGTGAAGACGAGCGCGCCGTTCGCGCCGTCGCGGATATCGGCGCGGCCTTCCGCGTGACCGAGCCGATTCGCGCCGAACACGAGGCCATCGGCCTGATAGTTCGCCGCGATGTTCGGATGCGCGATCGAGCCGGTCAGATCGCCGTCCGCCTTCGCCGTGCCCGCGATGCCGAAGCCGAGCCGTTCGAGCGCGGGCGCGTCGACCTTGAAGCGCAGCCGGTCGCCGGGCGCGCCGAAGCTGCCGTTCAGATCGACGTTGTTGCCCGCCACCGACAGCGCCGCCTTGCTCGGCAACAGCCGCATGCCCGCGACCTGTATCGTGCCCTCGCCCGTCAGCGGCAGATTGTCGTACATGCTGTCGGTGAGCTTGAAGGTCGCCTTGGTCGTGAGCGTCGGCGCGAGTTGCCCCGATGCCGCCAGCGTGCCGTTCACGCGCGCTTCCACGACACGCGCCGGCGCGGCCGGCTTGTTCGACGGCTTCGCGCCTTTCTTCGCCGGCGCGGGCTTCGGCGCGATCAACTGCTGTTGCAGCAGCAGCGGATTGAACTCGACGATTTTCGCCTTCAGGTCGTAGCTCGAATTCGCGTCCTTCTTCAGCACGCCGCTCGCTTCGACGCGGCCCTTCCCGACCGTGAGCTTCACGTCGTCGAGCGTGGTCGCTTGCGGATCGAGCTTCACTTTGGCCTGCGCGCGGATCGCGGCTTTCGGATCGTTCAGGTCGGCGGCGATGCGCTGCGTGTCGCCATCCAGCTCGATGCGGATCGGTCCGGCGAAATCCGTCGGGCGCAGCGTCGGCTCGATCGCGTTCAGATCGAGCTTCGCGACCTTGAGGTCGAACTTGCCCTTGCCGCTTTTGAGCGCGCCGCCGCCCGTCACCGACGCGTTCTTCAGGAGCCGCACATCGAGATCGGTGATGCTTTGCTCGGACGCGTCGAGCCGCACGTTCGCGTGCGCGTCGATGAGCGGCAGCAGCTTCTTGTCGATGGAACCGGGCTTCGCGTTCACGATCGACACCGGCCCGGCGACGACGAACGCGTTCGGGTCCGCGCCTTCGACGGGCTTCACTTCGGCGCGCACGGCGAGGTCGGCCTCGGGCGCGCCCGGCGCGAACGCCTGCGGATTGACGTGATCGAACGTGACGAGCGCCGACTTGAGCGGCACGTCCGCGAACGGCAGCGCCTCGACGTGCGCGCGTCCGTTGAGTTTCAGGCCGCTCGCATCGACGTCGGCGATCAGGTCTTCGAGCGAGCCCGAGAGCCGCGCGCTCACGTTCACCGTTTCGTTGTTGACCTTGCCGGCATAGCCCGCATCGCCGGAAAGCGGAAACGGACGCGCGCCGCCATCGAGCTTCGCCGACGCCGTCACCGCGCCGAACGGCGTGTCGAGCCGCTCTACCGCCGCTTCGTGATGCTGGCCGTCGCTTCGGCCGTGGAAAAGCAGGCGCGAGAATTCGGTCGTCGCCGTGCCCTGATGCAGACGCAGTTTCCCGACGGAAAGATCGTTGATCGCAAGCTGAATCGGAATGCGCAGATCCTTGGGCAGTTCCGTTTTCTTGCTCGGCTCGTTCGACGGCGCAATGCGCGCATCGACCGTCCCGATGTGCAGATAATCGATCGTGAAGCGCAGCGGCTCGCGTGTGAGCGCCCAGCGGCCCGACACGCTATCCACCGCGATATCCGTGCCCTTGCCGTCCTTCCAGCGCACGTCGCGCAGTTGCAGGCCGGTCGCGATGGCGCCGCCGTCGAGCTTGCCGGTAAGTTGCCCCTTGAGCAGCTTCGTTGCCGCGTTCCATGCGTAGCGCGTGCCGCGCTCGGTCGTCAGCACGTAAAAGACCGTGCCGATGGCGATCCCGGCGATCAGCACGACGACGAGCACGAGCGCGCCGATCCACCGCGCCAAACGGCGCCAGCCGCTTTTGCGCGGCGGCGGTTTCTGCGCGCCGCCGTCGCCGCCGCCAACGTTTTCGGGCGGCGGCGCTTCGGCGTCCGCCTGCTTGTTCGGGTCCGTCATGCCGATTCAATGTCCTTCATCGTTCTCACGCATCAGAACGCGATGCCGAGCGTCAGATACGGTTTGATGCTCTTGTTCTTCAGCCCATACGCCAGGTCGACGTTGACCGGGCCGACCGGACTGCGCCAGCGCGCGCCGACGCCCACGCCCGGATCGAACACGCGCTCGCTCCAGTTGTCGGTCGCGGTGCCGATGTCGAAGAACACCGCGCCGCCCCAGTCGTGCGTGAACCAGTGCTGATATTCGCTGCTGGCCGTCACCATGTATTTGGTCGGCAGGATCGAGCCGGCCACATTGTTGCCGATGCTGAGATAGCTATAGCCGCGCACCGAATTCGCGCCGCCCGCGCGGAACAGCAGCGAAGCCGGCACGCCGCTCGACGGCCCGCTCGTGAACACGCCGCCAAACTCCGCGCGAAACACGAGCAGATCGTTCTTGCCGAGCGGCACGTATTGCAGCGCGTTGGTGTACAGGCGCGCGAAAGTCTGATCGGCCATCACGCCCTTGACGGCGAAACCCGCCTCCGCGCGGATGATGTTGCCGCGGCGCGGAAACAGCGGATCGTCGACGTCGCGGCGCACCCAGCTCCACGCGGGCACGAGCGCACGCGCCGTCGACGGATTCGGCTCGTTCTGCGTCAGGCGGTCGTCGTAGAAGGTCAGCGAATACGTCGTGTCGATGTTCTGACGCGAGCGCGAACGCTGCACGCCGACGCGCCCGCTATAGATCTTCGTGCTCGAGACGTCGGTGATCGTGTACGAGCCGAACACGGCGTTGACCCAGCCGGACGAATCGGGCGGCATCGCGAGTTGCACGCGGCCGTATTGCTGCGTCTGGTCGAGCCGCCCGGAAATCGTGAACGGGTACGCCGCGCCAAACGTATTGAGATAGCTGTAGGCGCCCTGAATGTGGAAACCCGTGTCCGTCGCGTAACCCACGCCGTAGCGGATGCTGTTGTACGGATACTCGCTCACCTTCACATGCAGCGGTGTGTCGACCGGCTTGTTCACGTCGCTGTCCGCATCGATCGCGACGCTCGCGTAATACGGCGTGTTCTGGATCTGGCGCTGCAACTCGTTCAGGCGCGCGATGTCGTAGACCTCGCCTTCGCGGATCGGATTCACATGGTCGATGATCCACGCGGGATAGCGCTTCGGGCCGCTCACCTCGAGCTTGCCGAGCGTGAAGGTCGGGCCGCTGTCGAACGTCACGGAGAGATCGGCCAGATGCGCGCGCGGATTGATGCGCGCCTGCGAACGCACGATCTTCGCGCCGAGATAGCGTTTCGATTGCAGGGCCCGCAGCGCGGCGTTTTTAGCGTCGTCCCAGCCGCTTTGCGTGAAAGGATCGCCTTCGCTGACCGAAAAAGCGAAACGCGCCGCGTTCTCCTGCGCGCGATCTTCGGTCGTCACCGCGCCCGTGAAATTCAGTTGCACCGAGGCGACCATCGTGCGCGGGCCGGGATCGACGCTCACCTTGACGTTGCGCTTGTCGTCGACCGTCGTGACGTCCGTACGCACGATGGGCGTGAAATAGCCTTCCGTCGCGACGAGATCGCGCACGTCCTTCGGCGTCGCGGTGACGAGGAACTGGAACTGGTCGTCGCTGACGTCGTCGCGCTTGGCGAAACGGGAGAGATCGAGGTTCTCCTTCAGCAGCTTCTTGATGCTGCGCGGCGCGTCGATGTCGACGTCGTACTTGGCGCAAGCGGGCGCAGCGAAGCCGAACGCGACGAGCGCCACAATCAGGGCCGGCCAGCGGCTCATGCCGCGCGGCCTTACGCGCCACGCGCGCAGCGGATCAAACGAACGCCCCGCCAAACGTGACCTCCGGCATCGGGAAAAAGTGGGATTCGAGGTAAAACTTGCAGCCGACGCAATCGGACGCAGGCGCTATTTCACCACATCGGCATGGACGCACGCCGCAAAAGCGGCCATCTCGCGCCGGACGTGCGCCGTTGGACGGCTGCGCGCCGCGTGGGTTCCGCGAAAGCTGCACGCGCGTGCGCCTTCCGAGCGACGAAACTGCCGCGCGCTTGCGGTAAAATTGCGCGCACAGGCAAAATCACAGGCTCACGCCTCGACCTCAACGGAAGCCGGATCATGTATCAGTCGGATATCACCCAGTTCATCAATCAGTTGAAAGAGCAGAAGCCCTCGCTGGAAGAAGAACAGCGCCGCGGCCGCGCGCTACTGTGGGACAAGCAGCCGATCGACCTCGACGAGCGCACCACGCAGCAGCAATCGCGCGTGAACCAGACGCCCTACGTCTATTACCAGAACTTCTGAACGTGAGCGCAGCAGGCCGCGAGCCGCAATCGTCCGCGCATTCGCCGTCTGAGGCAAAGCGCGACGAAGCCCGGGAAGACCGTGCCGTGGCGCTCGCCACGCCCGCAACCGATTCGACGCCCGACACCATCGACGGCGTCGCGATCGCGCACCTGTACGGCGAGCCGCTCTGGAAGCTGCCGACCGACCTGTACATCCCGCCCGACGCGCTCGAGATCTTTCTCGAAGCCTTCGAAGGCCCGCTCGACCTGCTGCTCTATCTCATCCGCAAGCAGAACTTCAACGTGCTCGACATCCCGATGGCGGATGTCACCGCGCAATATCTCGGCTACGTCGATCAGATTCGCGAATCGAATCTCGAGCTGGCGTCGGAATATCTGCTGATGGCTGCGATGCTGATCGAGATCAAGTCGCGCATGCTGCTGCCGGTCAAGAAGGCCGACACCGGCGAAGAAGCCGAAGATCCGCGCGCCGAACTCGTGCGGCGTCTGCTCGAATACGAGCAGATGAAACTCGCCGCGCAGAAGCTCGACCAGTTGCCGCAACTCGGCCGCGACTTCCTGCGCGCGGACATTTACATCGAGCAGTCCGCCGAGCAGCGCTTCCCCGACGTCGACATGAACGACCTGCGCGCCGCGTGGGCCGACGTCATCAAGCGCGCGAAGCTCGTGCAGCATCACAAGATCACGCGCGAAGAGCTTTCGGTGCGCGAGCACATGAGCGTGATCCTGCGGCGTCTGCAGAACGCGCGCTTCATGGAGTTCACGGAACTCTTCGACACCACGCGCGGCGTGCCGGTAGTCGTCGTGAACTTCATCGCGATGCTGGAGCTGTCGCGCGAATCGCTGATCGAAATCACGCAGGCCGAACCCTACGCGCCGATCTACGTGCGGCTCGCGTATTCTCCTGCCTAGTCTTTCTTATCTTTTTCCGCGTGGCGGCGCACCGGCCGCTCGACAGGAGACACCCGCTCGATGAAAGTCATCAGCTCCATCCACGAACTGCGCGACCAGTTGCGCGGCCAGAACCGAACCGCCTTCGTCCCGACGATGGGCAACCTCCACGAAGGCCATCTCTCCCTGATGCGTCTCGCGCGCCAGCACGGCGATCCCGTGGTCGCGAGCATTTTCGTGAATCGTCTGCAGTTCGGCCCGAACGAAGATTTCGACAAATATCCGCGCACGCTGCAGGACGACATCGAAAAGCTGCAGAAGGAGAACGTCTACGTGCTGTTCGCGCCGACCGAGACGGACATGTATCCGGAGCCGCAGGAGTATCGCGTGCATCCGCCGCACAATCTCGGCGACATTCTCGAAGGCGAATTCCGCCCCGGCTTTTTCACGGGCGTGTGCACCGTCGTCATGAAACTGATGTCGTGCGTGCAGCCGCGCGTCGCGGTGTTCGGCAAGAAGGATTATCAACAGTTGATGATCGTGCGCGCCATGTGCCATCAGTTCGCGCTGCCGACGGAAATCGTCGCGGCGGAAACCGTGCGCGATGAAGACGGCCTCGCGCTGTCGTCGCGCAACCGCTTCCTGTCCGCCGACGAGCGCGCCGAAGCGCCGCAGCTCGCCGCCGCGTTGCAGCGCGTGCGCGAAGCCGTGCTGTCGGGCAATCGCGATATCGCCGCACTCGAACGCGACGCGATGAACGCGCTCGCCGACCGCGGCTGGAAGCCGGACTACATCAGCGTGCGCAAGCGCTCGAACCTGATCGCGCCGGGCGCCGACGAAACCGACGCGCCGCTCGTCGTGGTCGCGGCGGCCAAGCTCGGCGCGACGCGTCTCATCGACAATCTGGAAATCTGAAGGAAGGAAGCACCATGCAGCGCACCTTGTTGAAATCGAAGATTCACCGCGCGACGGTCACGCATTGCGAATTGCATTACGAAGGCTCGTGCGCGATCGACGAAGACCTGCTCGACGCCGCGAACCTGATGGAAAACGAGCAGATCGACATCTGGAACGTGAACAACGGCGAGCGCCTGACCACGTACGCGATCAAGGGCGAGCGCGGCAGCGGCATGATTTCGCTGAACGGCTCGGCGGCGCGCCGCGCGCAACTCGGCGATCTCGTCATCATCGCGGCGTTCGCGCAAGTCGACGAGGAAGAGATCAAGGCGGGCTGGAAGCCGAACCTCGTGTTCGTCGACGAGGACAATCGCATCAAGGGCAGCCGCGATCACGTCCCGACGCAGAACTGGACCTGATTTCCGGGCGGTTTTCGTCCGACGAAGCCGGCGTTCCTCAACGGACGCCGGCTTTTTTCATTTCTTCGACACCCAGTCGATGATCGGCTCCCACTGCTCCAGATCCTTTTCGACGCGGCTTTTGGCCACGTCCCAGATCGTGAGGCCGTGCGCGGCGAGCTGCACGTAGTTCTGCGTATCGCGCAAGAAGCCGAGCACCGGCAAATCGAGTCCTTCGACGAAACGATGCAACTGTTCGGCCGAGCGCGTGCGTGCATCGACGCGCATGCCGACCACGCCGACCTGAATCGCGCCCTTCCTCACCGCCTTCTCCTTCGATAGCCGCGTGAGAAAGTCCTGCGTCGCGAGGATGTCGAACATCGACGGCTGGAGCGGCACGATCACTTTATCGGCGAGATCCAGCGCGAGCGACAGGCGGTTGCCGTGCACGCCGGCGGGCGTATCGACGACGGCTTTCTCCAGACCTTTGGGCGGCTTCGCGGGAGAATCGACGTCGACGGCCCATTCCTCGATCTTCGGCAGCATATCGACGCGCAGCGAAAGCCACGCGTGCGACGAGCGCTGCTTGTCGAGATCCGCGAGCGCGACCCATTCGCCTTGCGCCGCGAAATAGCCGGCCAGATTGGTTGCGAGCGTGCTTTTGCCGACGCCGCCTTTAGGATTTGCCACCACGATCACGGTCATGAAGTGTCCTGGATTTTGTTGGGCGCGCTCGCGCAGTGTTTCCGCGCCGCGCACGATTTCGTCTTGACTAGAACAGGTGCATGATTTCGAGCGTTGATATTATCGGCAAAACTCGCGCGGCCGGCATCTCTCCCGAACGGCCGTACGCCTTCCTCCATTTCAACCGACCGAACGCTCATGACGCCCCTTCGCCCCGATGTCACGCTCGATTTTCTTCGCAATCGCCAGAAAGGCCGCCTGCCCGAGCTGCTCGGCGTGCAACTGATCTCGCTCGATCAGGGCCAGTTGAGCGGCGAACTCACGATCCGCCCGGAATTGCTCGCGCCGAATGGCTTTCTGCATGCGGCGACGGTCGTCGGCCTCGCGGATACGTGTTGCGGCTACGCGTGCATCGCGCATCTGCCGGAGAAGGCGCAGAACTTCACGACGCTCGAACTGAAGAGCAACCACGTTTCGACGGCGCGCGAAGGCAGGATCGTCGCGAAGGCGACGGCCGTGCACCTCGGGCGCAGCACGCAGGTGTGGGACGCGACGGTCACGAACGGCGACGGCAAGCTGATCGCCATGTTCCGTTGCACGCAGATGATTCTTTATTGACCGAAGGCAGCTTGTAGCGCGTCCAGATCGAGCGACTGCGCGAACGAATCGGCGAGGCGATCCAGCGACGCCTCGCGCAGCGCCGGATAATCGAGCAGCTCGGCGTCTTTTACGCCCGCCCATGCGAGCAGCGCGGCGCAGGCTTCGGGCGTATCGAAAACGCCGTGCAGATACGTCGCGGCGATCTGGCCGTCATCCGATACCGCGCCGTCGACACGCCCGCCGTCCAGCGCGACCAGCGGACGCGCGAGCGCCGGTCCGCGCGTGCGGCCCATGTGGATTTCATAGCCGCGCACGGGCGCTTTGGCATCGCCGATGGTCAACCGTCCGGTGACATTCTCCAGTTGCTTCTGCGGCGTTAGCACGGTCGAGAGATCGAGCAGCCCGAGCCCGCCCACGCACCCCGCCGCGCCTTCGACGCCATCGGGATCGTCGATCTCGCGTCCGAGCATCTGCATGCCGCCGCATATGCCGAGCACCTTGCCGCCGTATCGCAGATGCCGTTCGATCGCGCGATCCCAGCCGTTTTCGCGCAGCCATGCGAGATCGCGCTGCACGCTCTTCGAACCGGGCAGCACGATCAGATCGGCGGGCGGCGGCGCAACGCCCGCGCGCACATAGCTGAAGTCGATCTGACGATGCGCCCGCAGCGCATCGAAATCCGTGTGATTGCTGATGCGCGGCAGCGCCGGCACGATCACCTTCAGCGCGGGTGCATCGCCCCGCGTGTGCGGCTGGCTCGGCAGCATGTCCTCGGCGTCGAGCGTCAGGCCGTGCAGATACGGCAGCACGCCGAACACCGGCTTGCCCGTCTGCGCTTCCAG
Source organism: Caballeronia sp. ATUFL_F2_KS9A (assembly GCF_023630765.1). Lineage (NCBI taxonomy): Bacteria > Pseudomonadati > Pseudomonadota > Betaproteobacteria > Burkholderiales > Burkholderiaceae > Caballeronia > Caballeronia sp. ATUFL_F2_KS9A. The sequence continues at coordinate 102,908 of NZ_JALQEK010000002.1, read as the reverse complement.
CCAGTCGAGCCCTGGCTTCAACAAGCCGATATCCCCGCGAAACCGGTTGATGACGAAGCCGCGAACGCGCGCCCTTTCGCTCTCCGACAAACACGCGAGCGTGCCGACGAGATGCGCGAACACGCCGCCGCGATCGATATCGGCGACGAGCACGACCGGGCAATCGACGCGCTCCGCGAAGCCCATGTTGGCGATATCGCCGTCGCGCAGATTGATTTCGGCGGGACTGCCCGCGCCTTCGACGATCACCGCGTCGAAGTCCTTCTGCAAGCGCTCGTACGACGCGAGCACGGCGTCGAACGCGATGCGCTTGTACGCGTGATACGCGCGTGCGTCGAGGTTCGCGTGCGCGTGACCGTGGATGATGACCTGCGCGCCGCGATCGCTCGTCGGCTTGAGCAGGACCGGATTGAAGTCGATGCGCGCATCGACGCCCGCCGCGATCGCCTGAAGCGCCTGCGCGCGGCCGATCTCGCCGCCATCGACGGTCACTGCGCTATTGAGCGCCATGTTCTGCGGCTTGAACGGCGCGACGCGCACCCCGCCGCGCCGGGCGAAGCGGCACAATCCGGCGACGAGCGTGCTTTTGCCGGCATCGGACGTCGTGCCCTGGATCATCAGCGTGCCGCGTGGCGTGAATGGCATCGGAGGATTCCCATGAAGAGCGACGCGCTATCTTAGCCCGTCAGTACAATATCGCGATGACCCCCGACCTCACTTTCATCCTCGGCGGCGCACGCTCCGGCAAGAGCGCGCACGCCGAACGGCTCGCCGCCGAAAGCGGCCTGCCCGTGACGTATATCGCGACTGCGCGCGTCGGCGACGCGGAGTTCGCCGAACGCGTGAAGCTGCATCGCGGGCGCCGGCCCGCACACTGGACGCTCGTCGAAGCGCCGCTCGATCTCGCGGGCGCGCTGCGCGAAGCGGATCGCGCGGGACATTGCGTGCTGATCGACTGCCTGACGCTGTGGCTCGCGAATCTGCTTTTCTCGAAAGAAGCGATGAGCGACGAAATCGCCGTTCTGCCCGACAGCGCCCGCGATGCCTTCGCGCAATTCGACGCGGCGCTCGGGCAGACGAAAGGCAAAGTGATCGTCGTGAGCAACGAAATCGGGCTGGGCGTCGTGCCGCTCGGCTCCGTCACGCGTCTTTATGTCGATGAACTCGGCCGGCTGAATCAGCGCGTCGCGGCCGCGAGCACACGCGCGACGCTGATGGTCGCGGGCCTTCCGCTCGCGCTCAAGGGTTAGCGCGATGCTCCTTCTCTCCGCCTACGCAATGGCGCTTCTCGCCGTGCTCGGCGTGATCGTCGATCGCATCTTCGGCGAGCCGCGCGCGCGGCATCCGCTCGTCGGCTTCGGCAATCTCGCGACGAAGCTCGAAGCGCGCGTGAACACCGGCTTTCGCGCGCGGCCGGCGGGCATCCTCGCGTGGTTCGCGCTGGTCGCGCCGCCGGTCGGCATCGCGTGGTTTCTGGTCGGCGCGCTGCCGTTCGCGTATGCGTGTCTCGTGCATGTTCTGCTGCTCTGGTTCGCCCTCGGCGCGAAAAGCCTGCGCCAGCACATCGCGCCGATCGCTCGCGCGTTGAGTTTCGGCGATATCGATCACGCGCGCGTGCTGACGTCGCGCATCGTGTCGCGCGATACATCCCAAGCCGATGAAAACGCGCTCTCGCGCGCGGCGGTCGAATCGGCGCTGGAAAACGGCAACGATGCGATCTTCGGCGCGCTCTTCTGGTTCGCGGTCGCGGGCGGCCCCGGCGCGCTGATGTTCCGCCTCGCCAACACGCTCGACGCGATGTGGGGTTATCGCACGCCGCGCTTTCTGCGTTTCGGCTGGGCGGCCGCGCGCTTCGACGATGTGCTCAACTTCATCCCCGCGCGCCTCACGGCCGCGACCTACGCGCTCGCCGGCGACACGCACATGGCGTGGCACTGCTGGCGCACGCAGGCGCGCTCGTGGGATAGCCCGAACGCGGGGCCGGTGATGGCCTCGGGCGCCGGCAGTCTCAACGTGCTGATCGGCGGCGCGGCGGTGTATCACGGCGTGCTCGAAACGCGTCCGACGCTCGGCGCGGGCCATCCGGCGACGGCGAAGCATGTCGTCGCGGCGTTGCGGCTCGTCGAGCGCGCGACATTGATGTGGCTCGCGGTGCTATTGATGATCGCGGTTCTGAGCGTAACGACGAGTGGCTGACTGACATGACGCAATCCATCCGGCACGGCGGCAATCTGCGCGAGGCCGCGCGCCGCTACGCGATATCTCTCGATGACTGGCTCGATCTGTCGACCGGCATCAATCCGCACGGCTATCCGGTGCCGCCCGTCGCGCCCGATGCGTGGCGGCGCCTGCCCGAAGACGACGACGGCCTCGCCGAAGACGCCGCGCGCTACTACGGCGCGCCGCTCGCGTTGCCGGTGGCGGGATCGCAGGCGGCGATACGCGCGTTGCCCGCGCTTTTGCGCCGCGGCACGGCGGCCGTCGCGCCGCTCACGTACGGCGAATACGCGCCCGCGTTCGCACGCGCGGGCCACGCGATCGCCACGCTCGACATCACGAAGCACGATTTGCCCGATACGTTCGATCACGTCATCGTCGCCCATCCGAACAATCCGACGGCCGAGCGCGTCGCGCGCGACACGCTGCTTTCCTGGCACGAACAGCTCGCCTCGCGCGGCGGCACGCTGATCGTCGATGAAGCGTTCGCCGATACCGATCCCGCATCGTCGCTGGCGAGCGAGACGGCGCACGACGGGCTCGTCGTGCTGCGCTCGGTCGGCAAGTTTTTCGGGCTCGCGGGCATTCGCGCGGGTTTCGTGCTGGCCGCGCCCGCGCTCGCCGACGCGTTGCGCGACGCGCTCGGCGCATGGACCGTGAGCGGCCCGGCGCGACATGCGGTCGCCGCCGCTTTCGCCGATATCGCGTGGCAGCGCGAAATGCGCGAGCGTCTGCATCGCGATGGCGCGCGCCTTGCCGCATCGATCGCGATCTACGGTTTCGACGTGCGCGCGACGCCGCTTTTCGCGTGGACAGCGACGCCGAAAGCGCCCGAACTGCAACACGCGCTCGCGTTGCGCGGCATCTGGACGCGTCTTTTCGATCTGCCCGGCATGACGCCGAGCCTGCGCATCGGATTGCCAGGCGCGGAAGGCGACTGGGCGCGCCTGTCGCTCGCGCTGCGGGAGATTTGCGCGTGAGGTTGCGCCGTGCGATTGCCCTGCTGATCGGCTTCGCGGTGACGCAAGCGCATGCGATCACCGTCGTCGATGACAGCGGCGCGTCCGTCACGCTCGCGAAGCCCGCCGAACGTGTCGTCAGTCTCGCGCCGCATGTGACCGAGTTGCTGTTCGCGGCGGGCGGCGGCGCGCGCGTCGTCGGCGCTGTCACGTATAGCGATTATCCGAAAGAGGCGCAGGCGATTGCCCGCGTCGGCGACAACAAGGCGCTCGATCTCGAACGCATCGTCGCGTTGCATCCGGATCTGATCGTCGTGTGGCGGCATGGAAATGCGGCGCGTCAGACGGATCGACTGCAGGCGCTCGGCGTGCCGATCTATTTCAGCGAGCCGAAGCATCTCGACGATATCGCGGCGAGCATCGGCAAGCTCGGCGCGCTGCTCGGCACGCAGAATGAGGCACGCGCCGCGTCCGATGCCTTCACGCGCGAGATTGCGCGATTGCGTGCGCGTTACGCGGAACGGCCGCGCGTGAGCGTGTTCTATCAGGTGTGGGACGATCCGTTGATGACGCTCAATCGCGACAACGTTTTCGACGAAGTGATCGGCTTGTGCGGCGGCGCGAACGTGTTCGCAGCCGAGAAACCGCGCGTGCCGACGATATCGACCGAAGCCGTGCTCGCGGCGAATCCGGAAGCGATCGTCACGGCGACACCCGGCGCGACGAAGCCGGATCGCCCGTTGCCCGCGCTCGAAAGATGGCGGCGCTGGACATCGATGACGGCGGTGGCGCGCGGCAATCTTTTCGGCATCGACGGCGATCTGATCAATCGGCCGACGCCGCGGCTTGCGCTGGGCGCGGATGAGCTGTGCCGCGATTTGGAAATCGCGCGCGAGCGGAGGACGAAGTAGTCAGGCGTTCCACCGCACAGGCAGCCACTGCCCGCGCACGCGCCTGAACCAAGCGATCCCGCCGAAATCGAGCGGCCATTGCAACGCCGATTCACGCGCGACGCCGAGCAGATGCGCAGCAAGCACGCGCACGACGCCCGCATGCGCGACGACATGCACGGCCCGTTCATCGACACACGTCGCATCGAACCACGCGATCACGCGATGCGCGAACTGCGCGAGACTCTCGCCGCCGTGCGGACGAGCATGGGCGATATCGTCGGCCCATGCATCGATCAGCGCGCGATCGATCGCGTCCCACGCGCGCCCTTCCCACGCGCCGAAGTGCATCTCGGCCAGACGTGCGTCGGGATGAACGTCGCCGCCCAGCGCACGCGCGATCGAAGCGCAACGCACGAGCGGACTCGCGTGCCATCCATCGACGCATGGGGGCACGTTCAGCGCCTTCATGCGCGCCGTCAACGCGCTCGCCGATTCGCGCGCATCGCGCTGCAAAGGCACATCGGTTTGCCCGTAGCAAACGCCCGCATCGACGGCGACTTCCGGATGCCGGATCAGGACGAGATCCATGCGAGCCCTATGAGATAGATCGCGATCTCGAACACTTGCTGCGCGAAACCGAGGCAATCGCCCGTGTAACCGCCGATGCGCCGGACGAAGTACCGTCCGATGAACAAGCGCAGAACGATCAGCGCGACGATCGTCACGCACGCGAGCTTCCAGTCGGTCACGAAGAGCCACGGCAGGCCGAACGCGAGCGCCAGCGCGAACGACGACACGCTCATGCGCTGCGCGACCGGCTTCGCCTTGCCTTCGGCGCGCACGTAATCGAGCGTGACGAGATAGCTGATTGCGAACGCGCGGCTCGCGGCGTGCGCGGCGATCATCGTCCACGCGACGCGTTGCGGCGGCAATGCGGCGAGCGTCTGCCATTTCAGCGCGAGCGCGATCATCAACGCAATCGCGCCGAACGCGCCGATGCGCGAGTCGTGCATGATGCGTAACGCGTCCTCGCGCGTGTATGCGCCGCCGAAGGCATCGACGCAATCGGCGAGTCCGTCTTCGTGAAACGCGCCGGTCAAGACGAGCGTCGTGGCCATCGAAAGCAGCACCGCGATGCCCGCCGGAAACACGCGCAACGCCGCGAGATACACCAGCGCCGCGACGCCGCCGACCATCGCGCCGACGAGCGGAAAATAGCGCGCCGCCGCGTTCAGATAGTCGCGCTCGAAGCCGACCCAGCGCGGCACCGGCACGCGCGTGAAATAGCCGAGCGCGGTGAAGAAATAGCGCAGTTCGTCGAGCGGGCGCATCTCAGTCGGCTTTATTCGAGACGCCCGCCGACTCGAAGCTCGCCATTTCGTCGACGAACGCGACGGCCGCGCGCAGGATCGGCAACGCGAGCGCCGCGCCCGTGCCTTCGCCCAGACGCAACTCGAGTTGCAGCAGCGGCGCGGCACCGAAATGCGCGAGCATCCGGCGATGCCCCGTCTCGTTCGATGCATGCGCGAACACGCAATAGTCGAGCACGTCAGGCGCCATCTTCGATGCAACCAGCAACGCGGAAGTCGCGATGAAACCATCGACGAGTATCGTCATGCCCGCGCACGCGGCGGCGAGATACGCGCCCGTCATCATCGCGATTTCGAAGCCGCCGAAGGTCGCGAGCGTGTCGATCGCATCGCCTTCATCGCGATGCAGCGCGAGCGCTTTAGACAGCACCTCGCGCTTGTGCGCGAGTCCTCGCTCGTCGAGACCGGTGCCGCGCCCGACGCACTCGTCGATCGAAAGAACGCACAGACGGCTCATCAGACATGCCGCCGCCGACGTATTCGCGATGCCCATTTCGCCGAAGCCGATCACGTTCGTGCCGAGCGACGCGTGATGCCGCACGCGCGCCGCGCCCCGCGCGATGCCTTCGAGCGCGGTCTCGCGCGACATCGCGCGTTCGTGCGCGAAGTTGCGCGTGCCGAGCCCGAGCGACAGACGCTCGTATCCATGATCGATGGGAATCGGCGTCGCGACGCCCGCATCGACGACTTCGAGCGTCATGCCGACCGAGCGCGACAGCGCGTTGATCGCAGCGCCGCCCGCCAGAAAATTCGCGACCATCTGCGCGGTCACTTCCTGCGGATACGAGCTCACGCCCTCTTTCGCGATGCCGTGATCGCCCGCGAAGACGATCATCGCGGGACGCTCGATGCGCGGCTTCGCCGTGCGTTGAATCAGGCCCATTTGCAGCGCGATGTCTTCGAGCCGCCCGAGACTGCCGGGCGGCTTCGTCTTCGTGTCGATGATGCGGCGCAGTTCGCCTTCGATGGCGCGGTCGAGCGCGCGGGGCATCGGGATGCCGTTATTCGTGGACATCGGAATTCCTTTCATGAGCGAGGGATGGAAGGCACGAGCGCTTCGTGCTCGCCATCGCGAATCAACGCGAGCGGATAGCCGAATGCGGCGCTCGCGCGTTCGGCCGTGAGCACGTCGGCGACGAGTCCCGCATGAGCGCCGCCGTTGCCGTCGAGCAGAAGCGCGTGTGTCGCGAAACGGCGCGCGAGATTCAGATCGTGGCACGAGAAGATTACGGTGCGCTTGTGCGCGCGCGCCGCGTCGCGCAACGCGTGCAGGCAATCGATCTGATGATGCAGGTCGAGATGCGAAAGCGGTTCGTCGAGCAACAGCAGCGGCGCGTTCTGGCACAGCACGGCGGCGAGCGCGACACGCTGGCGTTCGCCGCCGGAAAGCGTCAGCACGTCGCGCGACGCGAACGATGCGAGACCCAACGTTTCGAGCGCGGCGTGCGCGGCGGCGCGATCCTCGTCGCTCTCCCAGCCCCAGCCGGTGAGATGCGGAAAGCGGTTGAGCAGCACGGTATCGAGCACGCTCGCGCTGAAGGCGTCGTGCGCGGCTTGCGGCATCAAAGCGCGTGCGCGCGCGAGTTCCGTCGCGCGCCATGACGCGAGCGCGCGGCCGTCGAGCGACACGCTGCCCGATGCGGCTTTCGCAATCCCGGCGAGCACGTTGATGAGCGTCGTCTTGCCCGCGCCGTTCGGCCCGGCGATGCACCACATTTCGCCCGCTTCGATCGACTGCGTGAGCCCGTCGATGAGCGTGCGCTTACCCGCGCGAAGCACGATGGCGTCGAGCCGCAAAATCATCGCGGCCTCCGCAGCAGCATCCACAGGAACATCGGGACGCCGATCAATGCCGTGACGACGCCGACCGGCAATTGCGCGGGCGCGATCACCGTGCGCGCGACGAGATCGGCGGCCATCACCGCGAGTCCGCCCGCGAGCGCGGCGGCGGGCACGAGCATGCGCTGATCGTTGCCGAACGCGAGGCGCAGCAGATGCGGCACGACGAGCCCGACGAAGCCGATGGTGCCCGCCGTCGTCACGGCGGCCGCCGCCGCGATCGATGCGACGAGATACACGCGCAGACGCAAGCGCTCGACCGGCACGCCGAGCGCGCGCGCGGTCGTATCGCCGCGCAAGAGCACGTTCAGTTGCGGTGCGACGGGAACGATGACCGCGAGCACGACGGCGAGCGCGATCAGCGCGGGCCATGGCGCCGCCGCGCCGTTGAGATCGCCCGTCAGCCAGAAGATCATGCCGCGCAAACGGTTCTCGGGCGCGACGCTCAGGATCAGCGTGATGAGCGCGCCCCATCCCGATGCGATCACGACACCCGTCAGCAAGAGCCTCGGCGATGCGTCCTGTCCGCTTTGCCACAAGTCCTTGCGCGCGAGTCCGAGGACCAGAACGATCGATGCGAACGCGCCCGCGCAAGCCGCGATATCGACGCCCCACCACGGCAGCGACCCGAGCATCGCGGCAAGCGCGAAGGTTGCCGCGCCGCCGGATACGCCGAGCACGTACGGTTCCGCCAGCGGATTGCGCAACAGCACTTGCAGCAGCGCGCCGGCGAACGCGAGCAATGCGCCCGACGCGAAGCCCGCGAGCGCGCGCGGCAGACGCAAGGTCAGCACGATGTCATCGGCGATATCGGGCGTCGCCGAGTGCGCGTGAAAGAGCGCGCCGATCGCACGCGATACGGGCAACGCGACGCTGCCCATCGCGAGCGACGCGACCAGCACGACGAGCGTCGCTGCGCCGAGCGCGATCCAGATCGCGGTGGCGCGGCTCGCGTTCATCGCGCGCGGACGTTCAGCCACGCGGCTCACGACGGATGCCAGCCCAACGTGATGTACGCGCCGCGTCGTGGCGTGTTGTACGAGTACGCAAGTTCATAGTCCTTGTCGAACAGGTTGTCGATGCGCGCCGTGACGTACCACGACTTCGAGATGTCGTGGCGCGCCGACAGATTCACGATGCCGTAGCCCGCGAGCGTCGAATCGTAATCGCTGCGTTGACCGCTCACGATCCATTCGCCACCGACGCGCCACGGCCCGATCGTGCGATGCGCCGTCAGCGTCGCGAAATGCCGCGCGCGCCGCGTCAAATCCTCGTGATTCGTTTCGTCGACGGGATTCTGGAACGTGACGCCCGCGCGCACATCCGTTGCGCCGACGTGCCCCGCCCACGATCCCTCGATGCCCTGCACCTTCGCGCGCCCGACGTTCTGCGCGACATAGTAGAAGCCGCCGTCGGACACGTAATCGATCAAATTCGAATAGCGCGTCTGAAAAAGCGTCACGCGCACCACGCCGAGCGCATTCGATGCGTACTGCAACGCCGCCTCGACCGAATGACTCCGCTCCGGCTGAATCGACGGATTGCCGCTCAGCGGATAGTAGAGATCGTCGAAGCTCGGCGCGCGAAACGAGGCCGAATAGCTCGCGCTCGCCTTCCAGTGCGCGTCGAAGTTATACGCGTAGCCCAGATAGTAGCTGTTCGCGCCGCCGAAATCGGAATACTGATCGCGGCGCAGATTCGCCTGCAACTCGTTCGCGCCGATGTGCGCCACGTAACCCGCGAACATCGAATTCACATGACGGTCGGGCGCGCTGAACTGATCGGAATCGAGCGTCTGATCGAGATGCTCGTAGCCGAAGAGCAGCTTGTGCGCGTCGCTGATCCGCACGTCGTTCTGCCACGTATATTGCCGGTTCTCCGAATCGAAACGGCTCGTATAGACGCCGTTCTGCTCGATGTTCGCGCGGTCCTGTCCCTGCGCGATCGTGAAGTGCGCCGTCCAGTTATCCGTGACGCGGCCGTTCGCGAACACCGACGCCGAGCGCACGCGATCGTGCGTTTCGTTGATATCCGTCGGCTGGCCATAGGCATCGTCGAAACTGTTGATGCCGTTCGATTGCAGGAAGCGCACGCCCGCGTCCCACTTGTCGCTGAACTTGTGACGCAGCGTCGCCGCGACGCTCTCGTTCAGATAGCCGTTCGCGTTCGGATTGGCGCCGGGCGCGATTCCCGGATCGATCGACGAGAAGCCGTCGGTTTTCTCGCGCGAGACGTTCACGCTGAAGGTCGTGCGGCCGTCCTTGTCGAGCGCGCCGCTCACGCCCGCCGATTGCCGCTGCGTGTGATAGCTGCCGTACTCGGCCTCGAAGTTGAAGCGCGGCGGATGCGCCTCGCCTTCCTTCGTGAAGATCTGCACGACGCCGCCGATCGCATTCGATCCATAGAGCGCCGACACGTTGCCGTTCACGACCTCGACGCGCCCGATCTGGTCGAGCATCAATTGCGATAGCTGTGCCGCGCCGAGCGACGCCGATTCGACGCGCACGCCGTCGATCAGCACGAGCGATTGCGACGACGCCGCACCGCGTATGAAAAGCCCCGAGTTCGAGCCCGGTCCGCCGTTGCGCGTGATCTGCACGCCGGGCGCGAGCGCGACGAGTCCGAGCGCGTCGCTTGCGTTTGCATCGGCGATGTCCTGCTCGTCAAAAAGCGATGTCTGCGGAATCGATTCGGCAAGCGGCTGCGGCGCGCGCGTCGATGTGACGACGACGGGCGCAAGCGTTTGCGTGCTGTCTTCCGTCTGGGCCGCCTGTGCAGCGCCGGCGAACGGCAAGGCGCCGATGGCCGCAACGAGCGCGCCATGACGGGAGAGACCGCTTCTGAGCGCGGCCAGTGGCAATACCATGTGTGAAGTGTTCCGTTTCGCGTGAGCGCGACCCCGCTCCCCGCGAGGACGATGCGCGACGAACGCACCGCGCCATGCGCGCCGATGCGTCGGACTCCGGCCGGTATCCGGGCTGGCGATCAATCGTCTCGCCTTCCCGCGCATGGCGCGCAGTGGCATCGACACGTTTCTTGCAGTCGCGCGCGTGCGACGAATTTCGACACGCTCGCGCGGCAAAAACGCGCATGAGACGACTTGCAACTTGCGTTGCGGTCGCTTACCGTTGCGGGGGCAGCACAGGTTGGCTCGTCGTCGATTGCGGCGACTTCGCTCCCTGTTTCCCGTTTGACTGCATCCACGAGATCCGCGGATGCGAGCACCAAAAGTGCGGCAAGTGTAGGAGCGCGGTTCGGGGCCGTCAAGAAAACCGCGCGGGCAGACTGGCGCGGCGCATGACGAATCGAACGAGAAGCGAAAGAGAAGCGGCCGGCCTGTCATCACGAGCGTTGCGGGGCGCTCGCGTTTTCTGCACACGAATGCATCGCGACATGCGCTTGATTCGAAGGATTAAGCGCTAGATCGCGTGTTGTTACGTCTCGAAACGAGACATTTATCGGAAGCTCCGTTGAACCGCGCTAAAATGCGAGGTCTTTAGAGGACGCAGCACATGCTCAACGAACTCGAATCACTGTCAGGAAACATCGGCCGGCTGATCCAGATCAGCGAGCGCCACAAGCAGGCGCATCAAGCGCTGCAGGAACAACTCGAACAGCTGCGCGCCGACTATGCGAACGTGCAGGCCGAGCTCGCGCAAGTGCGCGAAGAGCGCGATACGCTGCAGTCCGAACGCGATTCGCTGTCCGCGAAAATCGACGACGCGCAAATCCGCCTGAACGCGATTCTCGAAAAGCTGCCGCGCGGCAAGTCCGCGCAACATGCCGAGTCCGACAATCAACTCGATCTCCTCGAAGCCGATTCCCGGGAAGCACATGAAACGGAATTGCACGGCGAGCATCATCAGGGAGAGAAGGCATGACGACCACGCAGATCGAAGTATCCATTCTCGGGCAGCCGTATCGTCTCGCGTGCTCGCCGGAAACCGAAGGCGCATTGCGTGAAGCCGTCGCGCGCGTCGACGCCGAAATGAACAAAGTGCGCAATGCAAGCAGCGTGCGCGGCACGGATCGCATCGCGGTGATGGCGGCGCTTTCGCTGGCGTCGGAATTGCTTAAGCTGCAGGACAGCGTGCGTCACGGCGAGGCCTTCCCCGCCGAAGAAATCCGCCGCACGATGCACTCGATGAACGAGCAATTGGGCGCGGTCATTGCGCAACACGAAGCGCAATAAGGCAGATGCGCGTCGAGTCAATCAGCGCGCAATGTCAATCGAAAAAAGAAACCGCCGAAGTAGCGTGAAGAGGCTGCAGAAGGCAAACGATTGGTGTAGAGTGACGTTTCCCTGCCTGGTACGCCAAGGTCATATATTCCTTGAACCAATGCTACATTGGCACGGTTGCGGAACCTTGCAGCACGGGCGCGCGCGTCGCTAGTCCGATGTACCCGAAGTGTTGCTTACCGCGACCAATCTTGAACCCAGGTTCAGGATGCCGGCCTAGCGGCTGTGGCGGGGACCTCATTCAAGAAACGGCATCGGTTTTTCCGATGCCGTTTTCGTTTGTCCCTGCCGTTCGCTCTTCGATTCATGCACACGACCATGCGCTACTGGCTGATGAAGTCCGAACCGGACGAAGCGAGCATCGATCATCTCGCGCACGCGCCGAAAAAAACCTTGCCGTGGACGGGCGTACGCAACTATCAGGCGCGCAACTTCATGCGCGATCAGATGCAGATCGGCGACGGCGTGCTCTTCTATCATTCGAGCTGCCCGGAGCCGGGCATCGCGGGCATCGCGAAAGTGTGCTCGACGGCGTATCCGGATCCCACGCAATTCGATCCGAAGAGCGATTACTACGATCCGAAATCGACGCAGGAAACGCCGCGCTGGATGCTCGTCGACGTGAAGTTCGTGAAGAAGACGCCGCTCATATCGCTCGCCGCGTTGCGCGAACATCCAGAGCTTGCCGACATGCAAGTGCTCGCGCGCGGCAACCGGCTCTCGATCACGCCCGTGACCGAAGCGCAATGGCGATTTATTACCGAGCACCTCGTCTAACAAGGAACTTACGACTTCACGACTGCGACTAAATCCCGTCGCACGTACGCGATGTCACGGAGTCCTTCGATGCTCAATAAGAAAACCGCCGCCGCCTTCGCCCTGCTCGCGATGTCCGGTGCCGCGCTTACGTTGTCTCAAACCGCCGCTGCGCAGACGGTGATGACGCAGCCACAGCCCTCGGGCGTGCTCTCGCTCTCCGCACAAGCGAGCGCGCAAGTGCCGCAGGATGTCGTCAACATCACGCTCTTCTACGAACAGGAAGCGGCCGATCCGTCGTCGCTCACCAGCACGCTCAATCAGCGCGCCGAGGCCGCGTTACGCGAAGCCAAAGGTGTCGACGGCGTGACCGCGAAGAGCGGCTCGTTCACCGTCTATCCGTCGACGGATCGCGACGGCAAGATTTCCGCGTGGCGCGGGCGCACCGAAGTCGTGCTCGAATCGCATGACTTCGCGGCGGCATCGAAGCTCGCGGGCAAGATGAGTTCGTCGATGCAAGTGGGTAGCGTCGCGTTCTCGCTGTCGCCCGAAGCGCAGCGCGCGGCCGAGCAAAAGCTCGTCTCGCAAGCCATCGATTCGTTCCGCAAGCAGGCGCAAAGCGCCGCGCAAGGCTTCGGCTACAGCAATTTCACGATTCGGGAAGTGAATGTCGGACGGAGCGGCGCGCAGCCGCGTCCCGTCATGATGATGCAATCGCGCGCGATGAGCGCCGATGCGAAGATGGCCCCGATCGCGATGGAAGCCGGCACGACCACGGTGACAGTCGACGTTTCCGGCTCCGTACAAATGGGACGCTAAACGCCGTTCACGGTGTTCACGCGGGGCGGCGTTCGACCGCCCCGCTCTTTCCTCAAGCCTTTGCGGATTCGGGCGGCAGGCGCAGATTGCGCTTGTAGGCCCACACCATCATTACCACGCCGGCGACGATCATCGGCAGCGAAAGCCATTGGCCCATCGAGAGATTGAGCGCGAGCAAGCCGAGATAATCGTCCGGCTCACGCGCGAATTCCACGGTGAAGCGCGCGAGTCCATAACCGACCAGGAACAGCGCCGAAATCGCGCCGACCGGACGCTGCTTGCGCGAGAACGTCCAGATCACGATAAACAACACGAGCCCTTCCAGCGCGATTTCGTACAACTGCGACGGATGACGCGGCAGCATGTGGTAACGCTGAAAAATTTCCGTGAGGTGATACTGCGCGTCGAGCTGCGGGTTCTTCGAGAGCCACACGGCGTCGTCGTTCGTCGAGTTCTGGAAGAGCATCGCCCACGGCGCGTTCGGGTCCGTCACGCGGCCCCACAGCTCGCCGTTGATGAAATTGCCGAGTCGCCCCGCCGCGAGACCGAGCGGCACCATCGGCGCGACGAAATCCGTCACCTGCAGCCACGTGCGCTTGCGGTGATACGCGAACAGCACCATCGCGAGCGTCACGCCGAGAAAGCCGCCGTGAAACGACATCCCGCCTTCCCATACCTTGAAGATATCGAGCGGATGCGCGGCGTAATAGCTGGCCTTGTAAAACAGCACGTAGCCGATGCGCCCGCCCAGAATCGTGCCGAGCACGCCGTAGAACAGCATGTCGTCGATGTCCTTCACGGTCCAGCCTTGCGCGGCGACATAAGGCAGCCGCAGCCGCAACCGGCCGATGACGATGGCCGACACGAACGCCACCAGGTACATGAGGCCGTACCAGCGCACGGCGAGCGGTCCGAGATGAATCGCGATGGGATCGAAATTGGGATGTATGAGCATTCTGATGTGGGAATCTTTAAGCGGGCTACAGGGGCGAATCATACAGAACCGGCGCTTTCGGCCCTCGAACGCACGATTTCGATGAACCCGGCGAGCACCGGACTCACTTCCGCGATCCGCCATACCAGCCCCGTTTCCACGAAAGGACCGGGATCGAGAAGCGGACGATACACGACGCCCGTGCGCCTTAGATGACGCAGCGATTGCGGCACGAGCGCGACGCCCATGCCGGCGGACACGAGGCTCACGATGGTCTGCATCTGGATCGCCTCCTGCCCGATACGCGGCGTGAGCCCGGCCGCGCCATAGCAGCCCATGATGATGTCGTGCAAGCCGGGCGCGAGACGCCTCGGAAAGACGACGAGCGGCGCGGCGGCGAGATCGTGCAGGTCGACCGGCTCGCCTTCGCTCGAATTCAGCTCTTGCGCCTGCTTCTCGGACATCGCGATCATCAGCGGCTCGCGCGCGATCGGCACATACTCGAGCGACGACGCGTAACGCGGCGGCAGCGGCGGAATGACGAGGCCCGCATCGACGCGCCCGGCGACGAGTTCGTCGATCTGCACGTCGCTCGTCGCTTCGGTCAGTTGCAGACGCACGCCGGGATGACGCGCACCGTAATCGCGCAGCAGCGCCGGCAGAAGCCCGTAATCGGCGGTGGAGACGAACGCGAGCGACAGCACGCCCGCCTCGCCGCGCGCGAGCGATTGCGCGAGCGGACGCAGCGCATCGGCGGATGCGAGCAGGCGGCGCACTTCCGGCAACAGATCCTTGCCGACGGGCGTCAGCTCCACGGTCCGTTTCGTGCGCACGAAAAGCGCGACGCCGAGCGATTCTTCCAGCGCGCGGATCGCCTGCGAGAGCGGCGGCTGCGTCATCGCGAGGCGCGCGGCGGCACGGCCGAAGTGCATCTCTTCGGCGACCGTCACGAAATAACGCAGGAGTCGTAGTTCCATTGATATGTTTTGCGACCTAGTAAGCCCTGAATAATATATTGGACAGACACATAGCGCGGTTGCATTCTTGCTGCATCAAATCAAGAACATCCCCTCAGGAGCACACCATGGCCTTCAATCGCCGCTCGAAGCACATCACTCAGGGCGTCGCGCGCTCGCCCAATCGCTCGATGTATTACGCCCTCGGCTACAAGGAGGAGGACTTCGACAAGCCGATGATCGGCGTCGCCAATGGCCACTCGACGATCACGCCGTGCAACGCGGGCTTGCAGCGCCTCGCGGACGCCGCCGTCGAATCGATCAGGAAATCCGATGCGAATCCGCAGATTTTCGGCACGCCGACGATCTCCGACGGCATGTCGATGGGCACCGAAGGCATGAAGTACTCGCTCGTGTCGCGCGAGGTCATCGCGGACTGCGTCGAGACCGCCGTGCAAGGCCAGTGGATGGACGGCGTCGTCGTGATCGGCGGCTGCGACAAGAACATGCCGGGCGGCATGATCGGCATGGCGCGCATGAACGTGCCGTCGATCTATGTGTATGGCGGCACGATTCGCCCCGGCAACTGGAAGGGCAAGGATCTGACGATCGTGTCGTCTTTCGAGGCGGTCGGCGAGTTCACCGCGGGGCGCATGTCGGAGGAGGATTTCAAGGGCGTCGAGAAGAACGCGTGCCCGTCGACCGGCTCGTGCGGCGGCATGTACACGGCGAACACGATGAGCTCGTCGTTCGAGGCGCTCGGCATGTCGCTGATGTATTCGTCGACGATGGCGAATCCGGATCAGGAAAAGGTCGATTCCGCGGCCGAATCGGCGCGCGTACTCGTCGAAGCGGTGAAGAGGGATCTGAAGCCGCGCGACATCATCACGAAGAATTCGATCGAGAACGCGGTGGCGCTCATCATGGCGACGGGCGGCTCGACGAACGCCGTGCTGCACTATCTCGCCATCGCGCACGCGGCGGACGTGGAATGGAGCATCGACGACTTCGAGCGCATGCGCAAGAAAGTGCCGGTCATCTGCGATCTGAAGCCTTCCGGTCAATATGTCGCGACGGACTTGCACAAAGCCGGCGGCATTCCGCAAGTGCTGAAGATCCTGCTCGACGCGGGTCTCTTGCACGGCGACTGCATCACGATCACCGGCCGCACGATGGCCGAAGAACTGAAGGACGTGCCGAGCAAGCCGCGCGCGGATCAAAAGGTCATCTTCCCGATCCAACAGGCGCTTTACAAGGAAGGGCATCTCGCGATCCTGCGCGGGAATCTCGCGGAAGACGGCGCGGTCGCGAAGATCACGGGCCTGAAGAATCCGGTCATCACGGGTCCTGCGCGCGTGTTCGACGACGAGCAAAGCGCGATGGACGCCATTCTCAGCGACAAGATCAAAGCTGGCGACATTCTCGTGCTGCGCTATCTGGGGCCGGTCGGCGGTCCGGGCATGCCGGAGATGCTCGCGCCGACATCGGCGATCATCGGCAAGGGGCTGGGCGAATCCGTCGGCTTCATCACCGACGGGCGTTTCTCGGGCGGCACCTGGGGCATGGTGGTCGGCCACGTCGCGCCGGAAGCGTTCGCGGGCGGCACCATCGCGCTCGTGCAGGAAGGCGATTCGATCACCATCGACGCGCACAAGCTGCTTCTGCAACTGAACGTGGATGACGCCGAACTCGCGCGCCGCCGCGCCGCGTGGAAGCAGCCCGCGCCGAAGTACACGCGCGGCGTGCTGGCGAAATTCGCGGCGCTCGCGGGGCCGGCGAACAAGGGCGCGGTGACGGGTTGACGCGCGACCGGCGCGCGCGTCACCAGATGTAGCGCGCGCCGAGCAGCCCTTCGTAGCTCCGATAACCGCCGTCGCCTTGCTGATAGCCGAGATTGCCCCACACGCGCCACTGTTTCGCGATCTGGCCTTGCGCGCCGAGCTTGAACTCCATGCGATTTCTCGGGCCGTCCTGCGACACGCGCACGTCGTTGAACGAAACCGAGGAAAGCTGCGTGTCGTGCCACCAGTTGATTTCCGCGAACGGCAGCCATCCGGGCGACGCCGCCGAGCCGGGCGCGTGAAAGATCCGCACGCCGACGCGCGTCGTGAATCCGCCGCCATCGTCGCTGTGAATCACCGTTCCGTTGTGCTCGACGTGATCGCCGGCGTGATAGTTCGTGTAGATCAACTGAAGCTGCGGCTCGACGAGCACCGGTCCCGTCGATGTCTGCCCGAGCGCAAAGGCCCAGCCGCCTTCGAGCGATCCCGCCCACACGCTGCTCGAATAATTCTCGCCCGGCAGATCCGCGCCCTTCACGGTGTTGTCGAAATGGGCGTACTGCAGCCAGGTGTCGACGTACGGGCCATCGGCTGACCAGGCATTGCCGCGCCACGTCGCGTAGACGCCCGCGCTCGCCCCGTTGACGTTGCCGCGCGCGGTCGCGGAACTGTTCTGCGCGGTCGCATCGGTGGTGGACGAGCCGTAGCCCGCCATCACGCCCGCCTGCCAGCGATGCCCGTCCGACACCCGATGCAGCAGGTCGATGCCCGCCTGCACGAGCGCGGTGTCCGTCGATTCGCCGATACGCCCGCTGGCCGCGTCGCTGTCGGTATGCGCGCCTCTCGTGCGCGCCCAGGCCGTCGCGTTATCGGCGTCCGGCGGTAGCGCGGCGTAGGAATCGGCGAAGCCTGCGCGATCGTGCAGTGTCATCGTGAACATCGTTTCGGCCGAGCGCTGATTGCCGAGGTAAGCGCCCGGCTCCGGGCGCGGCGTCGGCGCCGAACGCAGATACCAGTCGCCATCGCCCGGCGTCGCCAGGCCGCCTTGCCGCAGACTGTATTCGTACGGACCCGCGACCACGCGGCCGTCAAGCGTGAACACGCCGTTCGATTGCCCGTCCACCTGGACGATCTCGATGCCGTTCGCCGTTTGCGCGCCCGCGCCGCCCGCATTTGCGATTGCGACGCGCGTCTGCCCCGCCGTGCCGCCGTGTACGACAAGTCTGTCGGTCGCCGATCCGTCGCCCGCGAGCACCGTGGAGAGCGCCATCCGGCCGTTGTTGCCGGTGTAATCGCCCGCGACGGTCAGCGTGCTCGCGGGCGCGGCGCTCGCCATGCGAATCTCGCCGTTGTTCGTGAGCGCGCCGCCGATGAGGAATTGTCCCGCCGGACCGCCCGCGAAACCCGGCGCGGCATCGGCTATGGCCAGCACGCCGTTGTTGAGCACCGCGCCGCCCACCGAGCCATAGCCGCCGAAGGTCGCGCTCGGAGCCACGCTTACCTGAGACGTATTCGCGAGCCGCGCGCCGTCGGTCAACACCAGCGCGCCCGCATCGACGCGCGTGGCGCCGCTGTAGGTTTGCGCGTTGGTCAACGTGACGACGCCGCTGCCTTGCTGAACGACATCGCCCGTGCCGCTGATCGTGTTGCGGAAGATCACGTTGTCGGCGCGGTCGAAGACGAGCGCGCCGTCATCGACGACGTTCCCGGCGACGCTGCCCGTCGTCCCGCCCGCGCCGAGCCGCAGCGCGCCCGAAGCGATCGTCGTCGTGCCGGTGAACGTGTTGTCGCCGTTCAGCGTCAGCGTGGCCGCGCCGCTCTTCGTCAAACTGCCTGCGCCGCCGATCGTGCCGCTGAACGTCGAATCGGCCGCGCTGTTCACGCTCAGCGCACCGCCGGCGAGCGTCACATTGCCCGCGCCGGCGAGATCGCTGACGTGCTGATCGAAGCCGCGCAGATCGAAGGTCGCGCCCGCCGCCACCGCGAGCTGCGAACTTCCCGCGATCACGTCGCGCGCGCCCGCGGCGAGCGTGCCGGCGTCGATCAGTGTCGCGCCGGTATAGCCGTTCGCCGCCGACAGGATCAACGTGCCCGCGCCCTTCTTCGTCAACGTCCGGCCGTCCCAGCCGCTCGCGAACCGGCCAGTCTGGTCGTTGAGCGCGACATCGGCATTGAAGGTATCCGCCGCGCCTGCGAGCGTGAACGCGCCGTCGCCCTGTGCCGCGCCTGCGAGCCAGCGCAGGCCGAAGCCGACTTCGTAGTCGAGCCCGTTGTTGGTCTTCGCGCCGGCGAGCGTCAGATAATCGACGGGACTCGCCGTGCCGCCGAACCCGACGCTCGCGAAATCGCCTGCGATACCGCCGCTCGTATGGATGATGTCAAAGCGCGTGCTCGTGAGCGCGCTCGCGGAATCCGGCGCGCTCGCGCCGAAGCCGCTCACGTTCAGCGCGCCGCCGAGACTCGCGCTCGCCGCCGTGATGATCGGCTGGGCCTGTCCGATGGCGATCGTCAGCGCTGCGCCCGGCGCCTGGCTGAAGTTCGTCGCGACGTTCAGCGTCGAATCCGCGGCGATGGCGGTCGTCGCGCCAGGCTGCGTCGCATAGCTGCCCGCATTGAACGCGCCCGGCTGATTCAGCGCGAGCGTGCCCGCTTGCACGTTTACCGCGCCTTGCGACGATCCCGCTGCTGTCAGCGCGGCGGTGCCGCTGCCCGCCTGCACGAGCGTGCCCGTTCCCGTTATCGCGCCGTCGAACGAAAAGGCGTCGCTGCGATTGAACCGAAGCAGGCCGTCATTGACGACATTGCCCGTCACGATGCCGGCCGCGCCGCCCGTGCCGAGCGTGAGCGAGCCCGAAGACCTTACCGTCGTGCCGCCGCCGTTCTGAATGACCGCGCCGCCGAGCGTCAGCGCGCCTTCGACATCGAGCGCCGCTGAGGATGTCCCGCCCATCAGCACCGTGCCGTTGAGCGTCCAGTCGCTGCCCGCGCGCGGGTTCAGCCGGATGAAGCCATGTTCGGGACTTGCGAAGAAGTTCCCCGACTCCGTGTTGGTGCCCGTCAGGATGATCGAATTGTCTGTGCTCTGGCTGGTGATGGCGTTGCCATTGCCGCTTATCAGCCGCGAACCCGCGCCGAGCGTCACGACGTTGTTCGGGCCGAATAGCAGAATGGCCGTTTCCGACCCGCTGGCAATGACGCCGGCGTTATCGAGCGTGCTCCCGCTTTGGAGCCGCACGCCCGCCCCGATCGTGCTGCGGATCACGCCCGTGGCGCCATTGCGTACCTCCATGGGAAGGCGGCTTCTGCCGAGAATGCCTTCGTGATAGGCATCGATGAGTCCGTCATTGCCAATCAGCGCCGTTCCGGCACTCACGAGGATCCCGCTGCCGTTATCGTGATCGCCCATACCCGAGCGGATGACCGCCCCGGCGTGATTGTTCACGGTCACGTTGCCCGTCGATCCGAGGAGAATGCCGTCCGTGCTGGCCGTCACCGCCGAGTTGGCGTTGAGCGTTCCGAAGTTGTCGACGGTCCCGCTCGCCGCGCCCAAGTAGGTAATTGCATGGCTGATACGCGCGCTGACATCGCCGCGATTGACGATATTGTTGGCTGCACCGTTGTTGTTGAAGAGGATGCCGTGCGTATGGCCCAGCGCCGCGCCGGACACCTGATTGACGAGCGATCCGGGCACGTCGAACACAACTGCCGCCGCGATGTTGTCCGTAGAACTGATGATCGAACCCGCGTTCGACATGGTTACGGGCGCAATGCCCTCGACGTTGATGGCGTTGCCCGATGAGGTCGTGATCGCGGTGCCGGGGTTGATCAGGTAGGACGTGTCGGTGGAAACCGTCTGCGTGGCCGAGCTTGGCCCGAGTGTCGTGACGGCGTGCGCCGACATCGCGAAAAGAAGGAGCACGGCGGCGGAATGAGGACGCGGTTCAGTAAAGAATGGCCGGTCCCGCCCGCGATATCGTTGTTTGCTCATGCGCTGGACGACTCCGTTCCACCGACGTCCCAAGGCGTGCATCACGACTGCGAGTCACGCGCTCATCGCTGTATCTGGTCGAAGCATTGGCAGTATAGGTAAACGCCCGTCGAATTCCGGCGTCATCCTCTTTGTAACGATATGCGTGGCAGGCGAACATGATCAGTTCGCCAAAAGAAATAGCGCAACAATCGAACGCGCGCGTTCGACTGGAGAAACAGGGTGTCGCCGGGATCAGGTTATCGCGTGCCGGGCGGAGATACCGTCGCCGCGATAGAACTCATTCGCCGCGCTGACGGCGCAACTCTTCCTCGACTGCATCGCGCACCCATTCGCTCATCCGGCCTTCGAGCGCCATCGCGACTTCGCGCGTGATCGCCGAGACGAGTTGCGTCGAATGTTCGCGCAGCACTTCGCGGCAGCGTTCTTCGATGAGCGCGCGCGCATCGCCTGTCAGGAAGTTCGTGAAGCGGCCGCGCAGCCGCTCGGCGATCTGGTCCGCGTCGTATTCGATCGCGGCGTTGATCGACGGCGCGCGCGCGTATTCCGGCTTGCCGGGCACGACGACATCGGTCAGCGTCGGAATGGAGGAATCGAAGGATTCGGGCTTGTCGGTCATCTCGGGTGGTCTCCTTTGTCACTGCCAGCGTAGCGCACGCAACGCGCGCTTTCTGTTCGCTCAACCGCCCTGATTGTGCGTCTCGATCGCATAGCCGCGATCGCGATAGAAGCGATAACGCTCGCGGCCCGCGGCGAGTTCGTCGCCCTCGCTGCCGACGATCTCGACGAGCCGCTCGAAGCGCGCGAACTGCGCGGACACCGGCGCGCCGAGATTCACCAGCACCTGATGATGCGGCGCTTCATCCAGATTCGACGTGAGCACGACAGGCGTGTCCAGCGCGAGCGCGCTCTTCGCCATGCAGTGCGGCACGAATTCGAGCGGCTGGAAGGTCCACAACTGCTCGTCGAACGCGGCGAGACGCTGCGGTTCGGCGAGCACGACGAGCGGCTTGCCGCTCGCATACACCTTGCGCGCGAGGCGGCAGGCGTAGGCGAGCGGATCGCCGACATTCGTATGGAAGTCGATGCGTGTCATGCGCCCGCGCGATCGATCAGGAACTGCGAAAGCAGCGGCACGGGACGGCCCGTCGCGCCCTTCGCCGCGCCGCTCTTCCACGCGGTTCCGGCGATATCGAGGTGCGCCCACGGATACGCCGTCGCGAAGCGCGACAGGAAGCACGCCGCCGTCACGCTGCCGGCCGGACGTCCGCCGATATTCGCGACATCCGCGAAATTCGACTTGAGCTGGTCCTGATACTCGTCGTCGAGCGGCAGGCGCCATGCCGGATCGGACGCTTCGCGCGATGCGTCGAGCAACTCGCCCGCGAGCGCGTCGTCCTTCGAGAAGAGACCGGTGTTGTGATGCCCGAGCGCGATGATGCACGCGCCCGTGAGCGTCGCGATATCGACCACGGCGGCGGGCTTGAAGCGCTCCGCGTAGGTCAAGGCGTCGCACAGGATCAGGCGGCCTTCGGCGTCGGTATTGAGCACTTCGATGGTCGTGCCGTTCATCGCCGTGATGATGTCGCCCGGCTTCACCGCGTTGCCCGCGGGCATGTTCTCGCAAGTCGGGATCACGCCGATCACGTTGAGCTTCAGGCCCATTTCGGCGACCGCGCGCATCGTGCCGAACACGGAACCCGCGCCGCACATGTCGTACTTCATCTCGTCCATCGCCTCGCCCGGCTTGATCGAGATGCCGCCCGAGTCGAACGTGATGCCCTTGCCGACCAGCACGATCGGCGCGTTCTTGCCCTTCGTCTTGCTCGCTTCGACGCCCGCGCCCTGGTAATGCATGACGATGAACTGCGGCGGCTCGACCGAACCCTTCGCCACCGACAGGAACGAGCCCATGCCGAGCGCCTCGATCTGCTTCTGGCCGAGCACCTCGACCTTCAGCTTGAAGTCGCGGCCAAGCTTCTTCGCGGTCTGGCCGAGATAGGTCGGCGTGCAGACGTTCGGCGGCAGATTGCCGAGATCGCGCGTGAGATCCATGCCGTTCGCGATCGCGACGCCCTGCTTCACCGCGACCCTGGCGGCTTTCTCGTCCGCGGAATCGATGCTGAACACGATCTTCCTGAGCGAGCGCGCACCGTTGTCGGGCTTGCTCTTCATCTGCGTGAATTTGTAGGTCAGCTCGCGCAGCGCGAGGATCGCGGCGCGCACGGCCCACACGCCGTCGCGCTCCTGGACCGGCAGTTGAGCGAGCGTGAAGGTCGCCTGGCCGATCTTCGAGCCGAGCAGCACGCGCCACGCGGCGCGCACGGCTTCGCCATAGGCTTTCTGATTGAAGGCGTCCTGCTTGCCGAGCCCGACGAGCAGCACGCGCGATGCGCCGATGCCGGTCACTTCGGGCACGAGCAGCGTCGTGCCGGCGCGGCCGCTCATGTCGCCGGCTTTCACGACGCGCGAAATGAGGCCCTTGGTGGCGACGTCCATGTCGCGCGCGGCGCCCGTGAGCGTCTGCGCTTCAAAGATGCCGAGCACGATGACATCCGACTTTCCGGTAAGGAAACCATTTGCCTCGCCTTTGCTCCAATCACAGGCTTTTATGCTAAAGTCCATCGCGCTTATCCTCGGATAAAATCTAGGCTGAAGGATGAAAGCCGCAATTATCCGCTATTTTTTCCGCGGCGGTCACAGGCGCAAAGCGAGGATGAGCACGATGCCCTTCCCCTTCGCCACAAGATGCGTGCATGATTCCGCATCCCCGCCGGCAAATCGCAAAATTCAATGATCTTCGAACGCTCCCTGCAGCGCGAACTCGCGTATACGGCCGGCGCCGTGTTCATGGTCCTGCTCACGATCATGCTCACGACGATGATGATCCGCATCGTCGGCTTCGCGGCGCAAGGTCAGATCGACCCGAAAGACGTCGTCGTGCTGATCGGGCTCACCGTCATCGGCTATCTCGCGGTCATGCTGATCGTGACGCTGTTCGTCTCCATCCTCTTCGTGCTCACGCGCTGGTACCGCGACTCGGAAATGGTCGTGTGGCTCGCGTCGGGCGTGAGTCAGACGCAGCTCATCAAGCCGATCGCCGTGTTCTCGACGCCGATCATCATCCTCATCATGTTCTTCGCTTTCGTCGGCTGGCCGTGGTCGAATCAGCAGAGCAAGCTCATCAAGCAGCGCTTTCAGCAGCGCGATGAAGTGTCGCTGCTCGCGCCGGGCCAGTTCCGCGAATCGCCGGCGAGCCATCGCGTGTTCTTCATCGAGAAGATGTCGCAGGATCAGGGGCACGTCGAGAACGTGTTCGTCACGAGCACGGAAGGCGGCAAGGTCAACGTGATCGTTTCGAAGAACGGGCACACCGAAACGCGTCCCGACGGCGACCGCTTCATCGTGCTCGACAACGGCCGCCGCTACGACGGCGAGCCCGGCCAGCCGAACTTTCGGATCATGGAATTCGAGCGCTATGGTGTGAAGATAATGAGCCGCCAGGTCGTCAACACGCCGACGACCACGGGCATCTACACGCCCGATCTGCTCGCGGATCCGACCAAGGAAAATCTCGCGGAGTTCGCGTGGCGCGCGGGCTTGCCGATCATCGCCATCAATCTGATGCTGCTCGCCATTCCGCTTTCGTATCAAAACCCGCGCCGCAGCCGCACGATCAATCTCGTGATGGCCGTGCTCATCTATCTCACGTATTCGAACCTGCTGAACGTCGTGCAGTCGTGGATCGAGCAAGGCAAGCTGTCGTTCGGCGTGGGACTCGTCGGGCTGCACCTCGTCGTGGGGGCGCTCGTCGCGATCATCTTCTGGCTGCGGATTCGCAACCGGCCGCTCTTCAGGCTCTCGTCGCTGACGGGTTCAAAGGGGGCCTGACATGTTGCGCATCTACGAACGATACTTCGCGCGCCAGATCTACCTCGCGTTCATCTTCATCCTGTTCGCGTTCTCGGGGCTGTTCTTCTTCTTCGACCTGATCAACGAGCTGAACACGGTCGGGCACGGCAAATACAACTTCATGCTCGCGGTGCTGCGCGTCGGGCTGCAGACGCCTTCGCGCTTCTACGAGATCATTCCCGTCGCCGCGCTCATCTCGGCCATTTACGTCTTCGCGCAGATGGCGGCAGCCTCGGAATTCACGATCTTCCGCGTGTCGGGGCTTTCGACCGGCGCGGCGCTGCGCTCGCTGATGAAGATCGGCATTCCGTTGGTGTTCATCACGTACCTCATCGGCGAAGTGATCGGGCCATACACGGACCAGTTGTCCGAGCGCGTGCGGCTTGAGGCGCTCGGATCGTCGGTGTCATCGAATTTTCAGTCGGGCGTGTGGGTCAAGGACACGTTGACGGCGAAAGAGAACGGCGAACAGGTCACGCGTTTCGTCAACGTCGGCACGCTGAACCCCGATACGACGATCGCCAACGTGCGAATCTACGAGTTCGATTCGAAGTTCCGCCTGACCAACGTACGCATCGCGAAGACGGGTGTGTACGCGCCGCCCGGCCACTGGAAGCTCACCGGCGTGACCGACACCCGCCTGAACGACGCGCCGCCGCAGGCCGTCAATCCCGGCGACACGTTGAATCCGGTGTATCGCGCGACGCAGACCACGCTGCCGGAGTACTCGTTGCGCTCCGAGCTGACGCCGCAGATTCTGTCGGTGCTGCTCGTGTCGCCGGACCGGATGTCGATGTTCAACCTCTTTCGCTATATCCAGCATCTGACGGAGAACCATCAGGACGCGCAGCGCTATCAAATCGCGTTCTGGCGCAAGATTCTTTATCCGTTCGCGGTGTTCGTGATGCTGATTCTGTCGCTGCCGTTCGCGTACCTGCATACGCGCGCGGGCGTGGTCGGCGTGAAGGTGTTCGGCGGCATCATGATCGGCATGAGCTTCCAGTTGTTCAACACGCTGTTCTCGCATATCGGCAATCTGAATACCTGGCCCGCGCCGCTCACGGCGGCCGCGCCCGCGCTCGCCTATCTGGCGGTCGGGTTGATCGGACTGAAGTGGGTCGAGCGGCACTGACGTTTCTTCTCTGACGGAGAACGCGCGATGAAGAAGCACGGCATCATCCTGTTCGGTCACGGCGCGCGCGATCCGCGCTGGGCCGAGCCATTCGAGCGGCTCGCGCAGAAGTTGCGTGGTTCGCGCGGCGATCAGCCGGTGGCGCTGGCGTTTCTCGAGTTGATGTCGCCGGAATTGCCGGCCGCAGTGGCGCGGCAAGCCGCCGATGGATGCGATGCCATTACGGTCGTGCCCGTGTTTTTTGGGCAGGGCGGGCATGTGCGTCGCGACTTGCCGGAGATCGTCGAGAAGTGCCGGAAGGCACATCCCGACGTTGCGATTTCCTGCGCGACGGCAGTCGGGGAAGATGACGCGGTGCTGGAAGCGGTCGCGGGGTATTGTTTGCGGCAGATGGGCGCGTAGTTCATCGCTGGCCGTTCGGCCGAATGGCACCCTCCGAATCGAGCGCCTCTACTTGGATTGACTTTTCCGTATATCCGATTGGGCTCCGTATGAACCTGCTCATTTCCAAGTGGGCAATAGCCTCGCAGTACGCATTCCCGCGCCAGCAACTCGAAAAAGAAGAAAATCAAGCTCTCGACTTTTGAATTCCGAGATCCAAAGCAAAAGGAGCGCACCGTCTCCGGTGCGCTCCTTACTTTGAGCCTGTCGAACGACATCAAGCCGCCGCCTGCATCCCCTTCAAATGCACCTTCGGCTTCACCGCCGACGCCCGTTCGCGAAACGCCTCACCGATCATCAGCAAGCTCGGCTGCGACGGATCCAGCCACTCCTGCGCCTCGCCCAGCGCCATGCGCGCGAGCGTCAACGTCAGCGTGCGTTCGCGCGGCGTGCTGCACGCCTCGACGATCGCCACCGGCGTCGAGCCGGGACGTCCCGCATCGATCAACTGCTGCGCGATGTCCGGCGCGCTGTCGCGGCCCATGTAGAACACGAGCGAATCGGCCTTCGCCTGCTCGCGAATCTCGTCGCTGTCCGCCGCACGCGAATGCGTCGCCAGTGCGACGCTGCGCGCCACACCGCGCAAGGTCAGCGAGCGCTTCAGCGTCGCCGCGCTCGCGAGCGCCGCCGTGATGCCCGGCACCACTTCGAACTCGATGCCCGCAACTTCGAGCGCGCGCATTTCCTCGTCGGCGCGGCCGAAGAGCATCGGATCGCCGCCCTTCAGACGCACCACGACACCGTGTTCCAGCGCGGCATCGACGATCTGCTTGTTGATGAAGTGCTGCGCCGTCGAACGCTGTCCGCAGCGCTTGCCGACAGCAATCTTCTTCGCGTTGGGCGCGTAGTCGAGCATCGCCGGTTCGACGAGCGCGTCGTGCAGCACGACGTCCGCCTGCTCGAGCAAGCGCATGCCGCGCACGGTGATGAGATCCGCCGCGCCCGGCCCCGCTCCGATCAGATAGACCTTACCCATTGCAATCATCCGTCGCTAAATGTCGATCAAGCCGCGATCGAACGAATCATGCCGGCGGCGACCGTGTGATGCGTCGCTTCATCGATCAGCACGAACGCGCCGGTGCCCTGATGCGTATCGTACTCGTCCGCGACGATCGGCTTCTGCAACGTGAGCGCCACGCGGCCGATATCGTTCATCGCGAGCGTGCTGCGATCGACCGAATGCGACAGCGTATGCACGTCCAGCACCTGCTTCACCGCGCCGATGCGCGCGAACACCGTGTTCGTCGTCTGTTTCAGCAGATATTTGCGCTGCGGCGAAAGCGGCTCTTCGTCGAACCAGCAGAGGTCCGCTTCGAGCTTCTTCGCCGGCTCGACCTTCGCCGCGGCGGGCACGAAGGTATCGCCGCGCGACACGTCGACGTCTTCCGTCAGGCGAATCGTCACCGTCTGGCCAGCGAACGCGCGATCCACCGGCGCGACACCACCCGGCACCGGCGCGATGATCTCGGCAACCGTCGCTTCGCGGCCGGCGGGCAGCACGGTCAGCGCATCGCCGACGCGCACTTCGCCCGCTTCGACGCGGCCCATGTAGCCGCGGAAATCGTCGGCTTGCGAGCCGTCCTGACGCGCGACCCATTGCACCGGGAAACGCAGCGCCTGATCGTTCGGCTGCGCGACCGGCAGCGATTCCAGCAGATCGAGCAGCGGCTCGCCTGCGTACCACGGCATGCGCTCGCTCGCCGTCACGATGTTGTCGCCCTTCAGCGCCGACACCGGCACGAAGCGCACGTTCGACAGCCCGAGCTGACGCGCGAGCACGACGTACGCATCGCGAATCTCGTTGAAGCGCGCTTCGCTGTACTCGACCAGATCCATCTTGTTGATCGCGACGATCACGTGCTGCAGACCGAGCAGCTTGACGATCGCGCTGTGGCGCTTCGTCTGCGGCAGCAGTTGCGCGACGCCGTCCTCGAACGTGACGCGCGTTGCGTCGACGAGAATGATCGCCGCATGCGCCGTCGACGCGCCCGTCACCATGTTGCGCGTGTACTGCTCGTGGCCCGGCGTATCGGCGATGATGAACTTGCGCTTCGCCGTGGCGAAATAGCGATACGCGACGTCGATGGTAATGCCCTGCTCGCGCTCGGCTTCGAGGCCGTCCGTGAGCAGCGAGAGGTCGATTTCATCGCCGACCGTGCGCTTGTTCTTCGCGCGCGAAATCGCCGACAACTGATCCGACAAGACGGCCTTGCTGTCATACAGCAGACGGCCGATCAGCGTGCTCTTGCCGTCGTCGACGGAACCCGCGGTGATGAAGCGCAACACGCCCAGATCTTCAGCTTGATAGATGCTCATGACTCGTTTCTTCCTGTGGCGTGATGCTTAGAAATAACCTTGCTTCTTGCGCTGTTCCATCGCGGCTTCGGAAGCCTGATCGTCCATGCGCGTCGCGCCGCGTTCCGTGATTTCCGTCACGGCCGTTTCCGCGATGATCTTCTCGACGTCATCGGCATCGCTCGCGACCGGGCACGTGCAACTGATATCGCCGACGGTGCGGAAACGCACTTGCGCGATCTCGGCGGTCTCGCCTTCGCGCACCGGCGTGAGCGGCGTTACCGGCACGAGCAGGCCGTTGCGGCGCACGATCTCGCGGTCATGCGCGTAGTAGATGTTCGGCAGTTCGAGCTTTTCGCGCGCGATGTACTGCCACACGTCGAGCTCGGTCCAGTTCGAGATCGGGAACACGCGCAGATGCTCGCCGTTGTGCAGACGCGCGTTGTAGATGCTCCACAGTTCCGGACGCTGCGCCTTCGGATCCCACTGGCCGAATTCATCGCGGAACGAGAAGATGCGCTCTTTCGCGCGCGCCTTTTCTTCGTCGCGGCGCGCGCCGCCGATCATCGCCGTGTAGCCGTATTGCTCGATGGTTTCGAGCAGCGTCACCGCTTGCGCGGCATTGCGCGAATCCGTCTCGCGACGCAGACGCACCGTGCCCTTCTTGATCGAATCCTCGACATGACCGACGACGAGCTCCGCGCCGATCTCGGCCGCGCGGCGATCGCGGAAATCGATCACTTCCTGGAAGTTGTGACCCGTGTCGATGTGAACCAGCGGGAACGGCAGCGTCGTCTTGCGGCCCCCGCCGAGGCCGAACGCCTTGAGCGCGAGCGCCAGCACGACGACCGAATCCTTGCCGCCCGAGAACAGGAGCGCGGGCTTGCTGCATTCCGCGACCAGTTCGCGAATGATGTGGATCGACTCGGCTTCGAGCCAATCCAGGTGATCCATGCGAGTCGCCTTGTTGACGACCGGTGCGGTGACGTTAGAGTCGAGCGTCGTGCTCATGTTCGTCGATCCTTTTTCTAGCGGCGCTTCTATGAGCGCCGCGTTCAGTGACAGGGGGTAGTGCCTTAGATCGCGGAGCTTGGTGCTGCTTCGACGATCTTGATATTCGTGATGTGCAAGCCGCATTCCTTCGTATCGCGCGATTCCCACCACCAGCGTCCGGCGCGGCTGTCTTCGCCGGGGCGCACCGCGCGCGTACAAGGCTCGCAGCCGATGCTCGGATAGCCGCGCGCGTGCAGCGGATTCACGGGCACATCGAAGGCTTTCAGGTAATCCCACACATCGGTTTCGGTCCAGTCCGCGAGCGGATTGAACTTGGCGATGTTGCGCGGCTCGTCGCGCTCTTCCTCGTGCAGCTCGGCGCGCGTCACCGATTGTTCGCGGCGCTGTCCCGTCACCCACGCGGAGACATCGGACAGCGCGCGATTGAGCGGCTCGACCTTGCGGATATGGCAGCAGCTCTTGCGCAAATCAATGCTTTCGTAGAACGCGTTCAGACCGTGATCGCGCACGTAGGCATCGACCGCGTCCTGTTGCGGATGAAACTGCTCGATGTCGTAGCCGTAGCGCGCTTTCACGGTATCGAGCATGCCGAGCGTTTCCGCGTGCAAACGGCCCGTATTCAGCGAGAAGATGCCGATCTTCACATCGCGCGAAAGGATGGCGTGCGTCAGCACCATGTCTTCGGCGGCGAGGCTGCTGGCTAGCTTGACGTTCTGGTGGCGCGCCGCGATCGAATCGAGCAGCGCATCCAGGCGTTCAACCTTGGCTTGCAATTCAGGCGTCATACATCAGGCTCCGAGCGCTGCGACGAGCGCCGCGCGACGACGGAACAGCGGTTCCGGATTGTCGGTCGCGCCCTGATACAGATTCGTGAACTCGGTGAACGCGTTGAGCGCGTCGTTGATGTCCTTGTCCGCGCGCACGGCGAACGCATCGAAGCCGCAGCGCGCGTGGAATGCAACCTGATCGCGCAGCACGTCGCCGATTGCGCGCAGTTCGCCCGTCCACTGATAGCGCTCGCGCAGCAAGCGGCCGATGGAAAAGCCGCGACCATCGCGGAACACCGGGAAATCGACGGCGATCACGGAAATCTGCGCGAAATCCGCGACGATGTCGGCGGGTTCGTCGTCCGGCGCGAGCCACACGCCGATGTCTTCTTTCGCGCGCGACGCGACGATCGCCGGCTTGTGCTCTTTCCACAGCGCAAACGGCACGATGATCTTGCCGGCCGGCAGCGCATCGACGGCGGGCAACGTACCGTCTTCGGCGGCGCGCACAACGGTGAAACTGTCTTCGACGACCGCGCGGTTCTTGATAATCAACGTCATTTGCAGATCCTTAAGCGTGAGCCTGGCGCGATGCGTACACGCGCTCCTTGAACGGCGCCATGCCGATGCGGCCGAACGTCTCGATGAAGCGCTCGCCTTCGATGCGGTTGTCGACGAAAGTGTCGATCACTTGCGCGATCACGTCGGGCATCTCTTCGGCCGAGAACGACGGGCCGATCACCTTGCCGAGATGCGCGCCGGTCGCGCCCGAGCTTTGCTCGCCGCCGAGCGTCACCTGATACCACTCCGAGCCGTCCTTATCGACGCCCAGAATGCCGATATTGCCGACGTGGTGATGACCGCACGCGTTGATGCAGCCCGAGATGTTCAGCGAAAGGTCGCCGAGGTCGTGCACGTAGTCGAGATCGTTGAAACGGTCCTGAATGGCGAGCGCGATCGGGATCGACTTCGCATTCGCGAGCGAGCAGAAATCGCCGCCCGGGCACGCGATGATGTCCGTCAACAGGCCGATGTTCGCCGTCGCGAAACCGAGCGCCTTCGCGCGTTCCCACACCGTGTGCAGATCGCGCTTCTTCACGTTCGCGAGAATCAGGTTCTGCTCGTGCGACACGCGGATTTCGCCGAACGAGAATTCATCGGCGAGCGCGGCGACGTCGTCCATCTGCTGATCGGTGGCGTCGCCCGGCGCGATGTGGCGCTGCTTGAGCGAGAGCGTCACGGCGGCGTAGCCCGGCACCTTGTGCGGACGCACGTTGCGCTCGACCCAGCGCGCGAAAGGCTTGCTGTCGATCAGATGCTTTTCATAGGAAGCGTCGGTGTCCGCGAGCTTCTCGTAGACGGGCGGCGCGAAGAACTTCGACACGCGATCGACTTCTTCCTGCGTGAGCGTCGACGGGCCGTCCTTCAAGTGTTGCCACTCTTCCTCGACCTGCTTGCTGAACTTCTCCGGCGACAGCGCCTTAACGAGAATCTTGATACGCGCCTTGTACATGTTGTCGCGACGGCCGTAGCGGTTGTACACGCGCAGCACGGCTTCGCAATAAGTAAGCAAGTGTTGCCACGGCAGATCGCGCTTGATGATCGCGCCGACGATCGGCGTGCGGCCGAGGCCGCCGCCCGCGAGAATGTCCATCACGACTTCGCCTTGCGCGTTCTTCTTCAGATACACGCCGAGATCGTGGACTTGCACGGCCGCGCGGTCTTCCGCCGAGCCGTTCACCGCGATCTTGAACTTGCGCGGCAGCCACGCGAATTCCGGATGGAACGTCGACCATTGACGCAGAACTTCCGCCCACGGACGCGGATCGACCTGCTCGTCGGGCGCGACGCCCGCGAACTGATCGGCGGTGATGTTGCGGATGCAGTTGCCCGACGTCTGGATCGCGTGCATTTGCACCGACGCGAGCTTGCGCAGGATTTCCGGCGTCTCTTCGAGCTCGACCCAGTTGAACTGGATGTTGGTCCGCGTCGAGAAGTGACCGTAGCCGCGGTCGTGCTCGCGCGCGATGGTGGCCAGCATGCGGAGCTGGTCGCTGCGCAGGTTGCCGTACGGGATCGCGATGCGGTGCATGTACGCGTGGCGCTGCATGTACAGGCCGTTCTGCAAACGCAGCGGACGGAATTCTTCTTCGCTCAATTCGCCCGACAAACGTCGGCGGACCTGGTCGGCGTACTGCGCGACACGTTCGTCGACGATGCGTTGGTCGATCTGATCGTATTGGTACATTCGGGGGCCCCAAGTTCTTGTGTAAAGCGCAGCGTCCTAGGTTACGCGGCGCGTCTCGTCCATCGAATATCCATTGAGTCGCTATTGCCCGAGCCGTTCAGACTGAACGCTCATTTGCTTATGACAGATAGAGATATGGATATTGGAAAAATTGGACTGATAGTAAAGAACCTGCTATATATTGCAAACGACTGAAAAATTACTTTGATATGCCCGGTAGTAATAAACAAAGGCTATAAATGAATCTGCATCAGTTTCGCTTCGTGCGCGAGGCCGTCCGGCAGAACTTCAACCTGACGGAAGCCGCCAAGGCGCTGTATACGTCGCAGCCGGGCGTCTCGAAAGCGATCATCGAATTGGAAGACGAGTTGGGCGTCGAAATCTTCACGCGGCACGGGAAACGCGTGAGGTCGCTCACCGAGCCGGGGCGCATCATTCTCGCGTCGGTCGAGAAAATCTTGCAGGAAGTGGAAAGCCTGAAGCGCGTCGGTAAGGATTACGCCGCGCAGGATCAGGGCAATCTCGTCATCGCCGCCACGCATACGCAGGCGCGTTATTCGCTGCCGTCCGCCATCGCAGAATTCAAGAAGCGCTTCCCGAAGGTCCACCTTTCGATTCTGCAAGGCAGTCCGACGCAAGTCGCCGAAATGGTCATCCACGATCAGGCCGATATCGCCATCGCGACGGAAGCGATCGCCAACTATAAGGAACTGGTGTCGCTGCCCTGCTTCCAGTGGCAGCATCTGGCCGTCATGCTGCCGGATCATCCGCTGTTGGAGCGCAAGACGCTGACGCTCGACGATCTCGCGCAATTCCCGATCATCACTTACGAGGCGTCGTTCGCCGGGCGCACGAAGATCAATCAGGCGTTCGCGCTGCGCAATCTGACACCGGACATCGTGCTCGAAGCCATCGATGCCGACGTCATCAAGACTTACGTCGAACTGGGGCTCGGCGTCGGGATTCTGGCGGATATCGCGTTCAATCCGGAACGCGATCGGCATTTGCGCGCGATGCCGGTCGGACATCTCTTCGGCACGAACGTCACGCGGCTCGCGCTCAAACAGGGCGCGTACCTGCGCAGCTATGTGTATACGCTCGTCGAACTGCTGTCGCCGTCGCTGAATCGCAAGCTGATCGAACAGGCGCTGTCCGGCGAGCACGAGAGTTACGAGCTTTGAATATCGGCGGCGCCCGCCGCCTAGAAAATCCTGCCCATTTGGAGACCATCCGATGACGTTGTCGAAGTTCACGCGCCGGCTCGCTGCCGGCGTCGCCTTATCCGTAGTTGCCGCCGCCGCGCACGCCCAGTTGAAGGTCGGCATCGATCTGTCGAGCACCGGTCCGGCCGCCGCCATCGGCATCACCAGCAAGAACGCGATGCTCATGTGGCCGAAAACCATCGCCGGGCAGAGCGCGGAGTACATCATCCTCGACGACGGCTCGGATCCGGGCGCGGCCGTGCGCAACATCCGCAAGCTCATCAGCGAAGATCACGTCGATGTGATCGTCGGGCCGAACATCACGCCGGCGGCGCTCGCCGCGCTCGATCCCGTCGCCGAATCCGAAACGCCGATGATCACGCTGATCGGCTCGGCATCGGTCGTGGAGCCGCAGGAAGGCAAGAAAGTGTGGGCGTTCAAGATGGCGCAGACCGATCGCGCGATGGCCGACGTCATGACGCGCTACATGGCCAATCACGGCGTGAAGACGGTGGGTTTCATCGGCTTCGCGGACAGCTACGGCGATAGCTGGCTCAACGAGTTCACCAAGTTCGCCGATCTTCGGCATATCAAGATTGTCGCGAGCGAGCGTTTCAATCGCACCGATGCGAGCGTCACCGGCCAGATTCTCAAGCTGATGGCCGCGAAGCCCGACGCGGTGCTGATCGCGGGCGCGGGCACGCCGACGGTGTTGCCGCAGCGCACGCTCGTCGAGCGCGGCTACAAGGGCGCGATCTATCAGACGCACGGCATCGCGACGCCCGAGTTCATCAAGCTCGGCGGCAAGGACGTCGAGGGCACACTGTTCCCGACGCAGCCGGTCGTCGTCGCGCGGACGCTGCCGGCGGATCATCCGTCGAAGAAGGCTGCGCTGGCGTTCGCGAATGCGTATGAGGAGAAGTACGGCAAGGGCACCGTGACGCAGTTCGCGGGCGATGCGGCGGGCGTGTATCCGCGTCTTCAGGACGCCGTGGCGCGCGCGCTGAAGACGGCCAAGCCGGGCACGAAGGAGTTTCGCGTGGCGCTGCGCTCGGAACTCGAGCATGCGCACGAACTGGTCGTGCCGAACGGCGTCGTCAATACGAGCGCGACGGATCACGTCGGTCTGGATCAGCGCGCGAGCGTAATGGGCGTCATCAAGAACGGCGCATTTACGTATCTCGCGCAGTAATGTCCTTTGTTCTGAAAACGCTGCTGTCGATGCTTGCCGGCGACGGCGTTTTCGGTCATAATCGCCGACTCGATTGGCTCGTTGGTTCGCTCTGTTCCGCTACGAGTCGATTCAGGCCCAGGTGGTGAAATTGGTAGACGCAGGGGACTCAAAATCCCCCGCCGCAAGGCGTGCCGGTTCGATTCCGGCCCTGGGCACCAGGATTGTTGAAAAAGCCGCTCCGTTGTGAGCGGCTTTTTTGCGTTTGGGGCACGGCTTCGGCGTCATTTCGGCATCTCGCCGGGTTTCGCGGCAATCTGCGTTTGAACGTTGCCTGAACCGCGCCCGACTTCGACGCGCGGCTCATCGCCCGCAGTCTTCCGATAAATCCAGCCCACGACGGGCGGAACGACGAACCTGGCGATCGCGTAAGCCAACACGACAGGCCAATACTCTCGAAAGAAACCCAGCACGAAGTTCAACATTTTTCCACCCACGCCTTCCATTCATTCACCGCGATCGAAAATACATAGTAGACCAGAGCATCCCGAAGAGGATGCATAGGCAGAATCGCCCGAACTTCCTCACTGAACGAAGCGACGAGCAAGTATATCCAGAGAAGCATCCCGATTAGAGAGGCGAAAATTCCCAGATTCGCGACAAGAAACGCCTGAGCGATTCGTCGCTCGGAGAACCATCGAGAATAGGCGCCGCGGCGAAGCTCACCCCGCAGCACCGTCAAAGCAAGATTCAGACTGACGCTCGACGCGACGAGCGAAATCGGAAAGAAGTCATCCCTGCCCGGCTGCTTCAGCGCCACCCTCAAGATGTACTCGATCGCGCCCATGAATAGCGGCAGTCCGACGATCAGTTGCCGCGCCGTCGCGTCGAAGCCCTTCGATTGCATTGTCATCGTCCTGATGTGCGTGATGACACGCAATTTCGCCGATGACGCGAGCGCGCGTAAGTCGTCCGTCCGGCTATGTGCGCTCTCGCGTAGACGCGCACTGCCGCGTCAGCAAAAAATGGCCTCCATCGGCATTCGGAACCCCGGCGCGCGGAGCATCGCGGGGATGCTCGCACGCGCAGCGCCCGCATTTCGGGTTGCTTAGGACCCTCTCGATGTCGTGACCCGCTCGCGCGACGCGCCGAGCCATAACTCGAAGAAAGGTACGACATGAATCGACCTGATCACTCGCTGTCTCTCGACTCCGTCATCTGCAAGCGCTGCAACACCGTTTCCCCTGCCTCGGAAGACACCTGCCCCGCGTGCGGCGCCGATCGTCAGGGCGCGATTTTCACGAGCCGCGCGGCCGAAGCCGCCGCGGCCGCCGCGGCGCCGGTGCCCGCGCCGCTCGACATTCTCGACTGGGACGATAGCCACTGGCTGCAGCGCCTCGTGCGCCGCAGGATGCTGACGTCCTACCCGAACTTCGTCGAGCCCGATGCGCAGGATCAGCGCAAGCCCGCCCGCACCGGCATGGCGATGCTGGTCGGCGGGGTGATCGCCAGCATCGCGGTCGGCGGATACTTTTATGCGCGTCTGGACGACAACGCGCCGTCGCCGAGCGCGGAGCCCGGTATCAGCGCGGCGGGATCGATTCGCGACGGCGCCTCCGGCGCGCTCAAAGCCGATGCCGCGCGGCACGCATCGTTGGCGCGCTCCAAAGCGGATACGCCGAGTGCGCAGCCTGTCCCGTCAGCGACGACGACAACGACGATCGCGAAGAAGCCCGCGCCGATAGCGGAAACCGCGTCTGTCGCGCCGCGCGTCACGGCATCGAGCATGTTGCCGACGACGCCGCACGTTGCGGCGAACGCGGCTCCGGCGAGCAACGCGTCGCCAGCCATGTTCGCAACTGCGAAGCCGGCGACGCCCGTTCCCACGACGAACGC
The DNA here is from genome assembly GCF_023630765.1 of Caballeronia sp. ATUFL_F2_KS9A. Classification (NCBI taxonomy): domain Bacteria; kingdom Pseudomonadati; phylum Pseudomonadota; class Betaproteobacteria; order Burkholderiales; family Burkholderiaceae; genus Caballeronia; species Caballeronia sp. ATUFL_F2_KS9A. The sequence continues at coordinate 66,078 of NZ_JALQEK010000002.1, read as the reverse complement.
AGCCGCAGCGACAGCCGCATCGGTCGCTGCCGTCGCGCCGCCGACCAAGCCGACGACGCCGGTCGTCGCATCGCTGCAGAAGCCTGAACCGCGCGTGGTCGCGACGATCGCCGCAGCGGCGCCGGTGCCGCCGAAACCGGTGACGCAAGCGCCCGCGCCCGTCGCCCGCGCGATCGAGCAGCCTCGAAATACCGCGCCCGTCGCCCGACAATCCGAACAGCCGCGCAGCACCGCGACGGTCGCCTCGATCGACAAACCGCCCACGCCCGCCACGCCCGCCGTTCAGCCTGCGCCGGAGCCGCTTCCCGCAGCCGTCGCGCGGAGCATCGCGGCGGTTCAGCAAGCGCTCGCCGGGCGCGACCTCGCGGCGGCGCGCCGTCACATGCGCGGCCTCTCGGCGAGCGAGCCGCGCAGTCCGGAAATCCAGCAGCTCGCGGCCGAATTGTCGCGTCAGGAACGTGCGCGCGACGGCGCGATAGCGAACGCGCGCGCCTGCGCCGCCAACATGGAAGCGGCGTGCGCGTTGCGCAACGCACGCCGCGCGGTCGCGCTCGACCCGCGCAACGGCCAGGCGCAGGCGACGCTGCGCCGCGCGCTCGCTGTGCAGAACGAGAGCAACACCGAGTACTTCCGCCAGGCGAGCGGCATCCCGAAGCCGGTCGTCCCGACGATGACCTACGACGGCCGTTGGAACGCGCACGCCCATCATGCGGGGATACCGGATGACGACGATTCGCGCTTCACGCTCTTCGGCCTGGGCGTGCCGGCCGTATCGAAGGGACGCGGCGACGCGCATTGATGTACTGACGCGCCATTCAGCATGATGCAAACGGAATAAGCCGCAACGCACATCCGTTTAAAGGTGACGAACGAGCTGCCGGCGAACCGCGCCGAAGGAGTCACCATCATGCAAACCGGATTGTTGCGCCGTCTGGTGGTTTGCGCCGCCGCGGTCGTCTCGCTCGCGGGCATCGCCTCATGCGGCGGCGGCTCGGACGACAACATGCCGACGGCGACACGTTTCAAGATGTCGATCGTCGTCTCCGATGGCGCCGTGTCCGCGCCTCACACCGACCCGAATCTGAAGAATGGCTGGGGCGTGGCGTTCAACCCGAACGGCTTCGTTTGGGTCGCCGACAACGGCACGCAGACGGCCACGCTCTACGACGGCAACGGCGTCGTTCAGTCGCTGGTCGTATCGATCCCTCCGAGCGCGTCCGGGCCCGCCAAACCGACCGGAATCGTCTTCAACAAGGGACCGGATCTCACGCTCTCGCGCAAGGGCAAGTCGGGCGTCGCCGCGTTCGTCTTCGCGGGAGAAGGCGGCTCGATCACCGCGTGGGCGCCCGCCGTCGACATGACGCACGCGTTCACCGCCGTCGATTCGAGCGCGTCGGGCGCGATCTACAAGGGACTCGCGATCGCCACGACGTCGACCGGCGCGCATCGCCTTTACGCGACCGATTTCCATAACAACAAGGTCGACGTCTTCGACGGCACGTTCACGAAGATCGCCGTGCCCGGCGGCTTCAGGGACGCGCAGATTCCGGCGGGTTTCGCGCCCTTCGGCATTCAGACGATCGGCTCGAAGATATTCGTCACCTACGCGAAGCAGGACGGCGACGCCGAGGACGACGTGCCCGGCGCGGGCCTGGGCTTCGTCGACGTGTTCGACATCGACGGCAATCTGATGCAGCGCTTCGCGGCGAACGGGCCGCTCAACGCTCCGTGGGGCATCGCGCAGGCGCCCGGAAACTTCGCCACGTTCAGCAACGATATCCTCATCGGCAATTTCGGCGACGGCACCATCAACGCGTTCGATCCGAATACCGGCGCGTTCGTCGGCGCGCTCACGGATACCGGCGGCGCGCCGCTCGTGCAGCGCGGTCTGTGGGGCATCGCGTTCGGCAACAACCTGAACGCGCAGCCGTCGAACACGCTGTTTTTCGCCGCCGGGCCGAACGACGAAGCCAACGGCGTGTATGGCCGCATCGACATGCAATGACGCGCACGCGACGATTCCCTGGGCGATGACGCTGGCCGCGGACGCATGGCCGTCCGAAAGCGCATCGCCACGCTCGGCGCCGCCCGCGGTTCGGGCGGCGCTTTTTTTGGCGATGCGAAGCGCGCCGGCGCGCGCGGACCGAAAGCGCGGCTTGCTAGAATGCGCGCTTCAACTCCGCTCATCCGATGGACCTCGAAACCCTCCTCTTCTCCCAAGGCTTCGGGTCGCGCCGCCAGTGCCGCGGCATCGTGGCCGAAGGCCGCCTGCGCATCGCGGGCATCGTGCGCGACGATCCGCACGCCCATCTCCCCGTCACGCCCGGTCTCGAATTCGAAGTCGACGATCATCTCTGGACGTATCGCGAGAAGGCGTACATCGCGCTCAACAAGCCCGCGGGCTACGAATGCTCGCGCGATCCGCAGCATCATCTGAGCGTGTTTCATCTGCTGCCGCCGCAACTCGCCGAGCGCGGCGTGCAGGCCGTCGGCCGGCTCGACCAGGACACGACCGGCCTGCTGCTGCTTTCCGACGACGGCGCGTTCGTGCACGCGTTCACGTCGCCCAAGCGCAAGGTGCCGAAGGTCTATCTCGCGACCGTGCGTCATCCGCTCGACGGTCTGCAACTCGCGAAGTTGCGCGAAGGCGTGCTGCTGCACGGCGAGCCGAAACCGAGCGCCGCGCTCGCCGCCAAACAACGCGGCGAACGGCTGCTCGAACTCACCGTGCTCGAAGGCAAATACCATCAGGTCAAGCGCATGGTCGCGGCCGCGGGCAACCGCGTGGAGAAGCTGCATCGCGAGCGGGTCGGCGGTTATGCGTTGCCCGACACGCTCGTCGAAGGCGCATGGCGCTGGCTCGAAGACGCCGATCTCGCCGCGTTGCGAAACACTTCGCATTGAGCATGCAAATCGGTGAATCCCCTCACCGCGGACGCTGCGATGCAGCATGCCTTCCGCGTTTCGTACTCTTATACTGGTCTAACGGATACCAAAATGATTACGAAAAAAGCAGGAGGGCATCATGGTCTCCCAATCGGCCGTTGCGCTGGTAGCGTTCGTCGCGCTGTGCGCAGTCCTCATCGGGGTGCTGGGCTTCGTCATGCACATGCGCCACAAGTATTCGCCGAATCTCATCGGCGCATTGATCGGCGCGTTGATGTGCTTCGTTCTGCTCGAAACGATTCCGGCGCTGATCTAACGCCGCGCGTTCTGCTTTAGGAACGCGTCGACCGTCGGATGGCGCAGCACGTAGCCCAGTTCGCGCTTCAGGCGCGTGTTGGCGAGCCGCCGCGATTCGCGCATGAACGAAAGCGTGACCGGCTCCAGGCGCGTTTGCGCTTCGCTGCGCGAAATGCGCGGCACGCGCGTCAGGCCGTAGGCATCGGCCACGCGGTCGAAGTAATCCGCCATGCGCAAATCCGTGTCGTCCGACGCGTTCACGACGCGCTGCGCACGCCCGCGCGCGAGCGCACGCACGAGAATGGCCGCGAGGTCGTCGGCGTGAATGTGGTTCGTGTAGACGTCGTCCGGTTCGGCGAGCGCGGGCATGCCCTTTTCGATGCGCGCGATCGGCAGGCGGTTGGCCGCGTAAATGCCCGGAATCCGCACGATCGACACCCGCCAGCCGCTTTTCACGCCCGCCGCGCGCAACTGCCGCTCCGCCGACACGCGCCGCCGCGCGCGTTCGTTCGCAGGCCGCGCAGGCCGCGTTTCGTCGATCCACGCGCCGGCGCAATCGCCATAAACGCCGGTCGTGCTCGCATAGACGAAACGCGTGCGCTGCCCGTCCCGGCGCTTCGCGGCCGCACGAAGACCGTCGGGTACAATGAAAGATGTTTTTCCGGCGCGATCCGCATGCAGCCAATGGCTTGCGGCGGCGCGCGCCACCGAGCGGCGCGGTCTGCGCAGCGCGGCGATCAGCGCGCGCGTGCGGCGGTCCGAGTCGCCGTCGCGCTGAGGCGGCGCGAGATGCAGCACGTCGCGTGCGAGGCCGGCGAGCCTTGCGAGGCTGCGGCGCACATCGAGATCGCCGGAAATGGGCGTCGCGCCGGCCGCGCGCAATTCGCCGGCGCGTTCGGGATGATGCGTGAGCGCGACGACGCGGGGCGCAGCGGCGCGCGCATGCAGAAGCGGCAACGCGCGCATGCCGACATCGCCGCATCCGACGATCAGGACGCGCGCGCGGCGAAGGTTTCGAGTGGCGATCATCGGAGCATTTTATCCGTCGCCTGAAACCCGCGTGCGGCGTCCGAAAAGACTCACGAGACAACTCCACACATCGCAGAAATCGATCTATGGCTTTCAACGTAACGCTCCGGCAAAGCGGCCGGCAGTTTCAAGTAGAACCCGACGAACCGGTGCTGACCGCCGCGCTGCGCCAGGGCATCGGCCTGCCGTACGGCTGCAAGAACGGTGCGTGCGGTTCGTGCAAGGGCGCCGTCGTGAGCGGCGAGGTAGAGCAGGCGCCGCATTCGTCGTCGGCACTGTCGAACGACGAAAAGACGCGCGGCATGGCCCTCTTCTGCTGCGCGACCGCGCAGACGGATTTGACCATCGACGTGCGCGAAGTCGCGGGCGTCGGCGACGTCCAGGTGAAAAAGCTGCCGTGCCGCGTGAACGCGCTCGAACGCAAAGCCGACGACGTCATCGAACTGAAGCTGCAACTGCCCGCGAACGAACGCCTGCAGTATTACGCGGGCCAGTACATCGAATTCATCCTGAAGGACGGCAAGCGCCGCAGCTATTCGATGGCGAGCCCGCCGCATCACGAAGGGCCGCTCGAACTGCACATTCGCCACATGCCGGGCGGCACGTTCACGGATCACGTCTTCGGCGCGATGAAAGAGCGCGACATCTTGCGCTTCGAAGGCCCGCTCGGCACGTTCTTCCTGCGTGACGAGTCCGACAAGCCGATCGTTCTGCTCGCTTCGGGCACGGGTTTCGCGCCGATCAAGGCGATCATCGAACATGCGGTCTTCAAGAATCTGAATCGCCCGATGACGCTTTATTGGGGCGGCCGCCGCAAGAAGGATCTCTACATGATGTCGCTCGCCGAACAGTGGGCGCGCGAGGTTCCGAATTTCAAGTTCGTGCCGGTGCTCTCCGAACCCGACGCCGGCGACGCCTGGACGGGCCGCACGGGCTTCGTTCATCGGGCTGTCATCGAAGATCTGCCAGACTTGAGCGGCTATCAGGTGTACGCGTGCGGCGCGCCCGTGATGGTGGAATCGGCGCAGCGCGACTTCACGCAGCATCATCGGCTGCCGGAGGACGAGTTCTACGCGGATTCGTTCACGAGCGCGGCAGATCTCGCGCATCCCGTGTGAGCTTGCACACAACGTGCACGCGGACAAAAAATCCGCGTGCACGGTTTACAGGCGGCAACCGCTTAACGTATCCTTCGCGAATGCTCAAAACCCTGAACGCACTTCGACGTCGCCGCTCGCCGCTTCCCTAGGGATGCCGCTGGCTCGTCACGCATTGCGCTCACGGTTCGGTCTTGTCGAAGCGTACGAAATGAAGCCACGGAAATCCGTGGCTTTTGTTTTTTTCCGCATCGTTTTCCTCTTTTTCTCGCACTAGCCTTCGTGGAGCCCGCTGTCATGAATTTCAATGAGTACCCCGTTGATTCGCTGATGTACATCACGAACCGTCCCGAGATCGTGTTCACGCATGGCAAGGGTTCCTGGCTCTACGACAACACGGGCAAGCGCTATCTCGACTTCATCCAGGGCTGGGCGGTGAACTCGCTCGGCCACTGCAACGAAGGCATGATCGAGGCGATGGAAAAGCAGGCGCGCACGCTGATCAACCCGTCGCCCGCGTTCTACAACGCGCCGATGGCGCAGCTCGCCGGCCTGCTCACCGCGAACAGTTGCTTCGACAAGGTGTTCTTCGCCAACAGCGGCGCGGAAGCGAACGAAGGCGCGATCAAGCTCGCGCGCAAGTGGGGCAAGAAGTTCAAGAACGGCGCGTACGAGATCATCACGTTCGACCACAGCTTCCACGGCCGCACGATCGCGACGATGTCCGCGAGCGGCAAGGCCGGCTGGGACACGATCTACGCGCCGCAAGTGCCGGGCTTTCCGAAGGCCGATCTGAACGATATCGCGTCGGTCGAGAAGCTCATCAACGAGAAGACCGTGGGCGTGATGCTCGAGCCGATTCAGGGCGAAGGCGGCGTGATTCCCGCGACGCGCGAATTCATGCAGCAACTGCGCGAATTGACGAAGAAGCACAACATCCTGCTCATCGTCGATGAAGTGCAAAGCGGATGCGGCCGCGCGGGAACGCTGTTCGCGTACGAGCTGTCGGGCGTCGAGCCGGACATCATGACGCTCGGCAAGGGCATCGGCGGCGGCGTTCCGCTCGCGGCGCTCCTGTCGAAGGCGGACGTCGCGTGCTTCGATGCGGGCGATCAGGGCGGCACCTACAACGGCAATCCGCTGATGACGGCGGTCGGCTACTCGGTGATTTCGCAACTCGTCGCGCCGGGCTTTCTCGAAGGCGTGCGCGAGCGCGGCGAGTATCTGAAGCAGGAACTGCTGAAGCTGTCGGACGAGCGCGGCTTCCAGGGCGAGCGCGGCGAAGGTTTGCTGCGCGCGTTGCTGCTGGACAGCGACAAGGGTCCGCAAATCGTCGAGAAGGCGCGTCTGATGCAGCCCGACGGCCTCCTCCTCAACGCGGCGCGCCCGAATTTGCTGCGCTTCATGCCCGCGCTCAACGTGACGAAGGACGAGATCGACCAGATGATGACGATGCTGCGTTCGGTGCTCGATTCGCTGTGATCATCCGCACTTTCGATGCAGGCGATCGCGACGCCGTGATCGCCCTGTGGCGCGATGTGTTTCCGGAGTACGCGGACGCATCGCGGCCGCAGCGCGATCCGGCGCTGTCGATCGAGAACAAGATGCGCACGCAACCGGAGCTGTTCTTCGTCGGCTCGATGGATGGCGAAGTGATCGGCACGGTGATGGCCGGTTATGACGGGCATCGCGGCTGGGTGTATTCGCTTGCTGTCACGCCTGCGCTGCGCGGCCGCGGATACGGCAGTGCGTTGATGAAGCACGCGGAAGCGGCGTTGACGAAGCTCGGCTGCCCGAAGGTGAATCTGCAGATTCTGTCGTTCAAGACGGAGCTGCGCGGATTCTATGAAAGGCTCGGGTATCGGATGGATGAAGTGGTGAGTTTGGGGAAGCGGCTTTGACGCGCGAACTCAGGCTGAACGCTTCGACAAGGCCGCTATCTTTCTCAGATGTCGACCAGGTTCAACAAGAAAAGCAGATTTGAGGCATCTCGTCGACGGCCGCTGCGCGTCTTTGCTTTCTTTGCGGATTGCGCGCCGCATCTTCTACCGACGAGCCGCGCACCTTGAACGACGGATTGGGTTCGATCGAAATGTTGCGAAAGACCACGTCCGTTGTGCCGCTTTCTTCCCTGTATTTCAGCGTCAGGTCTACGTTGTATTCAGTGAGCCAAACGCCGTCGTACTCCACGACGAATCCGCTCTGCGTCGCTACTGAGCAGTGGGTTTCGACCGCGGAGCCGGTGAGCGAAGCAAACACGTCGAACGCCGGTTTTGTGTTTCCGACCCGGCACTGCATGCGCTTTTCGCCCTTTCGGGAAGGCTGAGGAACGGACATATCAAATTCCGCCCCTTTGACCAGGGTCTGTGGGGTCGCGCGGATCGCAGTGCTATCTTTGAGGTTCGCCATGCCGATCTGGCTATCGCCCCACAGTTCCTGAGAACGCAGGTCCGCCATTCGGTAGTAGGTCCGGAAATAGGCCCATGTAACCGCACTATCTCCAGCGGTCGTGACGCTTTGCTCCGAAACGACACCATTGTCGTGACGGTTCACAAGAGTTGACGTGAAGGGCACACGCTTCAGTGGTGAGCGTGAATCGACCCAATCTGCTTCGATGATCAGTCGCTTGTAGGGAAGAATCTGGCTGCCCTTAGCGGGAAGACCGCGTTGCACCACCTCGCCATAGCTTCGAAAAGTATTGGCGCAGCATCGCGCCCTGCGGCGAATCCGGGTCGATACCTGATGATGCAAGCCGCGAGTTGAAGTCCGCCAAGTCTCTCGTCTCGGCGGATACGGGTGCGATCGGTTGAGTCTGTCCTGTCGCCGTCGCTATCGAGAGGAAAGCGAAGGCAGCCAAGAGCCAACGTATGATTTTCAAGCGTTGCATTATTCTTATCTGATCTGAGAGGTTCGAATGTGAATGGCAGAGCGAAAGGCGATGCAAGGCTCGCGATCATTGCGAAGTTGAATTCGAATCCGTGTCAACTCTCGCGTCGGCACATTTGGCAGCGCGTGTCACAGCGACGGGTTCATCCATGTCATGGCCGTCGATAAGACGAACGGATATCCAGCACTGCCTGCCCTTCATCTCGAGAAACGCATCGTAGTCACGGCCCGCAACCGGACTGAAAGTCACACGCGGTGGAGTACACCACCAATGGGCGTTACCCGCACTGCCGCTCGTTCCCATGCTCAGGACAATCGGCTGGCCGCCCGCCACCACATACTCTCTGATGGAATCCTTGAACTCCAGGCCGTCGACTCGCATGAACTCGCGCGGGCTCGGCGGCATGCCGATAACCTCGCTCCGCGACGAATATTTCCAATTGGCAAAAAAACCGTCGTCACCGGCCACCCATTCAGCTCCCTCGACGGAACCGCCATAACAGGCGTGATTGGGAAGGTACGAGGCAGTGCGCGTTCCGTTGCCGGAGAGAAGTCTGATACGCGCAGAGACCGCGCTATCGTATTCCGGCGCCGCGACGGTCACGTTATGACTGGGCTGCGGAAACAATCCGCAGCCCGTCAGTGCCATCGTGGCTGCGATGAGGAGGTGGCCGCGCTTCGGCAGCTGGCTGAGACTGGAGGTGAACATCGCGCAAAATCCCCGATTCTTGATCGGCATCCTGAGCTTCGATAGTGGGAAGAATCTGAGAAAGCGGGCTAATGCGATAGATGACAAGAAAGCGAGAACGATTTGGCGAAGCACCCATAATCCTGGAAAAGAAAAAAGCCGACTGTCTCGCGACAGTCGGCTCCCTTTCGAGCATCGGACGGTTAAGTCTTCACTCACCCAAATACGCCGCCCTGACCTTCGGATCATCGAGCATGACCTTCGCGTCGCCGGACATCGTCACCGTGCCTGAATCCATCACGTAACCGCGATTCGCCGCCTGCAGCGCGAGACGCGCGTTCTGCTCCACGAGCAGCACCGTCAGCCCTTCCTTCGAGATTTCCCGCACGACTTCGAAGATCTTCTCGACCATGATCGGCGAAAGACCCATCGACGGTTCGTCGAGCAGCAAGAGCTTCGGGCGCGACAGCAGCGCGCGGGCCATCGCGAGCATCTGCTGTTCGCCACCCGACAGCGTGCCCGCGTACTGCGACGCACGTTCCTTCAGACGCGGAAAGAAGCCGAACATGCGCTCCGTGTCCTTCTGAATGCCGTCCGAATCGTTGCGCAGATACGCGCCCATCTGCATGTTCTCGAGAATCGACATGCGCGCGAAGATGCCGCGGCCTTCCGGCACCATCGCGAGGCCGCGCTTGAGCAGTTCGTGCGTCGGCACGCCCTTGATCGACTGGCCCATGTACTCGATATCGCCGCCCGAGTACGGCTTGAGGCCGGTGATGGCCTTCATCGTCGTCGTCTTGCCCGCGCCGTTCGCGCCGATCAGCGTAACCAGTTCGCCCTGCCCGACTTCGAGATCGACACCCTTCACCGCCTGGATGCCGCCGTAATTCACCTGCAGACCCTTGACCTTCAACATTGCGCTTGTGGTCGCCATTTAGTGCACCCCCGCACCCAGATATGCCTCGATCACCTTCGGGTCCTTCTGCACGTCCTGCGGCAGACCTTCGGCGATCACCTTGCCGTAATCGAGCACCGTCATGCGGTTGCACAATCCCATCACGAGTTTCACGTCGTGTTCGATCAGAAGAATCGTCTTGCCGTCCGCGCGGATCTTGTCGAGCAGACGAGTGAGCTCGACCTTCTCCGTCGCGTTCATGCCGGCGGCGGGTTCGTCGAGCGCGAGCAGCTTCGGATCGGTCGCCAACGCGCGCGCGATCTCCAGACGGCGCTGATGCCCGTACGACAGATTGCGCGACGTGTAATCCGCGTATTGCAGCACGCCGACGTATTCCAGCAGTTCGAGCGCGCGCTCCTTGATCTCGCGCTCTTCGCGGCGTTCGGCGGGCGTCTGGAACACCGCGCCGACCAGACCGTGCTTCGTGCGAACGTGACGTCCGACCATCACGTTCTCCAGCGCCGTCATGCCGCCGAAAAGACGAATGTTCTGGAACGTGCGCGCGATGCCCGCCTTCGCCACCTGATAAACCGCCGTCGGGGTGTACGCCTGGCCGTCGAGCTTGAACTCGCCCGAATCCGGCGTGTAGAGACCCGTGATCACGTTGAAGAACGTCGTCTTGCCTGCGCCGTTCGGGCCGATCAGACCGTAGATTTCGCCTTCCTTGATTTCGAGGCGTACGTCGGACAACGCCTGCAAGCCGCCGAAACGCTTGTTGACGCCCGTGACGGAAAGTCGTGTTTGCTTATCGCTCATCTTTCAATCCCCCGCCTTTAAGCACGCACCGGCTTCTTGCCGTTGCGCTTCGCGATCTTCGCGATCTTGTCTTCGTGTTTCGCGGCGGGCCACAGGCCTTCCGAGCGATACAGCATGATCAGCACCATCGCCAGACCGTACAGCAACTGGCGGATGACTTCGGTATCGACAAGCTGATGACCGAAGATGGCGTTCTGCAGCGGACCCATTGTCGTGCGCAGGAATTCGGGGAACACGGCGAGCAGCACCGCGCCGAGAATCACGCCCGGAATATGGCCCATGCCGCCCAGCACCACGCACGCCAGCACGACGATCGACTCCCAGAACGTGAACGATTCCGGCGACACGAAGCCCTGGAACGCACCGAACATCGCGCCCGACAGACCGCCGAACGACGCGCCCATCGCGAATGCGAGCAGCTTCACGTTGCGGGTGTTGATGCCCATCGCCTTCGCGGCGATTTCGTCTTCGCGGATAGCGGCCCACGCGCGGCCGATACGCGAATGCTGAAGGCGCGTACACACCCAGATCACGAACAGCGCGCACAGCACGAACAGGTAGTAGTACAGGTACACCGACGGGAATTTGAAGCCGAAGAACTCGTGCGTCTGCGCGAGGCTGTAGCCGCCGACGTGCACCGGATCGATACCCGTGATGCCCTTCGGACCGTTCGTGATGTTGACCGGACGATCGAGGTTGTTCATGAAGATCCGGACGATTTCCCCGAAGCCCAATGTCACGATCGCGAGGTAGTCGCCGCGCAGACGCAGCGTCGGTGCGCCGAGCAGCACGCCGAAGGTCGCGGCGAGCGCCATCGCGATCGGCACGATGATGAGGAACGGCACATGCAGTCCGTTCGGCGCGAGCGCCGCGATCCACTCGAATTGCGTCGACAGTTGCGGCGACGACAGCAACGCCGCCGTGTAAGCGCCGACCGCGTAGAACGCGATGTAGCCCAGGTCGAGCAGGCCGGCGAAGCCGACCACGACGTTGAGACCCAACGCGAGCATGACGTAGAGCATCGCGAAGTCGAGCACGCGGACCCAGTAGTTGCCGCCCGCTGCGCCGATGACCATCGGCGCGGCAATCACGAACACAGCGGTGAGAATGCCGATGACGAGCGTCTTCGTCATGTTCTTCTCGGGGATGAGCGTCGTGGACGGCTCAATCGGTTGAATCGAAGTCATTTTTTTGAGCTCCTCACACGTTCTTTAAGCGCGGTCCGCGACACGTTCGCCGAGCAGACCCGACGGACGGAACACGAGCACGATGATCAGCACGACGAAGGCGAAGACGTCCTGGTAGTTGGAACCGAAGACCCCGCCCGTCAGATTGCCGATGTAACCGGCGCCCAACTGTTCGATGAGACCGAGCAGCACGCCGCCCACCATCGCGCCGCCCAGGTTGCCGATGCCCCCCAGCACCGCCGCCGTGAACGCCTTCAGGCCGGGAATGAAGCCCATGTAGAAGTGCGCGTTGCCGTATTCCGACGCGATCATCACGCCCGCCAACGCAGCCAGCGCCGAGCCGATCATGAAGGTCGCGGAAATCACGAAGTTCGGGTTCACGCCCATCAGCGACGCGACGCCCGGGTTCTCGGCGATCGCGCGCATCGCGCGGCCGAGCTTGGTCTTGTGCACGAGGAGCAGCAGGCCGCCCATCACGAGGAACGCGACGACGATGATGACGATTTCGGTCATCGAGATCACCGCGCCCGGACGGGTTTCGTCGGCGGCGATCACGTTGATCGGATCGGTCGGCAGAAGCTGCGGGAAGGCGAGCGGATTGCGGCCCCAGATCATCATCGCGATGGTCTGCAAGAGGATCGAGACGCCGATCGCGGTAATCAGCGGCGCGAGACGCGGCGCCTTGCGCAGCGGCCGGTACGCGACGCGTTCGATGGTGTAACCGACGATCGCGCAGACGATCGCGGCGATAACGAGCGCGATCGTCAGCATGATCGGTCCGGGCAAGCCGGGCGCGTGATTCTGCATGACGCCGATGGCGGAGAGCGCGACCATCGCGCCGACCATCAGCACGTCGCCGTGCGCGAAGTTGATGATGCCGAGAATGCCGTACACCATCGTGTAACCCAACGCGATGATGGCGTAGACGCTGCCAAGCACCAGACCGTTGAGGATCTGCTGGATGAAAATATCCATTTAAAGCTCCTTAGCCCCGTGCGATTCGATAACGCCTTTATCACCGGCCGATAAACCGGTGTGAAGTGAAATCTGAAGCGGCACTGCGCGTACTTTTAAAAAACCGGTAAGGGTTGAGCGCCGATCGTCCGCCCGCGGCCGGATGAGGCTGCGAGCGGTTCACGGACGGATACGAAAACAGCGCCGCCGGATAGCTGGCGCCGCCAGACTGCCTACTGCTTGACGACGTCGAGTACGTCCTTCTTCTTGTCCTTGAAGTCGTACAGCGTGATGGTCCCCGCCTTCAGATCGCCCTTGTCGTCGAATGCGATATGCCCCGTCAGACCGTTGTAGTCGGTCGTGGCAATCGCAGCGAGCACCTTGGGCGCTTCGATGGAGTTCGCACGCTTCATTGCATCGACGATCACGTACATCGCGTCATACGTGAACGGCGCGTAAATCTGCACCGGCGTGTGAAAGCGCGCTTCGTACTTCTTCTCGAAGTCGGCTCCCTTGTCCATCTTCGAAAGCGCGAGCCCCGCCTCCGAGCAGACGATGTTCTGCACCGCGTCGCCCGCGAGCTCGGCCACCTTGTCGGTGCAGACGCCGTCGCCCGCCAGAATCTTCGCCTTGATGCCGAGCGCCGCCGCTTCCTTGGCGAACGGGCCGCCCGTCACGTCCATGCCGCCGTACATCACGACGTCCGGCTGGATGCGCTTGATCTTCGTGAGAATCGCTTTGAAGTTGCGCGCCTTCTCGGTCGTTGCTTCGCGCGCGGCGATCTTCACGCCGCCGGCCTGCGCGCTCTTCGTGAATTCGTCGGCGAGGCCGCGGCCGTAGGCACTCGCGTCGTCGACCACGACGATCTTCTTCGCGTGCAGCGTCTTCATCGCGTAGCCGGCGAGGACCGGGCCCTGCAACGCATCGGTCGCGACGACGCGAAACGTCGTCTTGTAGCCCTGCTTCGTGTACTCGGGATTCGTCGTCGACGGCGAAATCTGCGCGATGCCCGCATCGCTGTAGATCTTCGACGCCGGAATCGACACGCCCGAATTCATGTGGCCGATCACCGCAACCACGTGGTCATCGACGAGCTTCTGCGCGGCTTCGGTGCCGACGCGCGGATCGGCTGCATCGTCCTGGGCGTCGAGCTCGAGGCGGATGGAACGCCCGTCGATGGTCAAGCCTTGCGCGCTGATCTCCTCCAGTGCGAGACGCGCGCCGTTTTCGTTGTCCTTGCCGAGGTGAGCCTGCAGGCCCGTGAGGGGTGCCACATGACCGATCTTCACGACAGTTGCTTCGCTCGCGGGCGCTGGCGCCGGCGCGGACGCAACGGGCACGGCGGCGGAACTCGCTGCCGATGCCGCTGTGCTCGCCCCGCCTTCATCCTTCTTGCCGCATGCGGTTGCCATTGCAACCGCAGCCGCGATGGACACGGCGTGAGCAAACTTGAATCGCATCAAATAGGTCTCCTGCGCCTCTAAAAACTGTCGTCGTGAACCCTTCTGGCCTCAAGACGCGCGCATTGTAACGCTAAATATGAGACGAGCAATATTCTTGCGTGGCGGGGTTTTCCAGCATTGCAACCAGCATTTTCGAGCGATTTTCCGGCTAGAGCGCAACCGGGTTGCGATCCGCATTTGTGCAGCAGTTGCACCACAACGGGAACAGGTTTAATCGATCGGTTCCGACGGTTACGTTTGCTTATCGGATTTACGGGGAAACCCTGAAGGCTTTCGGCGAAATTGCTCGTCGCGGCGCGCGCCCAATATCGGTGCTTACGCTTGGTGTCATCTCTCGCGTGAGGGTTCCGTTTCGATGGCGCCCGATGGGTTTCAAGCGCGAAAAAAAAAAGCGCCCGCAGGCGCTTTTTTAGAGGAAGGCCGCTAGTTACTGCGGCAGCGACAGTCCGCGCGGCAGCGGAAACGAGATCGTCTCTTCGATGCCTTCGAGCGAGCGCACGTTGCGCACGCCGAGTTCACGCAGACGCGCGATCACAGCCTGAGCCAGCACTTCCGGCGCCGATGCGCCCGCCGTCACGCCGATGCGCTTCTTGCCTTCCACCCACCGCGGATCGATCTGCGTCGGCGAATCGACCATATAAGAAGGGATGCCGCGCTTCTCAGCGACTTCGCGAAGACGGCTCGAATTCGAGCTGTTCGGGCTGCCGACGACGATCACGACGTCGCACTGCGGCGCGAGAAATTTCACCGCGTCCTGGCGATTTTGCGTCGCGTAGCAGATGTCCTGCTTCTTCGGCTCCTTGATCTCGGGATACTTGCTCTTGAGCGCGTCGATGATCGCGGAGGCATCGTCGACCGAAAGCGTCGTCTGCGTCACGTACGCGATGCGCTGCGGATCGGGCAGATCGAGCTTCAGCACGTCGTCGATATCCTCGACGAGATGCATGCCCTCGCCCGACTGGCCCATCGTGCCTTCGACTTCCGGATGACCCTTGTGGCCGATCATCACGATGTCGAAGCCTTCCTGACGCATCTTCGCGACTTCGATATGCACCTTGGTCACGAGCGGGCACGTTGCGTCGAACACGCGCAGGCCGCGCGCCTCCGCTTCGCTGCGCACCGCTTTCGAGACGCCGTGCGCGCTGAAGATCAGTGTCGCGCCTTCGGGCACGTCGGAAAGCTCTTCGATGAAAATCGCGCCCTTCTTGCGCAGATCGGCGACGACATATGCGTTATGCACGATCTCGTGGCGCACGTAGATGGGCGCGCCGAACAATTTGATCGCGCGCTCGACGATCTCGATCGCGCGATCGACGCCCGCGCAAAACCCGCGCGGCTGCGCGAGCAGGATTTCGACGTCGGTCTGAACTTCGTTGAGGCTTTCAATCATGGTTACAGAATCCCGATGATTTTCACTTCGAAGACGAGCGCCTGGCCCGCGAGCGGGTGATTGAAATCGAACAGTGCCGCCGTTTCGCCGACTTCCTTCAGCACGCCGGCGTAGCGTCCCCCGTTCGGCGCGTTGAATTCGACGAGATCGCCGGGAGAAAAATCCTCGCCGATCATGCTGTTTTCGCGCAGCGTCGCGAGCGACACCCACTGGACCAGTTCCGGATTGCGCGGCCCGAACGCCTGATCCGGCGTTAGCTGAAAGGTCGAATGGTGGCCGACCTTCAGTCCCAGCAAAATCTCTTCCAACGGTTCGGCGAGTTGCCCTGCGCCTAGCAGAAGCGTCGCGGGCTTGTCGGCGAACGTATTGACGATGTCAGCACCATCGGCAAGCGCGAGCCGGTAATGAAGCGTGACGTGCGAACCGGGTTTCACCTCGGAGATATCGATGATGCTCATGAGTATTGGATGTGGCCGTTCGTTTGAAGGCAGGGCGCAGGCCCCGCATGGGGCGGCTCTTCGGCGCGTGGCAGCGAACCGCACGGCGCCCGTGCGAACCGGACGCCAAAACCGCTATTGTAAGACAGAGTTGTGGCAGCACGCGTCACGCGGCTCAGTCCCGTGTGCGCTTGCCCGCACGACACGCGGTCGGGGAGCACCGCGATGAGCGCCGATCTGCGGCTCGTGCCGCCGCTCGTCGCACCCGACGGCGACAGTTTGTCCGCGACCGCGCCTCTCCTGCCGATCCGCAAGTGGGCGCGCGCGGACCGGCCGCGCGAACGCCTGCTCGATACAGGCCCGGCGTCGCTGTCGGACGCGGAACTGTTCGCCTTGTTCCTGCGCACCGGCCTTCCGGGGGCCACGGCCGTCGATGTGGCGCGTCAGCTTCTGCTGCGTTTCGGGTCGCTGCGCGGCGTGCTGGACGCGTCGGCGGCGGAATTGCGCGAACTGCGCGGCATCGGGCCGGCGCGGGCGGCGACGCTCATCGCCGTATCGGAATTGTGCCGGCGCGCGCTCGCCGAGAAGGCGCGCGATCGCGAACTGCTGAACGCGCCGGGCGCGGTGGAAGACTATCTGCGGCTCTTGATCGGCACGCGGCCCTACGAGGTGTTCATCTCTCTGTATCTGGATGCGCGCCATCAGTTGCTGCATG
Source organism: Caballeronia sp. ATUFL_F2_KS9A (assembly GCF_023630765.1). Taxonomy (NCBI): domain Bacteria; kingdom Pseudomonadati; phylum Pseudomonadota; class Betaproteobacteria; order Burkholderiales; family Burkholderiaceae; genus Caballeronia; species Caballeronia sp. ATUFL_F2_KS9A. The sequence goes on along the minus strand of NZ_JALQEK010000002.1, from coordinate 49,338 downwards.
TCGAGGAGTCGGCGCGCGGCTCGCTGACGCGCGTGGCCGTGTATCCGCGTGAGATCGTGCGGCGCGCGCTCACGCTGAACGCGGCGGGGCTCATCGTCGCGCATAATCATCCGTCGGGCGGCGTCGAGCCGAGCGCGAACGACCGGCGACTCACCAAGACGCTGCAGGACGCGCTGACGCTCATCGACGTGCGGCTGCTCGATCACATCGTCGTGGCGGCGAACGAGGTCTTCTCGTTCGCGCGGCATGGCTGGCTGTGACGGCATAAAACGTTTGATATTGCAGCGTTTTTCCTGTTAGAATCCTCGTTTGCTTTTCTCAACCCGCCTGTTCTGAACGAATGCGGCCCTCATTGGCATAACCGTGCTGCCAAGTCCCCGATCGGCAAATTGGGCGATAAGAGGCATCGAAGCTGAAAGCGAGTGCTTTCGATTCGAGCGTTCGTCTCGGACTCAACGTGTATTAGGAGTGTCACCATGGCACGCGTATGCCAAGTAACTGGGAAAGGCCCGATGTCGGGCAACAACGTTTCCCACGCAAACAACAAGACCAAGCGTCGCTTCCTGCCGAACCTGCAGAATCGCCGTTTCTTCGTTGAAAGTGAAAATCGCTGGGTGCGTCTGCGCGTTTCGAACGCCGGCCTGCGCCTGATCGACAAGAACGGTATTGACGCCGTGCTCGCAGACCTGCGCGCACGCGGTGAAATCTAAGGAGCACGCACATGGCCAAGGGCGCACGCGACAAGATCAAGCTGGAATCGACCGCAGGCACGGGTCACTTCTACACGACGACCAAGAACAAGCGCAACATGCCGGAAAAGATGCTGATCAAGAAATTTGATCCGGTCGTCCGCAAGCACGTTGAGTACAAGGAAACCAAGATCAAGTAAGCCGCTTGATTTTTGAGTAGCCTGCACGAAGACAGCAGAAAGCCCCGCACCTCGCGGGGCTTTTTGTTTTCCGGCGCCGCTTTAACACGCTTTGCACACGATCGTGCGGGGGTTTTCGCTGTCACGGAATGTTCATGCGCGTTATGCTTGCCGGCTATCGACGAAGAACACGGACGGAGAACCGGCAGTATGAATTTCGATGTGGCGATCGTAGGAAGCGGCCTCGCGGGTCTGAGCGTCGCGCTCAATCTGGCCGAGACGCGGCGCGTCGCGATTCTCGCGAAGCGCGCGGCGAGCGTCGGCGCGAGCGATTGGGCGCAAGGCGGCATCGCGGCGGTGCTGGACTCCGCCGACAGCGTCGACAATCACGTCGACGATACGCTCGTCGCGGGCGGCGGACTGTGCGACGAAGCCGCGACGCGCTTCATCGTCGAAAACGGGCGCGCCGCGATCGAATGGCTCATCGACGAAGGCGTGCCCTTCACGCGCGATGTCTCCGCCGAACTCGGCTTCCATCTGACGCGCGAAGGCGGTCACAGTCATCGCCGCATCATCCACGCCGCCGACGCGACCGGCCACGCGGTGGTCACGACGCTTTCCGAACGCGTGCGCAACCATCCGAACATCACCGTCCTCGAAGATCACTACGCGATCGACCTGATCACGTCCGACCGTCTCGGGCTGCCCGGCCATCGCTGTCACGGCCTCTACGCGCTCGATCTGAACTCGGGCCGCACCGTGACGATCCAGGCGCCGCACACCGTTCTCGCGACAGGCGGCGCGGGCAAGGTCTATCTCTATACGACCAATCCCGACACCGCGACCGGCGACGGCATCGCAATGGCGTGGCGCGCGGGTTGCCGCGTCGCGAACATGGAGTTCATCCAGTTCCATCCGACGTGCCTCTTCCATCCGTATGCGAAGTCGTTTCTGATCTCCGAAGCGGTGCGCGGCGAAGGCGGCGTGCTGCGTCTGCCGGACGGCACGCGCTTCATGCCCGCGCACGACGAGCGCGCCGAACTCGCGCCGCGCGATATCGTCGCGCGCGCGATCGACTTCGAGATCAAGAAGCGTGGCATCGATTGCGTGTATCTCGACATCAGCCACCAGCCGCGCGCGTTTCTCGAAGAGCACTTTCCGACGATCCTCGCGCGCTGCGCCGAATTCGGCATCGATATCGCGAAGGAGCCGATTCCCGTCGTGCCCGCCGCCCATTACACCTGCGGCGGCGTCGTCACGGACCTCGCGGGGCGCACGGATCGTCCGGGGCTGTATGCGGTCGGCGAGACGTCGTACACGGGTCTGCACGGCGCGAACCGGCTCGCGAGCAATTCCCTGCTGGAATGCCTCGTGATCGGGCGCGCGGCGGCGCAGGCGATCGAAGCGGACGGCTTCTCGAATGGTTGTCACGCCCAACTGCCCGACTGGGACGAAAGCCGCGTGTCCGATCCGGACGAGGAAGTCGTCGTCGCGCACAATTGGGACGAGCTGCGCCGCCTGATGTGGAATTACGTCGGCATCGTGCGCACGGACAAGCGCCTTGCGCGCGCGCAACATCGCATCGCGCTGCTGCGCGACGAGATTCATGAGTACTACGCCAACTTCAAGGTGAGCCGCGATCTGCTGGAACTGCGCAATCTCGTCGATGTGGCGTCGCTGATCGTCGAAAGCGCGTGCTCGCGCCGCGAGAGCCGCGGCCTGCACTACAGCCGCGACTGGCCCGCGACCTTGCCGAAAGCGCTGCCGACGGTGCTGATGCCGCCGGCCGCGCGCCGCACGAGCCTTTAGAGCAGACGCATCGAAAAATCGGTCGCGCGCAGGTCTTTTGTGAGCGCGCCGATGGAAATGCGATCGACGCCCGTGTCCGCGATCGCGCGCACCGTGTCGAAGTTCACGCCACCCGACACTTCGAGCAACGCGCGCCCGGCCGTGATGCGCACCGCGTCGCGCATCATGTCGAGCGTGAAGTTGTCGAGCAGGATCGATTCGGCCCGATGTGCGAGCGCCGTCTCGAGTTGCTCCAGCGTTTCGACCTCGATCTGAATCGGCACGCCCGCCTTCAGCGCGAGCGCCGCATCCATCGCCGCGCCGACGCCGCCCGCCGCTGCGATATGGTTTTCCTTGATGAGAATGCCGTCGTAGAGCGCGAGGCGCTGATTCGCGCCGCCGCCGACGCGCACCGCGTATTTCTGCGCGAGCCGCAAGCCCGGCAGCGTCTTGCGTGTGTCCAGAATCCGTGCGCGCGCGCCTTCGATCGCGTCGACATAGCGGCGCGTGGCGGTCGCGACGCCCGACAGCAATTGCAGGAAGTTGAGGCCGTTGCGCTCCGCCGTCAGAAGCGAGCGCGCCGGGCCGTGCAGCAGTACGACCGTGGAGTTGGCCGCCATGCGATCGCCTTCGCGATACTGCCATTCGACTTCGATCGTCGGATCGACGCGGCGCATGACTTCGTCGAACCAAGGCGCGCCGCACAGCACCGCTTCCTCGCGCACGATGATGCGCGCGGTGCGGCGGGCGTCGGCGGGCACGAGGCGCCCGGTGTGATCGCCCGTGCCGACGTCTTCTTCGAGCGCATCGACGACATTGCGTGCGAGCGCATCGTCGAATGCTTCGCCGTATTGCTTGCGGACTTCCTCGAAAATCGCCGGATACGTCATCACGCGGCTCCCACGTTCGAAAACAGCGTTCCGTCCTTGGCGAGATCGCCGCTCGCCTGCACGCGTTTCTTGTGACGCGCCGCGAAGTCGAGCATGCGATCGATCGGCACGCGCGCGCGCTGCCCGATGGCCGGATCGACGTGAATCTCGTTGTGACCGCGTTCGAGCACGTCGGCGAGATTGGCGAGACCGTTCATCGCCATCCACGGACAGTGCGCGCAGCTCTTGCAGGTCGCGCTGTTCCCGGCGGTCGGCGCTTCGATGAAAATCTTGCCGGGCGCGGCGAGCCGCATCTTGTGCAGGATGCCGAGGTCCGTCGCGACGATGAAGCGCTTCGCGTCCAGCTTCACCGCGGCGTCGATGAGTTGCGTGGTCGAGCCGACGACATCCGCGAGCGCGACGACGCCTTCCGGCGATTCCGGGTGCACGAGGATTTTCGCGTCGGGATATTCGTTGCGCAGCAAATCGAGCTCGATGCCCTTGAACTCGTCGTGGACGAGACATGAACCTTGCCACAGCAGCATGTCCGCGCCGGTCTTCTTCTGGATATAGCTGCCGAGGTGACGATCCGGCGCCCACAGGATTTTTTCGCCGCGCGCGTGTAGATCGGCGACGATTTCAAGCCCGATCGACGATGTGACCATCCAGTCCGCGCGCGCCTTCACGGCCGCGCTCGTGTTCGCGTACACGACGACCGTGCGGTCCGGATGCGCGTCGCAGAATGCTGAGAATTCGTCGGCCGGGCAGCCGAGGTCGAGCGAGCAGGTCGCGTCGAGGTCGGGCATCAGCACGCGTTTGTCCGGACTCAGAATCTTGGCCGTCTCGCCCATGAAGCGCACGCCCGCGACGACCAGCGTTTTCGCAGCATGATCGCGGCCGAACCGCGCCATTTCGAGCGAGTCGGCAACGCAGCCGCCAGTTTCGTCGGCGAGTTCCTGGAGCTCAGCGTCGACATAATAGTGCGCGACGAGCACGGCTTCTTCGCGCTTGAGCAACGCGCGAATGCGCTCCTTCAACTCGCGCTTCCGTTCGGCCGACGGTGCGTCCGGCACGCGCGCCCACGCTTCGCCCACTCCACACGTCAGGCCTTGCGGCCGGTCGTACTCGACGCTCCTGATCGCTTCCATGTCCCTGTCCCCTGCTCCGTGCCAACAACGTAACGCAAGAATCGGCTGCACAAAAACAAAGACCCCGCCAGAGCGGGGTCTTGTGACGTCCTCAAATTTTAACGGATATCGCGCGTCAGGCGTAGCGGCGCAGACGCAACGCGAAGTCCTGCAGCGCCTTGATGCCGCTTTCTTCCGCGCGATGGCACCAGTCCTGCAATTGCGTGACGAGTTGCTCGCGCGATGCGTTGGAGCGATCCCACATCGCCGACAGATCCTTGCGCAGCTCGATGAACGTGCGCAGCTTCTGATTATCCGAAGTCAGCTCCGGCAGTTGCTTCAACTGCGGCTCGTTCAGGCCGTCTTCTTCCTTGTGGAACCACTTGCGCGCACCGCGCATCAACTGATACTTCTCGCGCGCGCCGGCCTCCTTCAGCTTCGCCAGTTCCTGCGCGTAGGCGTGCTTGAGCGCCTTGCCGTAGCGCGCCATCACTTCGTAGCGGTTGGCGAGCACGGCCTGCAGCGTGTCCTGATCGACGACGGCCTTGCTGGCGGCGAGCTTCGGCGTCGGCGCGACCTTCTTGACCTTCGCGAGGCCGACCATCGACATCATGCGGATGTACAGCCAGCCGATGTCGAACTCGTACCACTTGCTCGACAGCTTCGCGGACGTCGCGAACGTGTGATGGTTGTTATGCAGTTCTTCGCCGCCGATCAGAATGCCGAGCGGGAAGATGTTCGTCGATGCATCCGACGAATTGAAGTTGCGGTAGCCCCACCAGTGCGCGAGACCGTTGACGACGCCCGCCGCCCAGAACGGGATCCAGATCATCTGCACGGCCCAGACCGACAGACCGACGATGCCGAACAGCGCCACGTCGATGACCATCATGATGCTGATGCCCAGGATCGGATAACGCGTGTAGACGTTGCGTTCCATCCAGTCGTTCGGCGTGCCGTGACTGAACTTGCGCATGGTTTCTTCGTTTTTCGCTTCCGCGCGATAAAGCTCCGCGCCTTCGAGCAGCACCTTCCAGATGCCGCGCGTCTGCGGGCTGTGCGGATCTTCTTCGGTTTCGCACTTCGCGTGGTGCTTGCGGTGGATCGCCGCCCACTGGCCGGTCAACATGCCGGTGGTCATCCACAGCCAGAAACGGAAGAAGTGGCTCGCGACCGGATGCAGATCCAGCGCGCGATGCGCCTGGCAACGGTGCAGGTAAATCGTGACGCCGGCGATCGTGACGTGAGTCATCGCAAGCGTGAACAGCAGAATCTGCCACCAGGAGAAGTCCAGCAATCCGTTGGCGAGAAATTCAAGGGAAGAATTCAGCAAGGCAGTTACCTGTGTAGCTGTGAAATTCGGGAAAAATGGCCGGTCGAACAGACTTCGAACAACGCGTTGGGCACATGAAAGGAACGTGCGCAAGTTCGATCGCATTCTACTGCATGCGTTCCAAGTCTTTGTCCTAAAGGTGAAATTTTTTGAATCGTACCAAAACGAGGAAAAACTCACGCCCCGAATTGGTGTTGATTCCGACGCCAAATCGAAAGATTGGTTCTGACGATCAGCGATCAGGCGGCAGGCGCAGCGCTTTCACCGCCGCTTCCGGCATTAAGTACCGATTCGCCGCCCGGGCGGGGCACGCCGTCGATAATCCTTATCTCGCGCTGAGGGTACGGGATTTCAATGCCATGCTCGCAGAATAACCGCCAAACCGCCCGATTTACGTGCGACTTTACGCCGCCTGTACCTTTGGCGGCCTCTTCGATCCAGAAGCTCAGTTCGAGATTGATTCCGTCCGCGCCGAAGCTCGCGAGCAGTGCCGCGGGCGCCGGGTCCTGCAACACGCGCTCGACGCCCTGCGTTGCTTCGACGAGCAACTGCATCGCGCGTTCGACGTCGCAGCGATAGCTCACCTGCACCGCGATCTTCGCGTTGCCGCGCGTGAGAAACGACGAATGGTTCTGCACCACGTCGGTGATGAGCTTTTCGTTCGGAATCAGCGTTTCGATGCCGTCGAGGCCGCGCACCACCGTGTATCGGGTGCGAATCTGCGTGACCGTGCCCTGATTTCCGCTGACATTGATCATGTCACCGAGCCGCAAGGAGCGGTCCAGCAGAATGATGAAGCCCGATACGTAATTGCTCGCGATCTTCTGCAAGCCGAAGCCCAGCCCGACGCCGAGCGCGCCGCCGAACACGCCGAGCACCGTGATGTCGATGCCGACGATCGACAAGCTCACCAGAATGGCGGCGAGGATCATCAGCGCCCGGCCGACGCGCGCGAGCACCACTTTGAGATTCGCGTCGAGCGAGCGGGCGCGCATCAGGCGGTCGTCGAGCAGCGCGCCCGCCCACATCGCGACGATCAGCGTCACGCACACCCACAGCACGCCCGAGGCGAGCGAGAGCAGCGTCATGTGCGCGTTCGCGAAGTTGAAGCGCACGCTCGCCATCCAGTGGACGACGTCGTCCTGAATGCCCATGACGGTGAGCACCATCGTCACCCAGACGATCACGGTGACGAGTTTCTCGAAGAGATACAGCAGCGCGTTCGCCTCGTGCTCCGTCTGGCCGCGGCTGAACACGCGCCGCGCGACGTAGAGCATCGTGTAGATGACGGTGATGCCGCACAGCGGCACGAGCGCGAGCCGCAACAGCGACGTATGGATGAACGGCGCGAGCACGACCTGCGCGATCGACACGAAAACCGTGCCGAGCAACGGAAACAGCGCCTTGTTGAGACTTTCCGCGCCGAAGCGCACGGCTTCGAAACGCGACTGGCGGCGCGCATCGAGCTTCTTGCGAAGCAGACGCGCGCACCACCACGCCACTACGAGCAGGCCGACGAGCGCGGCCACCTGCCAGATCACTTCCGGCTCGCCGAAATCGCGGAAGAGCCGCGCGGAGAGTTCGTTCAGGAAGTGGTTCTGCATTGCTTACGCGGTTTCTTCGGCCGCTTTGGGCGCTTTTGCGGCGTCCGGCACGCGCTCCAGCACCGCCGCGAAGAAGCCGTCGGTGCCGTGCTTGTGCGGCCACAGCGACAGGAATTCGCCCGTATCGAGATCGATGCGCTGTTCCGCCAGCACGTCGCGCGCGGGCACGACGCGGAAGTTCGGATGCGTCTCGAGGAACTGCTTCACGACGTCTTCGTTCTCCGCTTCGAGCATCGAGCAGGTCGCATAGACGAGACGGCCGCCGGTCTTCACGAGGCGCGCGGCGCTCGACAGGATCGAGAGCTGCTTGGGCGTGAGTTCCGCGACGGTCGCGGGCGACTGGCGCCACTTCAGATCCGGATTGCGACGCAGCGTGCCGAGGCCCGAGCACGGCGCATCGACGAGCACGCGGTCGATCTTGCCCGCGAGACGCTTGATCTTCGCGTCGTGCTCGCTGTCGATCAGCACCGGATTCACGTTCGACAGACCGCTGCGCGCAAGCCGCGGCTTGAGCTTCGCGAGCCGGCGATCGGACACGTCGAAGGCGTAGAGACGGCCGGTCGAGCGCATCATCGCGCCGAGGGCGAGCGTCTTGCCGCCCGCGCCCGCGCAGAAATCGACGATCATTTCGCCGCGGCGCGGGGCCATCAGCGAGCAGAGCAACTGGCTACCCTCGTCCTGCACTTCGATCCAGCCTTCCTGGAACGGCGCGAGACGCGTGAGCGCCGGCTTGCCGTCCACGCGGATGCCGAACGGCGCGAACGGCATTTCGCCGGCGTCGATGCCCGCTTCGGTCAGCGCCTTCAGCACGACCTTGCGATCCGCCTTGATCGGATTCGAGCGCAGATCGAGCGGCGCGGGATAGTTCAGCGCGGCGGCGAGCTGCGCGAGTTCCTCCGGCTCGAAGCGCTTGCCCATCGCGTCGTAGATCCACTGCGGCAGGTTGGTCCGCACGCGCACCGGCAAGCTCGCCGGATCGATCTTCGAGACTTGCGAGAGCCATTGATACTCATCGGCCGAGACGAACGGCTTCAGCGCGGAGAGCCCGGCCGTCTGCATCAGCCCGAGCAGCGCCAGACGGCGCGCCTGGTTGCCGCTGCCGCTTTCCGCGAGATGCGAAAACTCCATCTTCCGGCGCAGCACCGCGAAAACCGCCTCGGCGATCACGCCGCGCTCGCCGTGCCCGAGCTTCGGATGCGCGCGGAAAAAGCGGCTCGTCGCGGCATCGGCGGGGCCGGAAAAGCGGAGCACGTCCGCAAGCAGCGTTTCGGTTTGTCCGATCAGAAATCCATGCAGCCTCATACGCCCTCCCCGGCAATGTCGGCAAAGAGCCATTGCGGCTCAGACGGCGTGAGCGCGACGCGCTCCCCTTCGATAGAAAGACGCCCTTCGATAAACCAGCGCACCGCGCGCGGATAGATGTCGTGCTCGACCTTGAGCACGCGCGCGGCGAGCGCGGCGGCATCGTCGCCGGCGACGACCGGCACCGCGCCTTGCGCGACGATCGGCCCGTGATCGAGCGTCGGCGTCACGAAATGCACGCTTGCGCCGTGCACGCGCACGCCGGCGTCGAGCGCCTGCTGATGCGTACGCAAGCCCGGAAAACACGGCAGCAGCGACGGATGAATGTTGAGCATGCGCCCGGCATATTTCGCGACGAAGGCGTCGGTCAGCACGCGCATGAAGCCGGCCAATACGACGAGATCGGGCTCGAAGCGATCGATTTCGCGCGCGAGTGCGGCATCGAACGATTCGCGACCGTCGAACTGACGATGATCCACCACCTTCGTTTCGATGCCGTTCGCGGCCGCGAAGCCTAGCCCGGCGGCATCGGGCCGGTTGGAAATGACCGCGCAGACGCGAGCCGGCCAGCCTTCGCGCGCGCATGCACGCACGACGGCCTCCATGTTGCTCCCGCGTCCGGAGATCAGAATGACGATTTTTTTCATCCGCGGATTTTATCATTCGAAGGGTGCGAAAATCGTGCCAAACGGGTTCGGTCAGGCATCGCGCCGGGGCGCTCGCGCCCGTCCTCCTTGCGAGCGTTTATAATCTAACGCTTTGCAGCATCAGCCCCTCCCACCGACCATCGCCTATCGTGAGAGTCTTTCGCGGCCTCCCCAATGCCGAAAGCCGGGCGCCCTGCGCACTGACCATCGGCAATTTCGACGGTGTCCATCGCGGCCACCAGGCGCTGCTCGCGCACGTGCGGGCAGCCGCCGACGCGCGCGGCCTGCCGGTCTGCGTGATGACTTTCGAGCCGCATCCGCGCGAGTTCTTCAATCCGGCGGGCGCGCCGCCGCGCATCGCGATGCTGCGCGACAAGCTCGAAGCGCTGCGCACCAACGGCGTCGATCGCGTGGTGGTCGAGCATTTCAACAAGACGTTCGCGGGACAATCGCCGGATACGTTCGTGAAGAACGTCATCGTCGATGGCCTGCACGCGCGCTGGGTCATGGTCGGCGACGACTTCTGCTACGGCGCGAAACGCGCGGGCAATTTCGAGTCGTTGAAAGCCGCCGGCGAGAAATACGGCTTCGAAGTCGAGCAGATGGCAACAGTCGCGCATCCGAACGGCACGCGCATATCGTCGTCGTCGGTGCGGGCGTCGCTCGTCGCGGGCGATCTCGACGCGGCGCAAGTCGCGCTCGGGCGCCCGTATGTCATCAGCGGTCACGTCGTGCACGGCGCGAAGCTCGGACGCGATCTCGGCTTTCCCACGCTGAATCTGCCGATCGCGCACAAGCGGCCGGCGCTCGCGGGCATCTTCGTCGTGCGCGTGCACGGCCTCGCCGATGAACCGCTGCCCGCCGTCGCGAGCCTCGGCCTGCGCCCGACCGTCGACGATTCCGGCCGCGTGCTGCTCGAAGTGTTCGTGCTCGACTGGCACGGCGACGCCTACGGCAAGCTCGTGCGCGTCGAATTCCTGAAAAAGCTGCGCGACGAGGAAAAGTACGTCGACCTCGAAACGCTCGGCCGCGCCATCGCGAAAGACGTCGACAACGCGCGCGCGTACTTCGGCCTGCCGCCCGCGAGCAACGCCGGCAGCCGCGCGACGGGCTTCGCCATCTCGGCGACCGACCGAATTAGGTGAGCGTGCGGCGCGTTCTTGTGCCGTCCGCTGCCCCGCTTCCGAATCACCGCGCGCTAAAAGACGAGCGCCGTCTCACCGAATTCACTGAGTCACCCATGAGCGACAAGAAAGAAAAAGCCTCCTCGAAGTATCCCGTCAACCTGCTCGACACGCCCTTCCCGATGCGCGGCGACCTGCCCAAGCGCGAACCCGCGTGGGTCAAGGAGTGGCAGGACAACAAGATCTACGAGAAGATCCGCGCGGCGTCGAAGGGCCGCAAGAAGTTCATCCTGCACGACGGCCCGCCGTATGCGAACGGCGACATCCACCTCGGTCACGCCGTCAACAAGATACTGAAGGACATGATCGTCAAGGCGCGCAATCTCGCGGGCTTCGACGCGGTCTACGTGCCGGGCTGGGACTGCCACGGCATGCCGATCGAAATCCAGATCGAAAAGCAGTTCGGCAAGACGCTGCCCGCCATCGAAGTGATGCGGAAGGCGCGCGCGTATGCGGGCGAGCAGATCGAAAAACAGAAGGTCGGCTTCCGGCGCCTGGGCGTGCTCGGCGACTGGGACAATCCGTACAAGACGATGAACTTCGCCAACGAAGCGGGCGAGATCCGCGCGCTCGGCAAGATCATGGCGAAGGGCTTCGTGTTCCGCGGCCTGAAGCCGGTAAACTGGTGCTTCGACTGCGGCTCGGCGCTGGCCGAAGCGGAAGTCGAATACAAGGACAAGACCGATCCGACCATCGACGTCATGTTCGCGTTCGCCGAACCGGAGAAGACCGCGCAGGCGTTCGGCCTGCCCGCGCTGCCGAAGACGGAAGGCGGCATCGTCATCTGGACGACGACGCCCTGGACCATTCCCGCGAACCAGGCGCTGAACGTGCATCCGGAGATCGTCTACGCGCTCGTCGATACGCCGCGCGGTCTCCTGATCCTCGCGCAGGAGCGCGTCGAAGCGTGCCTGCAGAACTACGGCCTGACGGGCGAAGTCATCGCGACGACGACCGGCGAAAAGCTCGCGAACCTGCGCTTCCACCATCCGCTCGCGGCAGCGCATCCGGGCTACAAGCGCACGGCGCCGGTCTATCTCGGCGATTACGTGACGACGGAAAGCGGCACGGGCATCGTGCATTCGTCGCCGGCGTATGGCGTGGAAGACTTCGTGTCGTGCAAGGCGCACGGCATGCCGGACTCGGACATCATCAACCCGGTGATGGGCGATGGCCGCTATATCGAATCGTTGCCGCTGTTCGGCGGGCTGTCGATCTGGAAGGCGAATCCGCAGATCGTCGAAGCGCTCGAAGGCGCGGGATCGCTGCTCAAGAGCGAAAAGTACACGCACAGCTACATGCACTGCTGGCGCCACAAGACGCCGATCATCTATCGCGCGACCTCGCAATGGTTCGCCGGCATGGACGTGAAGCCGAAGGACGGCGGCCGCACGCTGCGCGAGATCGCGCTGGAAGGCGTCGAGAACACGGCGTTTTATCCGTCATGGGGCAAGCAGCGTCTTTACAGCATGATCGCGAATCGCCCGGACTGGACGCTTTCGCGTCAGCGTCAGTGGGGCGTGCCGATGGCGTTCTTCGTGCACAAGGAAACCGGCGAGCTGCATCCGCGCACGCTGGAGTTGCTGGAAGAAGTGGCGAAGCGTGTGGAGGAAGGCGGCATCGAAACGTGGCAATCGCTCGATCCGCGCGAACTGATCGGCGACGAAGCCAACATGTACGAGAAGAACCGCGACACGCTCGACGTGTGGTTCGATTCCGGCACGACGCACTGGCACGTGCTGCGCGGCTCGCACAAGGATTCGCTGCAGTTTCCGGCCGATCTCTATCTCGAAGGCTCGGACCAGCATCGCGGCTGGTTCCATTCGTCGCTGCTCACCGCGTCGATGCTCGACGGCCGCGCGCCCTACGACGCGCTGCTCACGCACGGCTTCACCGTCGATGGCGAAGGCCGCAAGATGTCGAAGTCGCTCGGCAACGGCATCGATCCGCACGAAGTGTCCAATCGCCTTGGCGCGGAAATCATCCGTTTGTGGATCGCATCGACGGACTATTCGGGCGAGCTCGCGATCTCCGAGGAAATCCTGAAGCGCGTGACGGAGACGTATCGCCGTATCCGCAACACGCTGCGCTTCCTGCTCGCGAATCTGTCGGACTTCGATTTCGACAAGAACGCGCTGCCGGTTCAGGACTGGCTCGAAATCGATCGATACGCCATCGCGCTCACGCGCAATCTGCAGGACGACGCCCTCGCGCACTACGAGAAGTACGAATTCCATCCGGTCGTCGCGAAGATCGCGACATTCTGCTCGGAAGACCTCGGCGGCTTCTATCTCGACGTGCTGAAGGATCGCCTCTACACCACGAAGCCCGATTCGCGCGAGCGCCGCAGCGCGCAAACCGCGCTGTTCCATATCGCGCACGGCTTGTTGCGTCTCGTCGCGCCGTATCTGTCGTTCACGGCCGAAGAAGCGTACAAGGTGCTCAAGCCCGGTCAGGAAACGATCTTCACGGAAGTCTTCGCGACGTATCCGGAGATCGCGAACGGCGGCGATCTGCTCGACAAGTGGACGCTCATCCGCAGCGCGCGCGGCGACGTCACCAAGGCGCTCGAAGAAGCGCGCACGGCCAATCAGATCGGTTCGTCGCTGCAGGCGGAAGTCGTGGTTCGTGCGAGCGGCGCGCGTTACGACGCACTCGCGAGTCTCGGCGATGCATTGCGCTTCGTGCTGATCACGTCGTCGGCGCAAGTGGAAAAGGTGGCGAGCGAAGCAGAAGAAGGCGTCGATGTCGCCGCGTCGAGCTACATGAAGTGCGAGCGCTGCTGGCACTATTGCGCCGATGTCGGCTCGCACCCGGAACATCCGGGCCTCTGCGGCCGCTGCTTCTCCAATCTCTTCGGCGCAGGCGAAACGCGAGGCGCGGCATAAATGGCTCGAACGATGGCAAAGCAAACTTCCGTTAGAACCGCGAGCAGCGGTTCGCTCGCGCCGTGGCTCGGCGTCGCGCTGATCGTCATTCTGTTCGACCAGTTGACGAAGATCGCCGTGCAGCGCGTGTTCGCCTATGGCGATCCGCATGCGCTCACGCCCTTTTTCAATCTGCTGCTCGTCTACAACCGCGGCGCGGCGTTCAGCTTCCTCGCGATGGCGGGCGGCTGGCAGCGCTGGGCGTTCACGGCGTTGGGCGTCGTCGCGGCGATCGTGATTTGCTATCTGCTCAAGCGCCATTCGGGGCAGCGCATGTTCTGCACGGCGTTGTCGCTCATCATGGGCGGTGCGATCGGCAATGTCATCGACCGGATTGCGTACGGGCACGTCATCGACTTTCTGGATTTTCATGTGAACGCGTGGCACTGGCCGGCGTTCAACCTCGCCGATAGCGCGATCACCGTCGGCGCGGTCCTGCTGATTTTCGACGAACTGCGGCGCGTGCGCGGTTCACGTTGATATTCACGACGCGGCTCCTCTCACGGAGCCGTGTTCTTTTGCGATGGAGGCAAGTTGGAACTCGCGGGCAAACATCTCGTTTTAGGACTGACCGGCGGCATCGCCTGCTACAAGATCGCCGAACTGACGCGCCTGCTCGTCAAGGCCGGCGCAACCGTGCAGATCGTGATGACCGAAGCGGCCACGCAGTTCATCACGCCCGTCACGATGCAGGCGCTGTCGGGCCGTCCCGTGTACACGTCGCAGTGGGATGCGCGCATGCCGAACAACATGCCGCACATCGATCTTTCGCGCGAAGCGGATGCGATCGTCATCGCGCCCGCCTCGACCGACTTCATGGCGAAGCTCGCGCATGGCATGTGCGACGACCTGCTTTCGACGCTGTGCATCGCGCGCGATTGCCCGCTGCTCGTCGTGCCCGCGATGAACCGCCAGATGTGGCAAAGCCCGCCGACGCAGCGCAATGTCAGCCAGCTTCGCGCCGATGGCGTCGAAGTGCTCGGTCCGGATTCGGGCTCGCAGGCGTGCGGCGAAGTCGGCGACGGCCGCATGATCGAGCCGGAAGCCGCGTTCGAAGCGATCTGCGCGTTCTTTCAGCCGAAGATTCTGCGCGGCCAGCGCGTGCTGATTACCGCCGGTCCGACCTTCGAGCCGCTCGATCCGGTCCGCGGCATCACCAATCGTTCGTCGGGCAAGATGGGCTTCGCGCTCGCACGCGCGGCGGCGCAGGCGGGCGCGGACGTGCATCTCGTCGCCGGTCCGGTTTCCCTGCCGACGCCGTGGGGCGTGTATCGCGAAGACGTGCAGACCGCGCAGGAAATGCACGATGCGGTGATGGCCGCGACCCCTGACACCGACATCTTCATCGCGGTCGCCGCGGTGGCGGACTGGCGCGTCGATCACGTCAGCGAGCAGAAGATCAAAAAGACCGCCGACGCGTTGCCGACGTTCAACTTCATCGAGAATCCGGACATTCTCGCGTCGGTGGCGAAGCTGCCGAATCCGCCTTTTTGCGTCGGCTTTGCGGCGGAAAGCGGCAATCTCGAGGTTCATGGCGATGAGAAACGCAAGCGCAAGAACGTGCCGCTGCTGATCGGCAATATCGGACAGCTCACGTTCGGACGCGACGACAACGAAGTCGTGCTGTTCGAAGAAAGCGGCACGACACCGCTGCCGCGCGCCGGCAAGCAGGAACTCGCGCGCACGCTGATCGCGGAGATCGCAAAACGCGCGCCGAAGACCGGCGGCACGCTGTTGTCGTGACCGAACTCGACGCCGCGCGCACGCGCTCCTATCGACTTCCCGCCGATGCTTTCGAGCTCGGCCATTCCATTCAATAACGCCTCGATCCATGAAACTCGACGTCAAGATTCTCGATGCGCGCATGCGCGACTTCATGCCCGCCTACGCCACGCCCGGCAGCGCGGGCCTCGATCTGCGCGCGTGCCTCGATGCGCCGCTCGTCATCGAGCCGCATCAGACCGTGCTCGTGCCGACCGGCCTCGCCATTCATCTCGCCGATCCCGGCTATGCCGCGATGATCCTTCCGCGCTCGGGTCTGGGTCACAAGCATGGCATCGTTCTCGGCAATCTCGTTGGGCTGATCGATTCGGATTATCAAGGCCAACTGATGGTTTCGACGTGGAATCGCGGCGACACCGCGTTCACGCTGAACCCGATGGAGCGTCTCGCACAAATGGTGATCGTGCCGGTCGTGCAGGCGCAGTTCAATATCGTCGATGATTTCGAAGCGAGCGAGCGCGGGCTTGGTGGATTTGGAAGTACCGGGAAACACTGAAAGCGAATGCACTCGCGCTGGGACGAGACATAGATCGTCCCACTGATCAGTTCCATTACCGATGAAACGCGGATTATCTTTTAGATAATCCGCGTTTTTGTTTAACGATCCAAAATATCGAACTTTCAAATAGGAAAATTCTCGCAATCAAATCGCTTGCGCGTATTACAAACCTTCACAGTTATTTTGACATTACAAACCTATAACTCCCTACAGCAAAAGAACGCGCGGACTATCTCCATCAACATAACTGCAGCTATCTCGGCGCGTTGTTCGAGACAGCATCGAGTTCATCGCTTGACGATGAGCCCAATGTTTTCACGCACGTTTCCGCTGCGAAATTCCGATTCAAATGTTTGTTGTCGACTCTGACTTAATAAACCCGTGGAGGTAGCCATGTAGACCGCTTCAATACTCGATCCAATTGGATTAATCCGCGCTGCTTTATTTAGGATTCACAGTCATATCTCTAGGAGTGCATCATGGCCCAAGAATGTATGTTTTCAGACAACTATCAGCTCGCACTGGAATTTCCCACCGTCTCGCTGTCCGGCCTTGCACCGCCTGCCAGCGGATTCAAATTCTATGACCACTGGTTTTACTCCAATGACGCTGGCGTCCAATCAGTCTGCAACCCCGGCCGTGATGGGCAGGCGCTTCTGGGCGAAACAACTTCTACCGTAGTAAGTAAGCTTGATGTGGCTCAAGTGAGTCTCTACTCCAACACCTACACCGCGCAATTGTTTCCGACGTCGTATAACGGCCTGTTCTACCTTGTCGCCATTCAAGTAGATGCAGACATACACGGCAATGACTGCGAGGAAATCATCCTTGGCCCGCTTCCGCCCCCGCCTCTGGAAACCGTACTGGCGAGCCCCGACGATCACCACGATTCGTCGTGCATGCAAGGAATCGGCTGGAGATTTTTCACCATATTCGGAGTGTCGCCGGACTTCGTAAAACCCTCATCGGCAGTCTCGTTTCACAGCAATAACGGGGAACACGGCAAGTTTCGGCTCTCAGGTACAACTGGAGATAAAGACTTGCGCATCGTAACCATCAGCTCGATCAACATCATGGTCGGAACGCTCAACCCGTGAGGACGCAAACAGAAAACGCGCTTGCTCGTTTCCGCGCATCATCTGGACTTCGAGACTGATGGGATGGGACACGGATACATTAAACATGCTTGAGCATGGAACGGCCTGTTGTGAAACGCGCAAAAAAAAAGCGTGGGCTCTTTCGAGTCCACGCTTATCGTCCCGCCTTAAACGCGTTAATCCACTTCGATCGCTTCCGGATTCGGATTGCGCGGCGGCGCCGAGTTTTCGTCGAACGTCAGCTGCACCTTGTCGTCCGCATCGACATCGACCGTCACGCGGCCGCCGTTGACCAGCTTGCCGAACAGGAGCTCGTCGGCCAAGGCGCGACGGATCGTGTCCTGAATCAGACGCTGCATCGGACGCGCGCCCATCAGCGGATCGAAACCGTGCTTCGCCAGGTGCTTGCGCAGCGAATCGGTGAAGACCGCATCGACCTTCTTCTCGTGCAACTGATCTTCCAGTTGCATGAGGAACTTGTCGACCACGCGCAGGATGATTTCCTCGTCCAGCGAACGGAAGCTGATGATCTGGTCCAGACGGTTGCGGAACTCCGGCGTGAACATGCGCTTGATGTCGGCCATTTCGTCGCCCGACTCGCGTCGCGACGTGAAGCCGATCACCGCCTTGCCCATTGCCTCGGCCCCCGCGTTCGTCGTCATGATGATGATGACGTTGCGGAAATCCGCCTTGCGTCCGTTGTTGTCCGTCAGCGTGCCGTGGTCCATCACCTGCAAGAGCACGTTGTAGATGTCCGGATGCGCCTTCTCGATTTCGTCGAGGAGCAGCACGCAATGCGGCTTCTTCGTGACGGCTTCGGTCAGCAAACCGCCCTGGTCGAAACCGACATATCCCGGCGGCGCGCCGATCAGACGGCTGACCGCATGACGTTCCATGTACTCCGACATGTCGAAGCGCAGCAGTTCGATGCCCAGCGTGAACGCCAACTGCTTCGCGACCTCCGTCTTGCCGACGCCCGTCGGGCCGGAGAACAGGAACGCGCCGATCGGCTTGTCCAGCTTGCCGAGACCCGCGCGCGCCATCTTGATCGACGCCGACAGCGCGTCGATCGCCGGATCCTGACCGAACACGACGGCTTTCAGGTCGCGATCGAGCGTCTGGAGCTTGCTGCGGTCATCCTGCGACACGCTCTGCGCCGGCACGCGCGCGATCTTCGAGATGATCTCTTCGATCTCGCTCTTGCCGATGGTCTTCTTCTGCTTCGACTTCGGCAGGATGCGTTGCGCCGCGCCCGCTTCATCGATCACGTCGATGGCCTTGTCCGGCAGATGACGGTCCGTGATGAATCGTGCCGACAGTTCCGCCGCCGCCGACAGCGCACCCGACGAATACTTCACGCCGTGATGCTCTTCGAAGCGCGTCTTGAGGCCGCGCAGAATCGCCACCGTCTGTTCGACGGACGGCTCGGTGACATCGACCTTCTGGAAACGCCGCGACAACGCCGCGTCCTTCTCGAAGATGCCGCGATATTCCGTGAACGTGGTCGCGCCGATGCACTTCAACTGACCCGACGACAACGCCGGCTTCAGCAGGTTCGATGCGTCGAGCGTGCCGCCCGATGCCGCGCCCGCGCCGATCAGCGTATGAATTTCGTCGATGAACAGAATCGCGTGCGGACGCTCTTTCAGTTCCTTCAACACCGTCTTCAGACGTTGCTCGAAATCGCCGCGATACTTCGTGCCGGCGAGCAGCGCGCCCATGTCGAGCGAGTAGACCTGTGCATCGGCGAGGATGTCCGGCACTTCGCCGCGCGTGATGCGCCATGCGAGGCCCTCGGCGATCGCCGTCTTGCCGACGCCGGCTTCGCCGACGAGCAGCGGATTATTCTTGCGACGGCGGCACAGCACCTGCACCACACGCTCGACTTCGAGTTCACGGCCGATCAGCGGATCGATCTTGCCGTCCTTCGCGAGCTGGTTGAGGTTCTGCGTGAACTGCGCGAGCGGCGTTTCCTTCTGCGCAGCGGCGTCTTCCGATTCCGGATTCGCTTCGCTGCTCGCCTTGGCGGCGTCGCCGCTATTCGTCTTCGCAATGCCGTGCGAAATGAAATTCACGACATCGAGACGCGTGACGCCCTGCTGCTGCAGGTAGTACACCGCGTGCGAGTCCTTCTCGCCGAAGATCGCGACCAGCACGTTCGCGCCGGTCACTTCCTTCTTGCCATTCGAAGTCGATTGCACGTGCATGATCGCGCGCTGGATCACGCGCTGGAAACCAAGCGTCGGCTGAGTATCGACGTCGTCCGTGCCGGGCACGGTCGGCGTGTTGTCATGAATGAAATTGCGCAGGTTCTGACGCAAATCTTCAATGTTGGCTGCGCAGGCGCGCAACACTTCAGCCGCGGTCGGATTGTCCAACAGGGCGAGCAACAGGTGCTCGACCGTTATGAACTCATGCCGCGCCTGACGTGCTTCCATAAACGCCATGTGCAGACTGACTTCCAGTTCCTGGGCAATCATGCTTCCTCCATCACGCACTGCAGCGGATGCCCCGCTTGCCGTGCATGGCTAACGACTTGCTCAACTTTGGTCGACGCAATGTCTCGCGTGTAGACCCCACAAACTCCCCTGCCTTCGCGATGAACCTTGAGCATGATCTGCGTCGCGGTCTCACGATCCTTATTGAAGTATTCCTGCACGATCATCACGACGAATTCCATCGGCGTGAAGTCGTCATTCAGCAGCACCACCTTGTACATGGCCGGCTTCTTGAGCTTCTGCTCCTGCCGC
Organism: Caballeronia sp. ATUFL_F2_KS9A; assembly: GCF_023630765.1. Classification (NCBI taxonomy): domain Bacteria; kingdom Pseudomonadati; phylum Pseudomonadota; class Betaproteobacteria; order Burkholderiales; family Burkholderiaceae; genus Caballeronia; species Caballeronia sp. ATUFL_F2_KS9A. The sequence goes on along the minus strand of NZ_JALQEK010000002.1, from coordinate 29,561 downwards.
TCCAGTACCGTGCCATCCTGCTTGTTGGGATTGATCGCCATACACCCATTCTAAACATCACGGACGTCCTCGCAATCGCCGCTCCAGCACCGACCGCCCGGTCGGAATGTGTCGCTGAAAACCGCACTCGCACAGGTGTCGCCCATCGAATCCTGCCGCTGCCCAACATTTCGGCGCGGCCCGCTTGCACCTCGTCGAAACCAGTATCGCACAGCTTCAAAAAAAACAAACCGAGCACCAAGCGCTGCGGGCCGCCGGGTATCACACAAGTGAGTCGATTATGCGACTTTTCAAGATGACTTGCTTGGACGGCAGCACACACGCAAAGCAGGAATTACCCTACGAATGCGCTCTTTGCAACGAGCTTAACGGCTATCCCAAAAATTCCTTGACACCCGATTTAAGAGATTTAACAATCAAACTGGCACTTTTTTCCGGGGGCCAACCACGGACGAAAAAAGAGGCCGAGGTGAGCTTGTGAGGAGGGGGCGGTTCACATTGTGGGGTGTGCCGTCGAGCTTTTCGAGCGTGCTCTGGGTGCGACAAGAGTTAGAGGGGAAGTACGAATGTCTACTGGTACGGTCAAATGGTTCAACGACGCGAAAGGCTACGGATTCATCACGCCCGATGAAGGCGGCGAGGATCTGTTCGCACATTTCTCGGCGATTCAAATGAACGGTTTCAAGACGCTCAAGGAAGGCCAGAAGGTCAGCTTCGAGATCGTCCAGGGACCGAAAGGCAAACAAGCTTCGAACATTCAGGACGCTGCCTGACCGTTCGATCGTCTTAGCCTCGTGAAACCCGGCCTTCGCGCCGGGTTTTTTCATGCCTCGCGCGTTGCACGCATATGAGGCATGTGCGCGAAATAAAAACCCCGGAAGGCGTAGGCCTTCCGGGGTTTTTATTTACCACATCGAATCGAGGTGAGTCCTCACATATTCTCGATCATCACCTCTCCGAAACCCGAACACGATACTTGCGTCGCGCCTTCCATCAAACGCGCGAAGTCGTACGTGACGCGCTTCGAAAGAATCGACTGCTCCATCGACGAAATGATGCGGTCCGCGGCCTCGAACCAGCCGAGATGGCGCAGCATCATTTCGGCGGACAAAATTTCCGAACCGGGATTCACGTAGTCCTTGCCCGCGTATTTCGGCGCCGTGCCGTGCGTCGCCTCGAACATCGCGACGGAATCCGACATGTTCGCGCCCGGCGCGATGCCGATGCCGCCCACCTGCGCCGCGAGCGCGTCCGAGATGTAGTCGCCGTTCAGGTTGAGCGTGGCGATCACGTCGTATTCGGCGGGACGCAGCAGGATTTGCTGAAGGAACGCATCGGCGATCACATCCTTCACGACGATATCGCTGCCCGACTTCGGATTCTTCACCTTCATCCACGGGCCGCCGTCGATCAGTTCCGCGCCGAACTCCTTCTGCGCGAGCGCGTAGCCGTAATCGCGGAAGGCGCCTTCGGTGAACTTCATGATGTTGCCCTTGTGCACGAGCGTCACCGAGCGGCGATCGTTGTCGATCGCGTACTGGATCGCCTTGCGCACGAGCCGCTCCGTGCCCTCCCGCGAAACGGGCTTGATGCCGAGTCCCGACGAATCAGGGAAGCGGATCTTCTTCACGCCCATTTCTTCGCGCAGGAACTTGATGACCTTCTTCGCTTCGGGCGAATCCGCCGGCCATTCGACGCCCGCGTAGATGTCTTCCGAATTCTCGCGGAAGATCACCATGTCGATCTTCTCCGGTTCGCGCACCGGCGACGGCACGCCCTTGAAGTAGCGCACCGGACGCAGACACACGTAGAGATCGAGTTGCTGACGTAGCGCCACGTTCAGCGAGCGGATGCCGCCGCCGACGGGCGTCGTGAGCGGCCCTTTGATCGACACGATGAAATCCTTCACCACTTCGAGCGTTTCGTCCGGCAGCCACACGTCGGGGCCGTAGACGCGCGTCGCCTTTTCGCCCGCGAAGATTTCCATCCATTGAATCTTGCGCTTGCCGCCGTAGGCCTTCTCGACCGCCGCATCGACGACCTTGATCATCACCGGCGTGATGTCGACGCCCGTGCCGTCGCCCTCGATATACGGGATGATCGGCTGATCCGAGACGTTGAGCGAGAAGTCCGCGTTGACGGTGATCTTGTCACCGCCTTCCGGAACCTTGATGTGCTGATACGGCATGGTCGACTCCAAATAAGGCCGGGCTTGAATGGAAGCAAGCAAACTGGATAGAGAGCGATGCGATGCAGCATGCGCGAGCGATGAACCCGCGCGATGAAGTTCACTTCATCATTCTAACCATGCTGGCTTGTCCCGGCGCGCCCGAAAGCCGCCGCGCGCATGCTTTAAGATGCCGCATCCGACCACGCCGCGCGCCTCGCATGTCACTTATCGCCCTGAACAAGCCCTTCGGCACCATCTGCCAGTTTTCGGCGCACGAGACGCGCGCGTCGCTCGGCGACTGGGTGAAGACGCCGGGCGTGTATCCCGCGGGCCGGCTCGACGCCGATAGCGAAGGCCTGCTCCTCCTCACCGACGACGGCGCGCTCCAGGCCCGCATCGCGGAGCCGCGTCACAAGCTGGTAAAGCGCTATTGGGCGCAAGTCGAAGGCGCGCCCGACGAAGCCGCGCTCGCGCGTCTTTCGAAAGGCGTCGATCTCGGCGATTACGTGACGCAGCCGTGCCGCAGCGCATTCGTCGACGAACGCGACATCGAAGCGCTCTGGCCACGCAATCCGCCGATCCGCTATCGCGCCGCCATCCCGACGACGTGGATCGAGCTCGCCATCACCGAAGGCAAGAATCGGCAGGTGCGGCGGATGACGGCTGCAGTCGGCTTTCCGACCTTGCGGCTCGTACGCGTCGCGATCGGCGCGCTCGATATCTTCACGCTCGGCCTGGCGCCGGGCGAGACTGTCGAGGTCGCCCCGCGCGCGCCGTGGCAGCGCGTTCGTTGAATCGCATTCAACTATCCTGAATATCGGCCGTGTGCATCGCCGTGTGCATCGTTTAGTGCGATGTGTTTAAACGTGCTGTCATCGAGATCGAGTAGCGCATATCGCGCCGCCGATATTTTTTTGTCGCCGCGCAATTTTCTCTGTAAATCGCGTCAACCGACTCTTCACGCGACGCGTTAAGGGCGTCAGATGCCGCATAAAGCTATCCGGCATGAGCGAATAACTGATTACAACTACCTGTGTGCTCCAGGGAGTTTGAAAGGTTCAAGCGTTCACAGTCGCATCGAATTTGAATTATCGATGTCGAGTGTCAACCGAAAGGTAGGTGGCTCGTTTACCGACATGACTCAATGACCGGGTCGTTTGGTTAATTAACTCAAGCTGAGGATTCACAGATGAACAAACTGATCGCTGCTCTCGTCGCTGGCCTGTTCGCAACCGCTGCTTTCGCACAAGAAGCTTCGGCACCGGCCGCTGCTGCTCCGGCAGCTGCGTCGTCGGCTCACAAGTCGGCTCACAAGAAGACGTCGCACAAGTCGTCGAAGTCGCACAAGAAGGCAGCCGCTGCGTCGGCTCCGGCAGCCGCTTCGGCAGCTCAGTAAGTTTTTTGTAAGAGGCGGTATAGCGAAGTCAAGAACGAGCATTACCGCCGTCCTTACGGCGTTCAAAGGGCAGATGGCCGCAAGGCGTCTGCCCTTTTGTTTTGTGCCTGCGCATCGAGTAACATGCGCGGGGTTTGTCCGGCTCAGGCGCAAGCCATCGATCAGAAAGGGAGCTTTGCCGTGAATCTCGTCTCGCGCTTCTTCAATCAACAAATCAACCTCGGCAAGCTCGCGCGCGCATGCGTGATCGCGCTTGCCCTGCCCTTCGCCGCACTGCCGCTCGCACAGGCGCAGACGATGCCGCCCGGCGCCAAGCAGCCGTCCGACTTTCCGCGCGCAAAGCTGACCGCGGGCATGTATGTGATCGACGCCGCCGTCGCCGCGAACGATGCCGATCGCGAGCAAGGTCTCATGTATCGCACGCAGCTCGCACCGAACGAAGGCATGCTCTTCGTGTTCAATGAAAACGCCGTGCATTGCTTCTGGATGAAGAACACGCTGATCCCGCTGTCGATCGCGTTCATCCGCGCGGACGGCACGATCACCGACATCGACGAGATGCAGGCCGAAACCGAGAACAACCACTGCCCGCGCAACAACGGCGTGTATGCGCTCGAAATGCCGAAGGGATGGTTTGCCGCGAAAGGCATCAAGCCGGGCACGCAGATCAAAGGCTTGCCGCGCGCGCAGTAACGCGCTTCTTGCCCGCCCGAACAACCGGCGTCGTCGCACGACACGCCGGTTTTTTTGCGTCCGGGAAGTCGCTTGCGCCGGGCTGGCAGGATTCCTGCAAAGAGCCTGCCGACGCGCTATCCTAAAAAGATTCGGCGCGACGCATTCGCGTTGGCTTCACACGCCGCGCCGACTCAAACCACAGGAGGTTCACGTGCCCCGCAAGACTCCCATCGAGCGCTATCGGAATATCGGAATCAGCGCTCACATCGATGCCGGCAAAACTACGACTACCGAGCGCATCCTTTTCTACACCGGCGTGACGCACAAGATCGGCGAAGTGCACGACGGCGCGGCCACGATGGACTGGATGGAGCAGGAGCAGGAACGCGGCATCACGATCACCTCCGCGGCAACGACGGCCTTCTGGAAAGGCATGGCCGGCAATTATCCGGAACATCGCATCAACATCATCGATACGCCGGGGCACGTCGACTTCACGATCGAAGTCGAGCGCTCGATGCGCGTGCTCGATGGCGCCTGCATGGTCTACGACTCGGTCGGCGGCGTGCAGCCGCAATCGGAAACCGTGTGGCGTCAGGCGAACAAGTACAAGGTGCCGCGCATCGCGTTCGTCAACAAGATGGACCGCGTCGGCGCGGACTTCTTTCGCGTGCAGCGGCAGATCGGCGACCGGCTGAAGGGCGTCGCGGTGCCGATCCAGATTCCGATCGGCGCGGAAGATCACTTTCAGGGCGTCGTCGACCTCGTGAAGATGAAGGCGATCGTCTGGGACGACGAGAGCCAGGGCATCAAGTTCACCTACGAGGAAGTTCCCGACAACCTCAAGGATCTCGCGCACGAGTGGCGCGAGAAGATGGTCGAGGCCGCCGCCGAAGCGAGCGAAGAGCTGCTCGAGAAGTATCTGGAAGACCACAACAGCCTGACCGAGGACGAGATCAAGGGCGCGCTGCGCAAACGCACGATCGCCAACGAAATCGTACCGATGCTCTGCGGCAGCGCGTTCAAGAACAAGGGCGTCCAGGCGATGCTCGACGCCGTGATCGACTACCTGCCCTCGCCCGTCGACGTGCCCGCGATTCTCGGCCACACGGAAGACGACGAGGAAGCGGAGCGTCATCCGAGCGACGACGAGCCGTTCTCCGCGCTCGCGTTCAAGATCATGACCGACCCGTTCGTCGGGCAGTTGATCTTCTTCCGCGTGTATTCGGGCGTCGTGAATTCAGGCGACACGGTCTTCAATCCGGTGAAGGACAAGAAGGAGCGCCTCGGCCGGATTCTGCAAATGCACGCGAACGAGCGCAAGGAAATCAAGGAGGTGCGCGCGGGCGACATCGCGGCGGCCGTCGGTCTCAAGGAAGCGACGACCGGCGACACGCTTTGCGATCCGCAGAACGTCATCATCCTCGAACGGATGATCTTCCCTGAACCGGTGATCTCGCAGGCCGTCGAACCGAAGACGAAGGCCGATCAGGAAAAGATGGGCATCGCGCTGAACCGTCTCGCGCAGGAAGATCCGTCGTTCCGCGTGACGACCGATGAGGAATCGGGCCAGACGATCATCTCCGGCATGGGCGAGCTGCACCTCGAGATTCTCGTCGACCGGATGAAGCGCGAGTTCGGCGTCGAGGCGACGGTCGGCAAGCCGCAGGTCGCGTATCGCGAGACCGTGCGCAACAAGGTCGAGGATGTCGAAGGCAAATTCGTCAAGCAGTCGGGCGGACGCGGGCAGTACGGTCACGCCGTGATCGCGCTGGAGCCGGACCCCGGCAAGGGCTACGAGTTCGTCGACCAGATCAAGGGCGGCGTGATTCCGCGCGAGTTCATCCCCGCCGTCGACAAGGGCATTCAGGAAACGCTGAAGGCCGGCGTGCTCGCGGGCTATCCGGTCGTCGACGTGAAAGTGCGGCTCACCTTCGGCTCGTATCACGATGTCGATTCGAACGAAAACGCGTTCCGCATGGCCGGCTCGATGGCCTTCAAGGAAGCGATGCGCAAGGCGAAGCCCGTGCTGCTCGAACCGATGATGGCCGTCGAAGTCGAGACGCCCGAGGACTTCATGGGCAACGTGATGGGCGATCTCTCGGGCCGGCGCGGCATCGTGCAGGGCATGGAGGACATCGCGGGCGGCGGCGGCAAGCTCGTGCGCGCGGAAGTGCCGCTTGCCGAGATGTTCGGCTACTCGACGTCGCTGCGCTCGCTGACGCAAGGCCGCGCGACCTACACGATGGAGTTCAAGCATTACGCGGAGACGCCGTCGAACGTGTCGGAAGCGATCATCAATTCGAAAGCGAAATAATCGCGATCGAACCGTGTAGTATCGGAAGTCCGTTGCTCGCTTCCTTGATGGCGGCAACGGACTTTTTCATATCCGCAGACGATACACGGGCATGAGCGACATGAGCGATCCACATCAGCACATCGATTGGCGCGAACACGGCGTCAAGGTCATCAAGGGCGATCAGCTCGACACCAACACGCCGCAGACGCCCGGCATGAACCGCGCGGCTGCCATCAACGCGGCGCGCGTCGGCGCCCAGAAAATCTGGGCCGGCACGGTCACGATCCATCCGAATGCGAAAACCGGCGCGCATCATCACGGCGCGCTCGAAAGCGTCATCTATGTCGTGCGCGGCCAGGCGCGCATGCGCTGGGGCGAGCATCTCGAGTTCACGGCCGAGGCCGGTCCCGGCGACTTCATTTTCGTGCCGCCTTATGTGCCGCACCAGGAAATCAACGCGAGCACCGCCGATCCGCTCGAATGCGTGCTCGTGCGCAGCGACAACGAAGCGGTGGTGGTGAATCTGAACATCGATGCCGTCGAGAAGCCCGAGGAAGTCTATTGGGTCGATCCGATTCACAAGCATCCACACGATCACTGAAAAGCGCACGGGCGCGTCATGGAGCGGCGCGTTCCTTGCTAGCGATGCCCGAATGCACCTCGACGGCGCGGTCGAGCCGATCGCGCGTGGGCGACGGCCAGCAAACAACGACAACGGAAAAGCACACGATGAAGAAACCTTCGACCGACGCGCATCTTCTGGAACTGGCCCGCCCTCGCGCGGGCGAACTGGGCAATCACGCGATCGACGAGTTCATGGCCGGACGCCTCACGCGCCGCGAGTTGCTGCGCCATGCGAGCGTGCTCGGCATCGCGCTCACGGCGGGCGGCATCTTCGGTATGCCGGGCGCGCGGGCGCAAGGCGCGGGCAAGCCGGGCGGCACGATCCGCGTCGCGCATCTGATGCCCGCGGGCGCCGTCGATCCGCTCACCGTGACGGATGCGTCGGGGCTTGCGCTCATCAATCAGACCGGCGAATTTCTCGTCGACGACGACAGCGAGCATCTGACGCTCAAGCCGGCGCTCGCGCTGTCGTGGTCGTCGAATGCCAAGGGCGACGTGTGGACGTTCAAGCTGCGCCCGAACGTGAAGTTCCACGACGGCCAGCCGATGACCGCGAAGGACGTCGTCGCGACCTTCAACCGCCTGTCCGATCCGGCGACCGGCTCGGCTGCGCTTTCGGTGCTGAAGGGCGTGCTGTCGAAGGATTCGGCGAAGGCCGTCGACGATCACACCGTCGAGTTTCATCTCGACGCGCCCAATGGCAATTTCCCGTATTACGTTTCCTCGGATACGTATAACGCCGTGATCCTCCCGGCGAATTTCAGCGGCCCTTACGAGAAGACGTTCATGGGCACGGGCGCGCTGAAGCTGGAGAAATACACGCCGAAAGTGGGCGCATCGTTCGTGCGCAATCCCGACTACTGGGGCGAGAAAGCGCTGCCCGATCGCGTGCAGTTTTCCTTCTACGCGGATCAACAGGCGCAGCTTCTCGCGATGCAAGGCCGCCAGGCCGACGTGATGGGCGACTTCACGGTGCAAGGCGGGGTCGCGATGCTGACGAATCCGCAATTCAAGGTGCTCGGCACGAAGTCGAGTTCGCATCGGCAACTGCATATGCGCTGCGACATGGCGCCGTTCAAGGACAAGCGCGTGCGTCAGGCGCTCGCGCTCGCGATCGATCGCGAAGTCATCGTGAAGGGCCTGTTCCGCGGCCGCGCGCAAGTCGGCAACGACAGCCCGTTCGCGCCGGTTTTTCCGTCGAGCGATCTCAGCGTGCCGCAACGCAAGATCGACATCGCGCAGGCGAAGAAGCTGATGAGCGATGCCGGCGTCGCGAACGGCTTCGACGTCACGCTCACGACCGAAAAGTACATGGAGATTCCCGATCTCGCAGTCGTCGTGCAGAACGCGGCGAAGGCGATCGGCATACGCATCCAGTTGAAGGTCGAGAGTCAGGACCTCTATTACGGCTCGGGCACGTTCGGCAAGTCGGACTGGCTCGATTCGCCGCTCGGCATCACCGATTACGGGCATCGCGGCGTGCCGAACGTGTTCCTCAACGCGCCGCTGACGAGCGGCGGCACCTGGAACGCGGCGCACTTCAAGAATCCCGAATACGACAAGCTCGTCGCGCAGTTCGTCGCGGCGCTCGACGTCGCGTCGCAGAAGAAGCTGTCCGGGCAGATTCAGCATTTGCTGCTCGACGAAACGCCGGTCGTCATCCCCTACTTCTACGACCAGCTGATCGTCACGCGCGCCAATGTCTCCGGCGTGCGCTTCAACGCGATTTCGCAGATGTGGTTCGACCGCGCGACGATCTCGGCGTAAGCGAATGAGCACGATCACGCCCACGGCGCACGTCGCCGACTTCGCCCGAATGAAGCGCATCGCGCGCTTCGTCGGCGTGCGGCTCTCGCTCGCGCTCGTCACGCTGTGGCTTCTGTCGATGATCGTGTTCGCGGGCGGCCAGTTGCTGCCCGGCGACGTCGGCCGCGCGATTCTCGGCCCGCTCGCCGATGCGCGCGCGGTCGCCGCGCTCAACCATCAGCTTGGCGTCGACCGGCCGCTTCTCACGCAGTATTCGAGCTGGATCGGCCATTTCCTGCGCGGCGACATGGGCGAGTCCTACGCGTTTCGCGCGCCCGTGGCGCCGTTCATCGGCAACGCGCTGTGGAATTCGGCGAAGCTCGGCGCGCTCGCGTTCGTCGTCGTGGTGCCGCTCGGCATCGCGGGCGGCGTGTACGCGGCGCTGCATTCGGGACGATGGATCGATCGCGTCATCAGCATCGGCGGATTGACGGCGACGGTGGTGCCGGAATTCGTCTCGTCGATCGTGCTGATCCTGATCTTCGGCGTCTGGCTGCAATGGCTGCCGATCGAAGCGACCGCGCCTGCCGACGCGGGCTTCTTCACGCAACTCGAACATCTGATCCTGCCAGTGCTGCCGCTCGTCTTCGTGTTCTTCGGCTACATCGCGCGGATGGCGCGCGCGGGCACCGTCGAAGCGCTCGACGCCGATTACACGCGCACCGCGATCCTGAAGGGCTTGCCGCAGCGCGTCGTGATCGTGCGCCATGTGCTGCGCAACGCGCTTTTGCCGACCGTCACCGTCGCCGCGACGCAGCTCGGCTACATGATCGGCGGACTCGTCGTCGTGGAAACGCTGTTTCACTACCAGGGCATCGGCTCGCTGATCTACAACGCCGCAAAAGCGAAGGACTTTCCGATGCTCGAAGCGGGCGTGTTGACCATCGGCGTGATCTATACGGCGGCGAATCTGATCGCCGATGCGCTCTACGTCGTGCTCAATCCGCGCCTGCGCACCGGGGAAGCGAAATGAGCACGGCGGCCGCTATCGCACCGAAATCGCGCCGCTTCGAAGCGTTGAGCGCGCTCGTGCGTTCCGCGACCTTCGATATCGGCGTGCTGATCCTGCTCTTCTGGGTGCTGTGCGCGCTCTTCGGCCACTGGCTCGTGCCGCACGATCCCTACGCGTCCGATCCGCTCAACTCGCTCGTCGCGCCTTCGGGCGATCACTGGTTCGGCACCGACCAGCTCGGTCGCGACGTGTTCGCGCGCGTGATCGTCGGCTCGCGCGACATTCTGACGATCGCGCCGCTCGCGACCTTGCTCGGCACGGCGGCGGGCACGGCGCTCGGGCTCGTCGTCGGCTATTTCGACGGCTGGGTCGACGCCGCCATCGGCCGCGTGATCGATGCGCTGCTCGCGCTGCCGCTCGTGATCGTCGCGCTGCTCGCGCTCGCCGCCGTCGGCGCGAGCAACACGACAGTGATCCTCGTCATCGGCCTCACCTTCGCGCCGATCACCGCGCGCACCGTGCGCGCCGCCGTGCTGAGCGAGCGCCATCTCGACTACGTGCTCGCGGCGCAATTGCGCGGCGAGAACGCGCTCTACATCATGTTCGCGGAGATTCTGCCGAACGTGCTGCCGCCGATCATCGTCGAGGCGACCGTTCGTCTCGGCTACGCGATCTTCGCCGTCGCGACGCTGTCGTTTCTCGGCTTCGGCATTCAGCCGCCGTCCGCCGACTGGGGTCTCGCCTTGTCCGAAAGCTATACGCTGATGGCGGGCGGCGCGTGGTGGACCGTCGTCTTCGACGCCGCCGCGATCGCATCGCTGGTCGTCGCGGTGAATCTCGTCGCGGATGCCGTGCAAGGAGTGCTCGACCGATGAACGGACCGCCGCCATCGGCTTTTCCCACGTTCGGCGCCGCGAAAGGCGATCAGGCCGACGCGCTCACGGTCGTCGGCCTCACGGTCGCGTACCGTTCGCGCGGACGCGAACGTGACGTGCTGCAGGACGTCACGTTGCGCGTCAGGCGCGGCGAGGCCTACGGGCTGGTCGGTGAATCGGGCTGTGGCAAGTCGACCGCCGCGCTCGCGGTGCTGCGCTACTTGCCGCGCAACGGGCGCGTGAAGGCTGGCCGCATTTCGATCGCCGGGCGCGACGTCGCCGCGCTCGACGCCGACGCGCTGCGCGGCATGCGCGCGACCGCCGTGTCGATGGTCTATCAGGATCCCGGACGCGCGCTGAATCCGTCGCTGACGATCGCGCGGCAAGTCTCCGAAGCGTTCGAAGTCACGGGCGCATCCGCCGACGAAGCGCTGTCGCGCACGGCCGACATGCTGAGACGCGTGCGCATCGCATCGCCCGAACGCGTGATGAAGAGTTATCCGCATCAGCTTTCGGGCGGGATGCAGCAACGCGTGGTCATCGCGATGGCGCTCGCGTGCAATCCCGAACTGCTGATTCTCGACGAACCGACCACCGGTCTCGACGCCACCGTCGAAGCCGAAGTGCTCGATCTCATCGCGCAATTGCGTGCGGAGTTGGGCACGGCCGTGCTCTTCATCAGCCACAATCTCGCGGTGATCGGGCGCATGTGCGATCGCGTCGGCGTGCTGTACGCGGGCAAGCTCGTCGAGGAAGGCACGACCGCCGACGTGTTCGCCAAGCCGCGTCATCCGTACACGGTCGGCCTGCTGCGCTGTCTGCCGCGTGCGGGGCGCGCCAAGGGAACGGGCCGGCTCGACACGATTCCAGGCTCGCTCCCGCTGCCCGGATCGATCACGCAGGGCTGCATTTTCGCGCCGCGCTGCAAGCTCGCCGACGAGCGTTGTCTGAAGGACGCGCCGCCGCCGTATCGCGTGGCGTCGGCGCACGGCGATCAGATGGCGCGCTGTCACTATCACGAACGCGCGGAAACGCTGCCGCGCTCGGCCGACGAAGCGCCGGTGCCCGTCGCCGATGCCGACGGTGTCGATCAGCCGCTCGCGCTATCCGCGCGCAATCTCTCGAAGACATTCCGCGTCGGCGATGCAGACGTGCGCGCCGTCCACGATGTCTCGCTCGATCTCGTGCAGGGCGAAACGCTCGGGCTCGTCGGCGAATCGGGCAGCGGCAAGACGACGCTCGCGAAGCTGCTGCTCGGCCTCGTATCGCCCGACAAAGGCGCGTCGCTCGAGCTCGACGGCGCCGCGCTGCCCGAGCGCGTGACCCGGCGCAGCGAAGAACAGGTGAAGTCGCTGCAGATCGTCTTTCAGAACCCGGATTCCGCGCTGAATCGCGCGCATTCCGTGCGGCAACTGATCGCGCGTTCGCTGTCGAAGCTCGCCGCGTTGCACGGCGAAGCGAAGGAACAGCGCCTGCACACGCTGACCGAAGCGGTGCGTCTGCCGGAGCGCTATCTGAGCTCGCGCACGCGGCAACTGTCGGGCGGATTGAAGCAGCGCGTCGCGATCGCGCGCGCGTTCGCGGGCGATCCGCGCGTCGTCGTGTGCGACGAACCGACTTCCGCGCTCGATGTCTCCGTGCAGGCCGCAATCCTCAATCTGCTTGCCGATCTGCAGCGCGAGCGCCGCGTCTCCTACGTGTTCATCTCGCATGATTTGCATGTCGTGCGCTATCTGTCGGACCGCATCGCCGTGCTGTATCTCGGGCGCATCATGGAGATCGGGCGCGCGGCCGCCGTCTTCGACGGACCGCAGCATCCGTACACCGAAGCATTGCTGTCGTCGGTGCCGTCGATCGACGGGACGCACGCGAAGCGCATCCGGCTGTCGGGCGAGTTGCCGAGCGCGGCGAATCCGCCTTCGGGCTGCGTGTTCCATACGCGCTGTCCGCGCAAGATCGGCGAAATCTGCGAAACCGAAACGCCGCCGTGCCGCGACGCCGGCGACGGTCACGCGATTCATTGCCACATTCCCGTCGACGAATTGCGCACGCTGCAGCGTCAGGCGCGCTGAGGCTTTCGTCGGAACCAAAGCGGCGTTGCGCGCCTCTCATCGGTTCAACCTTCAAAACAACGAGGATTCAACCGATGAAACCCGCCCTCTCCGCCGCGCTTTGCGCACTGACTTTCGGCGTCGCGACGGCCGCGCAGGCGCAGACCGCACCACAGGCTCCGGCGCCCGGCGCGTCCGATCCGACTTTCTCGGCCTACGCGCTCGCGCAGCAATGCGCCGCGAAGTCCGACAACACGGCGCAAGGACAATGCGTGGGCGCGGTACGCGGAATCGTGCGCGGTTATCAGTACGGCGTGCTGTTTCTGTCGCAGCGCACCTCGCTGCCCGATGGCGAGACGAAGCGCGTATCGCTGTGTCTCGCGGACACGACCGTGTCGTCGATCGTCGACGACTTCCTCGCCGATGCGAAGCAGGTCAACGAAGCCGATCTGAGGCGCACGCCCGCGGAAGTCGCGGTGCTCGGCTCGGTGCACGCGCATCACGCGTGCACGTGATCCGGCGCGTCGTCACAGCATTTCGAGCGGGCGCTTCGACTTCGGCGGCTTGAACTGCCGATCGATGTCCGCGAGCTCGTCGGCGGACAGGTGAAGATCGAGCGCCGCGCGATTCTCGCGAACGTGCGCGACATCCGACGCTTTCGGAATCGCGAATACCTGCGGCTGCTGCAGCACCCACGCGAGCGCCACCTGAAACGCCGACACGCCGCGCGCCGCCGCGATCTGTTCCAGCGCGCCGCCGCGCGGCAGACGCGCGTGATCGACGGGGCTGTACGCCATCGCGGGCATGCGGTGCTCACGCAGCCACGGCAACAGATCGAACTCCGCCCCGCGCCGCGCGACGTTGAAGAGAATCTGATCGGTCGCGCAGGCGTCGCCGCCATCGAGCGATAAGAGTTCTTCCATGTCGTCCGTGTCGAAGTTGCTCACGCCCCAGTGGCGAATCTTGCCGTCGTCCTTCAGTTTTTCGAAACCCGCGATCACGCCTTCGAGATCCTCGCCGCCGCGCCAGTGCAGCAAATACAGATCGATGCGATCGGTCTTCAGGCGTTTCAGGCTGCGCTCGCATGCGCTCTGCACGCCGCGCTCGCTGCCGTTATGCGGATACACCTTGCTGACGATGAAAAGCTCGTCGCGCCTGTCGCCGAGCGCTTCGGCGATGAGCTTCTCGCTTTCGCCTTCGCCGTACATCTCGGCGGTATCGATGAGCGTCATGCCGAGATCGACGCCCTCGCGCAAAGCGGCGATCTCGCTCTTGCGCGCGTTCGGGCGCTCGCCCATTTCCCAGGTGCCCTGGCCGAGTTTCGGAATCGCTTCGCCGGACGGAAGCGTGACGGTTGCCGCATTGGATTGAGCCATGAAGAAGTCTCCTTGCAGGTCCGCCGATTATGGCGCAAGGAGCACGCCCGCCGCTTCAGACGAGCCCGACCACCAAAGGTCCGAGCAAGGTCAGCAGCACGTTCGCCAACGCATACGTGATCGCGAACGGCACCGTCGGCGCGGCGCTTTCGGCTTTGTCGAGCACGCCGCCGAACGCCGGATTCGCACTGCGCGAACCGGTGAGCGCGCCCGCGAGCAGCGCCGCGTTGTCGTAACGCAGGACGTAGCGGCCGAAGAGCATCGTCAGCACGAGCGGAAACAGCGTGACGAACACGCCGAGCAGGAAGATCGTCAGCCCGCTCTGTTTCACCGTGACGACGGCCTGCAAGCCGGAATTCAGCCCGACCACCGCGACGAACGCCGCCAGTCCGAAATCCTTCAGCAATTGCGATGCGGCCGGCGGCATCACGCCGTACATCGGATGCTTGCCGCGCATCCAGCCGAACAGCAAACCGGTGAGCAGGCAGCCGCCGCCCGAGCCGAGCGTGAGCGGCACGCCGCCTGCATCGACGACGATCAGCCCGATCAGCAACCCGAGCACGATACCCACGCCCATGTAGATGAAATCGGTCTTGTCGGAATACGGCAGTTCGTAACCGGCGGCATCGACGGCGCGCTTCGTGTCCTGCGGCGCGCCGTAGAACGTGATGACATCGCCGTGATCGAGCGTCGTCTCGGGCAGCACCGGCAACGGATGCCCCGCACGCGTGATGCCGTGGATATACACGCCGTGCCGAATGTCGCGATCGACCGTCGCGCGCACGTCGGCGATGCTCACGTGGTTCATCCCGCGCTTCGTGAACACGCCCTGACGCTTCTGCATGACGACGCTGCTGCCATCGGCGTCCGCGATTTCCTCGCCGATGTGCGCCGTCGCGCCCGCCATCGCCTCGCGCCGCCCGACGACGAGCACGATATCGCCCGCTCGCAATACGAAGTCCGCGGCAGGCTCCAGCGCGCGCCCGCCGCGCCGGATGCGCTCGACGGTGATCATGTCCCGGTCGTCGACTTCGACGTGCGCGACCGTGCGCCCCGCCGCGCCATCGTGCGTCACGCGATACGTGCGTCCGACGAGCGCGGGCAACGCCGAAATCTGCCCTGGTCCGGGACCGGACGCCCCGCCCGCGAGCGCCTTCTCCGCTTCGATCGACGCATCCCTGAGACTCTGCCCCATGAACTTCGGCAGGATGTTCACGCATACGATGATCGCGCCGAGCGAGCCGAACACGTACGTTACCGCGTACGCGACCGCGACGTCGGCCTGCAACGCCTTGGTCTGATCGGCGGGCCATCCGAGCCGCGCGATCGCATCGCCCGCCGTGCCGATAATCGCCGATTGCGTCAGCGCCCCGCCCGCGAGTCCGGCCGCTAGCCCCTTGTTGAGCCCGAACAGCTTCGCGCAGACGATCACGCTCGCGAGCGCCGTCACCGCGAGGAACAGCGCCATCGCGATTTCGCGCAGCGTGCGGCGGTTGATCGAGCTGAAAAACTGCGGGCCGGAGTCGTAGCCGACCGCGTAGATGAACACGGCGAACATCACGGATTTCACGCCGTTGTCGATCTGCACGCCCGCCTGGCTCACGATCACCGCCGCGATCAGCGAGCCGCCCACGCCGCCCAGTTGAAACTTGCCGAAGCTGATCTGGCCGATCAGATAACCCGCCGCGAGCGAAAGAAAGAGCGCCGATTCCGGCGCTTTCTGGAAGATGTCGTGGAGCCATTCCATACGGTCAGCCCAGTTTGCTCGCGAGCCCGACGATCACCGGGCCGAGCAGCGGCAACAGCACGTTCGAGAGCGCATACGTGATCGTGTAGCCGATCATCGGCGTCGCGTTGCCCGTCACGCCGACGAGCGCGCTGATCGCGGGCGTGCTGCATTGCTGCCCCGCGATCGCGCCGAGCAGCATCGGCACGTCGAGCTTGAGCAGCCATCGTCCGATGAAGAGCGACGCGAGCGCCGGCACGAGCGTGATGACGATGCCCGCGACCGGCAGCGCGATGCCGTATTCGCGAACGAGCCGCAACGCGTCCGGGCCCGCCGACAGCCCGACCGCCGCGATGAACGTGCACAGGCCGAAGTCCTTCAATATCTGCGCCGCCGCCGAGGGCAGCGAGCCGGTCAGCGGATAACGCGAGCGGATCCAGCCGAACAGCAGCCCCGCGAGCAGGCAGCCGCCGCCCGTCCCGAGCGTGAGATCGATGTCGCCGGCATGTACCGACAGCCGCCCGACCGCGATGCCGAGCAGCACGCCGAGCCCGAGGAACACGAAGTCGGTCTTCTGCGTCGCGCGGATGATGTAGCCGAGCCTGGCCGCGCCGCGCGCGACATCCTCCTTGTTGCCGATGAGCGTCAGCACGTCGCCGCGATGCACCTGCGTGCCGGCGAGCGCGGGAATCGTGCTGTCGAGACGCGTCACGGCCGCGACGAAGACGCCGTGGGCGTCGGCGGGCGCGGCGCGGGCGCGCACCTGGGCGAGCGTGAGGCCGTGCAGTTCGCGCCGCGTGAGCATCACATCCGTGCGTTCGACATAGACATCGGAGACGCCGTTGCCGAAAACTTCCTCGCCGATCGCGGGAATCGCCTCGACCAGCGCCTCGCGCCGCCCGCCGACCACGACGAGATCGCCCGCCTTCAGCATGACCGCCGCTTGCGGCTTGATGACCGAGCGGTCGCGCTGCACGCGCTGCACGCTGATGTTGTCGCGAAAGCGCTTCTCCAGGTCGCCGACGGTGAGGCCCGCGGCGGCCGTCACCCTTAGCTCGCGGCCCGCGAGCGGCGGCGCGGCGGGCGTCTGCCCGGTGCCGAGCGCGCCGTCGCCGCCCAGCTTGCGCCACACGCGCTCCGCTTCGTCGCGCAGATTCACGCGCAGGATGAGCGGCGCGAACTGGCTCGTGAACAGCACGATCGTGACGAGGCCGAACAGATAGCTCACGCTGTAAGCGGTGACGATGTTCGCCTGCAGCCGCGCGGTATCTGTCGTGGACAGGCCGAGCCGCCCGATGGCCTCCGACGCCGTGCCGATCACCGCGGATTCCGTCGCGCCGCCGGCAAGCAAGCCGGCCGCCGTTCCCGCGTCGAGTTTCAATATGACGGCGGCGCCGAGCACGAGCGCGACCACGACGACGATCTCGACGATCGACAACGCGCCGTAACGCCAGCCGCGCCCGATGTTCGCGAAGAACTGCGGGCCGCCGGTGAAACCCAGCGCGAAGATGAAGAGCGCGAATGCGATGTTCTTGAGATCGGGTGAAATGCGCGCGCCGCTTTGTCCAAGAATCAGCGCGACGACGAGTGTGCCGCAAACGCCGCCGAGCTGAATGGGGCCGAGCTTCACGGACCCGACGAGATAACCAATAGCGAGGCTCGAAAATAGGGCGATTTCAGGATGCGCCGCAAGCAGAGTCCAAATCATGACGTCAACCCGTGTTTTCGAATTTCGAACGTAATCGCGGCATCGATATATCCATCAATATCCGAAAAGAGAAACGGGTTTGCACCAAAAGTTTTTATCGGCATTTACCGGGCGATATATAAAATCTCTTTCGGCCTTGAGTGTTACTTCGATGCGTTCGCACGCGGAAAGCGCGCAGAAAATGCCGTTTTTTAAGCAAATTAACCATACAGTCCTAATCCGCGAAAGATTTACGAAATACATGCATTTCGTACATATCGCATTTCGAACAGCGCTAAATTAGTTTTCGAAACATGCGTCTTCGCTATTAACAGCGGCAATAACGATGCGGTAAATTTATCGCTCAATGGAAATTTGATATTGCAAATTTGGTTAGCCCTAAATATTATCGACTTAACGCGAGATTCAAGAACCGGACACAAAGTTGTCCTAGAACAACATGTCCGGCCCGTGTGGTAAAACCTGAGAGGGCTAAATGATGAATCAGATCCATGCAATGCGTGTGTTCGTGCGCGTGGCAGACACGGAGAGTTTTCGCCGCGCTGCTCAACAACTCGATGTCTCGAATGCGCTCGTGACTCGGGCAATCGCGATGCTCGAAGCGCATTTGCGAACACGTCTCATCAACCGCACTACCCGCAATCTGTCTCTCACGGAAGCGGGCACACGCTATCTCGAGGGCTGCCGCGCGTTGCTGGAGGAACTGGATCATCTGGAATCCACAGTCACGCACACCGAAGGCGAGCCGAGCGGCACTTTGCGCGTCGTTGCATCCAGCGCGCTTTCGCTGCTCACGCTGACGCCGCTCATCGACGGCTTCCGCAAGGTGTACCCGAAGGTCAACGTGCGGCTCACGCTCGCGGAGCGCCATGTCGATCTCGTCGAGGACGGCTATGACGTCGGCATCGTCACGGCGTTCATGGTGTCGAGCACCGCGCTCATCGAGCGGCCGGTCGGCACCAGCGCGCTCGTGACGGTCGCGACGCCCGCGTTCGTCGCCGAGCACGGCACGCCCGCCACGCCGACCGATCTGCAAACGTTGCCGTCCGTCGGACTGCCGAACGAAATGCGCAGCCAGACCTGGCATTTCCGGCATCGTCACGGCGCCGCCGATCAGGTCACGCTCGCGCCGGTCTACACGGTCAACAACGCGCTGATGGTGCGTCTCGCCACGCTGAAAAGCATGGGCTTCTCGATTCTTCCCGAAGGCATCGTGCGGGCGGACATCGAAAGCGGCACGCTCGTCCGCCTGCTCGACGGCTATTCGATCGACGACCCCGACATGAAAGTGTCGATCGTATATCCGGGGCGGCAATATCTGCCCGCGAAGACGCGCTTTTTCATCGACTATGCGCTGGACTATCTCGGCCGGGAATTCACCGCGCAAGGCGGCACGCGTCCCGACGAAATCATCCGCCCGACCATGCCGGCGATGATGCCGATGCAGGCGTTGCGCAACGCGACCGCGACCGCCAACTGAAGCCATAGCAAGCACAAGGGCCAGCACGGCGTTTTACCGCCGTCTGACCCAATCTCCCGATCGCACCGCACAACTAAGCTTCGTCCAGCGCCGAATCGGGCGGCGCTCAACCCTCCCCGTACTCCGCATTCGACGCATCCGGCGCCGCGCACATCTCGCGCAGCAAGGACGCCTCGCGCTCGTGCACTTCAACCGGCATCAACAAGGCGCCGGCATAGGCCATGTAGCGCGCGCGATGCTGGCCGTTGCGAAACGCCACGACACCTTCCCGATGCACGCCCAGCAACCCGAGCAGCCCGGGCGAGCGGCGCACGCTGATCGTCACGTAGGGCATTTCGGGCACGCGCGGATTGTCCGGATCGAGAAACTCGCGGATGCCGCGCACCTTGCCCGCGTGCCAGTCGTCGACGGCCTTGAGCACGTAGTCGGTGTCGTCGCGATCGGCGCACGCGAGGAGCTTCCTCACGTCGACGAGCACGACCTGATGACGCGAGCCATGGTCGGTGAACACCCGCTTCAGCCGCACGAAGTCGTACTGCGGATGGCTCTGCAATCTGACGATCCAGACCGCTTCTGCGGCGGTCGGCGCAACCATCGTGTCCATGTTCGGCATAGGAAGAAGACTGCGGCGCGCGCGCCCCGTGCGCGCGTGTTTCGCTGACAAGCAGCCTGAACGACCGCCGCTGAACAGGCGCTCGGGCTAAACAAACTTTTACACCCTAGACGCAATTCGTGAAAGCGCCATGACGGGCACGGCATGTGCTTTTGTTGCCAGAATCGAACACATGGACATAGCCTGCGAGATCGCTTGTCATGTGACTTTCATTCACGGCACCGATCAACGACTCGTGGACACTTCTTCCGATCTCATCGTCGCGCGGCCCGAGGGTCTTTTCTGTGTGCCGGGCAACTTCCATATCGACCCGTGGCGGCCTGTCGAACGTGCCGTCATCACGCACGCGCATGCCGATCACGCGCGCTTCGGGCACACGCATTACCTGGCAGCCGAGCCGGGCGTCGGCGTGTTGCTGTCGCGGCTGCCGGGCATCGATGTTCAAGCGCTCGCTTACGGAGAAGCAATCGTCGTGAACGGTGTGCGCGTCTCGCTGCATCCTGCCGGGCACGTGCTCGGATCGGCGCAGGTGCGCGTTGAACACAAGGGCCGCGTGTGGGTCGCGTCCGGCGATTACAAGGTCGAGCCCGATCCGACCTGCGCGCCGTTCGAGCCGGTGCGCTGCGATACGTTCATCACCGAATCGACGTTCGGGCTGCCGATCTATCGATGGGACAGCTCGCGCGATGTGTTCGACGGCATCGACTCATGGTGGCGGCATAACGCGGCGCAAGGCCGCGCGTCGGTACTGTTCTGCTATTCGTTCGGCAAGGCGCAGCGCGTGCTCGCGGGCGTCGATGCCGCCATCGGTCCGATCTTCTGTCACGGCGCGGTCGAGCCGCTCAATCGCGCGTATCGCGAATCGGGCGTCGCGTTGCCGCCGACGCGCCTCGTCAGCGAGATCGCCGCGAAAGACAAGGCCGCGTTCAAGGGCGCGCTGATCGTCGCGCCGCCGTCCGCGCAAGGCAGCACCTGGATGCGCCGCTTCGGCGAATACAGCGATGCCTTCGCGTCCGGCTGGATGCGTCTGCGCGGCACGCGGCGCCGCAAGGGCGTCGATCGCGGCTTCGTGCTCTCGGATCACGCGGACTGGCCCGGCCTGCAGCTCGCCATCGGTGCGAGCGGCGCCGAGCGCGTGATCGTCACGCACGGACAGATCGAGCCGATGGTGCGCTGGCTCAACGAGCAAGGCCTCGATGCGGGCGCGTTCACGACCGAATACGGCGACGACGCCATCGAAGCCGATATGGCGCAAACATCATGAAGCGCTTCGCGACGCTCTACGCCGCGCTCGACGCGACGACATCGACGAACGAAAAGCTCGAAGCGCTGATCGCGTATTTCTCGGGCGCGCAAGCCGAAGACGCCGCGTGGGCGTCGTACTTTCTCGCAGGCGGCAAGCCGCGCCAGTCGGTGCCGACGCGCCTGCTCACCGAGTTCGCCCGCGAACGCGCGGGCTTGCCGGAGTGGCTCTTCGAAGAGTCGTATCAGGCGGTCGGCGATCTCGCTGAAACCATCGCGCACGTTTTGCCGCCGGCGTCGGGAGAATCGTCGCTCGGACTCGCGCAATGGATCGAGGAACGCATCCTCACGCTGCGCGGCGCGGATCCGTCCGAATTGCGCGAGCGGCTTCTGAGTTACTGGGACGAACTCAACTGGAGCGAGCGTTTCCTGCTGACGAAGCTGATCGGCGGCGGCTTTCGCGTCGGCGTCGCGCGGCAGCTCGTCGTGCGCGCGCTCGCGCAGGTCGCGGGCGTCGATCATAAGCGCATCGCGCAACGGATGGTCGGCTGGACCGATTCGCGGGAGAAGCCGAGCGCCGCGCGCTATCTTCGGCTGATCGCGCCGGCAGCAGAAGGCGATGACGTCGACACGCCGCACGAAAGCGATATCGGCCTGCCGTATCCGTTCTTTCTCGCGCATCCGCTGCAGGCCGATCCGGCGACGCTCGGCTCGCCCGACGACTGGATCGTCGAATGGAAATGGGACGGCATACGCGCGCAGCTCGTGAAGCGCGCGGGCCGCGTATGGATCTGGTCGCGCGGCGAGGATCTCGTCACGGAGCGCTTTCCGGAGCTCGCGTCGCTCGGCGAAGCGTTGCCCGACGGCACCGTGATCGACGGCGAAATCCTCGCGTGGGAACCGGGCGCGGACGCGCCCTTGCCCTTCGCGCGACTGCAGCCGCGCATCACGCGCAAGTCGCTCACGAAGAAAGTGCTGGCCGATTCCCCCGCCGCGCTGCTTGCCTACGATCTGCTCGAAATCGATGGCCGCGATCTGCGCATGGAGCCGCTGCACACGCGGCGCGCGCAACTCGACGCGCTCGCGTCGTCGCTTGCGGTGAATGTCTTGCGCGTGTCGCCGGTCGTGACGGCATCCGACTGGACTGCACTGGCGAAATTGCGCGACGAAAGCCGTGCGCGCGGCGTCGAAGGATTCATGCTGAAGGAACGCGCGTCGATGTACGGCGTCGGGCGCACGAAGGCGTCGGGAACGTGGTGGAAGTGGAAGATCGATCCGTATGCGATCGACGCCGTGCTGCTCTATGCGCAGCGCGGTCACGGCCGGCGCGCGAGCCTGTACACGGATTTCACCTTCGCCGTCTGGGACGAAGCCGACGGCATGCGCACGCTCGTGCCCTTCGCAAAAGCGTATTCAGGACTGACCGACGAAGAAATGCGCCAGGTCGATGCGATCGTGCGCAAGACGACCATCGAGAAATTCGGGCCGGTGAGAAGCGTCACGCCGACGCTCGTCTTCGAGATCGGCTTCGAAGGCATACAGGCGAGCCCGCGTCACAAATCGGGCATCGCCGTGCGCTTTCCGCGCATGCTGCGCTGGCGCACCGATAAAAAAATCGAAGACGCCGATACGCTCGACATCCTCAAGGGCTTTCTGAACGAGGCCACGGCATGAGCGAGTCCGAATCGGCCGGCGAGCGCAGGCACCGCGCGCCGCGACCTCGACGCGTGCCGCGCACGCGTGCGGCGCAGGCAAAACTCGATGCCGCCGCCGAATCCTTCACGCCCGCGCCTTTCGCGTACGACGCGAACGAAGCTGCAAAGCCAATCGACGAACGCATCGCGCGCTGGTTCGACGAGCGCGGCTGGCAGCCGTTCGAATTTCAGCGCGAAGCGTGGCGTGAGATCGAGCGTGGCGCGAGCGGCCTGCTTCACGCGACGACGGGCGCGGGCAAAACGTGGGCCGTGTGGCTCGGGGCGCTCGCGGCTTTCGCGCGGTCATCGAAAGCCGATAAGAATCCCGCGCCGCTCACCGTCCTCTGGATCACGCCGATGCGCGCGCTCGCCGCCGACAGCGCCCGCGCGCTGCAAAGCGCCGTCACTGCGCTGAACGTGCCGTGGACGGTCGGGCTGCGCACCGGCGACACGTCATCGACGGAACGCGCGCGTCAGAGTCGCCGGATGCCGTCCGCGCTCGTCACGACGCCCGAAAGCCTCACGCTGATGCTCACGCGCGCCAACGCGCAAGAAGAACTGAAGCATCTGCGCATGATCGTCGTCGATGAATGGCACGAACTGCTCGGCAACAAGCGCGGCACGCAGACGCAACTGGCGATCGCGCGGCTCGCGCGCTGGCGTCCCGATCTGCAGATCTGGGGCTTGTCCGCGACGCTCGGCAATCTCGCGCTCGCGCACGATGCGTTGCTGCATCCGGTGAAGACGCCGCGCGTCGTGGTGCGTGGCGCGCAGCCGAAAACGCTCGTCGTCGATACGCTGATTCCCGAAACCATCGAGCGCTTCCCGTGGGGCGGCCATCTCGGCGTGCGGCAAGTCGGTCCCGTCGCCGACGAAATCGAGCGCGCGCAAAGCTCGCTCGTCTTCACCAACACGCGTTCGCAATCGGAAATCTGGTATCGCGCGCTGCTCGAATTGCGGCCCGACTGGGCCGGCTTGCTCGCGCTGCATCACGGATCGCTCGACAAGGAAGTGCGCGACTGGGTCGAACTCGGCTTGAAGAACGGGCAACTGAAGGCGGTCGTGTGCACGTCGAGTCTCGATCTGGGCGTCGATTTTCTGCCGGTCGATCGCGTGTTTCAGATCGGCTCGCCCAAAGGCGTCGCGCGTCTGATGCAGCGCGCGGGACGCTCGGGGCACGCGCCGGGCCGCGTATCGCGCGTGACGATCGTGCCGACGCATGCGCTCGAACTCGTCGAAGCGGCCGCGGCGCGCTGGGCGATCGAAGAGCGGCGCATCGAAGGACGCGACATGCCGTTGAAGCCGCTCGACGTGCTCGTCCAGCATCTCGTGACGGTGGCGATCGGCGGCGGCTTCACGCCCGCCGACATGCTCGACGAAGTGAAGAGCGCGTATGCGTATCGCGATCTGACGCAGCGGGAATTCGACTGGGCGCTCGCTTTCGTCGAGCGCGGCGGCGCATCGCTCGCGGCGTATCCGGACTTTCATCGCGTAGTGAAGGACGATGACGGCGTGTATCGCGTGCCGCGCGAAGACCTCGTGCGCAGGCATCGCAACAACGTCGGGACGATAGTTGCAAACGCAACCATCAACGTCGCCTATATGACGGGCGGGCGCATCGGCGCGATGGAGGAGTCGTTCATCTCGCGCTTGAAGCCCGGCGATGTCTTCACCTTCGGCGGACGCGCGCTCGAACTCGTGCGCGTGCGCGACATGACCGCGTATGTGAAACGCGCGACTTCATCGCGCGGGGCGATGCCGCAATGGGCGGGCAGCAAGATGCCGCTGTCGTCCGAACTGGCCGATGCCGCACTCGTGATGATCGCGCGCGCCAACGACGGCATCTACGACGAGCCGGAAATGCGCGCCGTCAAACCGCTGCTCGATTTGCAGGCGAAGTGGTCCGCGCTGCCGGGGCCGGGCGTGCTCGTCGTCGAACGCGTGCGCTCGCGCGAAGGTCATCACTTCTTTTGCTATCCGTTTGCGGGGCGCATGGCGCATATTGGCCTGGGATCGCTGATCGGATGGCGCGTCGCACGCGATCAGCCGAGCACGTTTTCGATTTCGATGAACGATTACGGCTTCGAACTGCTGTCGGCAAAACCGTTCGACTGGGAGACGCTCATCGCGGAAGGGCTTTTTTCCCCGGAGAATCTGGAGCACGACATTCTCGCGAGCCTCAACGCATCCGAATTGTCGGCGCGGCGTTTTCGCGAAATCGCGCGCGTGTCGGGGCTGATTTATCAGGGGCATCCGGGACAGCAGAAAAGCGCGAGGCAATTGCAGGCGTCGAGCGGATTGTTCTACGAAGTCTTTCGCAAGCACGACAGCAGCAATCTGCTGCTTGCGCAGGCCGATCAGGAAGTGATGTTGCAGGAACTCGAACTCGGCCGCATCCGCGCGGCGCTCGAACGCATGAGCGCGAGCCGCCTCGCGCTGCATGCGCCGAAGAAGCCCACGCCGTTCGCGTTTCCGCTGATCGTCGCGCGCTTGCGGGAAAAGGTGAGCACGGAGAAGCTCTCGGATCGCGTCGAGCGCATGCTCGCGGATCTGGAGAAGGCGGCGAAGACATAAATGGAAGCTTTGACCATCGATGTAAACGGCCACGCGCTCGTCCTATCCGCCGATCGCGCGGCGTTCGATCCGCACGCCCGAAGCCTTTTCATCGCCGATGCGCACTTCGGCAAGGACGCCGTGTTCCGCGCGCGCGGCATTCCGGTGCCCGTCGGCACGACCGGCGAGAGCCTCGCGCGGCTCGATGCGCTCGTCGCGGCGCATCGGCCGGAATCGATCGTCTTTCTCGGCGACTTGCTGCACGCGCGCGAATCCCACGCCGACGAGACGCTCGACGCCCTCGCCGCGTGGCGCGCGAAGCATCGCGAACTCGCGCTCGTGCTCGTCGAAGGCAATCACGACAGGCACGCGGGCGCGCTGCCCGCGCTGTTCGGCGTCGATGTCGTGAAGGAACCGCACGCGCTCGGACCGTGGGCGCTTTGCCATCATCCGCAGACGGTCGATGGCGCTTACGCGCTCGCGGGACACGAGCATCCGGTGTACCGGCTCGCGACGCGCGTCGACAGCGCGCGTCTACCGTGCTTCCGCTTCGGCCCTCGCGCGGGCGTGCTGCCGGCGTTCGGCGCGTTCACGGGCGGCTTCGAAGTCAACGGCGGCGTGCGCGGCGAAGCGCTCTACGTGATCGCGGGCGAGCGCGTGTTCCCGCTCAGTGATAGACGTTCGTCGACGATTGCAGCTTCGTGAGCTTGCCGCGCTGCAAGCGGTACCAGCCGAGATTCGACTGCATCACCACCTCCTCGCCTTGCCAGAACACGCGCTTGACCGTCATGCGCTGGCCGGCGCGCTGCACGAGCGGCGGATGGCGGCGGAAATCGTAGAGGATCGGGCCCGAACCGGTCTGCACGAGCATGCGCGTGACGGTGTCGCTCGTGCCGGAAGTTTCATCGAAATGGACGACGCGCTTCGCGTCGAAGCGATCGAATACCTCTTTGTCGATGACCGCGGCCATGCCGGATTCATCGCGGAGAAAGTGCAGCGTTCCCGCCTGCGTTGCGATGGGCCCGGCGGCGTCGCTCTGGGCGAACGCAAGCGTAGCGATGAACAGCGTGCCGGCGGCTGCCGCGTGAATACAGAATTTTTTCAGTGACATCTTTCGTTCAAAAAGTTGCTGCGTTTTACCAACACTGCGACCAACACTGCGCGGCGCCCCCGACGCGCAAGGAATGCGAGGCCGCGAGCGTGTTACCGGAAACATCTGACGCATGGCGGCGCAGCGTTTGCAAGAGTCGTGCGCCGCTGCCGCGTCAGAAAGAATATCCGTTCGGGCCGGAGCATGGATCGGCCGATCGGAATAAGGGTTTATACCAGCGTCGAAAATGACGTTTCGGTACAATTCGAGCCTTCAACTCCGCCTCGGCGCCTGCATCGCTCAATCCGACGATGCGCCCAGACGTGACATCTCCTTCTCTTCCGCCATGCCTCTGCCTCTTCTCGCTCTCGCCATTGCCGCGTTCGGCATCGGCACGACGGAATTCGTCATCATGGGCCTGTTGCCCAACGTCGCGCGCGATCTCGCGGTGACGATTCCGGCGGCGGGCATGCTCGTGTCCGGCTATGCGCTCGGCGTGACGGTCGGCGCGCCGATTCTCGCCGTCGTCACCGCGAAGATGCCGCGCAAGAAGGCGCTGATGAGCCTGATCGGCGTGTTCATCGTCGGCAATCTGCTGTGCGCGCTCGCGCCGAACTACTGGGTGCTCATGGGCGCGCGCATCGTCACCGCGCTCTGTCACGGCGCGTTCTTCGGCATCGGCTCGGTGGTCGCGGCCGATCTCGTCGCGCCGAACCGCCGCGCGCAGGCCATCGCGCTGATGTTCACCGGCCTCACGCTCGCCAACGTGCTCGGCGTGCCGCTCGGCACCGCGCTCGGCCAAGCGGCCGGCTGGCGCTCGACGTTCTGGGTCGTCACGCTGATCGGCGTCGCGGCGGCGGGCGCGCTGCATGTGTGCCTGCCGAAGCACATCGAGATGCCGGAAACCAGCATCCTGCGCGAATTCGACGTGCTCAAGAACCCGCAAGTGCTGATGGTGCTCGGCATCAGCGTGCTCGCGTCGGCCAGTCTTTTCTCGGTGTTCACGTATATCACGCCGATTCTCGAAGACGTCACGGGCCTTTCGCCGCACGCGGTCACGTATGTGCTGCTGCTGTTCGGTCTCGGCCTGACGGTCGGCAGCACGCTCGGCGGCAAGCTCGCGGACTGGAAGCTGCTGCGTTCGCTGCTGTCCTTCCTGCTCGCGATCGTCGCCGTTCTGACGATCTTCGCCGGCACGATGCATCAGCCGGTCGCCGCGATGATCACGATCTTCTTCTGGGGCGTGCTCGCCTTCGCGATCGTGCCGCCGCTGCAAATGCTGATCGTGAACCGCGCGAGCGATGCGCCGAATCTCGCATCGACGTTGAACCAGGGCGCGTTCAATCTCGGCAACGCGACGGGCGCGTGGCTCGGCGGCTGCGTGATCGGCGCGGGCGCACCGCTCACGTCGCTGCCGTGGGTCGGCGTACTGATGGCGGTGAGCGCGTTCGGCCTGACGCTGCTCTCGGCGACGCTCGACAAGCGCGCGCGCCGCCTTTCGATCGGACAACCCGCCTGAGTTCCTTCGGGCGGTACGTTGCATGAAAGGCATTCTCTCGCGCGATTTTCTCGCGCTGATTCTGAGCGTCGCGGTTGTCGGCCTGGGGCTCGGCGCGACGCTGCCGCTGACGTCGCTCGCGCTGACGCAATCGGGTTTTGGCACGGACATCGTCGGCTGGATGACGGCGACGCAGGCGCTCGGCGGGCTCATGGTTGCGCCGGTGGCGAGCCGCTTCGCGGGGCATTTCGGGGCGCGCGAGACGATCGTCGGCACGGTGATCGTCGCGGCGTTCTCGACTATCGCGATGCAGTTCACCGTGAACCTGTGGCTGTGGGCCGTGCTGCGTTTTCTGTGCGGCGCGGCGCTGATGCTGCTTTTCACGATCGGCGAAGCATGGGTCACGCAACTCGCCGACGACTCCACGCGCGGCCGCGTCGTCGCGATCTACGCGACCAACTTCACGCTCTTCCAGATGACGGGCCCGGTGCTCGTCAGCGTGATCGGCGGCTTGCCGTCGATGCGCTTTGCCATCTGCGGGGCGATCTTTCTGCTGGCGTTGCCCGCGCTCGCATCGATACGCGGCGCGCCGCACGCGCTGGCATCGGAAGAAGGCGAGCACGGCGACTGGCGCAGCGTGTTGCCGCGCATGCCCGCGCTCGTGATCGGCACGGGCTTTTTCGCGCTCTTCGACACGCTCGCGCTCTCGCTGATGCCGCTTTTCGCGATGTCGCACGGCGTCGGCGAGGATATCGGCGTGCTGTTCGCATCGGCGATCCTGCTCGGCGATACGACGATGCAGTTCCCGATCGGCTGGCTCGCCGACCGCATCGGGCGCGCGAAGGTGCATGCGGGCGCGGGCGTGGTCGTCGCGCTGCTGCTGCCGCTTTTGCCTTGGGCGATCGCGTATCCGTGGATCTGCTGGCCGATGCTCTTCGTGACCGGCGCGGCGGCGGGCAGCGTGTACACGCTGTCGCTCGTCGCGTGCGGCGAACGCTTTCGCGGACCGTCGCTGGTCTCGGCGACGGCGATTGTCGGGGCTTCGTGGAGCGTCGCGAGTTTCGGCGGACCGATCGTCGCGGGCACGCTGATGCAGCGCGTCGGCGCCGATGCGCTCATCGGCGTGCTGACGGCGGCCGCGTGCGCGTTTCTCGCTGCTGCGTGGTGGGAGCGGCGCGGTTAGGAGTTCGAGCGTGTCGTTCGGCGCGAGGTCGGCGGTATACTTTTCCGGCCTTCAATTCCGCTACGAGGCATCAAGGAAACGTATGAGCGCTTTACCTCCCTGTCCGCAATGCCAGTCGGCATTCACCTATGAAGATGCGGGCATGTACATCTGTCCCGAATGCGCGCACGAATGGTCCGCGCAGACGGATACCGCATCGGAGCCCGCCGCGAAGGTCTATCGCGATTCCGCGGGCAACGTTCTTCACGATGGCGACACCGTCACCGTCATCAAGGATCTGAAGCTCAAGGGCGGCGGTGGCGTCGTCAAGATGGGCACCAAGGTCAAGAACATCCGGCTCGTCGACGCCGATCACGACATCGACTGCAAAATCGAGGGCTTCGGCGCGATGAGCCTCAAGACCGAGTTCGTCAGGAAAGCCTGACCCGCAACGACCGGCCGCGGTGTTTCACCCGCGCGCCGGCAAAATCCGTCCCGCGCATTCGCCGAAGCCCACGCGATATCCCTCGCCCTGGCACCATCCGCGCAGGGTGATTTCATCGCCGTCCTG